>CACIJJ010000018.1 GCA_902587025.1 uncultured Candidatus Actinomarina sp. | reverse complement strand
TGATCTCCATGTAAATCATTTTCTAATCTAATGCCTGGTGTAACAATTAGATTAAATAAATTTGCTGTATTAGCAATTTCAGATGCTGGACAAATAACGCCTTCTAAATTTGAGTCTTTAGCTATTTGAAACTCATCTTTAACAATCTTGCTTGTATTTGAATCAACTGATTTACTTGTTAAAGCACTACTGACTCCAAGAAGATTTAAATCTTTACTTTTTTTATCCACAGCTTCTGATAATGCTTCTTTCCCAGATGATATATGTAAAGTTAAATAGTCTGCTCCAATATTTGAAACTGAAGCGGCCGCTTCACCTACAGTGTTTGGGATGTCATGTAGTTTTAAATCTAAGAAAACAACCCACCCATCATTCTTAAGTTGTTCAACACATGAAGGGCCTTCAGAAGTAAAAAGTTCTAATCCAACTTTTACCCCATAAATATGATCCTTTAAGATATCTAATTGTTCTTTAAATTCTTTTAGGGACTTACCATCCAGTGCAAAGAAAATTGGTTTAACTGACATCTTGTATGACCTCCAGATCATCTAACACTAAGTTCTGATTTAAAAAAGCTTCAATAAATGCATTAGCTTCTCTTACAGACGAAACAACCGCCACTCCAGTTTCATGTGATAAACGTCTAATTTTCCAACCATCTGACAATTCATTTGCATATGTTGGTGTATTGATTACTAAAGAAACTAATTTATCTTCAATTATTGTTAACGAAGTTTGTCCTAAGTCATCAGCTTTACCAACTATTACTGAATCAATACCATTAGTTTTAAGAAATTTTCCTGTTCCTTCAGTTGAGTAAAGTGTGAAGCCAAGTTCAAGATATTTATTTACTGTCTGAATAAAATTTGGCTTTTCGCTGTCACTTAAAGTTACAAATATCCCTTTCTCTTTATTATTAATTTCTACACCTGCAGCTGCATATGCTTTATTTAATGCAGTACCAAACTCTTTTCCAACTCCTAATACTTCACCAGTTGCTTTCATTTCCGGTCCTAACATAGTGTCTTCAGCTGGAAATCTAGACCATGGAAATATAGCCTTTTTAATTGCAACTTTATTTGATGAGCTACTCAAGTATTTAGTCTTATTTCTAACTTTATCAATTGAATAACCAAGCATTAATAATGTTCCAGCTTTAATAATTTGATTGCCGGTTACTTTTGCAACAAATGGCATCGTTCTTGATGCTCTAGGATTCGCCTCTAATATGAATAATTCTTCGTCTTTAATGGCAAATTGTATATTTAGAAGTCCCTTTACATTTAGACCTAAAGCAAGCTTTTTACTTTTTTCCTCTACCTCTTTCAACATTTCCTCATTGACACTATATGGAGGAATGACTGCTGTAGAATCACCACTATGTACTCCAGCAGGCTCAAGATGTTCTAAGATTCCTGCAATATAAACTTCTTTTCCATCAGAAATTAAGTCAACATCAATTTCAATAGTGTCCGTTAAAAACTGATCAACCAAAAGGGGACCAGATTTAAATGGATTACCATCTTCATCTGCACTCGCTAATATATCCAAATAATTTTCAAGTTCTTCATCACTTTGAACAACTCTCATGGCTCTTCCACCTAATACATAACTTGGCCGTAACAAGACTGGAAAACCTATTTCTTTCACAGCTTCAACTAACTCATTCTCATTTTTTGAGATTTTAGACTCTGGTTGTCGAATATTCTGATCTAAACATAGTTTTTGAAACAGATCTCTATCTTCTGTTTTGTCAATTACATCTAATGATGATCCAGCAATATTAAAACCTTCTTTGGATATATTTTTTGCAAGTTTTAATGGAGTTTGACCTCCAAGTTGAATTATTACCGAATCAGGCTTTTCTCTATTTAGTACAGATTTTACTTCTCTCCATGTAAGAGGCTCAAAATATAGTTTATCTGCAGTATCGTAATCTGTAGAAACCGTTTCCGGATTTGAGTTTATCATTATTGCTTCAAATCCATTTTCTTTTAATGAACTGATTCCATGAACACAGCAATAATCAAACTCAATTCCTTGGCCAATTCTATTTGGACCCGATCCAATAACTACAACCTTCTTTTTGTTAGTTGTTGTATCGTCGTTACTTACACCATTTGTTGAGTATAAGTAGGGCGTTTTGGACTCGAACTCTGCAGAACATGTATCAACTAACTTATAAACTCTATTATTTTCCAATTCATTTTTAGACTCTTTATTATCAAGATCTTCTTCCGTCCATCCAAGCATTTTCAGAACAGAGGATGGAGTATTTTCAGGGTTAACATTAAAACTTTTTTCAATTTCTTGTAAAAACCATATATCTACAGAAGATATTTTTGCTATGTCTTCAAGTGGCCAGTTTCTTCTAATCGCCTCAAGGATTGCAAATATTCTTCTAGGTCTAGGGGTTCTGATTTCATCTTGTAGCATTTCTTTTGGCATTCCTATAAACCTATTGTCTATATTTCTTATTCCTGATTTACCAATTTCGAGGGACCTAATGGCTTTAGTTAAGCTTTCTGTAAAAGTAGAAGCTATTGACATAACTTCACCCACACTCTGCATTGATGTGCCTAATATGTCATCTGTTGATGGAAATTTT
>CACIJJ010000017.1 GCA_902587025.1 uncultured Candidatus Actinomarina sp. | reverse complement strand
ATTAGTGATAATTCTGAAATTATCTGCATTGGTGCTTTTGATGGAGTTCACTTAGCCCACCAAGAGTTATTCAAAAAAACAAGAGATTTAAATAAACAATTCGATATTGTTACATTCGACGTGTTGCCCAAGATTTATTTCAATGATTCTCTTAAACCTTTAGTTTCAAAAAAGGAGAGAAGTAAAATCTTTGAAACATTTAGACCAAAAAATTTAATTTATCTAAATTTTGAAAAATTCAATCGAATATCATCTGGTGATTTTTGTAAGTTCTTGGATGAAAACCTTGGGATAAAAAAAATTGTTGTTGGTAAAGATTTTAAATTTGGTAAAAATAGATCTGGTGATATAAATTCCTTGATTGATTCTTTTGGTGAAGATAATATTTTTCTCCTAGAAGATTATTTAATAAATAATGAAAAAGTTTCATCTACTAAATTACGATATTATCTATCTTCTGGTGAGATTGATAAAGCTAATAATCTATTAGGTAGAGACTACTCTCTTACAGGTAAAGTAAAAAAAGGGAAACAGTTAGGAAGTGAATTAGGTTTTCCAACTGCAAATCTCACACTAGATGAAGAAGTCTTTTTACCAACATTCGGTGTATATTATGGTGTTGTTGAAGTTGATAAAAAAAGGTTAAATTGCATTGCTAACATTGGATTAAATCCAACCGTTGATGATGAAGATTCTGTAAAAATTGAAGCACATATTTTAAATTTTAATGATGATATATATCACAAGGAAATAAAGCTTTTTTTGAAAAATTTTATCCGTGATGAGCAAAAGTTTGAAACTACTGATGAGCTAAAAAACCAAGTTTTGGATGATATTGAATCCGCAAAGAAATACAGATAATTTACACTTTAGATCTATTGACTACTAATATTATTTCGAATGACAACCAAAGAAAAAATAATTAAAGAATACGGTAAATCTGAAAATGATACCGGTTCAACTGAAGTACAGGTTGCTTTACTTACACAAAGAATAAATGATTTAACCGATCATTTAAAAATACACAAGAAAGACCATCACACAAGAAGAGGATTATTGATGCTTGTGGGTAAAAGAAAAAGGCTTCTTCAATATCTTGAAAATCAAGATGTTGAGAGATATCGTTCTTTAATTGATAAACTTGGTTTAAGAAAGTAAATAAATATAAGATAGAGTGTTGTTAATTGAGAGCTTTTAAGGAAAGCTGGCAATTAATAACCTCATCTTGGAAATGAGGATAAATGTCCGTAACAAATGTCACATGCAATATTGGTGATAAAGAAATTAAATTTGAAACAGGTAAATTAGCGCTCCAGGCTCCTGGTTCTGTAGTTGTAACATCTGGAGATACAAATGTTCTTGTAACAACAGTTGCAAATGAATCAGTAAGAGAAGGAATTGATTTCTTTCCTTTGACCGTCGATGTCGAAGAGAGAATGTATGCTGCTGGTAAAATTCCTGGTGGATTCTTTAGAAGAGAAGGAAGACAAACAGAGAAAGCAATTCTAGCGTGTCGATTAATTGATAGACCACTAAGGCCTTCTTTTAAAGATGGTTTTAGATGTGAAACACAAATTATTGCAACCGTTTTGAGTGTTGATAATGAAAACGAATATGACGTTTTATCTTTAAATGCTGCCTCGCTTGGTTTACAACTTGCTGGTATTCCATTGGAATCACCAGTTGGCGCAGTAAGGATGTCTCTCATTAATGATAAATGGGTTGTACAAGCTACAAATACTGAACAAGAAGATTCAATTTTTGATATGGTCATAGCTGGAAAACTCAATGAAAATAATGAAATTGATATTGTCATGGTTGAAGCTGGCGCTAAGGAAAATACGTTTGAAAAAATAGACGAAGGAAGCCTTGCTCCATCTGAAGATATAGTTGCAGACGGTATAGACATGTCTAAAGATTATATTTTATCATTAATAAATTCTCAAAAAGAGTTGGTTTCAATGAATGATATCCCATCTATTGATTGGCCACTTATTGAAGATTACACCGAAGAATTAAAGTCAAAAATTGAAACAAGCTGCAAAGAGGAACTTAATGAAATTGCTTCAATAATTGATAGATCTGAGAGAAGCTCACGCCAAAATGAATTACAAGAAAAAATTGTTGAAGAATTTTTAGATGAAGAAGAGGATAACTCTAAAGCTATCAAATTAGCTTATAAATCAATATTTAAAGAGTTAGTTAGGGATAGGGTTGTTAGTGGAGGACCAAGGCTTGATGGAAGATCTCCAATAGACATTAGAAATATTTCTTCTGAAATCAATTTATTACCTATGGTTCATGGATCATCTTTGTTTCTTAGAGGTGAAACTCAGGTATTGAATGTAACAACACTGGGCATGTCAAGGCTTGAACAAATGTTAGACACCATAGATACTGTTACCTCAAAGAGATATATGCATCATTATAATTTTCCACCATATTCAACAGGTGAGGCCTATATGATGAGGGGACCAAAAAGAAGGGAGATAGGTCACGGTGCTTTGGCAGAAAAAGCGATACTACCTGTTATTCCTCCAAAGGCTGATTTTCCGTACACGATAAGAGTTGTGAGTGAAGCTATTTCATCAAATGGCTCTACTTCCCAAGCTTCTGTATGTGCATCAAGT
>CACIJJ010000016.1 GCA_902587025.1 uncultured Candidatus Actinomarina sp. | reverse complement strand
GATAATTTTTCAGAATCTTCCGAAGTAAATACATTTTTAGAAGAGGCTTATGTTATATCAAGTCTTCATCAAGAGGCAGCAGAGAAATATGGTAAGCTAATAAATTTTGATGAATTAAACAGGGATGAATTTGAATCGACTTTTATCGAAATAATAAGAGATGCTCAAGAAGCAAACAATATCCTTATTAACTCTGAAAGTAGTTACACGGGGGCTGAGAGAGAATTATTAGAAATAGCTACAACATCTTGGTTAAAAGGTTTGGAAACTTTTCAGGTCTCAATATTAAATTTAGTTGATCAGGAATACTCACAACTACTTGAGGAGTCTATTGCAGAAAGTATTACAAGTTTATCTGTTGGGGATAAAGCTTACAGCAATTTCTTGTCAGAAATAAAAATTAAATCAGATAACGAAAATTTATTTTTACCAGATTTTTTTAATATTGAATATACAGGTATCGAATCAAACGCATATCAATTTGCTGAACTTATCGTTGATAGAGCAATTGAAAATAAAAGTGGTCTTTTTCTGAGAAGAGATATTTCTGTAACAGGTGTTGAATTTGTACCTGAATCAATAGCTATTACCGAGGAAGGTTATAGAGTATTACTTGATCAGCCTACGTCACTACAATTAGTAATTGCAAATGAAGGAAATGTTGAGGAAACAGAAGTTCTTGTTTTAATCTTGGTAACAGATGAATCAGGAGATACAGTTTATGAAAAAAGAACAAAACTAAACACTATTGGTCCTTTTGAAAGTAAAAGTTATTACTTAGATCCTTTAGAAATTGAAAAAGGAATTCTATATGAGTGGTTTATACTTGTCGAAGAAGTAGAAAATGAAGAAGATTTCGAAGATAATATATATTCTGTCAAAGCATTTATACCACCAGAGGACTAAATCATGATAGATCCACAACTTATAAAAACTGATCTTGAAATTATTGAAACAAATCTTAAAAAAAGAGACTTAAAAATTGATTTACAAAATTTAAAAAAACTTGATGAAGAACGAAGAGAGTCAAAATTTGAATCCGAAAAACTCAGGTCTGACCAAAAAAAATTAGGGAAAGAGATTGCCTCATCAGATGGGGATGAAAAGGATAAATTATTACAAAAGGCTGAAAAACTTAGTCAAAAGGTAAAAAAGCTAACAGAAGAAACACAGAAAAAAGAAGAAAAGTTTCTAAACGAGTGGATTAAAATTCCAAATATTGTCAACACTTCATCTCCTGTTGGAAAAACAGATGCCGACAATAAAGAACTAAAGCAAGTAGGAAAGCCTAAAGATATGAAAAATCCACTATCGCATTTAGATATTGGAGAAAAATTAGGTTTAATTGATGTAGAAAAAGCCTCAAGTGTTTCAGGTTCTAGATTTTCATACTTATTTGGAGATTTGGTGAAAATGCAATTTAATCTAGTTTCTTATGCGATGAATAAATTGTCTGAAAAAGGATTCAATCCAACAATTCCACCAGTTTTGGTTAGAGAAAATGCTCTTTTTGGAACTGGATTTTTCCCTGATGATTCAGATCAAGTGTATGAGATTCCAAATGATGACCTATTTCTAGTTGGTACGTCAGAAGTATCACTTGCTGCTTTACACGGTGATGAAATTCTTGATTTTGACAAACTACCTATCAGATATGCAGGATATTCAACTTGCTTTAGAAGAGAAGCTGGAACTTATGGAAAAGACACAACTGGAATATTTAGAGTGCATCAATTTGATAAAGTAGAAATGTTTTCTTTTTGTAATCCTGAAAAATCAGAAGAAGAACATGAATTTATTCTCTCAGTTGAAGAAGAGATTTTACAAGAGCTAGAAATTCCTTATAGAGTCGTTGATGTTTGCACCGGTGATCTAGGTTCATCTGCTGCTAAAAAATTTGATATCGAAGCATGGATACCAAGTCAGAATACATACAGAGAAGTAACATCTTGTTCAAACACAACTGATTTTCAGGCCAGAAGGTTAAATATTCGCACAAAAGTTGAAAAAGATACAGCTTTACTCCATACATTAAACGGTACTGCTATTGCAGTTGGAAGAATATTGATAGCTCTACTTGAAAATAATCAAACTGAAGATGGAGGAGTAGAATTTTCTGATAGCTTGGGGGATATCTTAGGGGTTGAAAAGTTAAGCTAAAAGTAAGCTTGCTATCATACTTAGACCTAAGAATATATAAACAGTTCTCTCAAGAGTAGAATTTTTTCTCAACCAATTTTGTAACTTTTCCCCTAAAAGTAACCAAATTCCAACGCAAAATGGAAGAACTGAAAAGTAAATTAGTGTCCCTTGTAAGTGGGTTATATTAAAGGCTGTTAATCCAGAAATTGCCATTACAACACCTTTTGGATTTACCCATTGAAACAAACAAGCCTGTATAAATGTAAATGGTTTTTCTATTTTACTTTTATTAGTTGATGTTTTGGTCGTGGCAATTTTGTATGCGATATAAACAATTACTCCATATCCAATATATTGAAGGTAAGTAAATACCTCACTAGGAACAAATGAAAGAATGTAACCCCCTACAAAAAATAAAAATGTAAAACCAAGCCAAATTCCTAAGAAATGAGGAATTGAAGGTCGTCTGCCAAATTTTATACCTGATGCCATAAGCATTGAATTGTTGGGGCCTGGTGTTATGGCAGTTACTGAAGCGAAGATAAAAAACTCAAGCACTTTTCAATATTAATACTAGAGTTTTAGAAACTGAAGTTTAAAGCGGAGGGAGTGGGATTCGAACCCACGGAGCCTATAAAGACTCACGACATTTCGAGTGTCGCGCACTAGGCCAGACTATGCGATCCCTCCTAGAATAAGTTTAGGGATATGAAATATAAATCTGATATAGAAAAAATGCAAGTAGCTTTAGCAGAGGCAAAGAAAGCACTTAAGATAGATGAAGTGCCAATCGGAGCTGCACTTTTTGACAATGATGATAAATTAATTACAAAGGCACACAACAGGCGTGAAATTGATCAAGATCCAACAGCACATGCCGAGATATTGGTGATTAAAGAAGCATCCCAGATCTTGAAAACTTGGAGATTAGAAAACACCACTCTTGCCATTACCCTAGAGCCTGATCCCATGTGTGCAGGAGCAATAGTCAATGCAAGAATCAAAACTCTTTTATACAGCTCACCAAATCTAAAATCGGGTGCAGCATACACACTTTATAATATTCCACAGGATAAAAGACTTAATCACTTTGTTGAGATAAGAGATAATATTTTGTCCCATGAATCTGAAGTTATATTATCCTCTTTCTTTGAAAGTAAGAGGTAATTAAACTAATACTTTAGGTCTTTTCATGGAGGGATCGCATAGTCTGGCCTAGTGCGCACGCTTGGAAAGCGTGTAAGGGTTTATCCCCTTCGAGGGTTCGAATCCCTCTCCCTCCGCAAAAAGATTTTAGTTTGGAGGGATGGCCGAGCGGACGAAGGCGTTAGTCTTGAAAACTAATGTATGTATTCCATACCGTGGGTTCGAATCCCACTCCCTCCGCAAGCTTGGAGAGGTGGCTGAGTGGTCTAAAGCGCTCGCCTGCTAAGCGAGTGGGGGACGAAAGTCCCCTCGAGGGTTCAAATCCCTCCCTCTCCGCCAAGCGCCCGTAGCTTAACTGGATAGAGCGTCTGACTACGGATCAGAAGGTTGGGGGTTCGACTCCCTCCGGGCGTGCTAAAGAATTTACTATCTAGTAATTCCAAAGGGGTTCATTTAAATTCCAATCTGGTGATTCACCCCATTTATTTAAAAAAGTAACTTCCTCCACAGGTTTTCTTGTTGCAACTCCCCATTTACCTAAAGGGTAACCTGCAGTAATAGTCGCATTTAAGGTCCAACCTTTATCTGCAGGAATATTAAGAATTTTATAAACTTCTTCTGTCTTAAAACTCATTACAGTTGTCAAGCAAGTCCCAATTCCGTGTCCTCTAGCAGCAAGCATCAAACTCCATATTGCTGGATAAATTGATGAACCAGTAGGATCATTTCTTGAAAATGCTAAAACCAAAAGTGGAACTTTATCATAATTTTCAGCTAGCCAACTTGCAGAATTACTAATTCTTCGAACCGATTCAATTTGTTCTTTGTCTTTTAAATTCGAAGCACCCAAATCAGATGAACTATTGTAGAAAGACTTAACATAGTAATCCCAGGTTTCTCTGTAGATATTTGCTAATTGGTTTCGGACTTTCTGATCTGTAACAGCAAGGAATCTCCAGTCTTGTCTATTTGATCCACTTGGTGCACGAATTGCTGAATCAATCATTGACTTTATAATTTCATCGGGGATGGGATCTTCTTTCACCCTTCGCATTGCCCTTGTTGTATACAGAGCTTCAAATACATCCATTTTGTTATTTTAGTAAGATAGAAGTTAGGTAAGTATGGATAAAAAAATATTTTCAGAAATAAAAGACAATATTGGGATAGTTTGGTTAAATCGTCCTGAGAAAAAAAATGCCTTAAACGATGAATTATGGTTTGGACTACCAGAATTAATAAAAGAACTAGATGAGAATGACGAAGTAAGAGTAATTCTTATTGCAGCAAAAGGAGATACATTTTCCGCAGGTATAGATATAAATTTACTTGTAGAGGCTTTTGCCCTAAATGAAGATTTAAAAACTAATGCGAAAGAAAGAATTGAAATTATGGAAATTACAAAAAAATTTCAAGACGCTTTTACGACTGTCGCAAAAACACAGAAACCAACAATAGCTGCAATTCAAGGATTTAGTATTGGAGGTGCAACAAACTTAGTAGCATCTTGTGATATTAGGCTTTCAACAAAAGATGCTCAATTTTCAATCGGTGAATCAAAGCTGGGATTAGTTGCTGATGTTGGGGCTTTACAAAGAATGCCTAAAATTATCTCAAAGGGCTTACTAAGGGAATTAGCATACACTGGCAAAACTTTTGATGGTGAATATGCAAAGGAGATTGGATTTGTAAATCACACTTTTGACACCCACGAAGAACTTATTAATGGGGCTATGGAATTAGCTAATGAGATTGCTTCAAACTCGCCATTAGTAATGAGGGGTACAAAAATGATTCTCGATAAAGGTGAGGAGTTAACTTCTGATCAGTCATTAGATTTAGTAAGAATGTGGAGTACATCCTTTTTGAGTTCCGAAGATTTGAAAGAAGGAATTTTTGCTAGAATGGAAAAGAGGGATCCAAAGTTTAAGGGACAATAACTATAGTTTGTTGAATTCTTTCAGGGCGAACCTATCTGTCATACCAGCCACATAATCTACAGCATTTTCAAGTTCTGATTGTGTAGTCCTATATTGTTCAGGTAATAAGTTTGGATTATTTTTAAAATTTATGACCAGCTTTTCAACAACCTTTTTAGCTTCCGCCCTCTCTTTTTTTGTTTCATCTCTGAGATATACTTTTTCAAACATGAACTCTCGTAGATTGTTCATTATATTTAAAATTTCATCATCCATACTTAGGATACCTTCAGAAGAGGCTTTAAAAATTCCAGAGATAAGTGAATTTATCCAAGTTTTACCTGGACTACCAAGTTCAGAAGTAATACTTTTGGGTATTTCGCTTTCATTTATCACACCAGCTCTTATAGCATCCTCAACATCATGTGAAAGATAAGCAATTCTATCGGCGTATCTACAAATTAAACCTTCATTGGTAAATGGAGGTTCATCATATTTCCACGGATGTTTTTCTATTCCATTGATAGTTTCTTTTGTTAGATTCAAAGGTTCAATAATCGATAGCATTCTTACAGAATTTTCAGAATGGCTCCAACCACCATCTAGCATATCATTTAAAACTTCTTCTCCAGTGTGACCAAAAGGAGAGTGTCCTACATCATGACCTAAACAGATAGCTTCAGTTAAGTCTGGATTTAGTCCTAAAGTTTTTGCGATAGATCTACCAATTTGAGTTACATTTAAAGTGTGAGTCATTCTTGTTATAAAATGATCCCCGTCTGGATTTATAAATACTTGAGTTTTGTGTTTCAACCTTCTAAAAGTTTTTGAATGTATGATTCTATCTCTATCTCTTTCAAAAACAGTCCTAAAAGGATCCTGATCTTCTTTTTTAAAACGACCTTTTGATTCTTCAGATAACATTGCATAAGAAGACAAAGTAACTCGCTCGTTAGTCTCTCTCCATTTTCTATCTCTAAGTATGAAAGAATCGTTCACAATTTCAGATTAATTCTTAAATGGAATTTAATAAAGCGATTAAATCATTCCAATCTTCTAAATCATAAACGCCTTCCAGGGGATCGTTATACAGTCTTACAAATCTAATTATTGTTTTATCTTTTCTGTTTTTTATATAATTATCAAGCTGATATGGAGCATCATCTATGTAAACGTCACAATCTATTTTCCACTTTTCCTCAATAAAATGTATTTCTTTTGTTGGTATCTTATTTTCCCCAAGCCACATTAAAGTATCATGTATTGACCACCATGGTTTAGAGGAAATAATTACTACCTCATGACCATTTTTTGAAAGTTCATATAAAACATCTACAGCATTTTCGTACAGTTCAAGATTTCTAAAAATGGATGAGCCGTCGATATCTTTAGCCCATTTCCAGAAATCTATTTCCTCCTGAAAGTGTGTTAAAGGTTTAGAAAGGCCCCATTCAGTTATCTCTTCCTCTAATATTTTTTTACCAAATTCTTTTTCATATAATTCAGTCCAGCCTTTTGTGAAGTTTGCAACAACACCGTCTAAATCAACTCCGATTCTCATTTGACTAAGTTTAATTCTTCAGTGCACTATAGAAGGGTAACCTATTAGCATTTACGTATATGGAACAAGCATTATATAGAAAATATAGACCCGCAAATCTAAAAGAGATGGTCGGACAAGATGAGGCGGTTTCTTTAATTTCCTCCCAAATATCGGATGATAAAATTGGCCATGCTTACCTATTTTCAGGACCAAAAGGTGTAGGCAAGACTTCACTTGCACGCAT
>CACIJJ010000015.1 GCA_902587025.1 uncultured Candidatus Actinomarina sp. | reverse complement strand
AATTTCTTGTATTAAATTCATGTTCCCTCAGATTGAAATTATAGATATAAAAAGAGTTTAAATGTCTTTTAAATTATTCTTTTTCCATTCTTCAATTCTTCTATGATCACCAGATAACAAAACTTCAGGAACATTAAGATTTTCATAAATTTCAGGTCTTGTATATACAGGAAAATCAGATTTGTTGTTTGTAAATGATTCATTTGTTAGAGATTCTGAATTCCCAAGAATTCCTGGAATTTTTCTTACCAAAGCTTCAATTAAAAACATCGCAGGAACCTCTCCACCAGATACAACCGTCTGTCCGATCGCAATTTCATAATCGCTATGCATTTCGATTATTCTTTGATCAAAGCCTTCATATCTTCCACAAATAATATTCGCTGATTCATATCCGTGAAGATCTTGTATCAAATCTTCATTTAATTGTTGTCCGCTTGGTGATAAAAATATGTTGATATCTTTCTTCGATTCCTTAATTGCATAATCTAAAGGCTCAACCATTAATACCATGCCTGGTCCTCCACCGTAAGGAGCGTCATCCACTTGTTTATAACTACCAATGCCATAATCTCTTAAATTAGTGCTGCTAAATTCAAATAATTTTTCTTTAATACCATGGGAAAGAACGCCAACATTTATCCACTTTTGAAATATCTCAGGGAATAAAGTAATAACGTTAAAGTTTGATAACATTCTCTAAATTTGAAATTGCAGACAAGCTCTTTTTTTCTGTATAAAGAGTATTTCTTAAAAAAGGCTTCTTATTATTTTTCTCAATAAGTTCAACAAATTCTATATCGGTTGTGTGCTGACCATGATCAGCACCTGAAGCTCTACTAATATTTTCATTAATTAGTGTTCCACCAAGGTCATTAACACCTGCATGAAGTAGTTTTGAAGCACCATCGTGTCCCAGTTTTACCCAACTTGCCTGAATATTATCAATTGAGCCATAAAAATAAATTCTTGCAAGAGCATGGATTAAAGTTACTTCATCCCAAGTAGGTCCTGGCATGCTTTTTCCCTGAAGAAAAATTGGAGAACCCATGTGTACAAAAGGCAATGGAACTATTTCAGTAAAGCCCTTAGTTCTCTTTTGAATCATTTTAATTAAATCAAAATGATTGACCCAAGATTTTATATCATCAATGTGACCAAACATAATTGTCGCTGTAGATTTAATTTCTAAAGAATGGGCCACTTCCATAACATATCCCCATTGTTCAGATGTAATTTTATCTGGACATAAATATTTTCTTATTCTGTTATCAAGTATTTCAGCTGCTGTCCCTGGTAGTGTATTTAATCCTGCATCCTTTAGTAAGATTAGGTAATCTTCGACACTTAAATTTATAGTCTCAGCACCCTGCCAAATTTCTAAAGGAGTAAATCCATGTATATGTAAATCAGGTACTTCTTTTTTAATCTGTTTTACAAGTTCTAGATAAAATTTACCCGTGTACTCAGGATGAATACCCCCTTGCAGGCATACTTCAGAAGCTCCGTCGTTAAAAGCTTCAACACTTCGATTCACAACTTCTTGTGGCTCTAGGTTATATGGTTTTTCTTTGAGATTAAGACTTTTTGGTCCTTTTGAGAATCCACAAAAGCCACACTTAAAATAGCATTGGTTTGTGTAATTAATATTACGATTTTTGACAAATGTTACATCATCTTTATTAATTGAACGATTTAAATTATCTGCAACTTCTGCGATTTTGTTTATATACTTACCAGACGTTTTAAAAAGTTCTTCTAATTCATCATTACTAATCTCATTTCCTTCTTGAGCTTTAGATAAGATTTTTTCAAAATTAGTTGATTTGAAGGAAGATGAAAGGTTATATGTTAATCCATTTAGTTTTGGAATTTCCTTTCCAGAGCCTGGAGACCAATTTGTAGGAAATCGTTTATAGCCTCTTACATCTCGTAATTGTAAAAAATTAGTAAATTGAATTTTTGATAGTAATTTTCGAGCTTTATTTACATCAACAAGTGAAAATAGTGTTCTCTCGAATAATTCAAAATTTGAATTATTTTTTAACTCTTTTATATCTTTATAACTCCAGTCTCTTAGCCAGAGATCTTGGACTCCTTTTGCCATAGATTCTTTTGCTTCCTCTATGGAGTTAACATATTTTGATATTTTAAAATTAAGTGATGGTTGAATATTCTTTAGAAATTTAATGTTTTCTAAATCAGTTAGAAGTACATAGGATGGATTTAATCTTGTAATTACTTCAATGTCATTTTCTAAATTGTTAGAGGATCTATAAACTATCCTGTGGGAATCAACATCTTCAAATTCTTTCCAATTTTTGTAAGTTACAAACCACTGAAATGATTCATCATGTTTGTTTTCTGAAATTGTTTGGAAATCTTTTTTATGTATTTTTTCAAGATCAACGGGTTTGTCTATATAAAAAGATGAAGTTCCCTCTTTTTTTCTTGAATTTAGATAAATTTCATTATCTGAATCACACGGACGAATCCTCAAAAAAGATATGTTATTTTGTAAATTCATGTTCTTTTGGGTATCCATTTTCATTAACTACATTACTTACTTTTTCATAAATACTTGGGCTTAACCAATCTTTATTTATATATGAAGGATAGACAGGTAAACGAGGGATAAGATTTTGATCTGTTTGTTTAATTACGTCTTTAAGTTCGATTAAATTTGGCCATTTATGATCTGGATTAACCCAATCAATTGTTTTTGGAGATATTCCTCCAAGATCATTTATTCCAGATTTTAAAAATAATTCAATATTGCTTGCTAAATTTGGAGGTATTTGTAATGAAATGTGATTTGGCAAAAATAACCGTGTTGTTGCAATTATTCTCATAAATAGATCGTTTACTATTTCTGAATGATTCTTCATTAATGTATTTTGCTTTGCTCTGAAATTTTGAAGTATCACTTCTTGAATGGATGTATTTACTTTACAGGTTCGAATAAGTTGATATATGTCTTGAATGATTTCATTTTTAGTATCAGTAATTCCCAACAATAGACCTGTGGTCATTGGATATTTTTCATTCATTGCATTTTCAAGAGTTTCTAATCTTAAGTTTATATCTTTAGTTTTTGCACCATAATGTGCATTACCTCTCTGAGATAAGGTTTTTGAAAAGGATTCAAGCATTAAGCCACCAGATGGTGAATATTGCCTGTATTGTTTAATTTCCTTTCTTGACATTAAACCAGGATTAATGTGAGGAAATAAATGGTATTTTTCATTTACTCTTTTTGCATTTTCAATCAAGTAATCAAAAGTTGTACTAAAACCTAATCGTCTTAATTCCTCTTTTGCAAAAGTCCATTTAATTTCTGGTTTATCCCCAAGCGTAAATAGAGCTTCAAAGCATCCTGATTTATCTCCCACATTTGCGATAGCATCAACTTCTTCAAATGTAAGATAAGTACCTCCCTCTTTTGGGGTTTTTACAAAAGTGCAATAGGCACAAGAGTCCTGACATAATGTTGTTAAAGGGATAAAAACTTTAGGACTGTATGTTATTGTTTTACCAAAATTTTGAACTTTTATATCATAGGCCTTATCAAGTAATTCTGAAGTTGGAATATTTCCAAAAATATAATTTTCAATTTTTTTATCTAAATTAGACATAATTTTCAACAATTCGATAATATTATTATTTGATTGTACCAATATTTTTGTAAAAAAACAGAAGTGAGGAATTACAGTTGGTTAACGTATCTTTAGTTGGTTTCGGAAGAGTTGGTAGAGACATTTTTAGACAAACTCTGGAAGAAGATAATATAAATATCGTTTCTGTATCTGATACTGCAGATAAAGATAATTTAATTTATTTACTCAAATACGATTCAATTTATGGAAAATTGAGTCATGAAGTAAATGTCTCTGATGACGTAATATCGGTTAATGGAAAAGAAACTATCTTTAATTCATGGAAAAATGCAGATGAATCGGACTGGACAAGTCTAAATACAGATATAGTCATATTAGCAACTGGTAAATCTCAAAATTTAGATGAAGCTCAAAATCATATATCTAAAGGTGCAAAGAAAGTATTTATAGCTTCAACTCCAGTTGATTTTTCGAATATTCCATTACTCGTGTCAGGATGTAACGATGAATCAATAAGTTTGGAATCAGACATTATTTCTTTTGGCTCAAACACTGCAAACGCGGTTGGTCCCATTCTAAAAGTTATTGAGTCTGAGTATGGAATTAATGAAGTATTTTTAACAACGGTTCATGGATATTCAAATTCGAATCGTCTTGCTGATGTAGCGGGTGCTGGATTTAGAAAAAATCGAGCAGCTGGAGAAAATATTATTCCATCAATTACTAATTCATCAAAGGTTATTGAGAGTGCATTACCAATGCTTAAAGATAAAATAGCTTCGTTTTCAATGACAGTACCCGTACCAGATGGAAGTACGATCGATTTAACTTTGAATTTAAAAACTAAAACATCTAAAGATGAGGTGAATAGTTATCTTGAGAAAGTAATCAAAGATAATTCATTGAAAAATATTATTGGATTTACTTATGATCCAATTGTTTCTTCAGATGTGGTTGGAAATTCTCTCTCCGGGTTAATTGATGGATTATCAACTATGTGTATTGATGAAGATAAATTAAAACTAATCATTTGGTTTGATAATGGATGGGGTTATGCCTCAAGGATAATTGAAGCGGTGAAATCATCGGAGGAGCAATTTGAATAATATTGGAATAAATGGCTTTGGAAGAATAGGTAGGTCTATTTTAAGAATAATTGTTGAATCAAATTCAGATTTAAACGTAATTGCAATTAATGACCTAGGTGACAAAGAAACATTATCATATCTATTTAAACATGATTCAATAATGGGAATTTTAAACCTGAATGTTGAATTAGAGGATGATTACTTAATTGTTGGGGACAGAAAAATTAAATTAATATCCCACAGTGATCCTGGAGAGATTCCTTGGAGTGATTTAGGTGTTGATTTGGTAGTAGAATCAACTGGTTTTTTTAGAGATAAAGACTCATTAGATAAACACATCTCCTCAGGTGCAAAAAAAGTTGTCCTAACAGTACCCCCTAAAGATGAAATAGATGCAACAGTAGTTTTAGGTGTAAACGACAATTCCTTAAATCCAGACGATAAATTGATTTCTAATGCATCATGTACGACTAATTGTTTAGCTCCAATAGCAAAGGTGTTAAATGATAACTTTAAAATTAAATCAGGATTGATGACAACTGTTCATGCTTATACAAATGATCAAGCACTAGCAGAGACAACTCACAGCGACTTTAGGAGAGGAAGAAACGCAACACAAAATATAATTCCAACATCTACTGGTGCAGCTAAGGCTGTTGGTATGGTTTTACCCGAGTTAAATGGAAAACTTGATGGTATGGCTATGAGAGTTCCTGTCCCGAATGGTAGTGTTGTAGACCTTGTTGTTGAAGTAGAAAAAGAAGTAACAATTGAAGACATAAATAATGCAGTAAAAAAAGCTTCTGAAAATGAACTTAAAGGAATTCTAGATTACTCAGACATCCCCCTTGTTTCTACAGATATTCTCAAGAATCCTCATTCAAGTATTTATGATGCTTCATCAACACAAATACTAAATAACAACCATATCAAAGTAGTTTGCTGGTATGACAATGAATGGGGTTATTCAAATCGTGTTGTAGGTTTACTTGAAAAATTATCAAAAGATGAATGATAAATTGCCTGAGGCACCAAAAGCAGCTGGTAACTATGTAACAGTGAAAAAGATTGGTGACTTTATATATACTTCAGGACATGTTCCTATCACTGACGAAAAGAAAATTATCGGTAAAATTCCTAATGAAATTTCTATAGAGGAAGGGTACGATGCAGCGTCATTATGTGCGGAACTTACTATTGCTTCACTTTTAACAATTTCAGATGTAAAAAAAATAATTCCTGTAAATGTATTAGGATTTGTTAATTCTTCACCGGACTTTATAGATCAACCTAAAGTATTAAATGGTTTTACTGATAAATTAGATGAGTTCTTTTCGGAAAAACCAACAAGGTCTGCAGTGGGAGTTTCAAGTTTGCCACTTAATGTCTGTGTTGAAGTTCAAACTGTGTTTTATATAAATGAATAATTTTATAGTAGGAATTAGTACAGGAAATAAAGATGTAAAAATGTCTGCCGGTGAAATTGAATGCTCAGTTTTAAATTTTGATTTTATAAAACAATGTAATAATCATGGAGCACAAGTTAATATCATCCCGCAACAAAATAGGGAAACAATTAATTTATCTGGAATAAACGCACTCGTAGTTACTGGTGGAGGTGATATAAATCCCAAAATGTATGACCAAAACCAAGATGATACGGTAGAAAGAGTAGATGATTTACGTGACACAACAGAATTAAACTTACTTAAAGAGGCTGAAAATAAAAATATTAGAACACTGGCTATATGTAGAGGCCATCAACTATTAAATGTTTACAAAGGTGGAACACTGCATCAAGATCTAAAAAAAAGTGGTTTTAATGAAATTGAACATCAAAAACCTTATGGTGACGCAAGAAGATATGTTCATAGAATAATCGTTGAAAAAGATACAAAATTAGAAGGCATTGTGCAGTCAAACAATTTTGAAGTTAATAGCATACATCATCAAGGTATCGATAAATTAGGTAAAGATTTAATTATTTCAGCAAGATCTGATGATGGAGTTATCGAAGGAATTGAAATAACCAATGGCTGGGACGCAATTGGAATACAGTGGCATCCTGAATATTTAGAAGATGAACCAACAAGTAAAATATATGACTGGTTAATTAATAGTTAAATAAAGATTACCATCTTCATAAAAAAAATTATCTTTGTCATAAGATACAACGTATACCTCATCATTTTTTTTAATATTACAAAGAATTAAATTTGAAGAATAAAAGTAATCCAGCAATATAACTTCATTTGATAAATCATAATTAATAAAAAATCCTGGCCACGGTAGGAGTTCCTTATTTTTTAAAGTTCTGTATTTATCAACTATGTAGACGTCAAAGTTTCTATTATTTTCAGCTTCATCAATTGAGTTGATGTGTTTAAATTTAATCAAATTTCTATCTTTAAGATGTGATTTAAAGTCTTCGATTACTAAGGAATTATTATCTATAACGACTGAAACATCATTCATTTTTATATCTCTAAAATATTTGTCAATATTTATATATTGATAACCTTGAAGACCGTGAGGTTTACCTAATTTTCCAATTAAATATGATCTATTTTCAGTCAATAAATTCAACAGTTGATTGAAGACCTTCTTCGTCTGCAGCAGCCTGTGCTACAGTCCTGATTGCACGTGCAACTCTACCACGTTTTCCAATGACTCTTCCCATGTCACTAGGAGCGGTTCTTACTTCAATAGCAACGTTCTCATCATCTGAAGATGAGATATCTACTTTTACAGATTTTTCATCTTCTACAATTTGTGAAATTATATATTCAACAACGTTTCTGACTATTTTTCCAGTATCACTCATTCTTCTTCGCCTTTATTCTCTTCTTCAGCGGATTCTTCATTAGTATCATCAGCTTGATCTTCATTTTTCTTGTTGTGTGCTTTTGAGCTACTTTTTATTTTTGGTTCTGGAGGTGTGGGAATGGATACAACTTCACCCTTTGAGGATCTCCACTGTGCCCATGCTCCCGATATCTCCAATATCTTCTGTGCTCTTTCTGAAGGTTGAGCGCCTTTTTCTAACCATGACACAGCTTTTTCTACATCAATTTCAACTGATGAGGGATTATCTTGTGGATTATAAAATCCAAGATCTTCTATGAATTTTCCATCTCTAGGAGACCTTGAATCAGCAACAATAACTCTAAAAGTTCTATTCTTTTTTTTACCTCTCTGGGCTAGCCTTATTTTTACTGGCATTTAAATCCTTATCTATTAGCAATTAACTATATTAGTTAACATTTAACTTAATGACTTATGAATTATATTTACTATAAATAATTAGTGCTAGTAAAGATAAATTATTTAATGTACCCTAAGAAATATGGAATTAATAGAAATTTCACATCCTCTTAAAGATCATTACCTAACTAATTTAAGAGACAAAAATACAGATTTTGATACATTTAGAGATTCTGCATCAAAACTTTCTTATTTTTTAGTCGTTGAAGCTACAAAACATCTCACTACTCTTTCAAAAGAAATAGATACACCACTTACAAAGACTAAAGGTGTACAAATTGAGAATAATTCGGTTGCCATTTCTGTTTTAAGAGCTGGTCTTGGACTTATGGATGGCGTACAACAATTAATACCAAATATCTCATTTGGTTATATCGGAGTTCAAAGAAATGAAGAAACAGCTCAACCAGAAAATTATTATGAAAAACTTCCTGATTTAGTCGATAAAAATGTATTTATCTTAGAGCCAATGTTAGCAACTGGAGGTTCATTATCGTTCGCCATAGAAACTGTAAAAAAATATAATCCTAAAAATATTCATGCCTTAACAGTAATCTCAGCGCCAGAAGGCATAAACAAAATCAAGGAAAACCATCCTGACATTACGCTAGTAACTGCTTCAATAGATGAAAAATTAGATGATAACTGGTACATTGTTCCTGGTCTTGGGGACATGGGCGATAGGCTATTTGGAACAACTTAAAAATAATGTCTAAATGCATTTTGATTGTAATAGATTCCCTAGGTGTTGGTGAAGCTCCAGATGCTGAGAATTATGGTGACATAGGCGCAAATACTTTTGGTAATGTAGCAAAAGCAAATGGTCAGCTTGATCTACCTACTTTTGAAAAGCTTGGTTTTGGAGCAATCACTAATATAAACGGACTCAAAGATGAAGTAACTTGCTCTATTGTAGGAAAGCTTGCAGAGTCATCAAAAGGAAATGATTCAACTACTGGGCATTGGGAAATTGGTGGATTAATAACACAAAAAGATTTTTCAGTATTTCCAAAAGGTTTTCCAAGTGAATTAATTGATAAAATATCTTCAGAATCAGGATACGAATTTATAGGAAATTATCATGCATCTGGAACAGAAATAATTAATGAACTTGGTGAAGAACATCTTAGAAGCGGAAAATTAATTCTTTACACGTCAGGTGATTCAGTTTTTCAAATAGCAGCTCATGAAGATATTCTCCCAGTAAATGAGCTTTATAAAATTTGCAAGATATCAAGAGAATATTGTAACGAATACAATATTGGCAGAGTAATCGCTAGACCATTTATTGGTGAGAAAGATAATTTTCAAAGAACTTACGATAGAAAAGACTTTGGAATTACTCCCCCAGGAGAAACAATTCTTAGCCAATTATTTAAATATGGAAAAAATTCTCTGGGAATTGGAAAAATTTCTGATTTATTTGGTGATGAATTTCTCAGTAATTCAATTCACACAGAAGGTGATAAAAATGGTTTAGAAATATTGATTAATGAATATGAAGACAACAGTTATGATTTTTATTTTATTAACTTAGTTGACCTAGACATGCTTTACGGACATAGAGAAGATCCAGCAGGATATTATGAAGGTTTAAAAATTATTGATGATGGTTTAGATAAGCTAATGAGTGTCTTGAATGATGATGATATAATTATTATTACTGGTGATCATGGTACTGACCCAACTGATGGTAAAACTGATCATTCTAGAGAGTATGTACCTTTTGTTATTTACAAAAAGAATCTAAATCCGAAATATATTGGTGAAGGTAATACTTTTTCAGATATTGCTTCAACTATTTCAGATATTTATGAAATCGAAAATATATTTCCAGGTAAAAGCAGTGCCAATCATTTATCATGACTGATAGAAACAAAATGTTAGATAAAATTAATGAATCAAGTAATTATCTGAAAGAAAACTTTAATTCAGAGGTTTCGTCTGCAATTATTTTAGGCTCAGGTATGGGAGGCTTTGAAAATAGCTTTGATCCAATTGCAACTTTTGATTATTCGGAAATACCAAACTTTATAAAACCAGCCGTACAAGGGCATTCTGGAACTCTGACCTTTGTAGAAGTTGAAGATAAAATAACCGCAATATTATCTGGTAGGGCACATTATTACGAGGGTTATGACATTCATGACCTTGTATTACCCACTAGAGTCTTAGCTACTTTAGGAATTAAAAATCTAATTGTAACTAATGCAGCAGGTGGTATTAATGCTAATTACTCACCAGGAGACATAGTTGCAATTAAAGATCATATAAATTTAACGGGCAATAACCCGTTAATAGGTAAAAATTTAGATGAATTTGGACCAAGATTTCCTGATATGACAGAAGTTTATAATTCGAAGTTTAGAGCATTAGCAAAAGAAATTTCTAAAGAATATTTTGAATACAAGGAGGGTGTTTATGCTTGGTTTACTGGACCAACTTATGAAACTCCTTCGGAAGTTAATTTTGCAAAAACTATTGGTGCTGATTTAGTTGGAATGTCCACTGTTCCAGAAGCAATAGTCGCAAAACATTCTGGAATTGATGTTACTGCTTTTTCATTGGTCACCAACTTAGCAGCAGGCATTTCTGATTCACCATTATCTCATGAAGAAGTAATAGAAATTGCAGATAAAACCTCAAAAACATTTCAAAATTTTATGAGAAGTTTTTTAGGTCAAATTAATTTAGCTATTTAAATTTGTAATATTAAAATAGAAAATATGAAAATAGCAGTCTGTGCAAAACAAATTCCAGATCCCGCTCTAGATATTACATATTCGGAAGGTCTTGTAAGTAGGCCGGATGAACAAGTATTAGATGATACAGACAGATATGGTATTGAAGTCGCGTTACAGTTAAAAGAAAAATTTGACGCAGAAGTAACTGTTATTTCTATGGGAAAAATGGGTACAGAAAAGGGTATACAGCAAGCTTTACAAATGGGCCCAGACAAAGCACTAGTTTTAGAGGATGATTCTCTTTCAGGATCAAATTCATTAATGACAGCAAATGTCCTAAGTGAACTTTCCAAAAAAGTTGAAGCTGATATTACAATTTTTGGTACTGAATCAACAGATGGATATTCAGGTGTAATTCCACAACAAGTATCAAGAATGCTTGGATTGCCATGTATCTCATATATAAAAGCAGTAGATATAGCAGATACTGTTTCTCTTACTAGACAGACATCAACAGGTTCAGAAAAAGTTCAAATGCCATCAAATTGTGTCCTATCAGTTACAGCTGGAGGTGTAGAGCCAAGATATCCAAACTTTAAAGACATTATGGCGGCAAAATCTAAACCAGTTGAAAAAATATCACTTAGCGATATCGAATTTAGTGCTGTTCAGAATATTGAATTTATAGACATTAAAGATGTCTCAACAACAAAACAAGGTGAAAAAATAGTAGATGAGGGCGAAGGCTTTCAAGTAATAATAGACAAACTTAAGGAATTAAAAGCTATATGAAAACATTAATTATTGGTGAAGTAGTAGAAGGTAAGCTTTCAAGTGGAGCTTTGGAAATCATTGCAAAATCACAAGAATTAGGACTAGAGTTTGAAGTTGCAACAGTGGGAACAGAGGAATCACCTAACATCGGATCTGAGAGTTTCAAAAACACATATTTAAAATGTAATGAAACGCAATTGAGTCTTGGGTCAGTTGCAAACACTTTAAAAACGATGGTTGATGAACAATCCATTTCACTTATTATGGCTCCATCAACTTATGTTGGTAGAGATCTAATAGCATTTTTGTCTGTTGATTTTAGTTCCAGTCAAGTGTCAAATGTTATTAACTTCTCGATTGAGGAAGGCAATGTTATAACTTCTAATTCAATAAACGGTGGAGAAAGTGAATATAATTCAAAAATTACTTCAGATAAAAAGTTTCTTCTAATAAGACCTAAATCTTTTGAAGAGGTTCAAGTAGAACTTAGCAACACAAATTATGAGACGATTGAAATCAATTCTGAAGATCCTGAGGTATTTGATATATTTATTGAAGAGAAAACCGGTCCTCAGCTAGAAGATTCAAAAATAGTTGTATCTGCTGGAAGAGGAATGGTTGATAGCTCAAACTTATCTCTAGTAGAAGATCTAGCAAGTAAGCTTAATGCAGCAATTGGAGGTACAAGAGCCATAGTTGATGCAGGTTGGATGCCATATTCACAACAAGTTGGTCAAACTGGTAAAACTGTCAAACCTGATGTTTATATTGCATTAGGTATTTCAGGAGCTACCCAACATCAAGTTGGAATGAAAGACTCAAAATATATTATTGCAATTAATAAGGATGAAGAAGCTCCTATATTCCAAATTTCTGATCTTGGAATAGTCGCAGATACTTTGTCTATTGTTCCAAAAATTACTGAAAATTTATA
>CACIJJ010000014.1 GCA_902587025.1 uncultured Candidatus Actinomarina sp. | reverse complement strand
ACCATTTGAATTTTTAAGCGATGGTTCATGATTAGCAAAAAATTTATCGTCATACTGATCATCTGTAATAGCTTGACCAAATAAAATATTTTCATCATCTAAATCTGCAATATAATAAAAATCTAGATTCTGATCTTGTAAAACATATAGATCAAATTCAACACCTTTTTGATCATCAAGGGAATAAGAAAGATCTTCGAGTCTCTCTATCGCTTGTTGTTTGGTAAGAATGTGACCAGTAGACCAATTTGTAAAAGAAACGTAAAAACTATAACCAGCCGGAAAAAGAACAAACGCTATAAGAAATATAAAGCCAGGAGTAATCCATTTCAATGCTTTTAATCTCTCAGTCAGGTATGTGAAATTGATTAATAATGTTATTAATCCAACAATAAGTAATAAAAACCAAGATTCAAAAGAAATAGCTAACGGTATTACATAAAATGCAGCAGCATTAAAAACTGCTAAAAAAAAGTATCTCACTGCTGTAGAAAACTTCATAATCAAATATATCACATAAAAAATCGGGGCTCATATTGAGCCCCGATTTATAAATTTAGATATTAATTATCCGCCTGCAATAGCATCTCTAACTTGTTGAGCTGCTAGTTTCATAGCGTCAGAAGCAGAGTTAACGGTAACTCCAGTTTCTTCATTAGTACCATAATTTTGATCTCTAATAATTAACAAAGCGTCTCCAACAGGACCCCAAACATTTCCCATTTCAGGAATATTAGGCATTGGGATACCATTAGATGCACTAGCTGCAAACTGTGCTGCAATTGGATCTTCAGCCTCTACAATAGCAAACAATGATTTTGTTGCTGGAAGTCTTGGATCTTCTGCATACATAGCTGCTTGAACATCAACTGTTGAGAAGAAGTCCAAAATAAAGCTTTGTGCTAATACTTTCTTTTCGCTGAATGCTGAAACAAACATTCCTCTTACACCAACAAATGGTGTGGCAGGATTGCCGTTAAATGTAGGTATAAGCCCTACACCATAATTTACAGCTGCAGCATCATTTCTTGCCCACGGACCTGTCATCCAGAACAAAGATCTACCTTCTTGGAAAGCAGTCATGGCTGCACCGTAATCAGTTGATGCCACAGTTCCATTTTTAACAAGCGAGTCAAGATATTCTGCAGAAGCTAATGCGCTTGCATTATCTAAACCAACGTCTGATGGATCAAATCCTCCATCAAATTTAAAGATGTAACCACCGTCAGATCCATAAAATGGATGGTTATGGTAAGCGTCTCCAGCTCCACCACCACCATGTACACCAACACAGATTTCAGTTTTAGCTGTATCACAAGCTGCTTTGACTTCATCCCATGTAGTTGGAACACCATCAATTAAATCAGCGTTATAATACATTGCAATTGCTTCTGTTGCATATGGGAATCCATAGACTTCTCCGTTATAACTAAAGCCTGCAATGCCCACATCAAATATGTCTTCTGCTACAGAACCTAGATCTAATGGAGCTACAACACCATTGGCAACTATTTCACCAACCATGTCGTGAGGACCAACAAACAAGTCAGGCCCTTCTCCAGCAGGTCCAGCTGTGAGCACATCATTTTTAATTGCTCCGAAATCGTAAATTACTACTTCAACATCTACTCCAGCTGCAGATTCATAAGCACCTACAAGTGGGTCTAAAGCAGTAGCTATTTTCTCTTCAGCCCAGATTACTAACTTTTCCGGTGGTGGAGAAGTTGTAGCAGGGGCTGCAAGTGTTTCAGCTGGTGCTTCTTCAACCGCTGGTTCTTCAACTGTTTCTTCAGTTGAACCACCACAGGCTACTAACACCAGTGAAAGAACTAATAAAATTGCACCGAATCGCAATTTTGTGTTATTCATACACTCCCTTTCTTAATATACGTATATTCACAAAATGAACTATTCAAATTATATGATTTAATTAGAAAAATTTCTAATTGATAGAAAAATTTAGCTCTCTTTTATTATAAGTCCAAAATTATCTGCTATGTCTGTAATTTTCAATTTACCTGAATCAAGTTCAATATTGCAATCACCATAAACAATGTCGACACTATGAGCATTTGTATTCAATTCTATGTCTTTGTTTTTAAGATCCCTATTTACTATACACAAAAGTGACTCATCGTTTAAAACTCTTCTAAATATTACATAGTTATCGTCATAAGTAACCATTTCAAAGTTGCCATATCTTAGAATCGGTTGACTTGTTTTTATACTCATTAGCTCACTTGTAAACTTTAAAAGGTCTTTATTCCATTTATCTTCCGATTCCCAAGGGAATGGCTCTCTGTTCTGCGGATCATCAGCTCCTCCTAGGCCAATTTCATCACCATAGTAAATTCCAGCTATACCAGGGAAAGTTGCCTGAAGAAATACAGCTCCAAACATGCCGTCAGTATTTGCTCCACAACGATTCAGGAATCTCTTTACATCGTGTGAACTAAGTAGATTTTGACACGAGGATAGGGCCTCAAAAGAGTACATCGAATATAAGTTAGCAAGAGAATTTGCGAACTCTTTGTTATCAATTCTTTTCGTAGCAAAATAGTCTGTCATAGTCTCTCTAAAGGAATAGTTCATTGTCCCATCAAATCTCTCTCCTTGAAGCCATTGTGAAGTATCTCCAAATATTTCTGAAATGAGCAATATATCTTTTTTTGCACTAAAGGCAACATCTCTGAAGTCTTTCCAAAATGAAAAATCTAACTCTTTTGCAACATCCATTCGCCAACCATCTATATCAAAATTTTTAATCCAATGTTCTGTAACATCCAGTGCCCACTGTCTAGCACCATCATTTTTGAAGTTTATTTTTGGCATGTCAGGGACACCCCACCATGCTTTGAATGTTGGTTCTATAATTGGTCCATCATCATCAACAACTTCAACTGGAACTTTTGTTTCTTTAAAGGTCTTTTCAAGGTATGTTTTATATTCTTCAGAATTGCCGTCCCATCCTACTTTGTAAGTATTCGCGTATAAGTGTGGTCTATGTAAAAAACGAACAGGATAATCAAATACAGTAAACCAATCTTTATATTCTGATTTTTCCCCTTTTTCTACAATATCTTGGAACGCAAAATGTCTTGGATGAACATGATTTAAAGAGCAATCTAATACAACTTTCATATTCCTACTATGAGCTTCTTTGATAAGATCTTTTAATGCCTCATCACCTCCAAAAGTGTCATCAACTTTAAAATGATCCCAAGCATCATATTTATGCGTACTTGAAGATAAAAATATAGGATTCAAATAAATTATATTTACACCTAAGTCTTTAATATAATCTATTTTTTCTGTAACTCCGTGAAGATCGCCACCGTGAAAATCTAATCTTGTTGGAGTACTTTCCCAAGGAATAGCATTTTCAGGAGTAATTTCATCATTTCCATTCCTAAAGCGTTCAGGGAATATCTGATACATGACACCTCCATAAACCCAATCAGGAATGGTGTGTCGAGGAAAGTCATCTGAGCTATAAATCCATTTTTCAGAAGGAGAAATAAAATTAGCTACACCACTTGTTCCAAAATAAATATTTAACTCGTCTTCTGTTTGAGCTGCAAAACTAAACTTTGAGACTGTAGTTCTAAAATTAAAATTTAAATTCCAAAACTTAAATCTATCTGTTTCAGCATACATTTCAAGCTCTAATGGTCTTAAGTCATCATCCTCAACTAGAAGCCAAACCTTTGCTATCTTTGGCTCACTGTGGATTCTAAGATTTACGGTACCGTCTGCTGAAATTGAAAAAAACTTTTTATCATTAAAGTCAAAACGAAAATCATAATGGCCTAAATGTACATCCCCTTCAAAAAATTCAAGTTTTTGAGCTTCATCTTTATCTGTAAATTCTACTGAGTGTCTTTCAACCATAAATGTATTTCCGAATAAGTATTGTACTATATACTTTAGTTGAAAGGATTGAATTGGATATCAAAAAATCATCTGGATTAATAATGCACCCAACTGCTTTACCTTCAAAGTATGGAATTGGTGATTTTGGTAATACATCGAAAGAGTTTATAGATTTTCTAGAGGAAACATCTACAAATATATGGCAGGTACTTCCATTAGGACTTACTAGCCTTGATGAATTTTCACCATATTCAAGTCCGTCATCAATTTTGGGAAACAGATATTTAATTGATATTGAACAATTGGATGGCTTTGATAACAAGAATTATAATGTAGAGAATTTCTCAAAAGAATACGTTGAATATAAAAAAGTATATGATTTCAAAGATTTAGTCTTTAAAGACTTATCTCAGACTATAAATCCAGATGATGAAATTTATTCAAATTTTTTAAATGAAGAATTAATAAAACAACATATTACTTTCTTAGTATTAAAAGATCTTAACCAAACAGTATGGACTAGTTGGGATAACGAATACAAAGAATATAGTGAAAAATTATTTGAAAAATTGTTAAAAGATGAATCTCATTTAATGAATTTTCATATTTTTACACAATATGAATTCTTTAAACAATGGAATGATTTAAAAAAATATGCCAATGAAAAAAAAATAAGTATTCTTGGTGATATTCCAATTTATGTTAACCATGATTCAGCAGATGTATGGTTAAATAAAGAAATTTTTGAGTTAGACCAAAGTGGTGAAATGGAATTTATTTCTGGTGCAGTTCCTGATAGTTTTAACCAACAAGGACAGGTATGGGGTAATGCACTATATAAATGGGATAACCACAAATCTACCAACTTTAAATACTGGAAAGAAAAGTTAAACAAATCTCTAGATCTTTACGATTATTTAAGAGTTGACCATTTCGTGGGATTCTTTAAATTCTGGGCAATTCCGACAGGAGAGTCCGCACTTAATGGACACTGGAGAGAGGGGCCTCGTCATGACTTTTTTGAATCTATTTCTCAAGATGTTGATTTAACAAAATTACTAGCTGAAGATCTTGGTGTAATTCTCAAGGAAACAAAAGAGATATTAACTAAATACAACATACCAGGCATGAAAGTGCTTCAACAAAGAATACCAGATGATGTTGAGGAATTACCATTTCTAGGAGATACAGAAGTCATAGATAAAGAATCATTATTTGAGGAAGCTTCTGATGATTATTTTGAGGAAACTCATCCAAATGAATGGGATTATAATCTAGCAGCCTATACAGGAACTCATGATAGTCCTACAACTCAAGAGTGGTTTGATGAAGTTAATGAGTCAAAATATAGAAATTACAAAGAATATACCAAAACCCTAAAAAATTCTTTTAACAATAATGTTTGGGATTTCATTGCTTTAGTTTGGGAGTCTAATTCCCAATTAGCAATTACAACAACTCAAGATTTATTAAAACTAGATTCTAAAGCACGTTTCAATATTCCTGGAACATCAGAAAACAACTGGGTATGGAGACTGGAAGATTTGAAAAATTTAGAGCTAGTTAAGGAGGATCTTAAAACACTTAATAAATCAACAAATAGGGCTTAGTTACTATCTCTTATATAATCAATTACGATTTGAGCTTGTTCTTCTGTAATACGAACTGCAGGCATTGACCCTTTTCCTTTTAAAATAGTTTGAAGCCAATATGAATCCGGTTTATTAAGCACTGATGTCATTTTAAGACTTGGTCCTACCCTACCGGAAAAATCTTCTTGGTGACAAGCAGAGCATCTAGCTGTGTAAATCTCTTTTCCAGTTGTGAGCTCTACAGTTTCTTGAGATCCACATGCAATAAATAAAAAAAGAAACAATACGATTGCTTTTTTCATGTTTATTCTTCTTCTAGGCCAGTTTTAAACTCTCTAGTTGATTTACCTAAGGATCTTGCCAAACCCGGGAGTCTCTTTGCTCCAAAAAGTAACAATAAAATCGATAAAATTATAAGTAATTCAGGTAGTCCTAATCTCATAATTTAATTTTAACTTAATCTATTCTTTATTATCTTCTAAAGATTTCTTTTGTAAAAAATTGATTATTACATATCCAAATATTGTAAAAACAATAAAGAATATAATTTCTTCAACATTGGTAGCGTTTGGTAGTTCAGGTCTTGTTACAACCGCTTCTAATTGACCTTCACTGTTTACTCTAGATTCAAGAACATTTCTAAATGGCCATATCTTTATAAGAGAGCCAATAAGAAATCCGGAAAGTAGAGATAATATTTCATTCTTAAAATTTGTAAACATAAATGATAAAACTCTACTAAAAATAATTAAGCCTAAAATACAACCAAGAGCAAAGATTGACAAAATTTGTAAATCAAAACTTTTAATTGCATTAATAATAAATTCATACTTTGAAAGAAGTAACAAAATAAACGAACCACTTATTCCTGGGAGAATAGTTGCGGTGATTGCTATAGAGCCTGATAAAAATACAAAAATAGGTGTTTCTGGAGTTGAAGCTGGAGAAAGAAATGAAATAAGTCCTGCAACAACTATTCCTATAACTAGGAAAACAAAATTTTTATTTGTAAGTTTTTCAACTTGATTAAGAATCATAAAGGCTGATGCAAGTACTAATCCAAAAAATAATCCCCAAATCTTATATTCATGATTAGAAAGTAAATAACTAATTAAATTAGCTAACAAAAAAACAGCTGCTGTTATTCCCAGATAAATCGTTAAAAGAAAATTACCATTTAGTTTTTTCCAAAAATCTTTAACGCCAGTTTTAAATAGTGTCTGAAATAAAGAAAAATTAATATTTTTAATTGATTCAATAAGCTCCTCATAAATACCTGTTATGAGAGCAATAGTTCCTCCAGAAACACCTGGAACAATATCTGCAGCGCCCATCGCAACACCTTTAAAGAAAAGACCAATTTTCTCTTTCAATTTAAGCCTCTGTCGATTTTGGAGAAAAAATTCTATAGAAAATTGGTGAGATTGTTGCAGTTAGTACAGCAAGCAATATAATTTGCTGCTCCAACGCTTTTGAAATAAGTTCCAGTTCTACACCAATCTCAGCCATAGCAATAATTAAGCTAAATCTTGCAGCTAATAAAAAACCGCCCGCTACTAATTGTCTAAATTTTATTTTTGAAAATATAAGAAATAGTGAGGGCACAATTTTAACAATGAGTGCAATTCCTAAAAGACTCAACACCTGAATATAAAATTCTGTATTTTTAAAAACTTCAATATCGTAATTTAATCCAATATTTATAAAGAATATTGGAATGAGGAATCCATAGGAAAAACCTTTCAGGCTGTTTTCTAAACTTCCTCTATTTGGAAAAGTAAAGGCAAATAAAGTTCCTGCAAGAAAAGCACCTAAGATATATTCAATATCGAACAACACAGCAACACCAACTAAAGTCAGCATTAAAGCTATTGAGCTTCTAATGCCCATCTCCTCTGGGTCATTACCATCAAACATTCTGGAAAATATTTGTGGGTTCCACCAAGCAACCCTTCGAATAATTCTAAGAATTAAAATTACAATTAAGAAATACAAAATGACATTTAAGTTAGATATAGAAAATCCTTCAGAGTGTTGTAAAGATGCAAAAACTGTTACTCCAATCAAAGTAAATATGTCAGCTATCAAAGCAGACATAAAAAGTGACTGACCATAATTAGTTTTGATCGTATCATCGCTTCTCAAGACAGTTATAACAATATCAACACTTGTAGTACAAAGTACAAGTGCCAAAAATATTGGATAATCGAAAGAAATTATCAAATAAAAAGATGTTGCAACAGTAGCAACATAGATTGCAAGAGGTATCGATAAAGTTTTCAAACCTTTTTCTCTGAATGTGTCTAGTTCAATTTCAAACCCAGACAGAAACATTAACAACATAAATCCAAATATTGCCAACCCAGATATAAATTCTGAAATCTTGACTATTCCCAAAACTGGCCCAACTAGTATTCCATATGCAATTTCTAAAACAATACTTGGAATGCTTATTCTTTGTGCAATAAGTGGCAATAAAAAAGCACCTAAAGAAATAATTACAAGAGATAAAGCGTCAAAGTTTTCCATTAATTAGGTATATATAAAACTGAAGATTTTGCATTCTGAAGAATAAACTCTGCAATCTTTTTACCTTGCCAATTGGACTGACTAGTTTGACTAACAATTGAAAGATCAATTTCATCTGTGAAAGAAGAAAAGACTTTTGCTTCATTTCCTTCAGCATTGACTATCTCACACTGTACTTCATTAGATAATGCTAAATCTTGAATTCTTTCTGTGTTTTTATTTGATGTTGATATATGTTCTGGTTGAAGAAACTTTGGTTGAGATATGTTTAAAGCTGTAACATCTGCAGATAAAGTTGAGGCTAAATCAAATGCTACATTGACAGGACTATTATCACTAAAATCATCACTGACAAGTATTCCTATTTTTTTATATGGGAATGAAGATCTCGAAAACAACAAAGGAATACTGTTTTTATTTGAAAAATTAATATATGTTTTTAATTTTGATTTTGTAATTTCTTTTTCATCAAATGGTATCAATATAGTTCCTATAGAGAATGAATCTTTATTGCTCTCAATTTCTTTAAGTAAAGATTTTTGTACATTATATAATTCAAAATCTTGATCTTTCATGATCGCTTTATATGTATCTGTTTGGTCTTCCTTTTGATCTGGAAATATATCACCTGAGGTTAGAATTTCTAATTTATCTGCTTTTGTATTTCTAATAAAATATTCTGCTTCAGAAAGATTTTTTAATTCATCTTCATTCTTAAGGAATACGGCAACATTTTTACCAAACTCAAGTGGAAATCTTGATTCAGAACCAGAAAATAAATTTATAACATTTGAGAAGGCTCCTGATTGTAAAACTATTGTTACAAGATCACCTGTCTCAAGCTCAGTATCACCATGAGGAATAACAACATTTCCTTTTCTTAGCAGTGCTCCTACTATAAAAAAATCTGAGCCTATGTCTTTTAGTTTTTTCCCTCTTGCAGGACTATCTGAGTTAATTTCTAATTCAATCGCCTCAGCTCTACCTCCAGCAAATGCCTGGGAGACTACTCTTCTTGGTTCAAGAATATGTTCTAGTCTTCTTCCTATTAACACGTCGGGATCAACAACCTCAACATCTAAATCTTTGTATTGCTGAGAGTTTTTATCTTCGTTAACAATTGAAGATAGCCTGTAAATATTATTTTGTTTTGCAATCTTTAAAATTTCCAAATTTACTTCATCATCATTAGTTAGTGTGACCAAAGCACTTGCATTTTCAATACCTGCTTTTTTCAAAACAAGGGTTGAAGTCCCGTCTCCTTGATATTTTTCTATTTGCCTATTTGGATTAAAATTCCTGAGCTTCTCTTGATCCATATCAATAACAGAGATATTCCAACCTGTGCTAATCCTATTAATGAGTTGGCGTGCCTCACCATGAGCGCCTACGATAATTACTTTCACGTGCTTATTATCCTATAAATCTGATTTTGATAAAGGACTACTTTTAAAAACTTGTTAAGCAATAAAGCCCTATTTCAAAAGGTTTTTTACTTTTAAAGTTAAGTTTTCACTTTTTAATTATTAAAAAGAAAGTGCATTACGTCTCCATCTTGAACAATATAATCTTTTCCCTCGGACCTAAGTTTGCCAGCTTCTTTGGCTCCTTTTTCTCCTTTGTTTGATATGTAATCTTCATAGCTTATTGTCTCAGCACGTATAAATCCTTTCTCAAAATCACCATGAATTTTACCAGCAGCTCTTGGAGCCTTATCTCCAATATTTATTGTCCATCCTCTAACTTCTTGAGGACCTGCAGTAAAAAAAGTTTGAAGACCCAAGAGCTTATAACCTGCTTTTGCAAGCTTATCTAACCCGGATTCTTTTTGACCCATTTCTAATAGATACTCCAACTTTTCTTCAATTTCTAATTTAGATATTTGTTCTTCAATGTTTGCACATATAACTACAACTTCAGAATTGTCGTTTTTTGCATAATTTAAAATACTTTCAAGATGTGGATTATTTTCAAATCCATCATCATTTACATTTGCAACATACAAAACTGGTTTAGTAGTAAGTAATTGAAAGCTCTTTAGAATTTTTATTTCACTATCACTAAAATTATGATTTCGAAGATTATTGCCCTCTTTTAGTGTAGGAATTATTTTCTCAAGCAAATTTTTTATTACTATTTCATCTTCTTTTCCAGATTTAGAGTTTTTTATTGCTTTATCATAAAGTTTTTCGAGAGCACTAAGGTCGGACAAAATAAGTTCTGTATTTATAATCTCTATGTCATCAAGTGGAGATACTTTACCAGATACGTGAACAATATCTTCATTCTCAAATGCGCGAACTAGATGTATGATTGCGTCAGTTTCTCGTATATTAGCTAAAAACTGATTTCCAAGTCCCTCTCCCTTTGAGGCACCTTCAACTAAACCAGCAATATCAACAAATTCGATAACTGTTGGAATTATTTTTTTTGGATTTACGATGTTTGCTAAATTATTAAGCCTATTGTCAGATAATTGAACAATTCCTACATTTGGCTCGATTGTACAAAAAGGGTAATTTTCGGATTCTATATCTGCTTGGGTAAGTGCATTAAATAAAGTAGATTTTCCAACATTAGGCAATCCAACAATTCCACATTTAAATCCCATAAATTTTTTCCTCTGAAGGAGAATAATCTACTTTATTATTTATTTTTACTCTGGGAGCTCCATCCAAGAAATATTTTGATTAAAGTCATATTTAAGAGGTTATATGACTGTAAAAAATAATAAAAGAACTGTTTTTGGATGGGCAATGTATGATTGGGCAAATTCAGCTTATTCAACCACTACAGTTGGTGCTTTAATGCCAGCATATTTTGCTGCAATAGTTGTTGGAGAAGATGGATGGAATTTCGGCGGTACTAACTATTTAGCAGATGAAATATGGGGTTATGCAACCGGAATTGTAATATTTATATTCTTTCTGATAATGCCAGTATTTGGTGCAATGGCCGATATGTCGGGATCAAAAATGAAGTTTCTTAGAATTTTTGCTTATGGTGGTTCAGTTTTTGCAACAGTAATGTTTTTTCTTACTGCCGGAGATGTTTGGCTAACTCTTTTTCTTTATCTTGGAGCACAATTTGGATTTGTAGGTTCACTTGTATTTAATGATGGATTGCTACGAGATATAACAACAGAAGATACGATTGATCAGGTATCTACAAGAGGATATGCGCTGGGTTATATTGGCGGTGGGCTTCAATTAATATTTGCTTTTGTGATTGTTTTATTTGGTCCAGATTTATTAGGTATTGATACAGGATTAGCTACAAGAATTGCAATTGCAACAGCAGGAATTTGGTGGGCAGGATTTTCATACTTTAGTTTTTCAAGAATAGAAGTTGATGAATCACCTAAAGATTTAGAGCCAGGTGTGACTTACTTTAATGCTGGGTGGAACAGTGTCAGAGAAACTTTAAGAAAAGTAAGAAGATTTCCTCAATTGCTAACATTTTTAATTGCTTATATGTTTTATTGGGATGGGGCCCAAACAATAATAAATATGGCAGGTGTATTTAGTGTTTCAGTACTAAAACTTACGACACAAGATGTATTAATTGTTTTTGTAATTGTTCAATTTGTAGCATTTTTAGGAGCAGTAATTGCAGGTCGAGTTTCTAACTCTATAGGTCCTAAAAAGACAGTCTTGGGTTGTATTGTTTTGTTTTTCTTAGCTGGAAATGGTGGAGCTTTCTTACCTGAGGAACAACTTTTACCAGTAATTGGACTGGGCACAATTATAGGATTAGGAATGGGTGGGATCCAAGCATTGAGTAGAAGCATGTATGCAATGATGATTCCAGATAATGCTCAGTCAGAATTTATGGGTTTCTTCTCAGTGATTTCAAAATTTGCGGCAATGTGGGGTCCATTGATCTATGCAGCTGTAAGCCAATCTACAGGTTCTGGTAGAAATTCTCTCCAAGTAATTTCATTGGTATTTGTGGTTGGATTTGTACTATTGCTGAGAACTGAACCAGAAAAATTAAGAATTACACCTGAGGAATGGGCTGCTAGCTAATCAATTTTGCTAGATTTGAGTATAAGCCTGACACAGTGACTGGACCTATTCCACCAGGATACGGTGCTCTTCCTATTAAATAATTATCTAAATCAGAGGTGTCGATATCTCCATATGATTTACCATCAACGACAGAAATTCCGACATCTATTACATAGGAACCTTCTTTAAAATAAGATTTATCAAATATTTTTGATTTTCCAACAGCAGATATAAAAATATCTGCATTGGATATAAATTCTTTGGGATTTGAAGTTTTACTATGAATTACAGATACGTTTCCATTATATTTTTTTGAACTCAGAATTTTTGAAAGAGGAGAGGTTACTAACCTTGATCGTCCAGCAATAACAATGTTTTTGTCTTCTGTTTGTATTTTATAGTGTGCCAGTAACTCAAGAATTGCTAATGATGTGGCAGGAATAATATTTAAATTTTCAGAATAAAGCCTACCCAAATTATAAGTAGTAAGGCAATCAACATCTATTTCACTTGGTATTAGATCAATTACTTTTTCAACATTCAAATGTTCTGGTAGTGGAAGCTGTACAATCATTCCTTGAGATGATTCAGAATAATTAGAGATAGTATCTTCTAATTCTCTTTCTGATGTACTCTCTTTTAATTTTATCCAACTAAAAGCTACTCCTAATTCCCTGGCTTTTTTTTCTTTTACAGACACATAAAGAAGTGATGCCGGATTTTCACCGACAGTAATTGCTGTTAATACTGGAGATTTATCATTTTTAGTTGTGTACTTTTCAAAAATTGTTTTACTTTTAAAGTCGAGGTTTTTCGATACAGGTTTACCATATAAGATTTGTGACATAAATTAAGTTTAATAAATCACTTGGTTAGTTTATAAATTATTTCGTTAAAATGACATTTGGAGACAAATGTGGAAATTTCAAAATTAAATAACAATATTACACCTTCCGGAACAATGGCAATATCAAACAAGGCTAGAATTCTAAAGGAACAAGGAAAGCCTGTAATTGGTTTTGGTGCAGGTGAACCTGATTTCCCAACACCTTCACATGTTATAGAGGAAGTAAAAATTGCATCGGAAAATCCAACGTATCATAAATACACAGCAGTTGGTGGATTACCGATTTTACGAGATGAAATTTCTAGAACAACAAGAGAATACTCAAATTTTGAAGTTAACCCAGATAATGTAGTTGTAACAAATGGAGGAAAACAAGCAATACTTACAACATTTATGTCACTGCTTGATCCTGGAGATGAAGTATTAATACCTTCACCTTATTGGACAACATATCCTGAAGCAGTAAAAATTTCAGGTGGGCAGCCAGTAATTGTTAATACAGATTTTGAAAATGATTTCAAAGTTACAGTTGAACAACTTGAAGAGAAATTTACAGAAAAAACCAAGGTTGTTGTTTGGGTATCTCCATCGAATCCAACCGGGGTTGTCTATTCAAAAGAAGAAGCTGAAGAAATATATAACTGGGCGTTTGATAAAAATATATGGATACTTTCGGATGAGCTTTACGAACATCTAGTTTATGAAGGCGTTACTTCCCCCTCTCCAGCAACTATTGATAAGAATCTGGAGAAAACAATTGTAGTGAATGGTGTCGCAAAAGCGTACTCAATGACTGGATGGAGAGTTGGTTGGATAATGGGTAATGATGATGTCATAGGTATTTCAAAAAAAATTCAGTCTCATGCTACATCAAACGTTGCAAATATTTCGCAAGTAGCTGCATATTCAGCATTAAAAAATGGATTAGGTAGCACAAACGAAATGAAGAAAGCATTTGATAAAAGAAGAAATTATGCACTCAATTTATTTAATACTTTAGAAAATATAAGGGTTCCAAATGCAACAGGAGCTTTTTATGTTTTTCCTGATGTAAGTCATTACACAAATGGTCTTATAGATGGGGTCAGCACATCAATTGAGCTTTGCGATTGGTTATTAGAAAAATTCTACATTGCATTTGTACCTGGTGAGGTATTTGGGAAAGAAGGATTTTTACGTTGTTCTTATGCTCTAAGCGATCGAGATCTAGAGGAAGGCCTCACGAGATTTAAAGACGCTCTAGAATCAATTTAATGTACGAAGTAAAGAAAAAAAGTTTATATTCTTGGTTACTTTTTGATTTAGCAAATACAGTCTATGCATTTGTAATTCCAGGTTTATATTTTTCTGTCTGGCTTGTGAGTGAACAAGGCTGGACAGATCAAGCTTTGGGTCTAGCAACTTCAGGAGCGATGGTAATTGTTGCGCTAACGGGTCCTTGGGTAGGAGCAAGAAGTGATGGTGCGCAAGGAAAGAAACCTTTGTTATTTATTACAACTGCAATCTGCATCATAGCGACCTTCCTTCTTGGGACGTTTAATGTCAATATATCTGTTCTATTGTTCATCATTTCGTTAATTGGATTTAACCTCGGTTCGGTAGTCTACGATGCTTTACTTGTTTCAGTAAGTAATGAAGATAATAGAGGAAAGATTTCGGGCATGGGAGTTGCGTTTGGATACATGGGATCACTTATAGGATTTGGTGTTGCATCGGTCCTTCAGGAATTTGGTTATAGTTATGTAGAAATTTTTAGATCCGTAGCTATTCTTTTTTTATTATTTTCAATTCCAGCATTTTTGTTCATAGAAGAGAAAAAATTTAATATTGATAAAGTAAGTGTTAAATTTAGAGAATCTCTTTATATAGTTGTTAAGTCATGGAGACATTCCAGAGAATATAAAGGTCTTACAAGATTTCTTATTGGGAGATTCTTTTATGCAGACGCAATTAATACTTTAATCAGTGGTCTACTTGCAGTATATCTTGTTGAAGAGGCTGGACTTACCGCTGAAGACAGTCAAAATTTATTAGCCTTAGCAATAATCATCTCGATTATCGGTAGTTATGTTTACGGTAAAGCTGGAGATAAATATGGTCCAAGAAAATGCACTTTATTTAGCTTAGGTTGTTGGATGGTTTCATTAATCATTGCAGTTATTTCTACAGAGTTTGACATTGATTGGTTAATTTATGTGACTGGAGTTATTGGTGGATTCAATATTGGTGGAATATTTGCGGTTGATAGAGTCTTTATGACAAGACTTAGTCCAAAAGAACATCTTGGTGAATTTTATGGTTTGTATTCTACCGTAGGCAGATTTGCAACAATTGTAGGTCCTATTTTATGGGGCTTTATTGTAAATACATTAAATTTGGGACGAAATACTGCAATGTTGTCTCTTGTTGTGTTGTTAATGATTTCATTTTTTATTATCAGAGGTGTATCTGATGAAAGTAATTCTACAGATTAATTTATTAAAAAAAGAAAAACCTTTTTTTCTTTTTAAATGTGTTCAATTCTTCTCGTGTATTTTTTAGTTTTTCTCTTAAAAATTCACTTTCAGCTTCTGCTTTTGCTGCTCTCTCTCTAGCTTCTGCCATTAACTTATCAGCCTCATGTAAATTTCCTAATTGGTCTAAAACTTTCTTCCAGGCAGATATTGGAACGAGCATGTTTTCTTCATCTTCAGTTTCATTTTCAGTGTCTACTTTTTCAATAATTTCTTCATTCTCTGATTCTTTTTCTACTTCTAAATCAGAAACTTGGTTTTTGTCCTCGGAAGAGAAGAAATTATATTTTTTAGACATTCTTTCTTCGTAGCTACTCATTAGTTAAAATCTTCTTTCAATGTTTCCAAAGTTGGATTTTTAAACTGAAATCCTTCTTTTAATAATTTTTGAGGAATTGCTCTTATACTATTTAAACCTAGTTGTTCACCTAGTTCCCAGCCAACAGCTAACCTCATTATTATTGGTGGCAAAGGAGGAGCAAAAAAAGCCTTGTCCATTATTTTGGCAATAGCTCTTGAAAATTCTTTTTGCTGCAAAGGTTCAGGAGCAGTCACATTCACGGCACCCTTAATATTTTCATTTTCTAAACAAAATACAAATGCTTCAGCCATGTCATAAACAGATACCCAAGAAAAATATTGCTTACCATTTCCAATTGGACCAGACAAATTTAATTTTGATATAAGTGTAAATATTTGTGTAGCAATATTTCCCTTTCCTAGAACAATTCCAGCTCTACACTTCATTACTCTTACTCCCATTTTTTCAATTTCATATAATGGTTCTTCCCAGCATTCTTCTGCTACCATTTGTAAAAATTGACCTCGATTAAAGGAGGTTTGTTCGGTAACTATCTCATCACCGTGATCTCCGTAAATATCATTTCCAGATGCAGTAATAAATATTTTTGGATATTTTTCACAAGATTTGTATGTATCCACAAAGAGATCAGATGCCCATTTCCTCGACCAATAAATTCGTGATTTTCTTTCTTTTGACCATCTACCACCTGCAAAAGGAAGAAAACCTAATATATCTTGTGGAGCTATACTTTCTCCAGCTAAATGGATTATTGCATCAAGTTCTTGAAATTTGTCTTTATCTATTTCCTTCTTTGCTGGGCTCCAATAAATTTCATCACCATTCTTTACTTCTCTTCTTACAAATCTCTTAACTTCATGCCCAGAATCCTTTAAAATTTTTATTGTTTTTTTACCAATAAAACCAGAGGCACCTGTGACCCCAACTATCATTCTTCTTCGTCTCCATAAAATAGGAAGAAGTCTTCGATTAGCTTCTCAAAGTCTGCAACTGCGGTACCCATGTTTTTTGTGAAATTGACAGTAACAACATTCGATTGAATAAAAATATTTTCAATATCATTTGAGAATTGAAATAGTTTCATTGCAAGTTGTGCACTGATTTCATTTGTTAATGAAGCGTGGGCTATATTGTGATAAGTTTCACCGTCTTGTCCTGATAATGATCTGTTTAAGTCGAATATGACATTTTTTCCAAATTGAGTTGTTTTTAATTCAATTTTCTGGCCCATTAAAATTCACCAATCTTCATTACTCTAATAAGGTTAGTTGCTGCCTCTTTATTTGGAGGTGTACCAGCGACAATAACTACTTTATCATTTTTTAAAAAATTCATCTCTTCAGTTAACCATTGATTTGCAATCGCAAACATCTCATCAGTTTCAACTTTAACACAAAAAGACATTGAAGATTTAGAGTTCGGCAATCAACTTGGGGTTGATTTTGTTGCTGCTTCTTTTGTTCGAAACGCAGAAGATATTATAAATGTCAAGAAATACATTGATGTTGATACAAAAGTTATAGCAAAAATTGAACTTAAGTCAGCAGTAAAAAATCTAAAATCAATTA
>CACIJJ010000013.1 GCA_902587025.1 uncultured Candidatus Actinomarina sp. | reverse complement strand
GTTGGAACAACAACAGAAAGTGCATCGATACCTACTTGAATTTCAAGGTATCCAACACCATTTTCTTCACAAAGTGCTTTTTCTTTATCTTTAATTGGACGTGACGCGTCTGAAATCATTGTCTCACCTGGACAGAATTTCTTGAATCCTCCACCAGTTCCTGAAACACCGACTGATATAGCTACATCTGAATGAATAGCTGTAAACTCTTCAGCAACGGCTTGTGTTACAGGGAACACTGTCGATGAACCATCAATAAGAATTTCTCCACTGAGGGTTGAATCGCCAGATATAACCTGCCAGTATTCTAATTGTCTATCAGCTGCATCTGGCAACATTGGTATGTAGCCAACAGCTTCAACAATTGGATCAAGTGAGTCAAAGTAAAAGTCAACGAAAGCTTTGATTACAGGATCTTTTGCTTTTGCATCATTTACATATATAAATAATGGTCTTGCTAATCCATAAGTTCCTGAGAAAGCTCCTTCAGGACCTATACATCCTTTTCCTGCATCAACTTCAACAGCAGTTAGTTTATCTTTGTTCTCTTCATAATATGCGAGTCCAAAGTATCCTAATCCACCAGCTGATCCAGAGACACCGTTTACGAGAACGTTGTCATCTTCAGATGCTGTATAGTCTGATCGACTTCCACCCAAATCTTCAGTTATTTCTTCATTGAAGAAGTCAAATGTACCTGAGTCTGTACCTGGACCATATAGGTCTAGTGCAACATCAGGGAAACCTGCTCTAACATCTTTCCAGTTTGTTATTGTGCTATCTGCACCCCAGATTTTTCCTAATTCTTCAACTGTTAAACATGTTGCCCAGTCATTTGATGTTGGAACAACAACAGAAAGTGCATCTACACCGACTTGTAGTTCAGTGAACTCTGTGCCACCTTCATAACAGAGATTTCTTTCTTTATCTTTGATTGGTCTTGAAGCATCAGATATATCTGTTTCTCCAGGACAAAATTTCTTGAATCCTCCACCGGTTCCTGACACACCTACAGATATTTCTACACCTGGGTTAACTGCAGTGAATTCTTCTGCTACAGCTTGTGTAATAGGGAAAACAGTTGAAGATCCGTCGATAAGTATTGATCCAGTTAAGCCTGCATCACTACTACCACTATCAGAAGCTACAGTTGTTTGACTACTGGCTGTTTCCTCCGATGTTGTTGATTCTTCACTTTCTTCTGAAGAGGTATCATCATCTCCACCACCACAGGCAGCAAGAACGAGAACCATCACAAGAAGTAAAGACCAAAACTTAGATCTTGATCTAATCATGGATTTCCTTTCTTTAATTTAATTAAATTAACAATGGTAAGAGTATTTTGTAAAAGTAAACGCAAAGTAAACGTTAAGCTTAAATATGTTTAAGTTTCAAATTAACTCAGTAGGTGAAAACCAATTTCCTCTATTAAATGCTAGGATATAACTTTCGTATCCAAGAAAGTCTTTTTGATATTCTTCAGGGATATTGAATCCCCACCAATCTGTTTTAAATTGTGATCGATGAGCCTTCATAGAATTGATTTTATTTTCAATATACTTTGTTCCATCTATTTCGACATCAATATCCTCATTATCACTTCCGATAGGATTAAATGCATTAAACTCATCTTCAGTTAATATTCCAGCCTCATACATTTGAGTTCGTCTTGCTTGAATTCTCGATTTTGACCACGCATTAAAATAAAGTCTTTCTGGAATCCATATGTCTTCTTCATCTTTTAATGGAAACTTATCTATATCACCAGCTGCAAAAAACGCAGCTGTTCCAACTCTATGTGTTTGAATATGATCAGGATGCCCATATCCCCCAAATGGATCATAGGTTATTAAAACATCAGGTTTATATTTTCTTATTTCTGTCACAAGCTTGCCCACAGGTCCAAAATAATCTTGTCTCCAAAAACAATCAGGATCATTGTTTTCCTCTGTGCCCATCATTCCAGAGTCTTTATATCCAAGCCACTCATATTCTTTTACACCGAGAGCATCTAAACTTTTTTCAAGTTCCTCTTTTCGCATTTCAGCCAATTTTGGAAATAACTCTTCTGGGTTTTCATAGTTATGAATTTCACCAGCTGAACCATCAGTTGCTGTAACAACAACAACTCGATGACCTTCATCTGCATATTTAGCTAAGGTAACACCTGTTGATACGCTTTCATCGTCAGGATGTGCGTGAAAAGCAAGAATTGTTGCCATTATTCGTCTGAGGTAAATGTCTTCTTAGCTAATTCTTGACCAACTTCAATGGCTTTATCATGATCACCGTCAATTTTTTGAACTAACTCACCAAGAACAATTACTTTTTCACCAGTAATTTGAAGTATTCCACCAGAAATTGCAAAAGACGTTCTCTGATTATCATGCTCTATAGTTAATCCACCTGGAACTAATGTAGCTACGGTTGGTTCGTGGCCTTCTAATATACCAATCTCTCCGTTTGGAGTTCTTGATATGACCATTGTTGCATCCCCTGTAAAGCAACTCTCTTCAGGAGAAACGACCTCTACATACATTTAGAGATTTTCTTCCAATTCTTTAGCTTTGGACATGACTTCATCTAATCCACCTGTCATATAAAAAGCCTGTTCTGGCACTAAATCGAGTTCTCCACTTAAGATTGTTTTGAAGGCTTCGACACTATCTTTAATAGAGACAAACTTACCTTCTATTCCTGTAAATTGTTCAGCAACAAACATAGGTTGAGATAAGAAACGCTGTATTCTCCTCGCTCTACCAACGATCTGCTTATCTTCTTCTGATAACTCATCGATACCAAGAATTGCAATAATATCTTGGAGATCGTTGTATCTTTGAAGCACTCTTTGGACTTCACGTGCAGTTTCATAATGTTCATCCCCTACAACGCCTGGATCTAAGATTCTTGATGATGAGTCAAGTGGATCCACAGCAGGATAAATTCCCAAGTCAGCAATAGATCTTGATAACACTGTTCTAGCATCTAAGTGAGCAAATGCAGTGTGAGGTGCAGGGTCAGTAATATCGTCTGCAGGCACATATACCGCTTGTAGTGATGTAATGGATCTACCTTTAAGAGATGTAATTCTCTCTTGTAAAAATCCCATTTCATCAGCAAGAGTAGGTTGGTATCCGACAGCAGAAGGCATTCTACCTAATAATGTCGAGACCTCTGAACCAGCTTGTGAGAAACGGAAAATGTTATCAATGAACAAAAGAACATCTTGTTTTTCTTCATCTCTGAAGTATTCAGCCATTGTTAGTGCTGACAATGCAACACGAAGCCTCACTCCAGGTGGTTCATCCATCTGACCAAAAACTAAAGCTGTTTTATCGATAACTCCAGATTCTTGCATTTCTCTGAACAAGTCATTACCTTCTCTTGTTCTCTCTCCAACACCGGCAAAAACAGATACACCACCGTGTTGTGTTGCAACTCTGTTAATCATTTCTTGAATAAGAACAGTTTTACCGACACCAGCTCCACCGAATAATCCGATTTTTCCACCTTGCACGTATGGCATCAATAAATCAATCACTTTAATACCAGTTTCAAACATTTCATTTTGTGCAGTCACATCTTCATATGGAGGAGGTTTTCTGTGTATTGGCCATTTTTGTTTAACACCTATTGAGCTCGTTTCTACATCTAGGGTTTCACCCCAGACGTTAAATATGTGTCCTAATGTTTCTTGTCCAACTGGAACTGAGATAGGCGCACCAGTATCAGTTACTTCAGCTCCTCTTCTTAAACCATCAGTACCTTGCATAGAAATAGCTCTTACTCTTCCTTCACCAAGGTGTTGTGCAACTTCTAAGACAATTGTGCTTGTATTCCCATCAATTTCGACATCTACTTCAAGAGCAAATGTAATCTCTGGTAACTCATCTTGTGGAAAAGCAACGTCAACAACAGGTCCTGCTATTTTTACTACCCTACCTATATTTTCACTCATTTAGTTTCTCCTTACCCGGTTAAAGCTTCCGCTCCACCAACAATTTCTGAAATCTCTGTTGTAATCTCAGCTTGTCTAGCTTGATTACTTTGTCTTGATAAAATCTTGATTAACTCTTCTGCGTTCTCGGTAGCAGCTTTCATCGCTCTCATTCGTGACGCATGCTCTGATGTTGAAGCATTCAGTAATGAAGAGAAGATTGTTGCATTTGTATATTTTGGAATGATGTTGCTGAGAACCTGACTTGCTGAAGGTTCAAATGTATACCCACCAACTGACTCTATTTCTTTCGCTATCTGTTCTACTTCGAAAGGAAGTACTGTCTTATACAACGCCGTTTGAGTCATTGCAGATTTATATTCTGTGTAGACAATTTCAATTTGATTTGTTTTTCCATCATAGAATTCTTGTACAAGAGGTGTCATAATCTCTAGTGCATTCTCGAAATTTGGTTCATCAGTAATGCCCTCATAGTTTTGTTTAGGTTCAATATTTCTGTACTTAAAGTAACCATTTGCTTTTTTTCCAACGGTCACAATCTCAACTTTATTATTCAAGTTTTCATATTCAGCTTTTCTTACCTCAGCAAGTTTTAAAATATTGGTGTTATATGCACCAGCAAGTCCTCGATCTGAAGTAATAACAACTAATGTTATTTTTTTTGTTCCTTCAACCGGTGGTGAACTTGGCATCTCTCCACTTCCTGTTAATTCCTCAACAATTTGTGAGAGTAGATTTGTGTAATTATTTGATGATGTAAGTCTTTGTTGTGCTTTTACGATTCTTGAAGATGCAATAAGTTCCATTGCACGTGTTATTTTCTTAGTGGATTTAACACTCTTTATTCTTCTATTTATTATTCGTAATTCAGCACTTGCCATGGTTTATTCTTCTTTTTTCTCCAATGTACTCACAAAGGCTTCAACAGCTGTTTTTAATTCCTCTTCAGGTAATTCACCTGTTGTTTTTATTGAATTAATAACATCTGAATGTCTTGTTTTAACAAAATCAATCAAATCTAATTCGGTTTGAGGGATGTCAGCAGGATCAACTACATCTAAAAATCCCTCTGTTACTGCATAGAGTGAGATGACTTGCTCTTCCATTGGCACTGGTTGATATTGTGGCTGCTTTAATAATTCGACAACTCTTCTTCCTCTATCAAGCTGTGCTTGTGATGCAGCATCCAAGTCTGATCCAAACTCTGCAAAGGCCTCTAACTCTCTGAACTGTGCGAGGTTAATTCTTAAAGGTCCTGAAACTTTCTTCATAGCTTTAGTTTGTGCAGCACCACCCACTCTTGATACTGATGTACCTGGGTTTACAGCAGGTCTAACACCAGAATAAAAGAGTTCTGATTCCAAATAAATCTGTCCATCTGTAATGGAAATAACATTTGTTGGGATGAATGCCGATACGTCTCCAGCTTTTGTTTCTATGATTGGTAGTCCTGTAAGTGAACCGCCACCTAACTCTTCACTAACTTTTGCACAACGCTCTAATAGCCTTGAGTGAAGATAGAAAACGTCACCAGGATAAGCCTCTCTTCCAGGAGGTCTTCTTAGTAGAAGTGATATCTGACGATATGCGATGGCTTGTTTTGATAGATCGTCAAAAACAATTAATCCATGCTCACCGTTATACATCCAATGTTGGCCAATTGCTGACCCAGCATAAGGAGCATACATCTGCAATGCAGCTGCAGCTGAGGCGGGTGCGTTTACAATTACTACTTTATCTAGAACACCCTCTTGCTCAAATCTCTCTACTACTTCTGCAACAGTTGATGATTTTTGACCAATAGCAACATAGATACATTTAACATCTGTGTCTTTTTGATTGATTATTGTATCAACTGCAACAGCAGTTTTTCCAATCTGTCTATCACCAATAATTAATTCTCTTTGTCCACGACCAATTGGAATCATTGAGTCAATAGCTTTAATACCAGTTTGTAGTGGCTCCCCAACGGGTTGTCTTTCAACAACAGATGGGGCTTGAAGTTCTAATCGTCTTCGTTCAGTAAATTCAATAGGTCCTTTGCCATCAATTGGATTTCCTAGGGGATCAATAACTCTTCCTAAAAAGCCATCACCAACACCAATTGACAACACCTCTCCAGTTTGTTTTACAGGCATGCCCTCTTCTATGTGATTTGAGTCACCCATCAAAACAACACCGATAGAATCCTCTTCAAGGTTAAGTGCTACTCCAACAAGTCCCCCTGGGAATTCAAGAAGCTCTGATGCCATAACATTTTCTAAGCCTTTAACTCTTGCTACTCCATCAGCTACCGCAGAAACGTAACCAACAAGATCGTCTTTTACAGAATCCTGCCAATCACCTAGAGTCTCTTTTAATGAATCTGATATTTGTTTTGCATCAATATTAAATTCGCTCAATTTACCTACTTTCTAAAACTGTTTTTATCTCTGAGATTTTTGAGGAAATCAATCCATCAAATGTTCTCTCACCAACACTTACGCTAAGTCCACCCAATACATCTGGATTAACTTCAACTTTTATTTCCACATCGGTGCCTAATTTTTTCTTGAGGGCACTTATTAAACTTTTTTCAGTTTTTGCATCTAATTCAACAGCTGAAACAACTTTTGCAACTGATGCCCCTCTTTTTTCAGCAATGTAATTTGCGACCGAACTCTCGATATCAGAGAGGTTATCTCCAAAACCTTGAGATATTGTCAAGGTTATTAAATCAAGAGTGAGTGGTAACACTCTTTTGTCGAGTAATGAATTAACTGCCTCTATCTTCTTTTCAACAGGAATACCAAAATTTCTAAACACATCTAATGCTTCAGAGCTTTTTGAAAGTGCGTTGAAAACTTGGAGGATTTCATTTTCAACTCTTTCAGCATCTTTAGATGAAGAAATAATTTCAACAATTCCTTTTGAGAAAGAATCAACAGACATTAACTTAATTCAACTCCTTAATAAACTTTTCAATTAATTTTTTTTGATCAGCTTTTGACATTGAAGAAGCTACTTTTTGAGAAATCTCAAGAGATAGATCAGCTACCTCACTTTTGAGCTCAGTTGAGACTCTTTCTTTTTCAGCGTCTGAGTCTGACTTTGCTTTTTCAATTATTGCTTCTGCTTCAGCTCTTGCTTCAGTTAAAACATCCTCTTTAAGTTTTTCTGCAGCTTGCTTACCTTCATCAATAATTTTTTGAACTTCTGCGTCAGCGTTTGAAACTAAAGCATCATATTCTTGCTTTGATTTCTCAGCTTCTGATTTAGTATCTTCAGCTTCCTTTATCTGTCCTTCTATTTCAGCGGATCTTTTATCAAGTGTTTCGTTCATAGCAGGTAAAGCCCACTTCCAAACGAAGAAAAATACTACTGCAAAAGCTACTACTCCAGCTACTAATTCTGAAGTTGCAGGCAGCAATAAGTCAACACCTGAGCTTGATTCTTCTGCTTCCGCTAAAAATGTATCCAAATAAAACATCATTTTTAACCAACCAAAAAGAATAGAACGAATCCAATAAGGGCAAGAGCCTCAGTGAATGCGATTCCCAAGAACATTGTTGTTCTTACCATTCCAGCTGCTTCTGGCTGTCTAGCCATTGCTTGTACTGCGTTACCAGCAATAAGACCAATGCCAATGCCTGGTCCAATCGCGGCTAGTCCGTATCCAATTAATGCGTATGCACTTTCCATTATCCTCCTTTAATTAATGCTCTGGATGCAGAGACGTCTGTATATAAACTGCTGACAACAAAGTAAATATGTATGCCTGCAGAATAGAAACTATTAATTCAAAACCATATATTGCAAGACCTAATGTGAACCATGCGAGACCAACAGGTGCTTTTGATACGATATATTCGCCTACTCCAGGTTGTACAACAAAGAAATATGCGGAAGCCAAGAGAAGGCTTAACATTACGTGACCCGCTACAAGGTTAGCGAATAATCGAACAGCTAAACTGAATGGTCTTACAAGTAGAACTGAAACTAACTCGATTGCGCCAACAAGAGGTTTTAAGGCTACAGGGACTCCTGGTGGCCATAGTAAGTTTGTAAAGTACTTTATTCCCTCTGTTTTGATTCCAACAAAAAGAAATATTACGTAGGTGACAAGGCTTAAGAAGAGAGGAAGTGCCATGCGAGATGTAACTGGGAAATTGATAAGTGGAGTGACTTCAAATAAGTTACCAACCAAGATAAACATAAAAACTGAAATTAGATATGGTGTAAATTTTTCTCCACCTCGGCCAATTACACCGAGAGCTATTTCATCTTTCACGAAAGTAAAGATGCTTTCAACTACAGATTGAAGTCTTCCAGGAACAACTGATTTTTTTCTAAGCCCAAAAAACATCAAAACTACTGGGATAATCGCAGCTAAAAGAATAAGAATTTCTGTTCGGGAGATGTCTGAAGAACCAAAGTTCCCAAATTCGAACAATGAGTTTACATTTTCAGGTTTGCAAACAACGTTGTTTATAAAATCACAAGTCTCAGCTGCTGTTATCATTTGCCCAATCTAAGTCAGTGTCTTTTCTCTTAATTACCATAGCCATTTCTAAGAATAACATACTTAAAAAGACGATTGGCACTGTCAAAGACATTGCCAATTCATCAATAGAATATAAGCTTCTCAGTAATAAGAGAAGCCCAAAAATGAAAATTAATCTGAATAAATATCCAAAAATCGCAGCGAAGTAATAAAAATTTAATGAGATTTTTGCGGCATACGACATGATGACTGCACCCAAATAAAATCCAACTGCAACAATTATTGAAGACGCCAAAGATGTTACAAATGCATTTTGTGATCTAATTAAAAAAAGAAGTGGACAAAGAATATAAATTATTGATGCTCTTTTAAGCATTCTCGTAGCTAGTACTAATTCAACATTCATTTATCTTGTTCAAGTTTTTTTGAGATTTTCCACATTCTTCTGAAACCATCATAAATTCCAACAAACAAAAAAATGATAACTGTGTACGGCTCAAACCCGATGAAATTTTGGACAAGTAAACCCACTAACAGACCGCTAATTATTGAAGTTGAAAACGAACTTACTGGACCGTAGTCTTCTAGATTTAATTTTCTTCGATTGTTAGACATATGGCTTGTACTGTGAAGCTAACTCTTTTACTTCATCTTTTAATTCATCAAGCTTGTTTGAATCTGATCTATTTTTTAGAATTTCTGAAATTAAATATCCTACTTTTGTTAATTCACTTTCCTTCATTCCACATGTTGTTGCAGCTGGTGTACCCATTCTTATGCCTGATGTAACAAATGGTGATCTCTCATCGAATGGAATGGCATTTCGATTCAGCGTAATTCCCATTTCATTGAGTAAAATACCAGCATCTTTACCTGTTAACTCTTCGTCCACGCTGTTTGTATCAACTAATACGATGTGATTAGTTGTTCCCCCACTAACAACTCTTAGACCTTCATTTATGAAAGAGTCAGAAAGAGCTGAGGCATTCTTTAAAATTTGAGCTGTATAATCTTGAAAATCTTTTGATAGTGCTTCTTTAAAGCATACGGCCTTTGCTGCAATCTGGTTATTTAATGCTCCACCTTGTGCTCCTGGGAAAATATTTTTATCTACACCTTTTGCTAATTCCTCTGTTGATAAAATCATTCCACCTCTTGGACCTCTCAATGCTTTATGCGTTGTTGCAGTCACAACATCAGCATATTTCATGGGATTCTCAACTACTTTACCGGCGACAAGGCCAATAAAATGTGCGGCATCAACCATAAAATAAGCTCCAACTGAATCAGCAATCTCTCTAAATGCCTTGTAATCAAGCTCCTGAGAGTAGGATGAATAACCTGCAATTAGTAGTTTTGGTTTTGTTTCCTCTGCTAATTTTGCAACATCAACCATATTGATTAGTTCAGTTTCTTTATCTAATCCATAACCAACAAAGTTATACATTCTTCCAGAAAAGTTAACAGGAGAACCGTGTGTTAAATGTCCACCTTGGTCAAGAGACATACCCATAACGGTGTCACCAGCTTCTAGGAGGTTTAAGTAGACTGCCATGTTTGCTGATGATCCTGAATGAGGCTGGACGTTTGCATGATCTGCGTCAAATAATTCACATGCTCTGTCAATTGCGAGTTGTTCTATCTCATCAACAGTCTCACAACCCTCGTAATATCTTCTTCCTGGAAAACCTTCTGAATACTTGTTTGTAAGAATAGAACCTGATGCCTGCATTACTGCCTTTGATGCAAAGTTCTCTGAAGCAATTAAATGTATATGTGAATTTTGACGTGCTAAATCATTATCAATTAATGATGCTATCTCATTATCTGTTTCAAATAATTCAGTATTTAATGCGCCAGTATTTTCCATATCTACACTTTAACAGTAACTCGGAGGCCATTTAAGTGGCCCTTGCCTTAAAATTTCCCCACCTGTAACTCTAAAATCGACGACTGTAGATCCATCTCCATGGATTGATGTTCCCTCTAAGTAATATCCAATATTGCCTGTAAACATTTCATATGCCTCACTGTCGTTCTTTGCTTCTTCGTCGCCAGAGGTATTTGCACTTGTAACTGCCAGTGGACCAATTTCATTTAATAGTTGTATAGTTAGTTCATTATCAGGAACTCTTAATCCAATTGTGTTTGGATTTTTTGTACCGACACCATCAACATATTCTTCATTGGTTTCAACAACTGCAGTCAGAGGTCCTGGCCAGTAGAGATCTACAATTTCAGGTACTTGTGTAACAAGATCAAGTTGTTGCAAATATGTGTATGAGGGAATGAGTAATGAGATAGGTTTTGATTCATCTCTTTCCTTTAATTCGAATAATTTTTCTACAGCTTCTTTAGAGTTTGGATTGACGCCTATACCGTAAACGGTTTCTGTGGGAATACCAACAACTTCATTTTTATTAATTGCATCTATTGCTAATGAGATATTATCGCCTTGCATAAACATACCTATCTTTGTCCGCCAAGTCTTTAATTAATTCTACATCGTCATAGTTATTCAATAATTCAATTACTTTCTGCCCAAATCTCTCATCAATCTCAAGAAATATTTCAAAGTCTTTGTATTCTTTATGATCAATTTGATTTATAAGGTTTTGAATAATGTTGATCCCGTCATTATCTCCACCGTCAAGTGCATTTAAGGGTTCGTAATTTAGCACTTCCAAATCAAGAGTTTCAATTTCACTGCTTGGTATATATGGTAAGTTCGCAATTATTAAGTCAAAATCACTACTACTTACTTCATTCAGTAAATCAGATTGGATGAATTCAATATTCATTCCATTGAGAGTTGCGTTTTCAGTAGCTAATTGAATAGCAAAAGGTGAAATATCGATCCCTTTTACTTCAGCTTCTGGATATAAATGTTTCATCATCAGACTTATACAACCAGAACCAGTACCAACATCTAATATGCTTTTTGGTTTTACAACCTTATTTTTAATTATCTCGATCAAATACTCTGTCTCAGGTCTAGGAATTAATGCACGTTCATCTACTTTTAACTGGACTGTATAAAAAGGCATGAATTCTTCAATATATTGAATTGGTTCGTGATTTAACCTACGTGTTAGTAGTGTTGAATATTCATTTTGATATTCTGTTTTACTACCAGAGATTTCTTGAGCTTTTTGTTTTAACCTCTCAAGTTCATGATTTGGAATAGATTGTATATCCAATTATTCCTCTAAAGTTGCGAGTCTTGTTGTTTCATTATCTGCTATCAGAGCGTCAATAAAATCACTTAAGTCACCATCTAGTACCTGATCTAGTTTCTTCAGGGTTAAGTTGATTCGGTGATCAGATACCCTGTTGTCTTTATAATTGTAAGTTCTAATTTTGTCAGATCGCTCACCAGAACCTACTTGTTCTTTTCTATTCTTTGCTCGTTCAGCTTCAGCTTCGTCTTGACGTGCTTTGAGTAATCTTGCTCTTAAAATTCTCATAGCTTTTTCTTTATTTTGTAGTTGTGACTTTTCATCTTGGCAGGAGACAACAAGTCCGGTAGGAACGTGGGTGATTCGTACGGCTGAATCTGTTGTGTTCACACTTTGTCCACCTGGTCCACTTGATCTGTAGACATCTACTTTTAAATCATTTTGATCAATATCTATATCTACTTCCTCTGCTTCAGGTAAGACAGCTACCGTTGCAATAGAAGTATGGACCCTTCCTTGTGACTCTGTTTTAGGAATTCTCTGTACTCTGTGTGCACCAGCTTCAAATTTAAGTTTTGAATAAACACCTTTAGATTTTATAGCAAAGATAACCTTGCTATATCCACCCATATCAGAATCAGTCATCTCTATCTTTTCAACATTCCATGAGTTACGTTCCGCAAAACGTGAATACATTTTGAATAGGTCCCCAACCCAAATGGATGCTTCCTCACCACCTGCTCCAGGTCGGATCTCTACAAGAACATCTTTCTCATCAGATGGGTCTTTTGGTAGTAAACCAACTTTTATTTTTGTAACAATGTTTTCAATCTCAGCAGTTGAGTTTTTAATGATGTCCTCATATTCACTTTTCATCTCTTCGTCGGTTTCCTCATTAAGCAACTCTTCAGCATCCGATATATCGGAAGTTAGTGTTTCCCATTGTCTGAAAAGCTCAACAATTGAAGACATATCACTATGTTTTTTTGCCATCTCTGCGTATTTATTTGGATCACTTGAGATATCAACTTTTGATAGATCATCTTCTAATTGTTTTTGTGACTCAACTATTGCTGTAAGTTTTTTAATTAAAGTTTCATCCATGATTTACCTCTTTTGTATTTTCAAGAAAATTATCAAGTTCATCAGTTTTTTCACTATGTTTTATACAGTTTGCCATAGCAACTCTTGCGACCTCAATCTGGTCATCAGATGGAGGTTTTGTTGTCATTTTCTGCATCCATATTCCAGGAGTACTAAAAAATCTTGAAAAAAGTGAGCCTGAGTATTGAAAATTTAATTTAAGTATTTCGTATGAAAGCATTGCAACGACAAACACATGAAGAATACGTGTTACAAGTGTCATGAAAATACTTAACGTTGGAATAAATGGAAGAGTTAACAAGCTAACAAAAACTATCAAGAATATGAATGCGGTTCCACATCGAATGTGTTCTTTAGGGAAAGTTTTGATGTGATCAAGATTAAGATCTCTGTTATTTTCAAAAGCTGCAATGGTCATGTGCTCTGCACCGTGAAATTCGAATAGCTCTTGTGCATCTTTTGTTTTTCCAATGAGATAAATATAAAGAACAACGATTACACCACGTAAAAGTCCCTCATATAATCCTTTCGATGTCTGATCTGTTTCAATCAAATCGATCAGTAATCTTGGTCCTGCAATAAGGAGCGAGAGAAACACAATGATAAAAACGTAGTTAAAGATTTTATTAATAAGTGTTGGTTCTGGCTCATCCTCATAATATATTTCATCAGACATCGTTAAACCTTGATAACCAACATATAAAGAATCAATGAGTGCTCCAATACCACGCATTAATGGAAGTTTAAAAATACCAGGCCTTCTAACCAAAGGCGTTCTCTCTTTAAAGAACTTTACAATTTCATTATTTTGATTTCTTACAGCAACTGACCAACCCTTTGGGCTTTGAATTAGGACACCACTTATTACAGCTTGTCCACCATAAGAAATATCATTTTCAGACATGAGAAAAAGGGATTAAAGAAGTTATTCTTCTTCTTGAGAAGAAACTTCTTGCTTAGGTGCTTGTCTTGTACTTGTTGAACCGTATCGTTGTTTGAATCTTTCAACTCTACCTGTAGAGTCAACAAGTTTTTGTTTTCCAGTAAAAAAAGGATGGCTTGCACTAGAGATTTCTAGTTTTACAAGTGGATATTCTTTTCCATCCTCCCAAGTAATTGTTTCAGATGTTTTAATGGTTGATCTTGTTAGAAATGCAAAATCAGCATCTTCATCTCTGAAAACGACTTCTTTATATTCGGGATGTATATCTTTTTTCACAGTGTCTACTCTACTTTATTTATTGGTTTTTGCGACATCCTTTAAGAATGCGTCATTACTTTTGAGAGTTTTAAGCCTATCAATCAATAATTCTGTTGCTGCGCCACCCTCAAGACCAACGAGAACTCTTCTTAGAGTCCATAATGATTCGAGTTCTTTTGGAGAAACTAGTCGTTGTTCTTCACGAGTTCCAGATGGAGTAACATCTATCGCAGGGAATACTCTTTTATCTGCAAGTTGTCTATCTAAACGAAGCTCCATATTTCCAGTGCCCTTAAATTCTTCAAAGATAACTTCATCCATTTTTGATCCAGTCTCTACAAGTGCAGTACCAAGAATTGTTAGGCTTCCTCCACCTTCTATGTTTCTAGCTGCACCAAAGAATTGTTTTGGCGGAGTTAAAGCAGTCGAATCAACACCACCTGATAAAATTCTTCCACTAGCTGGAGTTGCTAAGTTATGAGCTCTCGCAAGTCTTGTAATGGAATCCAATAAAATTACAACGTCCTTGCCTTCTTCAACAAGTCTTTTTGCTCTTTCAATAGCTAATTTGGAGACTTGAGTGTGCTCATCTGGTGGTCTATCGAAGGTTGAAAATACAACTTCTCCATCTACTGAACGTTGCATGTCGGTTACCTCTTCTGGTCTTTCATCAACTAGGACAACCATTAAATATACTTCCGGATTGTTAGCAGTAATAGAGTTTGCAATTTCTTTAAGAATTGTAGTTTTACCTGCTTTCGGTGGAGAAACAATCAATCCTCTCTGACCTTTTCCAATAGGTGCAATAAGGTCTACGATTCTTCCAACAAGTCGCTCTGGTTCACCATCAATCTCAAGTTTTAGTCTCTCATCAGGAAAAAGAGGTGTAAGTTTGTCAAAGTCTACTCTACGAGCCAAAAGTTCTGGATCAGCTCCATTTACAGTCTTAGGTTCAACTAGTGCAGGATACTTTTCTTTTGCTCGTGGTGCACGAATTGGTCCCGTCACGAGGTCGCCTTTTCTCATTCTAAATTTTTTGATTGCTCCCGCTGGTACATATACATCCATCTCGCTTGGTTTATAACCACTACATCTTAAAAATCCATAACCCTCTGGCAAGATATCAAGAATACCCTCTCTTGTTTCACCCTCTTTAATTTGGCTATCACCAGAATTTACAACTGATGGCATATCATTATCTGAAGCTACAACTGCTACTTCTTCTTCAGCACCATCTGCAATATCGCCAATAGCGTCACCCTGTTCTAATAAAAGATCTATTAACTTTGCTTTTTGAAGGCCTTTGTGTTCAAGACCTAAACCATCAGCTATTTCACGAAGATCTGCTACTGGTTTTGATTGTAATTGTGACCTTGCGGACATATTTCTCCTAATTTCAAAACATTCATGGTTTGGAATGGTTTGTGAATTGTGTTTGTCTGAAAGACATTCTCATTATATACACAGCAATTTTAAATTAACAACATTTAAATTTTTTTTAAGCTGAACAAATATTGATGTAATCGGTTAAATACTCTTGTTCACTTGAATCTAATTCACCTGCTGTTCTGTAGTGATTGTATGCACCACCGTAATAACGGACAAGTGCATCAACTAAATATTCTTCCCCTCCAAAAAAGTCTCGTGCATCTTGACGATATAACGTTGTTGAATTTTTTGGACAGTTCCTAGTTGAATATGTAAATGCATGAAGTGATTCATGAAGTAAAACATCATAGGAAACTTCAGCTGAAAAAGCTCTATCCGATATCCAAATAGAAAGTGTCCATTCTGCATTTTTGGTTCCATCTGAGCTTGTTCCGCTTGGATCCCATACTCCATAAGGACACCTCCCAACAAGTGAAGCCCCATATTGATGACAACCATTAATAACACTTATATTGTTTGTTTCGATTATTTGTAGCAGTAATGGAGGTAATTGTTTGACTAGTTCATCCAAAGAAGTTTGATTTGTGCCTTCGAATCCTGCGTATTCTGCAAATGGACCTGTGTAAACCGTTGTGGTTGTGGTTGTAGTTGTAGTTGAAGTCGTAGTTGTTGAAGTTGTAGATGTTGTAGTTGTTGAAGTTGTTGAAGGTGGAACAGTGGTTGTAGTTGAAGATGTAGTAGTTGTTGGCTCAAGAGTTGTTGTAGAAGTATCAATGACTTGAATTTCTTCTTCTTGTTTAAGTACAATTGTCTCTTCTTCTTGATTAAAGTTTATTACAACTAAAGAAACAATTAATAACAGAAGAATAAATGAGTTTATATATCTGTTGTTCATCTTCTAGCCTTTACTTTTATAAATAAACCTAGAATCAAAATTGTTAAAATGTATCCAATTAGGCCAATTGCAAAGGTTAAAGAAAATGAACCCATACTTAATAAATCTTGTTGCATGTTGGCAAATTCACTATCTGGAGGAACAATAAGAATTCTTATAAACAACCACAAACCCAATATAAAACTTAAAAGTGGAAAGATTTTAAAAACACCTTGAGAGTCGGAAAGAGATTCAAATAACTCATTTCCACCACCCGGCAGTGACTTAAACAAAACTCCTTCTAAACACATCAAATAGCTAAGGGCTGCAGCTGCCGTCAGTACCGTTGAGTCTTTAATAAGAGGTATAGATGTTAGATAGAAGAAACCAAACCCTGCAAGACTCAAAGCAATTGTTGAGTAAAATTTTGGTGAAAGTTTTGCTATATTTCTTCTTCCAGTGATGTACGCAGATGCAAAAAATCCAAATATAAATCCAATTGGCATTTCAAAATAGATGAAAGCAAGAGTAGAAATCCCCGCAAAAAATATTGCTTGAGGAGCCCATTTAATTCTTACTTTTTGCTTAAAAACTTTACTCTCAATTAATCCCTCTGTCCCCTCGTAAAACAAAGTAACAGCAATTAATCCAACGAGTGCAGCTACAAATATTGCTAAATTTTCAAGATCTAAAGATAGATCAGCTCCTTCCTCAACAAAGCCTATTAAAAATGCAGTTGAAAAAAGAACGAAAAGAACTTTAACTAAAGTAATAACCTTCTTTGAGCCACGAATGTTTCTATCCTTGGCAAACCATCGAATGTTATTCGTTGTAATAATTTTGTTAAACCATTCTTGTAAGAGCAACACAACATAAAACAAAAAGATGATTCCCGTTGAAACAATTACAGCGATACTGTTTTTTTCTTGATCTGTCAGGTCAACATCCTCAAATAAGGGAATAGACGTAATCAACTCATTTGTTATTTCAATATTTAGAAAATCAGTTTCCTCGATGACGGGTGGGGGAAGAGTTGTTGTAGTTGTTGACGTGGTAGTTGTTGTTGAAGTTGTTGTTGGTGGTGGGATTATTTTTAATAATTTTTGATTAATGTATTCAATCTCAACTATTTTTTTACATTCATCTGC
>CACIJJ010000012.1 GCA_902587025.1 uncultured Candidatus Actinomarina sp. | reverse complement strand
ATGATGAAATTGATAAATCTTACCTAAAGATTGATGAGGACTGGATTGAACTTATGGCCACTGAGCAACTTGTTGCCACTGACTTAAGACTTTCTACATCTATTTTACAAGCCAGTTTACATTTAGAGCGTCTTGGTGATTTAGCTGTCTATCTTGGAAAAACGACGCAAGAGATTTTTGATTCACCTGTACCAGAGTCTATCCATGCAACAGTTGTTGAAATGGGAGATATAGTAATTGACATGACATCATCAGCTATGGAAAGCTTAAAAACCAGAGATAAAGACTTAGCTCTAGTAACGTCTGAAAAAGATAGTCAAGTAAATAGATTATACAACTCAATGCTAGAAGAAGCCCCAAAAATTGCTGGCAATGAAGATTTGTATAATGGATTATTTAGACTTGTTACCTGTATGCGAACACTAGAAAGAGGTGGAGATCACGCAGTTGATATTTGTGAGCTCACACACTTTTTGGTTACCGGAGAGTTTAAAGAATTTTAATGAAGCAAAAAATCCTTTTAGTAGAGGATGAGCATAGTATTGCTGACTCAATATCATACAACTTAAAACAAGAGGGTTTTTCTGTAACTCATGTTGATGAAGGACCTATTGCGTTAGAGTTATTCCAGGAAGAAGAGTTTAGTTTAATTATTCTTGATTTGATGCTTCCAGAAATTTCTGGTTTAGATATATGTAGATCGATTCGTAAAACATCAGATATACCAATAATTATGGTTACTGCTAAAGATAGTGAAGCTGATAGAGTTGCTGGACTTGAAATCGGTGCTGATGATTATGTTATAAAGCCATTTTCTGTAAGAGAATTATTAAGCAGAGTCAGGGCAGTGCTACGAAGGACAGATATGTCTAAGAATGAAAAATCATCACAGGTAATAAAAGTTGGAAATATTGAGATAGACATTGGTAAATATGAAGCAAAAGTTAATGATAAACAAATTAATTTGAGACCTCGAGAATTTGAACTTCTTTATGCTCTCTGTGAGAATAAAGGTAATTTAATGTCTAGAGAACAAATATTTGATGAAATATGGGGATATACGTTTATAGGTAATTCAAAAACACTTGATGTACATATACAAAGAATTCGCGAAAAAATTGAGAAAAATCCAAAAGATCCTAAAAAATTAATAACTGTTAGAGGAGTAGGATATAAACTTGTAGAAGATGAATGAAAATCAAGAACAAAATATTGAAAAAATAAGAGAAGATTTTGTTGCAAATGCATCTCATGAGTTGAAAACTCCGATAACGTCCATCCAACTAGCAGCAGAGACGGCATTAAATGCTATAAATGATGGAAATACAGAGGATGGATTAAAGTTTATTAAACAAATTCTTAGAAACAGTGAACGAATGTCACTCCTTATCAGTGATTTACTTGATTTATCTAAAATTGAGCAAAATGAACCAAATTTAGAAATTGCTGATCTTGAAAATATAGTAAATATGGAAATTTCATACTTAAAAGAAAACGATCAAGCCAGACTTAATGCAAACATTGAAAATATTCATATAAATGTTGACCAAGAAGATTTTGCATTAATCGTTCGAAATATATTACGTAACGCAGTTACTTATTCTGACCCAGACACTCCTATTGAAGTTCATTTGAAGAAGGATGATGAAGATGTTTTATTCAAAGTAATAGATAAAGGTAAGGGAATCTCTCAACAAGATCAAGAAAGAATCTTTGAACGATTCTATAGAATTGATAAAGGCAGGTCTAGGAACTTAGGTGGAACAGGAATCGGTCTTTCAATAGTAAAACATGCAGTTGATAGGAATAACGGGACAATTGAACTAGACAGTTTGCTAGGTGAGGGCACTACTTTTTCAATTAAATTTAAACAAAATGTATGACAGATATAGATCTTCTTGATCGTGAATCATCCTGGTTAGAGTTCAACAAAAGAGTATTAACTTTATCAAAAGATAGCAGTGTTCCTTTCAAGGATCGTTTATTTTTATTCGGTATAACACATTCTAATTTAGATGAGTTTTTTCAGATTCGAATTTCTGGATTGCTTGAAAAAGTTTACGAGACTATTAATCAAAAGCTGGATGTTTCAATTTCGAAAGAAACATTTGTATATTTTAAAGATATTCTTGAAGAAGCTAAAAAGGAGATGATAAATAGAAACACAGTTTGGAAAGAATATTTTGTAAAAGATCTAGAAAAGCATGGTGTAAATTTTAAGAGGATGAAAGACCTCACTGAATCTGAGCTTGATATCTTAGAAGATTATTTTGATAACAATATAAAACCCCTCCTTACTCCCTTGGCTGCAGACCCTACACATCCATTTCCATACATTTCTGATTTATCATTGTCTATCGGCGTAGTCATCAAAAACGAATTTGAAGATAATCAATTTATACGTATAAAAATCCCAGCAAGTTTAGGTTCATTTGTAAATTTAAATAAGGAACAACTTGTATGGATACATGAATTGGTTCTTCACTATATTGATAAACTGTTTTTCCCACACACAGTTATTGAAAAGTTTTGGTTTAGAACAACTCGTGATGCAGATTTAGAATTTAGAGCAAGTTTAAAGCGAAATTTTCTGGAAGTTGTAAAAGAGGGATTAGAAAATAGAAAATTAGGAAAAATTGTAAGATTAGAAATCCAAGAGGGAGTTTCAGTAACAACTCAAAAATACTTAAAAAATAATTTAGAAATAGATTATGACCTTCAAGTAGAATTAAAGGACCCACTTACTAGATTTCAAATTAATTCTTTGATAGACCATATCGAATTTTCTACAAGTTGGAAATTACATGAGACTGAATTTGAATTTAGCAATGATATGTTTGAAATTATTAAAAATAATGATGTGATGGTACATCATCCTTATGATTCATTTGAGAAAACAGTTTTGCGATTTTTAGAAAAAGCATGTTTTGATCCATATGTACGTGCCATAAAAATGACACAATATAGAACTGGTTTAACTGCTGAAAACGATAACATAACATCCCTATTAGCAAGTGCAGCGAGAGGAGGTAAACAAGTTGCTGTTTTAGTTGAATTGAGAGCACGGTTCGATGAAGAGCAAAACATCTCGAATGCTGAATACTTAGAAGAATCAGGTGTTCATGTTACGTATGGAGATCCAAGATATAAAGCTCATACCAAAATGATTTTAGTTGTTCGTGAAGAAAATAATGAATTAGTACCATATATGCACTTTGGAACAGGTAATTACAATGTTTTAACATCAAAGGGATATGAGGATATTGGCATTTTCACATCTGATAAAAGTATTGGTAATGATTGTGGAATAGTTTTTAATTCGTTAACTGCTTATGCTGATAGAGAAAATCTTGATGAGTTGCTAGTAGCCCCTGAGTCTTTAGAGAAAAATATTAACTCATTAATTGAAGAACAAATAGATTTAGGAGAAGAAGGAAAAATTGTTTTAAAATTGAATAATCTTACTGATCCATTAATCATACAAAAATTATATGATGCGGCTAATGCAGGTAATCAGATAAATATTATAGTAAGGGGAATTTGTTGTCTCATACCAATTAAAAATATAAATATTATTTCTATACTTGGTCCTTTTTTAGAACACTCAAGAATATATAAATTTGGAAGATCAGATATAGAAAAAATATATATAGGGTCTGCAGATTTAATGCAAAGAAACTTAAGACATAGAATTGAAGTATTAGTACCTATAAAAAGCCCGATAATAAAAAAGAAACTCAGTAGTCTCTTAGAAAAATATATAAAGTCTGACAAGTATTCATGGACGTTAAAAAATGATGGAACATGGAAAAAATTAGATGGAAACTACAATATCCAAGAGAAGTTAAACAAATAATATGGAATTAGAAAATATAATATTTATAAGACACGCACATGCCGGGAAAAGGGAAAGATGGTTTGGTGACGATTCTCTAAGACCGCTAAGTGCTAAGGGAAATCTTCAAGCAAATAAAATTGGAAAAAAATTTAAAGATGTTGCTCCATTATTAATTTTTTCTTCTCCTAAAACTAGATGCACTGAAACAGTAGGAGTATTAAGTCAAAACTCTTCTCAACCAATTAACATTTTAGATTCACTCAATGAAAACGGTTCGTTTGAATCCTCCCTAAAGTTTGCACTTGAGCAGAAGATAAAAACTGTAATCCTTTCAACTCATGGTGATACAATGTACGATTTGTCAAAATATTTAAATAAAAATAAATTAAGCAAAAAAGAAGTTAAAAATTTTGAGGTTCCAAAAGCTGGGTATTGGTGGATAAAAATAAATAAAGGAAAATTAAAATCTGCAAAGCTATTTAAAATTTAAAAGGATAAATTATTATTGATGGAGTAATTGATATTGGTGGGAACTCAGCAAGGTTCGCTATTTATGAGAATGAGGAATTAATATTTTCTGACAAATTATGGCCTTTGCTTGGACGTGAAATTACAAAGCATGGATTGTTAAGAGAAAAGAAGATAACAAAATTATCAAGAGAGTTAAAAGCTGTTCTTGATCTTTTAAATAAGAAATTTAACCAGTCTATCGAGTGGAATATATTAGGTACAAGTCCTTTTAGAAGAGCTGAAAATGGATTAAATGCCTTTAATGATTTAAAATCTGAATTGAATCTTTATGGCAAAATTTTAACACCTGAACAAGAAGGTACCTTTTCGTATAAAGCTGTTCATAGATTAATCGATGATTCTGAAAAACTTGTTATCGATATTGGTGGTGGAAGTACTGAATTTACCGTAAGAAATAATAATGCTTATAATGTGAAAAGTTTTAAATTTGGTACGTCAGATATTAGAAATATAATTGGAGGCCCTCCTTACTTTGATGATGAAAAAAAGAGTGCAAAAAAATTTATAGAAAAACAATTTGCCAATTTAGAAAGTACGTACTTTAAAAATAATGTTATTTTTTGTGGAGGTTCTGCAAGAAATTTATACCAGGTTTTTACAAATGGAAATAATCTAGATAGAGAATATCTTTATGAATTAAATCGTGAAAATATTATTCATTCTTTAAACAAAATTGAAATGATGTCTTTAGATGAATTAATTAATCTGGGGTACATTAATAAATATAGAGCAGAAGTTTTATATTCAGGAATATATGTTATTTATGTTATCTTGGAGATGTTAAGTTTAGAAAGAATTAAGATCTCACCATTAGGAATTAGAGATGGATTTATACTAAGTTTAAGATAAATTTACTTTTCGCATTCTTTATTTTACTTTTTCACTTGGTTTTGACTTTAGAATTAATTTATGTATAGTTTTAAATTTGAGAATTTTGTTGATGAATTAGTAAAAAAGGTAAATGAAACCTCACTCAATGGCTTTTACAAACCATATAATATTCGCATTAAAGATGATGGTTCTATTGTTACAGATGTAGATATATTAGTTGAAAAGAATATAAGAGAAATTTTAAGCAATTATTTTCCAGAGGACTCAATATTTGGTGAAGAGTTGGGTTTTACAAAAGGAAATAGTTCAAGAGTTTGGATTATAGACCCAATTGATGGAACAACCGCTTTTTCTCAGAGAAGGCCAGAATGGGGGACTTTAATTGCCTCATACGAAAATACTATTTTGGACACAGGAATTGTTATCTGTCCAATTCAAGATATCTATGTTGCCGTAATGAAAAATAAATTAATTAGAGCAACGTTTGATCATACTTTAGATATTTCTTCATCAAAGAAAATTTCAGTAATGATAGAAAAAAATATAAATGTTGAAAAATCAATTTCTAATTTTGATTTTTCTAAATTACATACCCACATTACTAAACAACAATTTTGTAAAGATATCATTTCCCTTGGATTTTCAGATTTTGATGCAATAGTTTTCTATGCACCATTTCCTCATGATAGGTTACCTTATGAACCAATCCTTAAAGAGATTGGAGGAACAATAAGTGACTTAGAAGGCAATGAAATTGATTTAATTAAAGAAGATGTAGTTTGTCTAGCAACAAAATCTGAAGAAGTAAAAAGAATCATAGTAAAAAATCAAAATTTTCAAAAGGAAGAAATCAAAGATAGATTAACTACCTAATATTAGTTTTTAATTAGTTGCTCAATAAATTTTTTAATAAGTGAAGCTAAGGATGCTCCAACTATTGGTCCAAGTATATATAAATCTAAACTTAAAAAATTTCCTTTTACAATCATTGGTCCAAGACTACGTGCTGGATTTAATGAACCACCAGTAAGATCTCCAATCAAGAATGCACTTATTGCAACAATCCCACCAATTGCTATTCCATCATAAAAATTTTGTTTTTTTGTAACAAGAAAAATTACGGTCATCAGTAAGAATGTAAAGAAGATTTCTAACAAGTAAGCATTTAAATCAGAAGTATTTTTAATAGTTAAACCCAATGAGTTGTTAAGGCCAAACATTAATAAGTGAATGTATGATGCAATTAAGGCTCCAAATAATTGTATTGAAATATATAAAAAAGCGTCAGTTAATTTAATTTTTTTATCAATCAAAAATCCTATTGTTACACCTGGATTAAAATGGGCCCCCGAATATTTACCGAATATATAAACCATACATGCAATTGATCCTCCAAAAGATATAGGGATAAATATTTTATTGAATTCCATAATTTCTGAAAGGATAATAGAACCACACCCAATAAAAACTAAAACAAATGTACCTAAAAATTCTGCTATTAAAGCATACCGGATTTTATAAATATTAGATTCCATTTATATTTTTATAATTTTTTTCATATAGTTATTCTAAAAAAATAGAATTAAACATACGGTAAAAATCAAAAAGTAGCTTATGCATGAATACAAAAAAATATAATTTTATACTTGATGTAGATTCTTATAAAGTTTCACATTTTAAACAATACCCAAAAAGTACTCAGAATTTATCAGCATATATTGAAGCAAGGGATTTAAATAATCAAGAACTTGTATTTTTTGGCCTCCAAGCCTTTATTAAGAAGTATCTGTTAAATCCTATAACCATGGAAGATATTAATGAAGCAGAACAGTTTTATATGGATCATATAGGGATATTTAATCGTCAAGACTGGGAGTACATTTTAAATCAGCATAATGGATTTCTTCCGTTAGAAATTCAATCAATTGATGAAGGAAGTATAGTTGATAACCCTATTCCACTAGTTCAGATAGTGAATACTGATATTAAAGTTCCATGGCTTGTTTCATATATTGAAACAGCTCTTTTAAGGGCTATTTGGTATCCAACTACTGTATCGACAATTTCCAGAGAAATAAAAAAAATAATAAATCATTATTTATCTATAACTTCAACTAAGTATGAAGAAGATTTACCATTTAAGCTTCATGATTTTGGCGCAAGAGGAGTATCTAGTTTAGAATCATCACAAATTGGAGGAGCAGCACACCTTATAAATTTTCTTGGCTCTGATACTGTTGAGGGAGCAATATTTTTAAGAGATTATTATTCGGGAGAAGACATATCTTACTCAATTCCTGCCTCGGAACATTCAACAATTACTTCCTGGGGAGAAGAAAATGAATTAGAAGCTCATGAAAATGTAATTGATATTTTCTTGAAAGAAGATGGTAAAGTTGCTGCTTCGGTTATTGATTCATACAATACTTTTGATACAGCAACAAATATTATCTCTAATGAACTCAAATCAAAAATTATTAATTCTGGTGGAAGGCTTGTAGTTAGGCCAGACTCAGGAGATTTACCTGAAACGATTATTAAGTTATTAGATATATTATCAAATGAAAAAAACTTTGGATTTTTATGGAATGATAAAGGGTATAAAGAGCTACCTGATTACATAAGAGTCATTCAAGGTGATGGAGTAGACAAAGATGTTATTAATGAAATTCTTTTATCAATGCAGAAGAACAAGTATTCAGCAAATAACATTACTTTCGGTATGGGAGGTTCATTGTTGCAAAAAGTCGATAGAGATACTTTTTCATTTGCCATGAAAGTTTCTGCATTACATGACGGTGTGGCGTGGAGAGATGTTTACAAAAAACCGATAACAGACAAATCAAAAAATTCTAGAGGAGGGCGTTTTGCAATAATGAAGAATCAAAAAATTAAGATTATTTCAGAAGATAAAGAAATTCAAAATAATTTGTTAAAAAAAAGATATGAAAACGGCAAATTGTTTAATGAAATATTCTTAGATGAGATAAGATTAAACGCTGCCCTTAGTTAACTTCCCAAGTTCCTAAAGAACGAATAAGCTTATCAAGTTCTCCTTCACCTTTTTGCTCAATAGATGAGTCAATTTGTTCTCTGACTTCATCATTGTAAGTATCTCTTTCAACTTGTCTAAAGATACCTACTGGTGTTGGCCCATAAGGCCCATGAGACAATCTTGATAATGAAAAAGCAATTGAAGGGTTATCTTTTGTAATGTCATGAACATAAATCTCACTATCATCTATTTCTGATCTTTTGACAATGACTGCTTCTCCATCACGAATAGTTACAGCATTCTCATCTTCTGCCCCAAAGATAACTTTCTCACCATGTTTAAGATTTATACGATTTGCTATTTTTCCTTCCTTTGAAGTTAACTGCTCAAAAGCTTTGTCATTAAACACATTACAGTTTTGATAAATCTCAACATAAGCTGAACCCTCATGTTCAGATGCTGCTCGTAGTACCTCTGCTGTAAGATCTCTATCCATATCAATTGACCTTGCAACAAATGATGCCTCAGCTCCTAAGGCTAAACTCATTGGGTTTAGTGGAAGCTCTACAGAACCAAAGGGAGAAGATTTTGTTTTCTTTCCTTCTTCACTGGTAGGGGAATACTGTCCTTTGGTAAGTCCATATATTTGATTATTGAACATTAAAATCTTCATATTTACATTTCTTCTTAGTGCATGAATTAAGTGGTTTCCTCCAATAGATAGTGCGTCACCATCTCCAGATACTACCCAAACTGAAAGATCTGGGTTAGATGCACTTACTCCAGTAGCTACTGCAGGAGCACGACCATGGATAGAATGTAAACCGTATGTGTTCATGTAGTAAGGAAATCTTGCTGCACAACCAATGCCAGATACAAACACAATATTTTCTTTTCTGATACCTAATTCAGTCATAAAGTTTTGCACTGAAGCAAGAATTGTATAATCACCACACCCAGGGCACCATTTAACCTCTTGGTCACTAGCAAAGTCAGCTCTTTTATATGAGAGAGGAATTTTACTCATCAGTCTTTACTTCCTCTTTTTTCTCTTCCTCTACCTTGTTTCTTTCTTCATCAATGTCTTGAACAAGTTCTTTATTCTCAGGCATATTCTCATCAACTTTTTCAATAATTCTCTCAGTCACTCTTTCAGTGACCCTTTCGACAACTCTCTCTACTACAGGTTCTTGAGCTTCTGCTGCTGGTTCTTCAGATGTATCTGATTTTACTTCTTCAACAACTGGCTCTTCTTCAACAACTGGCTCTTCTTCAAGAACTGGTTCTTGTTCAACAACTGGTTCTTGGGTTTCTGCTGCTGGTTTATCTGCACTCATTTCTTCTAAAACTTGCTCAACAGGTATACCTAATGCTTTTGCACGTGCTTCAGCAGATCTCATTATGAGGTGTTCTGGTATTCCAACCTCTTCAACTACAGGTTCTTCTCAGCTACAACCTCTTCAACTACAGGTTCTTCTACAACCTCTTCAACTACAGGTTCTTCTACAGCTACAACTTCTTCTACGATAGGCTCGAGTTTTGTACCAAAAGAGTTTATGAGAGATTCGATTTTTTCTTCTAATTCTTGAGCTGTAAAAGGTAAACCTTCAACTTTATTGATTCCGACAGTATCGACAAGATAACGTGCACGTAAAAGTTTTGACAATTGGCCAGTGTTTAATTCAGGGACAATGATGTTTTTAAATTGACTCAAAACTTCAGCTGTGTTGTCTGGGAAAGGATTGACGTGTGTGAAGTGTGCACTTGCTACCTTTACACCTTTTGAATTGAGTCTGTTTACAGCTTGTGTGATACCACCAAAAGTTGATCCCCAACCCAAAATGAGAGTATCTGATGATATGTCTCCATTTATTTCAAGTGGGTCAATATCATTAGCTATATTTTCAATTTTCCATGCTCTCATATCTGTCATGTATTGGTGATTATCAGTGTCATAAGAAACATTTCCAGTTCCATCTTCTTTTTCTAATCCACCTACACGATGCTCTAATCCTGGTACTCCAGGAATAGCCCATGGTCGAGCATTAGTTTCGTAATCTCTAAAAAATGGTAAAAACCCATCTTCAGTGTTGTAAGTCGTGGTTAAATTTGTTCCCAATTCATCAAGGTTTTCAATCTCAGGTAGTTTCCAAGGCTCAGAACCTGTAGCAACATAGTTGTCTGACAATAAAATAACGGGTGTCATATATTTAAGAGCAATACGTGTTGCCTCAAACGCTGCATAGAAAGCATGAGATGGGGATTTAGCTGCAACTACTGGTAAAGGAGCCTCTCCATGGCGTCCATACATTGCAAACATTAGATCAGACTGTTCTGGTTTTGTAGGTAGTCCCGTTGATGGCCCACCCCTTTGAACATTAACTACTACTAAAGGCAATTCTGCAGAAAGGGCTAAAGATATGGTTTCACTTTTTAGAGCAAGACCTGGTCCACTAGTTCCTGTAACTGCAAGCTTTCCTGTAAAGGAAGCACCTACTGCTGCTGCAGCAGCTGCAATTTCATCTTCAGCTTGGAAAGTCAACACATTGAAATTTTTGTGTTTTGATAACTCATGCAATATATCTGATGCAGGAGTAATAGGATAACTTCCGTAAAACAGATCGAGATTAGCTTTTTTAGCACCCGCAATAAGACCCCAACTTAAACCGATATTTCCATTTATATTTGTATACTCTCCAGCTGGTAATGAGGCCTTATCTACTTTATAAGTATGGTGAAATGCCTCAACTGTAATACCAAAGTTGTATCCAGTCTTGAGTGCTTTTATGTTTGCTTTTGCGACTTCTGGTAGATTTTTGAATTTCTCGTTTATCCAATTTTCAGTATCTTTTAGATCTCTGTTAAAAGTCCATGAAATTAAACCAAGAGCTATCATATTTTTAGAACGTAAAACTGCTCTTCCAGGTAAATCAAATTCCTCCAAAGCTTCCTTTGTTAGTTTTTCCATTGGGACTTGAAAAATTCTATATCCATCAAGTTCCTCAGATTCTCTAGGATCTATCTCATAACCTGCTTTTTTAATATTTTTTTCATCAAAAGCATCTTCGTTTAATATCAACATTCCGTTTGGTGTTAAATCTTGTAGGTGAGCTTTCAAAGCAGCAGGGTTCATAGCAACTAAAACATCAGGGGCATCTCCTGGTGTCAAAATATCAAAGTCAGCAATTTGAACTTGGAAGGAAGATACACCTGCAACTGTTCCTTGAGGAGCCCTAATTTCAGCAGGAAACGCTGGCAAAGTAGCAAGATCGTTTCCAAATAAAGCAGAAGTGTCTGTGAATCTAGTACCAACTAATTGCATACCATCACCTGAATCACCAGCAAAACGAATGGTAACGGCTGGTATAGACTCAACAGTTTTATTTTCTATGCTTACTTCCTCTAAAGGTTCTTCTTCAACTGGTTCTTCTTCAACAGGTTCTTCTTCAACTACAGGTTCTTCAACTACAGGTTCTTCAACTTCAGCTACAGGTTCTTCAACTGGTTCTTCAACTGGTTCTTCAACTGGCTCTTCAACTACAGGTTCTTCAACTACAGCAACAGGTTCTTCAACTGGCTCTTCAACTTCAGCAACAGGTTCTTCAACTTCAGCAACAGGTTCATCAACTACTGGTTGAGCTTCTCCCTTGATTTCAGCTAAAGCTTGTTCAACAGAAATACCTAAATGTTTAGCTCTTGCCTCAGCAGACCTAATCAATAGATATTCAGGTACGTTTAAAGGTTTTTCTTCACTCATAATTTAACTTTACCTGCCTAGTTTAATGCACGCGGGGATAATGTTATTTCATTTTTCTGTGGTGAAACACAGTTTGAAACAGTTTCACCATCACAACATTCAGCTTGGTTCAAACCAAACATAGGACATTGATTGTTGATACAAGCTCCATGACCATGAAGATAGGTCATTTCTCTTTTACACCAGGTACAAACTAAATTATTCATAACTCTTAAACTTATGATAGGGCCAATAGAGGTATCTTAATTTCCAACAGTCCTCATTTTTAATTGGACCAATAGATGACGAATCACTAGAAGATTTTTCTCTATTATCTCCTAATACAAATAATTCATCTTCCTGCAATGTAATAGTTTCAAAAGAAGCTGACTTACCATTACCCCAACTATCGCTAATTGATTTTCCATCAACTTTTATCTCCCCATCTTCATTTGAAATAGTCTCACCTGGAAGTCCGATGACTCGTTTAATTATTTCAATATTTTTTGGAGCATATTCATAAATAACAATATCACCTCGGTTTAATGGTTCTGCAACTTTTATAGCTAATACGTAATCGCCTTCATGTAATGATGGCTCCATACTTTCTTCTTTGATTTCATATGTTCTATAAGTTCCATCTTTATTATTTTTTAGAAATAAATAGACAGCGATGATAAGAAGGTTTCTAATATTTAATATCCGTGTAATGCTTTTAATCATATAGTTTTTTTGTTATTAAAATTAATAGTAGATTACTAAAGGAGATTTATGAAGTTATTTAAACCAACAAGAGTAGCTCATGCTCATTGTGATTTGCCATGCGGTGTCTATGATCCTGCACAAGCAAGAATCAATGCAGAGTCAGTTGTAAATGCCTCCAAAAAATATCAAGAATCTGATGATGCTGCATTCAAACAACGATGCATCACCATTAAAGAAGATATGGCTGAAGAGGTTAAGAAAGATCTATGGGTATTGTGGACAGATTATTTCAAGCCAGAACACCTTGAAAAATTTCCAAATGTTCATGATCTTTTCTGGAATGCAACAAAGAAAGCTGGAGAAGCAAAGAAAACAGAAGATCCTGCTGTAGGCGAGGAACTTCTAGGTTTGATTAATGAAATAGATGAGGTATTTCAAGCTACAAAGAGCTAATCAAATTTTTTAAAAAGGTGTCCAATATTTTCTAAAGGGGCACCTTTTTTTATGTCGTTTACTGACCAATTATTATTTGTATTTTTTTCAATTGCATTTTTTACAACCTCAGATGTTGTCGGCATAAAAGGAGTAAATAATGATGCACATGCATCTATTGCTGTAAGTGATGTGTGTAGTATTGCTGTTGCTCTGGCGTTGTCCTCTTTTATTATCTTCCATGGTTCTGTTTCATTAAGATAAGCATTTATTTTATTTACATATCCCATAACTGACTGAAGTGATGATTTGAGTTCGACCTTTTCGATTAATTCACTTGTCTTTTCAAAACAAACACTGGCTTCATCAATTATTTTTTTATCAATTTCATTTAACTCAAAATCAAAGTCTAATTTTTCATAATTATTTATATATTGTGAAAAAACTCTTTGAACTAAATTTCCCCATGCCGCCACAAGTTCTTCGTTATTTCGTCTAATCATTTCATCTTCAGAGATTTCAGAATCATTTTGCTCTGGCAGTATACTGGCTAGAGCGTATCTTAATGAATCAGGATTCCATTCATCAAGATAATCGTTCAAAGTTTTTCCAACACCCCTACTTGCAGATGCCTTTTCACCTTTAATCAATATGTACTGGTTTGCCGGAACATTTGTTGGTAGGTTCAAATCACCATATGCAAGTAACATGGCAGGCCATATTATTGCATGAAAAGGAACATTATCTTTTCCAACAAAATAATAAGACTCTGCATCCTCATTCATCCAAAAATCTTTCCATGCATCAGGTGTGCCATTGTTTATTGCCCACTCTTTAGCTGCAGATAAATAACCAATTACAGCTTCAAACCATACGTATATTTTTTTTCCATCACCTAATTCATTTTCTGGAATGTCGATTCCCCAGTCTAAATCTCTCGTTATAGCTCTATCTTGTAGACCTTCTTCAACAAATGATTTAGAAAAGTTTATAACGTGAGGTCTCCAACCTTCTTTACTATTTAACCAATCAGAAAGTCTCTCATTTAGAGCACTTAACTTTAAAAAATAATGTTCAGTCTCTTTAAATTCTGCTTTGTTTCCAGATATTTTACTTATAGGATTTATTAACTCTTCTGGATCAAGAGTTTTACCACAGCTATCACATTGGTCACCTCTTGCTTCACTATAAGCAACAGGACAAGGACAAGTGCCCTCTACATATCTATCAGGTAAAAACTTTTTTTCTTGTGGATCAAAAGCCTGGATACTTTTATTTTTTTCAATAAAGCCATTCTCTTTTATTTTTAAGAACATTTCCTGAGTAACTTCTTTATGATTATCAGTCATTGTTGTTGTATAGTTATCCCAAGAAATACCAAGTTTTTCCCAATACCCCAAAAATTCATTGTGATATTTATTGACTATATCTATTGGTTGAACACCTTCTGCATCAGCTCTTACAGTTATTGGGGTACCGTGAACGTCGCTTCCTGACACCATTAAAACATTGTTACCAACAGCTCTGTGGTACCTTGCAAAAATATCAGCAGGCAGATATGCTCCACCAATATGGCCTAGATGTCTTGACCCGCTTGCATATGGCCAAGCCACACAAACTAATACATTTTTTGACATAACACTTTAAGAATAGACTTCTTAATCACAAACAATACAATTTTGTGAAACAATTATGAAACATTTCGGTAATAATCATTTAACTTTTATCAGGTCTCGTAACATTTATATTTAATTAGGTTGTTACAAAAGGAGATTTATAAATGGAATTAGCAACTTATGTAGATAGTTTGTGGATTTTAGTTGCAGGTATTTTAGTCATGTTTATGCAGCCTGGCTTTATGCTTGTAGAAACTGGATTCACAAGATCAAAAAACTCAGTCAATATCGTAATGAAAAACTTTATGGACTTTTCGGTTGGTGCAGTGACCTATTGGGCATTTGGATTTGCACTAGCTTATGGAGGAACAACTCTAGGTGGATTTTTAGCTTATGGGAACTTCTTCTTAGAAGGTGACTCAATTACCTATTTCTTTCAGGTAGTCTTCGCAGCAACTGCAGCAACAATTGTTTCTGGTGCAGTCGCAGAAAGAACAAAATTTAGCGCATACTTATTATTTCAACCATTCATATGTGGTGTAATTTATCCAATAGTTACCCACTGGGTTTGGAGCGGTCAAGGTTGGCTTGGTGACTTAGGTTTCATTGACTTTGCAGGTTCTGGTGTTGTACACATGGTTGGTGGCTTTGCAGCCCTAGCTGGTGTGCAAATTGTGGGTCCAAGGATTGGAAAATACGACGATAATGGAAACCCTCAAGTAATACCTGGAAGCTCAATGGTAGCTGGTGCACTTGGTGTCTTTATTCTCTGGTTTGGATGGTATGGATTTAACGTTGGATCTGCTTTAGCGGCAGTAGATGTTGACCTAGCTGCTATTGCAGTAACAACAACACTATCTGCAGCTGCTGGTTCTATAACAGCAATGTATACTTCGATGATTTCAGGTAAGCCAAATGTTGGTATGACCTTAAATGGTGCTTTAGCCGGTTTAGTTGGAATAACTGCAGGTTGTGCAAACGTAAACAATTTAGGTGCAGTTCTAATCGGTTTGGTATCTGGTGTGTTAGTTGTGTATTCAATAAACTTTTTAGAGAAAAAAGGATTTGATGATGCTGTAGGTGCTGTCTCAGTTCACGGTATATGTGGTATCTGGGGCGTGCTGGCTGTAGCAATTTTTGACACTACAGATGGTTTAGTCTTTGGCGGCGGAGCTACATTGTTTTTACCACAATTAATTGGAATTTTAGCAATTGGTGCATGGGCATATGGAACATCTTTTATAGTGTTTAAAGTTATTGATTCAACAGTTGGACTAAGAGTTACAGCTGAAGAAGAAATTGCTGGGTTGGATGCTACGGAGCATGGAACAACAGCATATGGAGATTTCATAACTAAAAAATAACAAATAATTAAGAAAACCAGCTATATTTAGGTCCCCCCCTAAAGATTTTTAAGGCTGGTTTTCTTATTTTAATAACTGTTCATTCATAGTAAAATTGTTATACTTATGACATTTCATTTTGAAGAAAAAGACTCTTGTGGTGTAGGTTTTATCGCATCAAGGGGCATTCCCAGGACTCATGGGATGACCTTAAAAATCCTAGAATGTCTCTCTAATCTCGACCATAGAGGTGCTAAATTTGCTGATGGAACTGGAGATGGAGCAGGAGTACTCACAGAAATTCCTTTTGAGTTAATTGAAGCTGAACTTTCTGAAAGAGGCTTAGACTTAGAAGAAGAATCCAAACTTGGAATGATATCTTGTTTCTTCGATCCAAAAAACATAAACGAGTCAATTGAATTAATCGATAAAAAACTAAAAGAATTTGATATCAAGCTTCTTTATTGGAGAAAAGTACCTACAGATAAAGAGATACTCGGAACTATGGCAAAAAATTCGAAACCTGGAATTTATCAAGCAATTATTTGTTCTACTAAAGAATATAAATACAAATTTGAAAACTATCTTTATTTATTTAGGAAATCGCTAGAAACTGACCTTGCAAAAAACGAATTTTTAAATATTCATATAAACTCATGCTCAAGTAGAACTGTTGTATATAAAGGGTTGTTTACAGCTACTCAAACTGCAGATTTTTATTGGGATCTTAGAAATCCTCTCTACAAGACAAGATATGGAGTATTTCATCAACGGTTTTCAACCAACACAACTTCTACTTGGGATAAAGCTCAACCTTTTAGAATGTTGGCACATAACGGTGAAATAAATACAATTAGAGCAAATTATTCTTGGATGAAAGCAAGAGAAGTAGATGCTTCATCAAATCTTTGGAAAGAAGACATTGAAAAACTTAAGCCATTCATAAATGAAAACCTTTCTGATTCTGGACAACTTGATAACGCTATAGAATTACTAGTTCAATCTGGAAGGAAGCTCTCCCATGCTCAAGAGATGCTTATTCCTTCAGCATGGGAGAATAATCCAAGATTTACAAAAGATCAGCAAGCTTACTATCAATACCATGCTTTTTTATCAGAACCGTGGGATGGTCCAGCAGCTATAGTTTCTACTGATGGAGAAGATATAATTGCAGGTCTTGATAGAAGTGGTTTGAGACCTTTAAGGTGGATGGTCTCAGATAGGTATATATTGGCAGCATCTGAGGTTGGTATCTGTCCTTCTGTTGAAGCAGGAGCTTATAAAACTGCTCAATTAGAGCCTGGTCAAACTATTAGATATCGAATAAAAACTGATGAACTATTGGATGAACAAGAAGTTATAGAGAAACTATCTGAGAAAAACCCATATAAAGAGTGGGTAAAAACTAAACCATTAGTTGCAGATACTGAATTCAGTGACAAACCTGATGAAATGGAACTTGATCAACTCTCAGATTATTTCCAATACACACCAGAAGAAGAGAGGTTAATTTTACTTCCAATGATACAAGGTGATATACCAACTGGATCAATGGGCAATGATTCTCCACTAGCTGTTTTAAGTAAAACAAAGCCAAGATTAAGTAGATATTTCCATCAAATGTTTGCTCAAGTAACTAATCCTCCTATTGACCCTATAAGAGAACGGTTTGTAATGTCAACCAAAACTTATTTAGGTAAAAGAGGTTCAATACTTAGAGAAACATCACAACAAGCAAATTTAATTACACTTGAATCTCCAATTCTTAGTAAGGGCAGTTATGACCTCCTTGTTTCAAAAGGTTTCTCAAAGGATAAATCGAAAGTATTCGATATCTCATTCAATAAATCAGAAACAAGTCTGGAAGATTTTCTTAATGATTTATGTGAAGACGTTTATCAATCAGTTTTAAATAAAAAATCTTTAATTATATTTAGTGATAGAAAAGTTATAGCAGGAAATAGCATTGCACCATCTCTTCTTGTATTAGGCCGTGTACATCAGTATCTAATTAATAAAGGTGTAAGACTGAAAGCCTCATTAATAGTTGTTTCTGGTGAAATACGTGATGCTCATGACTTGGCATGTCATATAGCTTATGGTGCTTCAGCTATATGGCCATACCTTGCTCTAGAAAAAGCAAGATTGTTATCAATCGATAATCCAGATTTAGAGGTTACTCCTTCTGAGGCTCAAGAAAACTATAGGGATGCATTGAATAAAGGTCTTTTAAAGATAATGTCAAAAATGGGAATCTGTACTGTTTCTTCATATAGAGGATCCGAAATTTATGAAATTATTGGACTTGATAATGAGATAACACATTCGGCATTCTCAAATTCGTACACAAGAACAGAAGGACTAGGGTATAAAAATATACAAGATAACTTACTTGTCTTTGGAAGAGATGAACCATTTGATCTTGAGATTGGTGGATTTTACAAACATAAAAAAGGAAGTGAACCACATGTAACTTCACCAGTGACAGTTCTAAAATTGCAAAAAGCTGTTCGATCTGGAGATAGGGACGAATGGAACAAATATCTTGAGTCCTTAGAAGATCGAGATAATGTACAAATACGTGATTTATTTACACTCCCTGAGAATAATAAAATTTTAAATTCAGTAGAAGATGACTCACTTCAAGATATATACAAAAAATTTACAGTTAGCTCAATGTCACTTGGTGCCTTGTCAGAGGAAGCTCATCAAGCTTTAGCTGTAGCAATGAATCGTATTGGAGCCAAGTCAGGCTCTGGAGAAGGTGGTGAAGATCCAGAAAGATATGGAACTGAAAAGAATTCAAAAATAAAACAAATTGCCTCTGGACGTTTTGGAGTAACTCCAGATTATTTGGCATCTGCT
>CACIJJ010000011.1 GCA_902587025.1 uncultured Candidatus Actinomarina sp. | reverse complement strand
ATCAGAAAGCCATCCTTGATTTGTAAATTCATTGTCCTCACCTAAAATCCTAAGCATCTTGTTCTGTGAGATATTTAATTCAACTGAGTCACCAACTGAAGAACAGTTAGAGGTTGATGAAACTTTCTTTAAATCCCAGGGACGAGCTTTGAATCTATAAGAAGATGATGTTAAAGCGCCAACTGGACAAATTTGTACTGTATTGCCTGAGAAGTATGATCTAAAAGGCTCATCGGGAAAAGTATTTACTTGTGTCTTATTTCCTCTTTGTATAAATTCAATAAGTGGGTCTCCAGATATTTCATCTGAAAATCGAGTACATCGAGCACATAAAATACATCTCTCCCTATCAAGTAAAATTATTTCTGAAATTGGGATAGGTTTTTCAAAATGTCTTTTGTCTTCGACAAATCTTGATTCTCCTGGTCCATAAGCCATTGTTTGATCTTGTAAAGGACATTCTCCAGCCTTATCACAAACCGGGCAGTCTAAAGGATGATTAATCAATAAAAACTCTAAGACTCCTTCTTGGGCTTTTTTTACAACATCAGATTCAGTATCTACGACTAAATCCTCTGAGACTTTGGTTGTACAGGATGGAACAAGAGCTTTACCCCTTGGAGTTTCAATCTCAACCAAGCACATACGACACATTCCAACAGGATCCATACGTTTATGCCAGCAGAACCTTGGTATGTGAATACCAGAGTCTTCACAAGCTTCAATTATTAGCTGGTCGGGTTTTGAACTTATTTCAGAACCATTAACATTTATCTTTATTTGATCCGTCATTGTGTAATTGGAATTTTTGTTGGAAGCATATTTGTTATCTCCTCAGAAAAGTTATTTAGTAATGATGTTATTGGAGATACAGCTGAAGGACCTAGTGGACATATTGTTGTCATTTTTGGTGGCCAATCCAATCCAGGTGAAATATTGTCGCAAATATCAATCAACAAACTAATGTCAGACAATCTACCTCTGCCGCTTGCAATTCTTTCTAAAATCATTTCTAGCCAAGTTGTCCCTTCTCTGCAGGGAGTACATTGACCACATGATTCATGAGCAAAAAAACTTACGATACTCTTTGCCGCATAAACTAAATTAGTATCTTCATCCATCACAACTACCGCCCCAGAACCCAACATTGATCCTGCATTTGCAACATCATCAATTGTCATTTTTATATCTAATTGATCACCGGTGAACCATGGCGCTGAAGCACCTCCGGGAATGTAAGCTTTTACATTTTTGTTATTTTTGATTCCTTTTCCAAATGTATCTATAAATTCACCAAAGCTCTGACCCATTTCAATTTCAAAATTTCCAGGATTATTTACGTGGCCTGACAAGCTAAAAATTCTTGTTCCCGTTGATCCTTCAACACCAAGTTTTGAATACTCTTTTCCCGAATTTTGAATTATCCAAGGAACTGAAGATATTGTTTCTACATTATTTACTAGTGTTGGTTTGTTATATAGTCCCATTACCGCAGGAAAATAAGGTGGTTTTAGTCTTGGCTCTCCTCTTTTTCCTTCAAGAGAATTCAAAAGAGCTGTTTCTTCACCACATATGTACGCTCCTGCTCCAAGATGAACTACAACATCCAAGGAAAAATTTGTTCCTAATATATTATTTCCCAAATATCCTTTTTCATATGCTTGCTCAACTGCATCCTGTACTCTTCTTGCTGGCTTCGCATACTCGCCTCTTATGTAGATAAATGCTTTTTTGATGTTTGAAGCAAAGCATGTAATTATTACACCTTCAATTAGTTGGTGTGGATCTCTTTCAAGTAAAATTCTATCTTTGAATGTACCGGGTTCGGATTCATCACCATTAATTACAAGATACCTATCCTCATTTTCTGCTAAAAAACCCCACTTTACTCCTGTTGGAAAACCTGCTCCTCCACGACCTCTAATGTTCGAATCTTTAATCTCATTAATAACATTCTCAGGATTGTCTTCTTTTAAAACTTTTTTGAGTGCACTATAACCATTATTTTTCTCATAAATTTCAATCTGATGGCTATCTTCAGGAAATTCACGCATATGCTTTGTAAGTAATAAAGTTTCTTTCATTAGTTTTTTTCCTTAGCAGTACCGATATTTTGGAATCCTGGAACAGAATAAGATGAACCTGTATTGTCTGCAATTGCCCAGTCAAATGACTTTACACCTCCAAATTTCTCTTGAAGTTCTTCAGCTACAATTATTTCTGGTCGTTCTTCTTTAAGCCATTCGCACATTTTGAGTGACTTTTCAGGTGTCAATCCTTCAACTGTTTCGTAATTAACCTGAACAGCTGGCGCTCCTCCGCAAGCACCGATGCACTCAACTTCCTCAAAAGTAAAAGCCTTCTCAGTATCTGTTTCATAATTTTCTAAGCCTGTAAAGTTTTTGACAGAATCTATCACGCTTCTTGAGTCATTTATTTCGCAAGATATTGATTTACATACACTTAGTAAATACTTTCCAGTTTGCTCTTCTTTGTACATAGAGTAAAAGGATGCAACTGACTTTACTTGAACTTCAGTAATGCCAATAAGATTGCTAATCTCAACAATTGAATCATTTGATATATAGCCGTCTTTTTCTTGTGCTAGATATAAAAGTGGCCCTAAAGCAGATCTTTTTTGAGGGTACATATCAATAATTTCTTTTGCTTTATCAATCAATGCTTTTTCCCAACTCATCTGTCAACATCTCCTAAAACTGGATCTAAAGAGGCTATTGCTGCAACTGCGTCCGCAATTGGACTGTCTGACATTACTACTGGTAAAGCTTGAAGATTACAGAAGGATGGTCCTCTTACGTGCATTCTATAAGGTTTTGATGATCCGTCTGAAACAATAAAACAGCCTAACTCTCCTCTAGGAGATTCAACTGTCGTATATACTTCTCCTTCTGGAACTTTAAAACCTTCTGTATATATTTTGAAATGGTGGATCAAAGCTTCCATTGACTCATCAAGTCTTTTTCTTGGGGGTGGGGTTATTTTTTTATCTTGAATTTTGAAGGGGCCTTTAGGCATATTTCCCATAGCTTGTTCAACAATCTTTAAACTTTCAAAAATTTCTAAAACTTTGATTCTCCACCTTGCAAAGACATCTCCTTCTTCAAAAACCGGAATATCAAACTCATATTTTTCTATACCTGAATAAGGTTGCATTTTTCTTAAATCCCATGCATATCCGCTAGCTCTAAGACTTGGACCAGTTATGCCGTATGCCAAACATTCTTCAGTCGTTAATATTCCAACATTCTTAAGTCTTCCCTGCCAAATAGGATTGTCTAAAAGCATTTCATCGTAGTCTTTTAGTTTTTCAGGTATAACTTTCAATATCTTTTCAATATCTTTTTGCCAATTATCTGGTAAATCTGCTGCGACACCACCCGGTCTTATAAAGTTATGATTCATTCTAAGACCTGTTGTCTTTTCGAAAAAATCAAGAATTAATTCTCTTTCTCTAAACCCAAAAATCATCATTGATAATGCTCCAATATCCATTCCACCAGTTGCTAATGCAACAAGGTGTGAGGAAATTCGGTTTAGTTCTGTCATTAATATTCTTATTGTTGATGCTCTATCAGGGACTTCAATATCTAATAATTTTTCAGTCGCTAATGAAAAAACAAGTTCATTGAAAAAAGGAGAGAGATAATCCATCCTTGTAGTGTTAGTAGGTCCTTGAAAGTAATTTAACTCTTCTCCTGTCTTCTCCATTCCAGTATGAAGATATCCAATTACAGGCTGTACTCTTCTTACCACTTCTCCTTCAAGTTCTACTTGTAACCTTAAAACACCATGTGTTGATGGATGCTGAGGCCCCATATTTAAAATCATTCTTTCATCATCAGAAATATCATCGTCAATAAAATAGTCATCTATAACTTCGGAACCCATTTGAATTTTTGTAGTTACTTCGTCTTCTTGTTCCAACATTTTTTGAGATCCTTCATCAGTTGAAGAAATGTTCCATCCACCTTCTTCTGAGTTTGTAGCCCAGAAGTCTACATCTTTTACAGTATCTTTATTTTCTTCCATCATTAATCAACCTTTGGTGCATTTTTAAATTGAACTGGTATTCTTCCTGTCCCATAATCTTTTCTTAAAGGGTGCCCAACCCAATCATCTGGCATAAGAATTCTTGTTAAATCAGGATGATTTTCAAAATTAATTCCAAACATATCAAACACTTCTCTTTCATAAAAATTTGCACTTGGATAAAGACTTGTGATTGAAGGAATTGTTAACTCATCATTCAATTTAACTTTGATAGAGATTCTTTTATTTTTTGAAACTGAGAGAAAGTTTACAACTACTTCAAACCTAGGTTCTTTTTTTCTAAACCAATCTATAGCAGTTAAATCAACCATCATTTCATATCCATCATTTTTCAACTCTTCGACTTTTTGAAAATAATCTTCAATTGATATCTCTAAATTTTCTTTCATTATCTATTTATCTCTCTATCCATAATTTTTTGATGAAGTGTTAGGATTCCGTGCATTAATGATTGTGGTCCAGGTGGACATCCAGGTACATATATATCTACAGGAACTATGTGGTCAACACCTTGTACAAGGGCATAGTTATTAAACATCCCCCCAGTAGAAGAGCAAGCACCCATTGCTATTACCCATTTTGGCTCTGCCATTTGGTCATAAACTTGTCTCAATACTGGTGCCATTTTTTGAGAAACTCTACCAGCAACTATCATTAAATCAGCCTGTCTTGGTGATGCCCTAAATACTTCCATTCCATATCTTGCCAAGTCGTATTTTGCAGATCCTGCAGCCATCATTTCAATAGCACAGCATGCAAGTCCAAAAGTAACAGGCCACATGGATTGTGTTCTTGACCAACGCACGGCTTTATCAATAGTTGTTGTGAAAATATTATCAGGAGAAAACATTATTCATTAGCTCCTTCATAGTTAGAAACTGGATCATGATATCTTCGTCTTCTTGGAACATTCCAATCAAGAACATTTCTTTTCCAGACATAATAAAGTGTCTCAAGTACAAAGAATGTAAATATGAAAATAACAACTATTCCGTACCAGCCAAGTTGCTCAAATCGCGTTGCCCAGGCTAAAAGAAATATTATTTCAATATCGAAAACAATATACAACATAGCGACCATATAAAATTTGACTGGAAATCTCTGTGAGGGCTCTTCTTCGGGAAAAATGCCAGACTCATAGGGTGTTAATTTTTCAGGTGTTGGATTTTTTGGAGATAAAAGATAGCTGACCCCAAGTGAAGCAATTGCAAAACCAATACCAATAAATAGCATTACCAAAATTGGTAACCAATTAATCACATTCCCTCCCTATTTGTGAAATATTTCACAATGTACTACTTCATTTTAGTACTGATTTTGCTTTTTGTTATAGGGAAAAGGCTGGAGATTTACTAAAAAACCTTACTGTTCTAAAGGGTAAAATGAATTTAAAAGCTAGCCAAAAAGTCTCTTTAATTGTCAATCTTGCCTCGTCAAACAAGAGTTCAACAACAAAATTAATAGTGTTTTTATCAACAGATGCAATTTTAAGTAATCTCTTTGTCATAAATGGACTTTGCAAAACTAATCGAGCAATTGTACAGCTAAGAAAATGCATTCCAAATCTTTTATTTAAGGCTCTTTCATATTTTTTTAAATTATTATTTAAATTATTTTCTTTGTTGGAATTTAATGAACCGAATGTTTCTTTTGCAAGTAAATATCCTGCTTCCATACCGTAAAAAATACCTTCTCCACTCATGGGATTGATCATTGAACCAGCATCTCCAACAAGAGCTACTTTATCATGCGCAAGTTTTGGTCTAGAAGATGCAAATGGAAGCATATAACTTTTTTCCATCCTTAAATTATCAACAATTACTCCTTTGGATTCCAATGTACGTATAAAGCTATCAAGCATTTTATTAATATCCATTTTGTCTTTTTTAAATAAATTTAATGGCATACCAATACCAATATTTATTAAAGTACCTTTACTAGGGAATGCCCAAGCATAACCTTTTAATGCTGAAACATTGATTTCAAACATAAGTGTTCTTTCCTTAAATATTTCTAAATAATTTGGACTGTCAATATAGGCTCTTATAGCAATTGCTTTGTGTATGTCACTATTTTGTTTTAAATCCAAACTTTTTCTAACTCTTGAATTTGCACCATCTGCACCTACCAACAATTTTGTGAATAAGAAATTTTTTTCTTTATCACTATTTTCGATCTCTACTTTTAAAATATCGTCATTTTCAGTTTGTTCGTAATGTAAATACCTAACACCCTCATATGAATGTACATCGAGATTTTTTGCAATTTCAAAAATTCTATTATCGAGTTCATATCTTGGGATAACGTAAACAACGGAATCATCTTTGTTTTTAACTTTTGGAATATAATTTTGGATTCCTATATTATCGGGGCCAAATAAAGATGTTGAGATAACCTCGGGTTCACCCTCAAGTATATGTTCATTGTTAAATCTTTTTAAAGCATTAATTACCCCAGGACCAATTGCATCACCACAAGATTTATCTCTTGGAAAAATAGCTTTGTCAATAATTCCAACTTTTAAATTAGAATTTAAATTTTTGTAAGAAATTGCAGTATTAGACCCAGAGGGACCTGCCCCTACAATTAAAACATCGAATATTTCATTATTTTTCATGATTTATGACATAAAAATACCTTATTTATTAATAAATCATAAATTTAAGTAAAAATAAAATATTTTTAATGTAATTTACCTTAATTTTATATTGTTATTAGATTGTGCATTAGTGAAAGAAAATAGCAATATACCACCAGCAACAGTAAAGAGGTTACCTCTATATCTTCAATGCTTAGAACAAATTGATGACCAAAATATTGGAATTTCTTCTAAAAAATTAGCAGAAATTGCAAAAGTAAATGATGCTCAGGTTCGTAGAGATTTATCATATTTAGGCACATTAGGAACTAGAGGTGTAGGATATGATATTTCAACATTGAGAAATCAGATTCAATTAGAACTTGGTTTAGTCGAAGGATGGAGTGCTGTAATAGTTGGAGTTGGCAACCTTGGATCAGCACTTGCGCATTATGGAGGATTTCAAGAACGAGGATTTGGTGTTGTCGGACTATTTGATGACGATCCAAAAAAAATCAATAAACAAATAGCTGGCCTTGTAGTTAAACCCACATCTGATATTAAAAGTGTTTGTGAAAAGTACAATGTTGCAATTGGCATTATTGCAACACCTGGAAAAGTTGCTCAAGAGATTGCAGATCAGTTAGTCGACTGTGGGGTAAAGTCAATTTTAAATTTCGCTCCAGTATTATTAAAGAATATTCCAGATGTTCAAATCAGGTCTGTCGACCTCTCGCAAGAATTACAAATACTAAGTTACTACTTAGAAAGACCCGTTCTTAAAGCTGTCAAATAATTTATTTCTGATATATATATCCAAGTAAAGATCTAAATAACAAACTAACATTTAAACCAATCCAAAGTGTTGCTATTGTATTTTGTGTTCTTAATAGATAACTGCAAACTAAAAATCCAGAAACTGAAGAAGCCACAGTAAGAAAAGAAAATTCTTTAGCCCTATCAAGTCCTAGAAGAACTCCATCCCAAAGAAATGCGTAACAACCTATAAATAGACTTAGAGCAACAAGGACTATTAATTGTAAATCGATATATAGATCAAATTTGTCATCCCCAAACATTTCAACAAAATTATCTAAAAATAAAACAGTTATTATTGCTAGTATGAAAGATATCGCCGTGGTTACTGACACAAGTTCTTTTTGTAATCCAGATTTTTGGTATTTTTCTTTTTTTGAAACAAGTTCAGAAATTAGTGTTTGAGAAGCTATCGCAATTGCATCAACAAAAATATAACCTACTGACCATAACTGAAGCAAGATGTGTTGCAAGGCTATTTCCTGCATAGACATTAGGGAAGCTCTATTTCTCAAATATGCCATGAACAAGGTAAGAAATAATGATCTAATCAAAATATATGTTCCAACGCTAAAAAATTTTTTTCGTAAACTAGATTTGTCTATTTTTTCTTCAGTGGAAGGAATATCACTTAATTGTTTTTTTAGAATAAATGTTGAATAAATGGAAGCACAAAAAAAGGAAAGAGAACTAGAAAACCCAATCCCGCCAGCACCAAAACCTAGAAATAGTCCAAAAAATAAGCTAAAAAATATATTTGAGATTGATACAATTAATGCACTATAAAAAGTAATTTTTGCATACTTTAAACCCCTTAATACAGCAGTGGAGTGCATATTTACCAAATAAAATGGTAGTCCGATACATCTAAAGACTAGATAATCAGAAGAAAGTAACTGTATATTTGGAGTAGGTTGAAAAGTCGAAATTAAATAACCACTACTTACGTACAAGATTAAAAATGATCCTAAACCTAGCAATATGGAAACATTTCTTCCAAACTTTATAAAATAATTTAATTTATTGATTTCATTTTTAGTATTAAGAGAGGAAACAAGTGGTGTTGTTCCGTATGCTAGAAAGATAAAAACCCAAATAAAAACAAAATAAATCGTTTCTCCAATACCAATTGCAGAAAGCGTGTCTAAGTTTATAACACTAGCGATCTTTGAATCAATTAGACCAACTATCGGTTCTAAGGCTAGCCACAAAAAAATAGGATACGAATTAATCCAAATATCTTTTCTAAATGTATTAATCATTGAAATTATCAGCTTTTAATAAACCCCAAATCATAATCTGCTCATGAGCTTCAATACCTAAATTTTGAGGAGTAATAACTTTTTCAAATTTGTAAATTGTTTTGGTAAAATTATTCAATAATTGAGTTGGAGTGTGCGTTTGCTCAGAATATGGAAGATTGAACTCATTAATTAATATATTTTCTAACTCTTGAAAATCTACATCATTGGTTTTGATGTTTTCATTTTTTAAATATTGTTTTAAACCTTTACAGAGAGTTTTTGCAAAAGAGGTTATTTCTAAATTTGTCATGCAAATATTTGAACAATAATTAAACCATTCGGACCAGAAACTATTCCAATACCAATTCGTTTAAATTCATTATCTATTATTGTCGCTCTATGTGATTCAGAATTCATTAGGCTTTGATGACCAGAATAAATTGTTGACGCCATTGCTAAATTTTCACCAATAAATTTTGGAGGTGGATAACCAACTTCTAAAAGTCTTTCAGTAACTAAATATCCATTGTTTGGATCTTTGTGACACCAAAAACCCTCTGTGTACATTTTTTTTGCATAGTTTCCTGCAATATCCGATAATGTTTGAGAGAACTCCAATGGATCAGAATTCACATTTATTCTTTCGATATTAACCATTTCAAACAACTCATTAGTTTCACTTGTTTTGGAAATTAATTTTGATTGAGTAAAAGAAGGGATTTCAAGACATCCTGATTCATCTAACGAAATAGAGGTGCTGCCTGTCAGTTCCTTAATTCTTGATGTAACTTTTAATAAATCTGTTCCTGTAATAACTTCGAGTGTTTGTTGGGGTACTCCTTCAGAATTCAGATAAAACGATACAATATTTGACTGATCAATATTTTCTTGTACATATTTTGGTAAGGAAAGAAGAGATAAAATTGTAAACATAAATGTAAGAGCTAAATTGCTCAAAACAATAGAGGTAATGCTTCCCAATAACTTATTTCCTATATCTTTTTTAGATCCTTCCCTGTAAATTAGATTTTGAAAAATCGAACTTAATGTCAAGATTGTAATGAATATTGCGACACCTGCAAAAATTTGTGAAGTTTGCTGGTTGGAATTTAGCCAGCCACTTATATATTCACCAATCGAAAAGGAATAAGTGAAACTTAAATAGATTGATATAAGAAAGGCTATCAAATAATAAATTATTAATAAAGAGCCTTTTTTCCATCCGAAATAAATAAGATAAACAATAAAGATGTATATAAATATGTCTAAATAATCTAAATTATTTAGAAAAGTTAACAAATTTTCTAAATTTTCAACCATTTTTTTAAATTTTTTGCTTCTGCTATTGAAGAGTACACAAATTACGCTATTGTTGTTATACATTCCTACAAATATGTAGGAATTTTTTAATTTCAGTGACTGAAAGGAAATTATATGAGAAATCGCAAAGCTTTAGCTTTGTTTGCGGTTTTAGCGCTTGTCGCTGCTGCCTGTGGTGGTTCAGGATCTGGCGGATCTGATGATGTAGAAGAAGTAGTTGAAACTACTGAAGCTCCTGCAACAACAGCCGCTCCTACTACTACAGCTGCTCCTGCGGGTGACCCACTTGTATTGGCATCATTGATGCCTTTATCTGGTGATCTGGCATCTCTAGGACCTGGTATTGCACTAGGAGCTGCTCTCGCTGTACAGCAAATAAATGCTGCTGGCGGTATTAACGGCCAAGATGTTGTCTTAATAGAAGGCGACAGTGGTTGTGATGGAGCTGTAGCCTTAACAAGTCTCAATGATGTAATTGCACAAGGTGCACAAGGTGTTATGGGTGCTGCATGTAGTGGTACTTCTTTAGCAATTCTTGACACTGCAATTGCTGCAGAGGTTGTAATGGTATCTCCATCAAATACAAGTCCTCAATTTACCAAAATGGATAAAAAAGGATTTTATGCAAGAACTGCTCCTTCAGATCTTTTACAAGGTGAGGTTTTAGCTTCATTACTTGTTGAAGATGGTGTTGGATCAGTTTCAATTATTTCAAGAGCAGACTCTTATGGTAGAGGTCTAGCAGAAGCTACTGCTGCTGCGTTTGAAGATGCAGGTGGAACAGTTAAGACAATTGTTTATCACGCTACAGATGCTTCAGACTTTAGTGCAGAAGTTACAGCCTTAAGTAAAGGTGCTGCTGATGCTATTGTTGGTATCTTGTTCCCTGAAACTGGTTGTGGAGTATTACAACCTGCTTTCGAGCAAGGATTACTAGATTCACCTTGGTACATGACCGACGGTGTTAAAGATGCTGGTCTTGCATCATTATGTGGACTTGGAACCGCACTTGATGGATTTAAAGGTACTGCACCTGGTTCTGCAGCTGGAGAAGCAAAAGATGCTTTTGAAGCTGCTTATGCAGGAGTAAGTGCTGATGGATCACCAACATTTATTTTTGCTCCTCAAGCATATGATGCTGTCATGTTGATGGCAATATCTGCTGCTGCAAATGGTGTTACTGGACCTGAAATTGCTTCAGGACTAGTAGAAGCATCATCTGGTGGAGAAAAATGTATCGGAGTTAGCTGTATTGCACTAGCTGCTGACGGTGTTGATGTAGACTATGTTGGAGCGTCCGGTGAGATTGAATTAAATCAAGCTGGTGACCCAACTGCTGCTACATATGACATTTGGACAACAGAGGGTGACACTAACCCAGTTCTAAAATCAGTAGATTTTGGATCATAAAATTAATTAAATTTTAGAAGAGCCTGTCATTGACAGGCTCTTTTTTTTAGAGCTTCCCTAAATATAAGTCAACTACTCTTGGGTCATTAAGAAGTTCTTCTCCTTGACCTTGATATGCGTTTCTTCCTTGATCAAGCACATAACCTCGATTGCTAAAATTAAGTGCCCTTTTTGCATTTTGCTCAACTAAAAGGATTGCAACACCTTTATTGTTTATTTCTTTAACAGTTTCAAACACTTCCTCTATCGCAACAGGTGATAAACCTGCTGATGGCTCATCAAGAAGCAACAACGATGGAGATGTTACTAATGCTCTTGCCAGTGCAAGAATTTGTCTTTGCCCACCTGAAAGGTTTCCTGCCTTCTCTTTTCTTCTATCTTTTAATAATGAGAATTGTTCTAATATTTGAGAAATTGTTTCCTTTTTATTTTTATTTACTGTCCAAGATCCTATTTCAATATTTTCCTCAATTGTCAAAGAAGGAAATACATTTTCTACTTGCGGAACATAAGCAACACCTTGCTCAACAATTTTGTGTGTAGGTGTGTCAGTTTTTTCAACACCGTTGATAAAAAACCTACCAGCTGAAACATTAATTATTCCCATAATTGCCTTTAATAGGGTTGATTTACCTGCACCGTTTGGTCCAATGATCGATACAATCTCTTTTTCATTTATCACTAAATCAACGCCTTGAAGAATATTCAGTCCCTTTACATATCCTGCTGCAATTCCATTACACTCTAAAACAGTTTTATTCATCACCTGATCCTAGATAAGCTTCGATAACTTTATCATCTTTACGAACATTTTCTGGGCTACCGTCGGCTATTACAGCTCCTTCTGCCAAAACTACTACGCGCTTCGAAATTTTCATCACTGCCTCAATGTTGTGCTCAACCATTAGAATTGTTATACCTCTGTCTGATAATTTTTCAATAATAGATAAAATTTCTTCAGCTAATTTTGGATTTACACCTGCTAATGGTTCATCTAAAAGGAGAATGCTTGGTTCATTAATAATCGATCTTCCTAACTCTAATAACTTTTTCTGTCCTCCAGATAATTCCCTGGCATAAGAATCTGCCATATGATCAATGTTTAAGTCTTTCATGATATCGAAAGCTTTTTTTCTTAATAAGTTTTCTTTCTTTTTTTGAGCTGGCAGTTGCATAAACGAACTAAATAATGAATCATTTTTTAAATCTGAGCCTGAGAACATCATATTTTCAACTACTGTCATTCTGTCAAAAACTTTTGTTAATTGAAATGTTCGAACCATACCTTCTCGAGCAATTTTATATGGTTGGCTGTTTGTTATATTCTTGTCATTCAGAAAAACTTTACCATTGTCTCCTTCTGTAAATCCTGAAATTAAATCAAAAAATGTTGTTTTTCCTGCACCGTTTGGACCAATTATCGACGTTAATTGATTTTGTTCAAAGAATATTTCGTCTATATCAACGGCTTTTACACCGCCAAAGCTTTTCTTTAAATTATGAACTTTTAACATCGAGAAGTAGCTCTTCTTTCTTTCCTAATAATCCACTAGGTCTAAAAATCATTAAAAACATAATTAGTAAACCAACTAAAACAAAGCGGACTCCAGCTAATTGTTGGCCATTTGCATTTTCAAATATTAGTAAAGCTAACCTATCTGTTTCTGAAATAATGACCCAGAAAATAATTGAACCAAATATTGGACCAGTCAAGCTTCCGACTCCTCCAAGTATCATAATTGCCCAAACATAAAATGTTAATAATGGAACAAATGTTGTGGTTTGAAGGGATCCATAATTGAATGCAAGAAATACTCCTGCTAACCCTGCAATACCTGCTCCAAGCATAAAGCTTTGAAGTTTCAACCATATAGCATTTTTACCTAATGCTCTAACTGCATCCTCATCCTCTCTTACAGCTCTTAATGCTCTTCCCCATGGAGAGTTTGTCAATCTCTTAAGTAAAAGCAAAACAAAAAAAATTGAAATCCAAGATAATAGTCCTACCCACAACTGTGAAGAGTTTAATTCAAAATTTTCAGCAAAATTTTCTACAAAATTAGGACGATATATTTGAAGTGAGTCTGAAAAATTTATAATTCCGTAGACTCCACCAGTTACTGATTCTAAGTCTCGAACTAGCAATCTGAATATCTCAGCAGCTGCAATAGTAACAATAGCTAAATAATCTCCTCTTAACCTGATAGCTGGTAATCCCAATAACAATCCAAAAAGTGCGGCTGCAATAATACCAATAATTAACGCAGGTATAAAAGCTAATCCTGTATCGGTAATTTCTCCTTCTCTACCTGCAGCATGGGGAATTAATAGTAAAGTTACGTAAGCACCAACACCCATAAATGATGCATGGCCAAAATTTAACAAACCGGTTAGACCAAAGTGAACATTTAATCCAATTGCCGCCAAACCATATATACCTGCAAAGGTTAATAAATTAAATAATATCCTAAACGGTCCTTCATCGTTCAACACAAAAACCAGATAAATTGATCCAGCAGTAAGTGCTAATGTAATTAAAAATTTCATAGAAACTTTCAAGATATTCTTTCCTTCTGTCCAAAAATACCTTGAGGTCTAAAAAGTAAAATCAAAATCATTATTGCTAAAGCAACTGCGTTTTTCGCTTCAGTGTGTCCTTCCATGAAAGGTAAAGCAACTGAAACCTGCACAAATATTCCAATTAATAAACCACCAACCATTGCACCAAAAGATGTACCAATGCCACCTAATACGGTTCCTGCAAAAATTAATAAAAGAATCAAAAATCCCATGTTGTATCTAACATCATTTATGATTGCTTGAAAAATTCCGGCTAATCCTGCGAGCATACTCGATGAAACCCATGTAAATAAAATTATATTGTCAGAATTTATACCCGATATATTTGCTAGTTCATTTGAATCTCGGACAGCTCTCATTGCTTTACCAATTTTTGTATATGACAAAAACAAGCCAATAAATATCATCACAGACAACCCTGCGATTAAGACTTGAAAATTCCTTGGTGTCATATCAAAAAAAAGATATGTTTGTCTCCTTTCAAGCTCTAAGGGGAAGTTTTGAACTTTTCCTGTAGCAAATAATAAATATATATGTCTAAAAAATATTGAAAGCCCAATTGTTACAACAAGAACAGCAATATTTCCAACCTCAGATTTCCTTAACGGTTTAAACAAGAATATTTCTAATAAACCACCAAATATGCCACAAATAATTATTGAGATAATAATTGAAAATGCAAAGTTCATCCCTAACGGAGAATATCTATCTAAAAATAACACTCTTGAGTCGATAGGGTTTGAAAAAAAAAGTGTCATGATTGCACCTAATGCAATAATTTCTCCATGAGCAAAATTTACTATTCTAGTAACTCCATAAAGCAAAGAAAGTGCAACTGAAGCTACAGAAATAATTATTCCAAGTAAGAGTCCATTGCCAAACTGTTCAATCATAATGTTTTATCCATCCTTAAATATTACTTGGGAACCACCAATAATTTCAATTACAACAGTATAGGTTTTATCAGGATTATTTAGATTGCCAACACTGGCGTTTAGCCATTGATCAGGTACCTGTGCCTGACCCTTTACAAGTATAGATAAGTCATTTGGTACTGTTACTTCATAGTTTCCACTCAAAGAAAGAGTATCAATCTCGAGATTAGGACCTAAAAATATTTTTCCAGTACCTGATAGTTTTGAGGGTAGCAATTTTAGGTCAGTTAAATTGATAAAGGAATCAAGTGAAAAAATATCTAGTTCCCAAACATTTTGATTACCTAAATTTATATTCCACCCATTTACTTTTAATAAACTACTGGTTTCTATCTCTCTAAATATTATGGCTCTAGGTTCTCCAAGAACGGTCTCTATTGCTTCTGGATAACCAACATTCCCTGGTTCATCAATTATTTCAGCTGTGTAGCCCCTACCCTGAAAACTGTTAAGATTTACTTTTCCATCAAAGTCAATTAATAATGAGTAGTTAAAATCAGAACTTAATTCGTTATTTTGAAAAAAAGAATCATACTTATAAGTAGTTAAAAATTTCGAATCAAATAAATGTCCAAATGAAAAAATCAAAATTACAACTATCAAAAAAATATTCACTATATTTCTTAGCAATTCATAAAAAGAAGCCCTTCTAAAAATAATTATTAACAGAATCGGAAATATCGTAATAGGCCAATAATCAATATAGTCATAAATTATTGAGGGACGAAGATAGCCTAAAAAATAGAAAGTGATTTGTGCCAGCAATAATAAATACAGAGTGAACCTGATTGTATTTTGATAATAATTCAATTTGAGCCGGAGAGGGGAGTTGAACCCCTGACCTGCCGCTTACAAGGCGGCTGCTCTACCACTGAGCTACTCCGGCGAATAGTTAAATATTAGCAAATATCAAAGTTGAACAAATTATTTTTTTATAAATATGTGTTGCATTGCTATTCCTGCAGCAACTGAGACATTTAAAGACTCTATATCTTTTGACATTTGGATTCTTACAACATTATCAAGTTTGTTTTTGATTTCATGGCTCAATCCTTTTTCCTCTGACCCAATAAAAAAGGCTAGGTTCTGGCTTCCTAAATCTAAACTTTGTATGTCGGCTTCTCCATACATATCCAACCCTATTGTCCAAACATCCAAAGATTGAAATTTCTTTAGTAAACTAAAAATTGATTTGTATTCTAAAATATCTATTTTTTCTAATCCACCAGAGGAAATCTTAAAAGTTCTCTCACTTAATCGTGCTGATCTTCTCTCTGGGACACACATCACATTGAAGTCAAATGATGCAGCTGAACGAGCAATAGCACCAAGATTATTCGTGTCTTGAATGTGGTCACATACTATAAAGTTTGTGCTGTTAAATTTTTTTAAATCTGACTCGTTATAAATTTTTTTGGGTTTACACAGTGCAGCTACATACTCCGTTGATGTAAATTTCCACTCATTTTTACTTTTGATGTTTGTAACTTTTGCTTTTTTTTGTTGAGCAATTTCTATTAAGTCTTTAACTTTTTTTGAATCTATGTTTTTTTCTAGAGTTACTAGTTCCAAGACTCTGTTGTTTTCTAGTGCAGAAATAACAGAATTATAACCTTCAACTATTTTTCCAATACCATCCGACATTTTCACCATCATTCATGACTATTCCAATTTCTAATAAATCTTCCCTCATTTTGTCAGCTTCACTATATTTCTTGTTTGATCTTAAGTCTTCCCTTTTTAATGAAAACTCACTCATCGCAGATTCGATATCATTAAATTGAATACCATATTTTGCAAAAAATTTAGATAATAATTTTTCATCTAGTATGTTTTGTTTTGAAGTAACTACCTCAAATCCAAGAATTTCAAATATGAATTTCACTGTTTGTTTAATTTTTAATGTATTTTCTTGATCTAAATTATTTGTATTTTTTATTTTCTCAAAAATTTCTCCAAGAAGCTTTGGAGTATTCATATCATCATTCATACATTTAATAAAAATATCAATCGTATCGCTATCATTTGGTTCTGCAACTACACCTGTTATAAATTCAGCCAAATTGCTCAAAGTTTTTTTTGTCTCTTCAAGCAACTGCTCACTAAATTCTTGTGGACTTCTGTAATGAGCTCTCAAAAAAAAGAATCTTACAACATCTCCACCATATTCATCAATGTATTCATTAAGTAATTTCACATTTCCATCTGATTTTGACATTTTTTTTCCTGACAGGTTCAACATTCCATTGTGTAACCAATAGTTTGCAAAATTCTCATTAATATCAACACCTTTAGATTGAGCAATCTCATTTTCATGATGTGGAAAAATTAGATCTATTCCTCCACAATGAAAGTCGATTGTTTTACCTAATGTTTCACTAATCATTGTTGAGCATTCTATATGCCATCCTGGTCGACCATCTCCCCAAGGAGAATCCCAAGATGGTTCATTTTTTTTAGAAAATTTCCATAAAGCAAAGTCTTCTGCTCTTTTTTTATCATCTTCTGTTTCAACCCTTGTACCAGTCCTTACATCCTCAATGCTTCTCCCTGATAACTCAAGATATTCTTCAAATTTTGAAACATCATAATAAACCCCAGAACTTGTAACATAACCAAACCCATTTTGAACTAGCTGTTCAATATATTTGATAATTTGAGGAATATAAGCTGTGGCCCTTGGTTCAATATCAGGAACCAAACAATTAAGTTTTTCATGGGCTAAAACAAACTCTTTCCAAACATTATCTCCAAGTTCACGATAACTTATATTTTTTTCCTGTGATTTTTTGATTATTTTATCATCTATATCTGTGATATTTCTTGCAAATAATACTGAATAATTTAGATACTTAAGGTACCTTATAAAAAAATCAAATACTACAGCTGATCTTCCATGCCCTAAATGAGGAGATGATTGGACAGTTGGTCCACAAAGGTAAATCCTTACATCATCTTGGCTTATCTTTATTTCTTCCAGTTTTTTAGTAAGTGAATTATATAATTTAAGCATTATCTAATAACAAGCTTACTATCGCTAATGAAGCTTTTTGGTCTCCGATTATTCCATAATCATCTGTGGATTTTCCTTTAATATTTATTTTTTCTACAGGAATCTTAAGTAGTTTTGACAAATTATTTTGAATCTTCACTGCTTTGTCTTGAACGTTAAATTTTTGAGTGATAATTGTTATGTCCACATTTGATAATATAAATTTTTCATATTCAACAACATTTAAAATCTCTGACAAAATATCTGTACTTGGAATATCCTTTGGCGTAGATTCATTAGATGGAAAATAATGACCCAAGTCTTTTTTTCCAGTTGCTCCTAATAATGCATCACAAAGTGCGTGTAGAAGAATATCTCCATCAGAATGTCCTTCAAATCCCTGTTCGCCAAAATTGACACCACCAAGTTTTAAAGTTTTGTTTTCTGAATGTTGGTGTAAATCCCAACCATGACCAATTAACATTTTCTAAAAGTATTTTAAATAGATTATAACCCGTCGTCTGGCTCTTCCTCTGGAAGATATTGATTAATTTTCTGTACAGCAGCTTCTTCATCTATTTCTAATGCGCATGCTATTTCACTTGCTAAGGTCATTCTTGCTTTTGCAAGCATTCTTTTAAGTGCAGGTGATATTCCTTTATTTATTTGTGCATGTGAAAGGTCCCTTACGACTTCAGCAACCTGAATAACATCACCAGATGTCATTTTTTCAGTTAAAACTTTGTACCATCTACTCCAGTTTGTACCAGCCTCTTCAGGTTTTTCTTTGAATATTGGAAAAACTTTTCTAGACACTGCACTTTTGGAAATTACCGGTCTTATTACTTCATCTACAGCATCAACAGGAACCATAACAGTTAAGCCATCCATTAAAACCTCAATTTCAAAATATTGAATTCTTTTTGATTTTGGCTCACCCTCAACAAAAATCTCCACATTTTTATTTACTTTACGAATTACTTTTGCTGCACCGTGATGTGGATGGACCACAAATGTATTTGGTCTATACTTTTCTTTGGGTTTTTTAGCTTTTGTTGCCATAGATTAAAACAATAGTATAGATTGAAAACTATTTAGTTACCATTTATGTAACTAAATCCAATGTTTTTTAGAAGCGTATCAAAATATTCTCTTAGTTGTTGTGCTCTATTTCTACCAATTCCATCGACTTCAAATAGCTTATCAGTAGATGCCAACAATAAATTAGGTAATGATTTAAATTTTGACACTAAAGAGTCATGTAAATTATCTGGAAGGCCTGGAAATCTTGCAAGAACTCTATATCCTTTTGGAGTCGATACTTGGTCTAAGGGTTGCATATACAATAGGTTCCCTAAAGTTTGGATTGAATTTAGTTCTTCATAAGTTAAGTTAGAGATTTCATCTGCAGCTTTGCTAATATTTCGAAATTTTCTAGTAGGTAAATGATCTTTTAATACCAGGTCTAATGTTTGTCTAACACCTGACTCTAATGAATCTATCTGAATCATAACTAAGCCTGAATCCTCACCTAAGTTTTCAGCTTCATTTCTTACTTGTTCAGATAATCTACCAAGTAATTCCCCCCTTTGAACAACTTCCAAAACCTGCTGGTTTGTAATAGAATTTTCAATTTCTAGTTCACCTAGCTCAAATACAGCGTCATCAAACCTTCTCCTTGTTCTATCAATAGATTGAAGAGACTCATTAACTCTTCCAAGAATCATTGATGACTCTTCTAATTCATTGACTTCGGCTTTTGAAAATACTTTAATTATTCCTGATTCGTCAGAAACAGCAATTACATCCAGCTCTGTTTCAACTGATACTCTATGTGCTGTCCTGTGCCTGGTCCCAGTTTGAGAAGTTTCTATTGTATCCGATGGATTCAAATGAACATTTGCTTTTAAAATCTGATTTACATTCTCATCAACTACAATGGCTCCATCCATTTTTGCAAGTTCACCTAACATTTCTGGTGTAAAGTCACAATTAGTTAGATTGATACCTCCTGAAGAAATTCTTTCTAATTTTGTTGAGTTACCAACAACAATCAATGCTCCAGTTTTTTTATCAGCAATTAAGTCAACGCCCTCTCTTAATGGTTCTCCCGGTATCAATTGATTATTTTTCATATTTGCTCGTTTTATTATTTGAGTATTTTATTTATTCGAATGTTACTGTATTATTTTATTATTAATCAACAGGAAAAAAATTGGAAAAAATTACTTGTAAAGGCTGTCAAGCAACAATTGATAACACTCTAGAATTTTGCTCAAGCTGTGGAGAGTGGCTGGGATTAAAATTAGATGAGGTTATTGATGAAGTTGCTATAGAAAATACTTCAGAAGCAAAAAAACAAAGAATTGAAAAGCTTATGGAGTTACCTGTTAAGCCTTTAAGTAATTACGGTGCAACTAGTCTTCCCAGCAGAAAAGAAGTACCAGGGATAAGAGCAGTCTTCTTTTTAGCATTAATTGTTCCCTTGATTGCAGGTGCAAGTTTTTTTTACAACAGTAGAGTAGCAGATGAAGTTATTGAGGAAATAACTGTTATCGAACAAACAACAATTACATCGACAAGTACTACCCTTCAAAGTAATTTAAAACCCCAAGTACCTATATCCTGCAAAGCTTCAAGTAACTTTAATGAAGATTTTTCATGTGAAAATTTATACGATGAATCTAACTCCATGTGGCAAGATAATAGCCTTGGTTGTGAAGACACTGTTCTAGAGTTCACTTTTTCTGACACTATCTATTTTGAATTTATAGTGATTCAAAATGCTGAGAAAAGCTCATCATTCATCAGGAATTTTAAAGCTAGAGATATAAGAATTACGACCGATCAAAGTGATTATCAGGTCGAAAAAGAACTTGAAAATGATAACTTTCAACAGTGGATTGACTTAAACACTGATGCCAACACTATAAAAATAGAAGTTTTAAGTGCTTATCCTGGTGAGGAATTAAACGGGCAAAATCCATTTACAGAATGTGCCATGCAAGAAATTAAATTTTTTGGAAAGAGCTAACTCAACTCACCTTTTTTATAAGGAACCCCAATTTTTTCTGGCAACTTAATTCTTTGATTTGAAAAAGACAGAACAATTAGGGTAGTTATATGTGGTGTGAAGTAAACAAATTGATTAGGTATGCTTTCAGAATTTAAGAACCAAATCAAAAATCCTGAGCTAAGCACTAGAGAAATCAGGCTTGGTATATATTTTTTTTCAAAAAGAGTTTTTAAAGCTAATACAAATAAAAATATTGCAATTATTACTAGTAATCCATGAACTGCTTTTGGAGATCTAAGTTGTAAAGCATCAGCAAATCCAAAAAGTCCTGACCCCATCAAAATACCAAAAGGTTTATAGTTTCCAAACAACATAGATGCTAATCCAATAAAACCTCTTCCACCTGTCTGGCCTTCAAGATATATTCCTGTTCCTGCAATAACAAGATAAGCCCCTGCTAAACCTGACAAAGCTCCAGATATTGTAACGCCTATATATTTCATTAGATAAACGTTTACACCAAGTGATTCACTCCCGGTGGGATATTCACCAACACTTCTCATTTGAAGACCGATGGGTGTATTCCATAATACAAGAACCGAAAGAGGAACTATTGCTAAGGCAAAAATCGTCAAATGAGATATGTTTGATAAAAAACCCAGGACAAGTCCTGCAAAATCTGAAACTAGAAAAATGTTTAGGTCTTCAATATATCCAAAAAAGTTTGAAGTTTCTTCCCCATTAATATTTCCACCAGCAAGATACGGAACTGTCAATTTACCAATATCACCTGTAATTCTTGGAGATGCAGTAGAGCTTGCAAAAGCGATATCTTCAAATGCGATAACGTTTAGAAATCTTGCTACACCAGCAGCAAGAATATTTATCGCCACACCTGAAACAATATGATCAACTTGGAAAGAGACTGTTGCTATTGCATGTATTAATCCAAAGAGTGCTCCTCCAAGCATACCTATAAAAACGCCTTGCCATGCACCAAAAGTAAAACCACCCCAAGCTCCAAACCATGTGCCCATAATCATCATGCCTTCAAGTCCAATATTTACTACTCCTGTTTTTTCAGAATAAAGCCCGCCAAGTCCTGCAAGCATAATTGGTATAGCTAATCGAATTGCTGCACCAAATGTTCCACTTGTAGTTAGCTGAGAGTATTCCTCCATTTGCGCAACAATTAGTACAAGCAATATCGGTGTTATTACAATATATCTTCTAAATATTGACCGAAAAATATTTTGTGTCATGTTTCAACCTTTTTAGAGGCATCTTTAATTTGTTGTTTAACTATAAACCTTCTGATTACTTCATAGAACACTACAACAATCAATAATATGAAAGCTTGAAGCATTCTCTCAATTTCTTTCGGAACATCGTTTAAATCCAATATTTGTGATGACCTTTCTAAAAATGCAAACAATAAAGCTCCAACTCCCATACCAAATGGATGATTTCGTCCTAATAATGCAACTGCAATACCTGCAAATCCTAAGCCCGTTGGGAAATCAATTGTAAATCTATGAAAATATCCAAGTAATGGACCTAACCCTACAAGTCCTGCGAATCCCCCAGATGTGACCATAGCGACTACAATTAACCTATTAGGATTTATTCCACTAAATTTAGCAGCAATTGGATTTGAGCCAGTTATTCTTAAATCAAAGCCGAGAGTTGTTTTCCAAACTAACCAATAGTAGAAAATACCAACAATTATCGCTACAAACAAAAATCCATGTAAGTCTTGCAAGTCTTCAAGTCCAAACAAATTATTAAGCGCTGGCATTTGACCTGTATCTGGTAATTCAGGTGTCCTCGGTAGCTCGTATTCTGATCCTTTTTCATCAAATACGTTAGTTAAACTATAAGAAATTAATCCGGTACCTATATAGTTCAACATTATTGTAGATATAACTTCATGAATACCTTTTTTCACCTTCAAATATCCAGCGATTGCTGCCCACATTGCGGAGCATGCAACAGCAATAAGAATAATAAATAATATATGCAAAGGCGTAATTATGCTGAATTGAGAACCAATAAACGCAGCAACAATTGAGCCAACTAAATATTGTCCTTCGACTCCAATGTTAAAAAGTCCCATTTTAAAGCCAACTGCTACTGCTATCGCAGAAATGTATAATGGAATTGAACGATTAATAATTGATACAATCGATTTACCTTTGATTCCATACTCAAACATAATTTGGAAAGTTTCAATTGGGTCTTTACCAATGAATAACAAAATTAGGGAACTTAATCCAAACGAAATAGCCAATGCAATTATTGGTGCAGAAAAACTTGCAATTCTTAAACTTAACTTCATTTTTTTAATCCTGTCATATAACCACCAAGATCTTCAGGGGAGACATCATCTGAACTTAACTCTTTTACTGTTGATCCTTGATAAAATACAATAATTCGATCCGATAGACCGATTAATTCTTCAAGATCTGCAGAAATTAACAATACTGCAAGTCCGTTGTCACGGCTCTGTCTTAGCTTTTCCCAGATTAAAGACTGAGCTCCAATGTCTATTCCTCTTGTTGGCTGTGAAGCAATTAATAAAGAAGGGTTATCTTCTAATTCACGGCCAACAACAAATTTTTGCTGGTTACCTCCTGAAAGTGCAGTAGCTAGTGTGTTAGTATTTGGTGTTTTTACATCAAACAAAGAGATAACATTCTCAGATTCTTTAATTGCATTTTTAATTTTTACTGTTGCAAGATTTGATTTATATTTTTCAATATTTTGTCTTCCTATAATTACGTTATTTGTAAGATTCATGTCCATAATCATTGCTTGAAGTTGCCTATCTTCAGGAATAAAACTTATTCCTGATTCCAATCTTTGCCTTGTAGTTTTATTATTTATATTTTCACCATTAAAGAAGATCTCTCCAGATTCAATATTTTGAATACCAATTATTGATTCAACAACTTCTTTTTGTCCGTTACCTTCTACACCAGCAATACCAAGTATTTCTGATTCAAAAACACTAAAAGAAACATCAGTAAAAAATTTTCTTCCATCAACAGATTCTGAGGTAATACTTTTTATATCAAGTATTTTATTTTGTTTTGTTTCTGTACTTCTTGGAGGTGGGGTTGGTAAACTTTTTCCTATCATCATTTCAGCTAATTCAGTTTTACTTACATTTTCATTCTTTACTGAATCAATAAGTTCTCCCGTCCTCATAACACTTATATCGTCAGCAATCTCAAGAACTTCGTCAAGTTTGTGAGATATAAAAATAATAGTTACACCATTTTGTTTTAAATTATTAAGATTTTTGAATAGCTCATTAACTTCTTGTGGAACCAAAACAGCTGTCGGTTCATCAAGTATTAATATTTTTGCACCTCGAAATAAAACCTTTATTATCTCAACTCTTTGTTTTTCTCCCACACTTAAATCTTCTACAAACATATCTAAATCTATATCTAGAGAGTAAGTGCTCATAACTTCTTCAATTAATTTTTTGTATTTTTTAAGACCTAAATTTTTAATTGAAGGCTTGTCAATTCCTAGAATTATGTTTTCGAGAACGGTTAGATTTTTTGCCAACATAAAATGCTGATGAACCATACCAATTCCAAGATTTATAGCTTCCTTTGGTGAGGACATGTTTGCAGGTTGATCAAAAACTTCAATTTCCCCTTGATCAGGCTTTGTCATTCCATAAAGTATCTTCATTAATGTTGATTTACCAGCTCCATTTTCACCAACTATTGCATGTATAGAGCTTTTTTTTATTTGGACCGATACATTTGAATTAGCTAAAACCCCAGGATAGGATTTCGATATATTTTTAGTGTTAATCGCTAAATTCATATTAATTTTAAAAATATTCGTTCCAGAGTTTCCTCTGGAACGAATATAAAATTTTTAGACTTTTTTAAGGTCTTACAGACGGAGGTACAATTTCTCCGCTTATAATTTTTGCTTTGTACTCTTCTAGTGTGTCTTTTATATCATCAATATATCCACCTGAATAAGACAAATATATTCCTCCAGTTGATAAATCATCAACGTTAGGACCACCAGTAAAGGTACCTTCTACTGTTGCTTTTGCAGCATTGTAGATTGATACATCAGCAGCCTTAACCATTGAGGTTAAGATGTATTCCTGTAATTCTGGAAGTGGGTTTCCAACTGTATAGTATTGATCAAAGTCAACACCAATTCCCCATACTTTTGTTCCAGTTGATTCAGAAACTTCTTTAGCTGCTTCGAACATTCCAGTACCAGTTCCACCAGCAGCATGATAAATTATATCAGCTCCGGCTTCGTACTGGGCAAGCGCAATTTCCTTACCTTTTACAGGATCATTAAATCCTGAAAAGTCTGGAGGAACACTTGCGTATCCAATTTGTACAGTAATGTCTGGATTTATTGCAGCAACACCGGCAAGAAAGCCTTGCTCAAATTCATGAATTAGTGGAAAATCAACCCCACCTATGAATCCAACATTATTAGTTGATGTTTTTAATGCTGCGGCAACCCCTGCAAGGAAAGATCCTTCAGCATGCTTAAATAACATTCCTCTTACATTACCTGGCTCTGCAACACCATCTGTAATTGCAAAGTTAATGTCTGGATAATTAGGTGCTACTTCGTTCATTGCTGCGTCAAATAAGAAACCATTACCAACAATCAAATCGTTTCCTGCTTCTGCGCAAAGCTCTAGAAGTTCACCTCTATTTTCTCCACCACCGTCAGGCTCTAGGAAAGTACCTACCATGCCAAAATCAGCAATCGCTGCTTCGTATCCTGAATATGCTAAATCATTAAATGCTAGATCTCCAAGACCTCCAATGTCTAATACAAGACAAATGCTAAATGGTTCGGCTTCTGGTTCAGCTGCTGCGGCAGTTGTCGCAGGTGAGTCCAGAGTTTCTGCTGGTTCTTCTGCTACAACTTCTTCTTCAGCTGCATCATCACTTCCGCCACCACAAGCAGTTAATATAAGGCCAAATACTATGAAAAGTATAAGCCATTTTGACTTCATTCGAGTCACTTTTACTCCTTGTCCAACTAGTTGTAGGTATAAAATACCTTTAAAAACCCCGTTGGAATTTATAGTAGCAATTTTTAATAGATTATCTTTTGATAAGACTTAATTTTTGATAACAGTTTGACAGATTTAAATTATGAATCAGAGTCAGCAAAATCCACTTCAGGTTCGTTGGGAGCTTCTACAGACTCAAATTCAAGCTTTTCGTCTTCTTCATTTAAAGAAACAATAATTGTAGAGCCTGCTTTGTATTTTCCTTGTAAGAGTTCTTCAGAAAGAGGATCTTCCAGAAGTCTCTGAATAGATCTTCTTAATGGTCTAGCACCGAATTCTTTATTGTATCCTTCAGTGGCTAAATATTGTTTTGCTTCGTCAGATAAAACGATTTCTAAGTCTGAATTTTTGAGTTGTTTGTGAACTCTATCAAGCATTAAATCAACAATTTCTTTTACTTCATCAAGTGTTAACTCATGGAAAACAATAGTTTCATCAATACGGTTTAGAAACTCAGGCTTGAAATATCTTTTTAGTTCTTCATTAACTTTTGATTTCATTTTTTCATATGAATCCAAATCAGTTAAATTACTAAATCCAATATTTTTGGACAGATCTTTTGTTCCAAGGTTGCTTGTCATTATTATTACAGTATTTTTGAAGTCAACTGTTCTTCCTTGAGCATCAGTCAATCTTCCGTCTTCAAGTATTTGTAAGAGAGTATTGAATACGTCTGGATGGGCTTTTTCAACTTCATCTAACAAAACCACACTAAATGGTTTTCTTCTAACTGCTTCAGTCAATTGTCCACCCTCGTCATAACCTACATAACCTGGAGGAGATCCTATTAATCTACTAACGGTATGTTTTTCCATATATTCGGACATGTCGATTTGAATTAAAGAATCTTCATCGCCAAATAAAAACTCAGCTAGTGCTTTTGCAGTTTCAGTTTTTCCAACACCAGATGGTCCAAGGAATATAAATGAACCCGAAGGTCGTTTTGGATCTTTTAAGCCTGATCTTGTTCTTCTAATGGCCTTTGAAACAGCTGTAATTGCTTCATTTTGTCCAACAATTCTCTTATGGAGTTCATTTTCCATTTCAAGTAATCTTGCTGTTTCTTCCTGTGTTAATCTATGTACTGGAATTCCTGTCCATTGTGCTAAAACTTCTGCTATTTCTTCCTCATCAATGACCATTTCGATGTCTGAAGAACTGCTTCCTTCAATGGAGTCAACTTCATCTAATAAGACTTTTTCTTGGTCTCTTATTTGAGCAGCTTTTTCAAATAATTGTGATTGAACTGCATCAATTTTTTGTTCTCTAAGGTTTTTTAGTTTGTCAGAGAGTTCTTGTTTGTCAGCATCTAATGGATTTTTGTATACTCTCATACGGCTTCCTGCTTCATCAATTAAATCGATAGCTTTATCTGGTAAAAACCGGTCTGAAATGTATCTATCAGCCATATTGACTGCTGAGGCAATTGCTTGATCAGTGAATCTAACACCATGGTGAATTTCATAACGATCTTTTAACCCATCAAGTATCTCAATTGCGTCTGAAAGATTTGGCTCATCAACTTTAACTGATTGAAATCTTCTTTCTAATGCTGCATCTTTCTCAAAATGCTTTCTAAATTCTTCTAATGTTGTAGCTCCTACTGTTTGTAACTCACCTCTCGCAAGCATTGGTTTTAATATTGATGCAGCATCAATGGCACCTTCAGCAGCTCCAGCACCAACTAGTGTATGAATTTCATCGATGAATAATACGATGTCTCCTCTTGTTTTTATTTCTTTTAAAACTTTTTTAAGTCTTTCTTCAAAATCTCCACGATATCTTGAGCCTGCAACCAAAGCCGATAAATCTAGTGTGTAAATTTGTTTACCTTGTAACGTAGATGGCACGTCTCCTGAAACAATTTTTTGTGCTAGTCCTTCTACAATTGCTGTTTTTCCAACGCCCGGTTCACCGATTAAAACAGGATTATTTTTTGTTCTTCTTGAGAGAATTTGCATAACTCTTTCAATCTCAGTTGTTCTTCCAATAACAGGATCTAACTTACCTTCTTTACCCATTCTTGTGAGATTTCTTCCAAATTGATCAAGTATTGCTGAACCAGTCCCTGAACCTGGTCTTTCTCTTCCACCAGTTGAAGCTGCTTGAGCTTTTTTACCTTCGCCTGAAT
>CACIJJ010000010.1 GCA_902587025.1 uncultured Candidatus Actinomarina sp. | reverse complement strand
ACCATCCGATATTTTAAGAAAAGCTCTTGAGCAAGCAAAAGATGCACGACATCATATCTTAGATATCATGGAAGATACTATTTCAGAACCGGCTGATTCTTTATCTGGTAATGCCCCAAGACTGGAATCAATTGAACTACCTAAAGATAAAATTGGTGAGGTAATTGGGCCAAAAGGAAAAAACATCAGGAAGATTGAAGAGGAAACCGGTGCAAGTGTTGAGATTGATGATGATGGAATACTCACACTTGGTTCAACAGAACAAGAATCTCTTGATACAGCGAAAGAGATGGTAATGGCAATTATTGATCCTGAGGAACCAGAATTAAATCAAGAGTATGAAGGAGAAGTTGTTAGTCTTGCTAAATATGGGGCGTTTATTAACATTCTCCCTGGGAGAGATGGATTAATGCATATATCAAAATTTCACTCTGAAATTAGAGTCGGCGACCCCGAAAAGGTACTTACTGTAGGAGATAAAATTCAGGTAGTAGTTGACTCAATTGAAAATGGAAAAGTTGGTTTAACACCAGTAAACGATATAGAAATACCAGAGGATGCAATTGAGAAAAGACAATCTGGTAAGAAAGACAGAAAACCAAGATCTTCAAAGCCTCGTGAAAACAATGATGGTAACAAGAAAAGAAAACGAGTTTCTTTCGAAGACGAATTTGAAAAGGGTATTTAATTACTTACGATTTGCAGTAAGTTTTGTTGGATTTGTTGATTCCGTTGTGATGTAAGCATCTGGACTTATAGTTGTAACAATTTTTAGAACGTCTTTAACTTTTTTTCTTGGTGTGACACACCACGAAATAGTTACTTCTCCCTCCATACCTTCTCCATTTATTACAGTTACACCATATCCATTACTCCGTAGTTCTTTTGCTAATTTTTTACTATCACTATCTTTTGGAGAAAAAATACGGATAACAACATCACCTATTGCAATAGATGATTCAATGTACGATCCAACTATAGTCCCTGCAGCAAATCCCAAAGCATAACCAACTGCCAAATAAGGATCATTTAAATCTTTAATTACTTGAGATATGGCAATAATCCAAATACCTGATTCAATAAATCCAAGAATTGCGCCAAAAAATGGTTTTCCTTTATTTACATAGAGAGTTCTTAGTGTTCCTAAACTTTGGTCGATAAGACGAAGTATAAAAATATAACCAGCTGCTAAAAGTAATTCCATAATTAGCTTTTAAGTTTTATAGTCATATCGTCGTAGACGCTTTTCATCTTTTTATGAGTTTCTTTTACAAGGTCCTCTATATTTTCTTTTGTGTACTTAGACATGTCTATAGGTTCTAATGTCTTAATGAATGCTTTTCCACTAGTCATGAATTTTCGACCCTTAGGCCAAATATCACCAGTACCAGCTATAACTACTGGTAAGATCCTTACATTGTTTTGTTGAGCTATGTGAAATGCACCACTTTTAAATTCTTTAAATTCATTTTTATCCACTCTTGTTCCTTGAGGGTATACCATTAGAGACCACCCATTCTTAAAAAGATTTCTAGCTTGTTCATTTATTGATTCTCTATCATTTGGATTGTCTCTATCAACTTTTATAAAGTTAAATGCTCTGGCTGCCGTTCTGAAGACAGGTAATTTATAGACTTCTTTTTTGGCCATAAATGCCCATTTAATTTTAAGAAGTTTGAATAATATTAATGAATCAATATTTGATAAGTGGTTCGATATAACAACATAAGATTCATTGTTCTTATACTCAACAGCTTTTGTAAATGTTGTTTTTGCTCTTGCAGCCCATAACCATGGATTTACCCATGATTGTGCAATGTGATATTTTAGAGAACCGTACTTACTAAATAGGCCCACTAACCAAATACTGTAAGTTACTGGAATTGTATAAAGTACCATAATAAATAAATTCATCCAGCTTAATAATTTATTCTTGAACATGGGCTTATATTACAGTGATATCATATTCATAAGTAAAAATGTACGAAAAAAAAATTTTTAGAAGTAACTTAAAAAAAGTTGATTACAAAGAATTTAATCTATCGAATAAAAATCAAAAATTTATATCAAAATTAATAGAAAGGAAAAAAATATGTACATATATTCCATTGGACTCTGAACTAGATATTAATTTATTCTTAAATACATTTTTAGAAATTCAAACAACTTTTCTTGATGATAATGAGTTAAATGTTTGTCTTTTGAAAGAACCTTTTGTAATCAACAAACTTAAAATTATGGAACCACAAAATATAAAGATAGCTAACAGTACTGAAATATTTTTTGTACCAGGATTGGCATTTTCAAGATCTGGAGTACGACTCGGTAGGGGAAAGGGACTTTATGATAGACTTTTAGCAAAATATCCAAATTCAATAAAGGTAGGAATATGTTCAAGTGTAAATCTTTTTGATAAGTTACCCCAAGAATCACACGATATACTAATGGATTATGTTCTCACAGAGAACGAAAATTTTAAAATACATTAAAATTACAAATTATGGATATAAGCATCAATGTTGGTTATTTTGGACCTCATATTTCAGAAGACAAAGATTTAATCAAAAAATTAGACGATATAGGAGTATCTTGTGTCTGGACGGCTGAAGCTTATGGCTTCGATGCAGTAACACCTCTTGCATATTTCTCCGCTTTGACTGAGAAGATGAATATTGGTTCAGGGATTATGCAAATTCCTGCAAGAACACCAGCAATGACAGCAATGACAGCTGTAACGCTTGATCAAATGTCTAAAGGTAGATTTAGATTAGGTTTAGGTGTTTCAGGTCCACAGGTTGTGGAAGGTTGGCACGGTGTACCATATGGAAAGCCACTTAAAAAAACTAGAGAATATGTAGAACTAGTTCGAAAAATTATTAGCAGGGATGGAAAAGTTGAACATCATGGCGATTATTATGATTTACCCTTAGAAGGTGAGGGGACAACAGGTTTAGGTAAGCCACTTAAGCTAATTGAGCAACCGTTAAGAAGTGAAATTCCAATATATTTAGCTGCAGTTGGATTAAAAAACGTAGAACTAACAGCAGAAATTGCGGAAGGATGGTTACCGTTTATGTACTCACCAATTAAGGGTGAGGATATCTATAAAGAATCTCTAAATAATGGATTCAAAAAATCTGGTGATTCTGATAAAAAAAATAAATTTGAAATTGTTACAACTGTATTTGGTCGTGTTTGTGAAGAGGATGAAATTGATCAATATCTATATCCCGCACGAAATATTTATACGCTATATGTTGGAGGTATGGGCGCTAAATCAAAAAACTTCTACTACAACTTATTTTGTGAATATGGGTATGAAGATATTGCAGATGAGCTTCAAAATCTTTATTTGAGCGGTAATAAAAAAGAATCTGAAGAACTTTTTCCAAAAGAGTTGTTAAATGAATTAACACTTGTAGGTACCAAAAAAGACATAGAAAAGAAATTAGAAACCTGGAAAGAAAGTAACATAACTGAGATATCTCTCTCGCTTCCAATTGATTTTGAAACGGTTAAATTTATAAAAGAATTATTGTGAAAATTCTTTTAACATCATTTTATGATTTAGGTAAACAACCAAAAATTATCGCTGAAATTGTTGATAAGTATAAATCTGAAAATATTGAATTTGATATTGTTGACTTTTCAATAGACAATCCCGAAATAAATATAGATCAATATGATGTACTTGGTATATATGCACCAATGCATACTGCAACTGTTTTATCTATTGAATTTCTAAAGAACAAATCATTACCAAAGAAAGTATTTACATTTGGTCTTTATGGTTCTGTACTTGAAGATTTTAATTCATCAATCAAACACATTAGCAATATTGAAAATGGAGAGTTAGATTCATTCTTAGATATAAATAAAAATAAATTATTCTCACTAAAAAACAATATACCAAATAGAGACATTCTTCCCGATATATCTAATTATGCCCATCTAGTAAACGGATCTTCAAACTTGATAGCTGGATCAGTTGAAACAACGTATGGTTGTAAACACTCTTGCACACATTGTCCAATACCAATCTCATTTAACGGTAATTTTAAGACCTACAGTTTAGAAAAAATATTACTTGATGTTGAAAACCAAGTTAACTCTGGTGCAATGCACATTTCATTTAATGATCCAGATTTTTTTAATGGTCCAATCCATGCTTTAAAAATACTTGAAAACCTTAATACAAAATTTCCTGAAGTGACTTATGATTCAACAATTAAGGTAGAGCACATAATTAAGTATGAAAAGTACTTTAAAGAGCTTTCTTCTTTAAATATGATTTTTGTTATATCTGCATTTGAAACTACAAATGATGAAGTTTTAACCATTTTAGAAAAAAATCATTCAAGTGATGATTTATCTAACGCTATAGAGATATCACAAACAAATAATATTGATATTCGTCCTACTTGGATGCCTTTTTCTCCATGGACAAATCAAAAAGATTTAATTGACATAATTAAATTAATTGAAAATTATAAACTTAGAGAAACGGTTGATCCTATACAATTAACAATCAAATTATTGATTCCTAAGAATTCACTTATTCTCCAAAGGTCAGAAATCAAAGGATATCTTAAGGATTATGATAAAAATTCATTAAGTTATATGTGGGATTATAAAAATGAAGAAGTAAATATCCTACAAGTTTCTCTTTTTAATTATTTATTAGATACTCCTGATTTGGATGAGCACAGTCAATATCTAGGTATGGTCAAAATTATTGAAAATATGACACAATCAAATTTGATATCAGATTTAAATTACAGCTATAAAAATGTACCAAAATTATCAGAAACTTGGTTTTGTTGTGCAGAGCCAAGTCAGATACAACTTGATAGAATAAAAACAAATACAGCTTTGATATGACAGAAGTAACTAATGAAGATATAAACGTATCTACTTGGAAAATTCCAAGCCCACTCGGCATCATTGGAAGTCATGCAGAAGGCGAGTTCAATGGTATGACTGCTAGCTGGATTACTCAAGTAAGTATGGAACCAGCTCTTATTGGAGTTGGCATTGACAATAAAAGTGTAACTTTTGACTTAATGAATAGAAGTGATCATTTTACATTAAATATGTTCTCACCCGAATATACAAAAGTCTTCGTAAAATTTTCAAAACCTGCTGAGTACTCAGAGGGGTTTTTAAATAAAGAGCCAATAACTTTAACAAAAAACACAGTTCCAATATTTGATAATGCAACTGTATGGTTTGAACTTAAAACTAACCAAAAAATTAATCTAGGAACTCATACTTTCTTTATAGGTGAGATTATTGATTGTAAAACACTTAATCCAGATGAAAGGGTCGCTTACATGGGGGACACTAGGATGAAATATGGTGGTGTTCCTCGGGGTGGACATTAGTTTACATTTATTTAATATCTTAGAATTTTTCATTAGAAATCCTTGATTTATAATTAAAAATGAAAGGATTTATATGAAATTAAAAAAAGGCGATTCAATTAACGAACTAACCTTACCTTCTGTAGATGGCTCCACATTTAATCTTGAAACAATAAAAGGAAAGAAAGCTATGATATCTTTTTATAGATATTCTTCGTGTCCGTTTTGCCATTTACGAATAAATGAAATTATTTCTAAAAAAAGTGAATTTGGAGATAATTTTGTTCCAATTGCAATATTTGATTGTGACTTTGATGATTTAGTAAAAAATTCAAAAAAACATGATGGTGAAATAACAATTCTCTGTGATGATGATCGTATTTATTTTGATAAGTTTGAGGTTCAAAACAGTTTCCTCAGATTTTTAGTTGGTATAACAATTAGAGTAGATCGCTTTTTTAAAGCTCTTTTAAAAGGATATAACCCAGCTTCTAATATGAGTGGTGCATTTCTAGGATTACCAGCAGATATACTTATTGATGAAAATGGGATTGTTGAAAAGGCATTTTACGGATCTCATACAGCTAGTCATATACCTTTGAATGAAGTTGTTCTGTTCTCAAAAAGCTAAAATATTAATTATTGAACAGTAAAGACGATTAACTTCTACTTTTATATACTGCGTAAAAACCAACAAGTATAGAACTTATCAAGAAGTAGCTCAAAGCAACAATCGTAATGATATTTAATCCTAGTAATGATGCTACAGCAGCTGCTATTGGGAAATTTTGTAATGTACCCTCAGCAATGATTCCTTTTCTGTCTTCATCACTAATGTTTGCTATTTTTGATACAAGATTAATTCCTACGAATATTGTGATCAGATTTAAAACTACAAAAATAAATGATGATTTGAAAATATCCATAAGAACATCATTTAATTCTATTGGAACACCTATAGCAAGAATTAATGTAATAACAGTAAATACTTTTTTAATATTTGGTTGGGAGTTAGTTGCTTTCTCAGGGAAATAATATTTTATAACCATCCCAATAATTACAGGAATTAAAACAAGATATAGTAACTCTATTAATAATTCTGTTGAGTCAATTTGTACTTGTACACCGACCTTATCATTAAATATAGACGCAACATTTAACCAAAAAGGTATAGTTGCAAAGGCAATAAGTTGAGTCACGATTGTGAGTGATGTGGTAAGAGCAACATTGCCTTTCATTAATGATGAATACATTGAAGATATATGACCACCTGGTGCACACATTATTACAATTATTCCGATTGCTACTGATTGATTATCAATGAACAAACTCGTAATTATTCCAACAATCGGTAAAAGTGTAACTTGAATTAATAGCCCCACAATTGAGCTTTTAGAATTTGTTATTAAGTTTTTAAAACTTTCAATATCTAAATCAGTACCAACCCCTATCATAAGGAGTGGAATTAGGTAGGGTACTAAATCTAAAAAAAATGAATTAATTTCCATTCAATTAATATTATTAGAAAAATAATGAAATGTATTAAATGTAAACATAAATGGAAAAGAACAAAAATAACTGAGTATGTCTCATTTTTATCGCAATGTTCAAAATGTAAAAGTAGAATAATCCTAAGGTACTAATGAAAAAAGCAATTTATTACATTCAATCATCATTTGTTTTATTTATATTTGCACCAATAGCTCGATTGATTAGTAAATCTTGGTATGAAAAAAAGGTTCTTCCAAACACAATTAATAGGGGATGTTCGTCTAAGCCAACAATGTATCAAAGAAAAAAAGTCATACCTGGTGCATCTGGTGAAGTTCTTGAAATAGGAATTGGACCGGGTATAAATATACAATTTTATGATCCTACTAAAGTAACTAAAATTATTGGAGTAGATCCTTCTGCAGAGTTAAATAAGATTGCACAAAAAAATGCTGACAAAGTAAACATTCCAATCGATTTTCTAATAACAACAGCTGAGGAAATTCCATTACCTGATAATTCTATTGATACTGTAATTTCAACATATACTCTCTGTTCTATTCCAAACCCATCACTTTCACTTAAAGAGATCTATAGAGTTCTAAAACCTGAAGGTAAATTCTTATTCTGTGAACATGGTATTGCTCCTTCAAAAGGTGTCGCAATGTTCCAAAACGGTATTGATTTTTTCTGGCCTGCTATTGCTGGAGGATGTCACTTAAATAGAGATATGCCTTCTTTGTTGGAGAGTAATGATTTTAATTTACAAGAATTAGATGCAATGTACTTACCAGGCACACAACGATTTTTAGGATACAACTATTGGGGTTTAGCTACAACTTAGATATCTTTTATTGAAAGAATCGCTTCAACGCAAGCATTTGGTTGATCTTCTTGTAAAAAATGTCCGGCATTTTCAATTGTTACATGAGGCATGTCTTTGCACCCAGGAATTAATTTGTAAAATGAATTTTCAACACCAGAAAATATTGGGTCCTTATCACTAAATGCGCATAAAAATGGTTTTTCCCATTCTCTTAATATTTTCCAGGCTTCTTTATTTGGTTCCGCACTTGGAGTTCTAGGTGTACCTGGAACTAAGTTTGGAAATTGTCTAACCCCTTGTTTGTGATCATCATCTGGAAATGGAGCATTGTATGCAGCAAGGGCATTTTCATCTATTCCTTTTGTCGTTCCATTTCTTACCTGTCCGGCAACATGAAGGTCTGGTTTTATCTGTAAAAATTCACGAAACACGGCAAACCCCTCGCTTAAAGGAGCTTTGCCAGTTGGCAGTCCTGTATTTGCAGCAACAATTTTTTCAAATCTATCACTATACTTTGCCGCAAGTCTTAAACCTATCAAGCCACCCCAGTCTTGACAAAAAAGTGTAATATTTTTTAAATCAGTATTCTCAATAAATTGTGACATCCAATCTACAAATCCTTCATAGGAATAGTTATACCTCACCGAAAATTTATCAGATTTTCCGAATCCAGGTAGATCAGGAACAACTACTCGGTATCCATTCTCTTTTAATGGATCGATCATGTTTCTGTATAAATATCCCCAAGTAGGATTCCCATGTAAAAGAAGAACACATTCATCACTAGTAGAATTTTCATCAACAAAATGAATATCCAATTCTCCAAATTCTGACATTACAGTTGTGAAATTTTCTTTATATTTCCAATCACTTAGATTTTCAAATAAAGTTAAATCTGTTTTTAAAATTGACATGTTTATATTTTAGTGATCATGATTAAAATTTTCTTATTTACTTCAAAGTAACTATCAAGCCTAAAAAACTTAAATTAATATGAGTATGATGAGAAAAACTATCAATAAGTCTCTTCCCTATATTGTTGGAATAATTATTGGAATCGTAAGTTTTCTACCATTTACAAGACCAACATCTACAGCCGCATTCCTAACTGGTTTTGGTAAAGATGCTATTAATCAGTGGAATTATTATCTTGATTACGGATTAGAGTCACAAAATATTTGGCAAAGGGCTTATGTTTCATTATTAGGATTACTACCTAGCGCTAGCCCCGAAGTTATTTATCTTCAGACAAGTTTTGATGACGGGGGAGAGTCACTGTCTGGTAACTGCATTTACACACTATCAGGAGAAGTTCCTGATGCACGGTACTGGAGTTATGCGATTTATGGGAATGACAACTATTATCTACAGGATCCGAATAGCTTAGTTGATGAGCCAACTTTTGAGGATTTGTTTGCTCAAGTCACAAATGGAAGTGAGACTACATCGATAATTGGTGAAAATTACATAATTACAGTAGATAATAATCTAGTTAATCAAAACGCCACATTAAGTCATTTTGGAAATGACTTCACCTTACTTTTTAGGATTTACGGTCCTAACTTAAATTACTATGAAAATCCAGCATCGATTCCTGTCGCAAGCATTATTAATCAAGGATGCAAATGAAAAGTCAGACTATAAAAATGTTACTCTTTGCTTTGGCCACCCATATGTTTTTAATTTTTATGGGTCCATATATAGTTATGAATCAACTGGATAGAAATATTGCTGATGCTATCGAGAATCCTTTTGATGGTTGTGAGGATACCTATGAGGGTATAGTTGGATATTTAGATCAGGTTTGTATTTCTAAAAGATCATCAACAAGGATGCCCAATTATGATTTTATGTACACAATGTGTAGATATGATTTAAATAATGGTGATTTATTTGTATCCATGCCAGTGCCTGAAGATGAACGTTATTGGGTTGTTCATGTACACAATAACAATACAACTGTTGAGTTTAAGATAAATAATTTACAAATTGAAGATGATAGATATGAATTTTTAATAACTAATACAAATAACCAAATTGAAGAAATTAAAACTATACAAACAACAAATAAAGGAACAGTTTTTTGGAGACTATTAATTAATACAGCAGATGAAATCTCTAACTTAGATGAATTTAGAAGGACCACAGTTTGTGAATACAGATAATCATTACGATCCTATTGATTTATCAAAAAGTTTTTTATCAAAAAAAACATTACCCAATCAGGTAAGCATTCAAGAAGGTTTTAACGTTGAATTATTTGAAGTAAATAAAAATTTAGCTTTTATAAAAAATTTTGGCAACGTAGCAGTCTTTAAAAATGGTACATCAGCATTATTAATAGATACAGGTATGGGAGTTTCATCTGTTCAGGTTGTAAGTAAATTAAAAGAATGGGGAATTAAAAATGTGGATTTTATTATTTACACGCATGGACATGTAGATCACGTAACTGGTACTGACTATATCATTAATGCATTTGAGAATAAAGATACAAAAGTTATTGGTCATAAAAATATTGTTAATAGGTTTGATCGCTACAAAAAAACTATAGGTTACAACGGAATTATTAACCAAAGACAATTTGGATTACCCTCTCCAGTTTTTCCTAATGAATTTACTTATCCTGAAATAACGTACGATGAGAGTTATGAACTTGAATACAATAATTCGTTACTCAAGTTGTTTCACGGGAAAGGCGAAACCGATGATGCAACCTATATTTATTCAGAAAAAGATGATGCACTATTTACAGGCGATTTTTTTATTTGGTCTTTACCGAATGCTGGCAATCCTTCTAAATCTCAAAGATACGTTGGTTCGTGGGGTGAGATACTTAAAAAAATGTCCGAATTAAATTCAGAATATCTATTTCCTGGCCACGGACCACTGATTAAAGGAAAAAAAGATATCTCTAAAGTACTTCTGAATACAAGTAATTGCATGTTGTGGATTGAGGATAATGTTTTATCTTTGATGAATAGTGGACATTCTCTTAGAGAAATTCATTCAAAGTTATCACTTCCTGATGAATTTCAACAGCCATATTTAGTTTCTGTATATGATGATTTCAATTTTCTAATTAATTCAGTATGGAGACAATATGGGGGTTGGTATTCAGGAACTCCATCAGATTTAAAACCTCCTAATCTTGCAGAAATTGGAAAAACCTATATTGATATGGCTGGAGGTGAAGCTAATTTACTTGAATTCCTTAATTCATTAGTTTCTTCAGGAAAATATAAAGAAGCTTCTGTCATTGTGGACGCTGTCTTAACAGTTAATAAAGAGTTATTTAGTGAGATTAAAAATGAGGTTTATCTTAATTTATCTGAACAGGAAACTTCATTAATGGCAAAAGGTATTTATAAATTTGATCTTGATTCATGATTAAAGATCATGAATTACGCTGGTAACAACACCCCAGATTTGTGCTTCACTTTTTCCATTTAACTCTATAGGCTCATAATCTTGATTCTCAGGTTGCAAGACAACTGATGATCTTTTTTTTATATATCTTTTTACCGTAAGTTCACCATCAATTATTGCAATCACAACATTTCCGTTTTCCGCTTTGATACTTTTATCGACTACCAAAATATCATTTGGGAATATTCCTGCATTTATCATTGAATTTCCTGATGCTCTAACTAAAAACGTTGATGCAGGGTGCTTCACTAGATATTGGTTGAGGTCAATTTTATCTTCTAAGTAATCATCTGCAGGGGACGGGAATCCTGCTGCAACTCGGTCTCCGTATAGAGGAATTTCGTAAAGACCTTTACTTACTATTTCTGAAATATACTTAACTTTACTTTCAGGAACACGGATCGCTTTAGTCGCTTCACCGTACTTGCCTTGACCTTTAGGCCTTCCTGCTCCTTTTCTTGCTCCACCTTTTGGCATAAAAATGTCTTTCTTTTATCTTAGAATAGTGTACAGTATTCAAAGAAATAAATAAAGAATGAAAAATAAAATTTTTGCTTTGGTCGACTGTAATAACTTTTATGCATCTTGTGAGAGGGTGTTTAATCCAAAACTGGAAGGAAAACCTATTGTTGTTCTCTCAAACAACGATGGCTGCATCGTTGCAAGATCAAATGAGGCAAAAGCATTAGGTATTCCAATGGGTGCTCCACTATTTAAATATGAACAATTGATAAAGAGAAACAATGTCCATGTATTTTCATCGAACTATACATTTTACGGGGATATGTCAGCAAGAGTGATGACATCTCTACGCTCAATAGTTGGAGATATCGAAATCTATTCAATCGATGAAGCTTTTTTAGATATTAGCAAGTTTTATTATTGCGACTTAACGGAGACAGCGAATGAAATACGGAGGTTAATAAAGCAGTGGACAGGGATACCAATCTCGATTGGCATTGGACCATCAAAAACGTTGGCAAAAGCTGCAAACAGACAAGCAAAAAAATATGAGGAATCAAATGTCTTTGATATACGTGAAGAGTCAGAGAGAGTAAGAGTTCTAAAAGACCTCGAACTAGAAGATATATGGGGTATCTCAACAAGATGGGGTAGAAGACTAAGAAAAATTGGTATCAATTCAGCATATGAACTCTCAACAGGAGATCCAAGACAGATACGAAAGACTCTGAGCATCGTAGGAGAGAGAATCTATCACGAGCTAAATGGCATATCATGTATGCAAATTGAAGAAGTTAAAAATAAGAAAAACATAATTTCTTCAAAGTCGTTTGGGAAAAAAGTAACAAAAGTATATGAACTTGAAGAAGCTGTTTCAACATATGTTGCAAGAGCTTGTGAAAAGTTACGAGCTCAGAATTCAAGAGCTGGAGGTATTCACGTATTTTTAAGAACAAGTCCATTTATAGAAGATGAAAGAAAATATAGCAATGGAATGAGCTCTTTCTTTACAATTCCAACTAGTAATACTTCAAAAATAATCAAGGAAGCGAAAAGATTAACAAATAAACTTTTTTTACCAAATTATGAGTATCAGAAAATAGGTGTCATACTCTTGGATATATCTGATGCTAAACATGAACAATTTAGCTTCTATGAACATGAGAACTATGAGAGATCAGATATGCTTATGGATTCACTAGACCAGTTAAATGATAGATTTGGAAACGGAACTCTATTTATGGGAGCACAGGGAATTCAGAAAAACTGGAAAATGCGTGCTGATAGAAAGTCAGCTGCTTACACAACAAACTTGATAGATATTCCCAGAGTCGTTTAACTTTCAACTGTTTTCCAGAAAGATCTTGTTCTAATAAACCAAAAAAGGCCAACGCAAAATCCTAAAGTTGGAAATATTTTAAATAAAGTTAAGACATCATATCGAGTAGCCAAATATCCAATAATAAGGTTTGAATTTGTAAACATTAAAAAATAAAAAGAGTAATCCAATCCTGCAATACGACCTCGAATATTATCAGGAGTTAAAATTTGAATACCATAAGAAGAGAAAGCCCATTGTACACCTCCACCACAATGGCCAAGTACAAGTAGTAAAGTTGTTATATATAAACTTGGTGAAAAAGGAATTAAAAAGTAGAAAATACCCCATATCATTATGCACGGTCCAATAGTTGATAGAAGTCTCTGATCTGTTTTCCCAAAAAAGTATCTAAACATTACAGGACCTATAAACGCACCAACACCCCGAGCACTCCACATTAAACCAGCACCAAAGTCCCCGGTATCATAAATGTCCAATGAAAGAATTGTAAAAAGTGATAGTAATCCTGCAGCCGAGATGCCAAACATACCTTTTGTAAGAGTTAAATAGAATATTTTCTTATCTGATAAAACAAAGTTAAGTCCATCACGAAAATTTACTTTTTTATTGTTGTAAACTTTTCCAATATTCTCATTTAAATTTGTTTTTATTAGAAAAACAAGAAATGCTGAAAACATAAATGATAGAAAATTTATTGTGAACAGTTGATTTCTTGAGAGAAATTCTGATAGAAAACCACCAAGACCAGCACCTAATCCAGCAGCTATTCCCCATGTCGAAAAATTCAAAACATTTGCTTCTGGTAAATTATCTCTTTTTACTACATTTGGTAATGCAGCATCTGAAGCAGGCATGTAAGCAGAATTTACCACACCAAGTAATGAGAATGAAATTAAGATCAAAAGTACATTTTCTGTTGAAACAGAATACATTATTAATAAAACTGCACAACCTGATAAGAATTCAGAAATAGCAATTACAACTTTTCTATCAAATTTATCAGCTAGATAACCTCCAAAACTACCTAGTATGACATAGGGAGCACTTTGTACAACAAGAACTACAGATGTTATTAGTGGGCTATTTGTTAGCTCATAAATAATGCTCAAAAGGGGAACAGTTAGAAACCAGTCTCCCATATAAGTAATAAATTTTGCATAGAAAAGTTTTTGAAAGTCTTTATTTTTTGTTAATAAATAAATATATTTTTCAAAGTTATTCATGACTCATTTACTGTAACTGCTCACTGATTTATGAGTGTTATAATTAAAGTTATGAAAACTGTACTTATAACTGGTGGAACAAGAGGAATTGGTTTAGCGATAGCTGAAAAATATTTGAATGATGGAGAATCTAATGTAATCGTTACTGGGAGAAAACCTGACACCTTAGAGGAACTACAAAATTCGATAAACAATGAAAATTTTCACGCAATGATGGCAAAAGCTGACGATGAAGAGGCAGCTGATCAAACTTGCAAAGAAATTAACGAAAAATTTGGCTCTCTTGATATTTTGATCAACAATGCAGGAACAAACCCAGCTGGTGGAAACTTAATGGATGTTGATATGGGAGCTCTAGAAAAAACATGGGCAGTAAATCAAAAAGGTCCTTTACTTTGGGCAAGGGCAGCATACAAAAATGAATTAAGCACTGCTATTATGAACATCTGTTCTGTAGCGGGATATTTTCCCTCTGATCTGATGGGGGCATATAATATTTCTAAAGCTGCTCTAATTTATATGACTAAGCAGCTTGCTTACGAATTAGCACCTGATATCAGAGTAAATGGAGTTGCTCCAGCAATCGTTAGAACTAGACTCTCACAACTTTTATGGGAAAATGAAGAATACTCAAAAAATCTTCATTTGCTACAAAAACTTGGAGAACCAGAAGATATCGCAGAAGCTGTATATTTCTTATGCTCAGAGGAAGCTGGTTGGATAACTGGGGAGATTTTAACTATTGATGGTGGATTTAGTATTAACGGAAATTCCTTATCCTAATCATTCCAAACATTCAAATTTAATTCTTCATCAAAGTATCTATTTATATAATTTTTTCCTATAAATGTTGGCTGCTTAATGATGGCTTCTATAAGCCAAATTTTTGTACCATTAACTAAATGTCCTCCAAATGCCTTGCCATCTTTATCAGATACAGATATGTGGATATGAACTAATGGTTTATTTTCAAATAATGTAATGTTTCCAAGACCACTCAGCACCTCAAAACCACCATCAAAAAAGTGTTCTTCGTATTCTTTTGTTTTTTGGTTAAAGTAAACCACATTTAAATTTTGAACAGCACCTATAAATGAAATTTCAGCAGTCTTTATTTTATTTTTGATTGCATATTCAGTTAATGATTCGAGTAAATAAGTATCCTTATCAAATTTTACATAGTGAACTTTTTGTCTATTTACTTTATATTTACGGGTGTACATTTATTACAGCTTAACTATCCTATAAAATATTTTGCAAGCTCGTGATAAACGGGTATACCAATGATTATGTTAAATGGAAAAGTCACACCTAAACTCAAACCTAAATAAATTGCTGGATTTGCATCTGGGATTGCATCTTTAACTACTGCTGGAACAGCAATATAGCTTGCACTGGCCGTCAAAACCATAAGTAATGTTGCATTTCCAATTGAAAGTGAAAAATAGTTTGATGCAAATAATGCTAGAACAGATCCTATAAGGGGAGTTATTAATGCAAAAAGTATTAAAGTTTTACCTTTACCCTTTAACTCTTTTAGTCTTTTAGCTACACGAGTTCCCATCACAAATAAAAATAAATATAAAATATATTCAAACAAAGTATCAGTAAAGAATTCAACATTATCTGAAATTGTGCCTTGGATAATAAAGCCAATTATCAGTGAGGATATTAACAATATATTTGGCACTTCTAGAAATGCTGTTTTTATTATTTCAAAATTATTTTGGTCAACGTTACGTTTTCTTGTAATTAGAAAAAGTGCCATAAAAATTGCAGGAAATTCCATGACAACAAGAACAGCAGACATATAGTCATCAAATCCTTGAGAGTTTGTTGATAAAAAGGATATTGCAGTGACAAAAGTTATTGCACTTACAGAACCGTATGTACCAGAAAGAGCAGCTGCATCATCAATATTTAAATTATTTCTTAAATATAAGTAAGAAAGCATAGGAATAAGCAATGCAAAAAATATGCCAAGGGATATAACATTAACAACTTCGCTAGTGAATCCGTTTTGTTGCAAACTGATACCACCTTTTAAACCCAATGAAACAAGCAAGTAATATCCTAAATATTTTGATAGAGCTGGTGGTAAAGTATCGTTAAATATTCGTCCAATTATGATCCCAGAAATAAATAAAATAATTGCTGGATTGAGTATGGCTTCCATTCAAATAGAAATGATAGTAAGCAAATCAATATTTAAAAGTTTTATTAAAAATTTATTTTAATTGACCAATAACTTCTTTTGCCGTATCAATATCAACTGGATTTTCTACATTTCCATCTTTTTTAAAACTTGTTCCAATAATCAAAATATCTGCAATATTTTTATATTGATTAATGTTTGTATGATCAACTCCTGATCCAATTGCTAATTTTCCAACAGGAACTATCGCTCTAACCTTTGTCAGATCAGCCATATTTATCTGATGACCCGTTCCATCACCAGTTACAATAACTACATCTGCACCAGCTCTGTTAATTAATTCTTCTGCATGATTTTCTATTTTCGAACCTTCTGGTGGTACTGCGTGTTTAACAAACACATCGGCATATATTTCAATATCTTTATTTAGATTTTTTTTAAATTCAGCGATTTCATGTGCTTCACCTTCAATTAATCCTTGGTCAGTAAACATCATTACATTATTTAAAACATTAATTCTTACAAAATCTGAGTTCGTAGCTTCGGCAATTGATAGAGCTGCTATTCCATCATTTCTTAAAACATTTATCCCAACTTTTAAATCTGAATTTATTTCTAAATTTTGTACAACAGAAGTAAAACTAGCAAGAGTTCTTTTTGAGATATCATTTTTTACAAAAGGCACATCGCCAAAATTTTCGATAATAATACCATCAACTCCAGCAGTATATAAATTTTCTAAATCATTTTGTGCAAGTTTGGTGATCTCATCTAATCCTAGGGAATTTGACGGTGAACCCGGCAAAGCTTTTAAATGAACTACGCCGTAGATGATCATAAACTAAATTTTTGCGTGTTGAAGTTTTATATATTTTTTTGCAAAATCACCCTCAACGGAAAGTGTCGGTTTGAATCCTTTATTTGTTCTTCCTGTGACAATCCTACACCAGTCACTTGCATTTCCTTTAATACTATTTTCAGACTTCTCATTACCAAATTGCCATGCTCTGTATTCAGGACCAATTAATTCAATTCTTAAATCTTTAAATTTAACTTTATTTTGTTTACTTGTATGTTCAGCATTTAACCATCCGTATAATGCAACATGTTCAATTCTTACTGAATCTTCGTAATCCTTTTTCATACTGTCATATATATCTAAACCATGAGCCCACGTCTCAGCTAATTTTGTAGATGAAAATGTCAGATAATCAATTTCATTACCCCACCATTTTATTTTCTTCCCAGGTGATCCTTTTGCTAAAATTTCTACCACTTTTGCTCTTGAGAGTCTCCACCACTCGATAACATCTTGTGGTCTCATTTCTTTACCTTTATTTATACATTCTTTTTCAAACTTATCTAAACCTTTTGGACCCCTATATTTATTGAAATCAGTGCCTTTTTTCTTCATAGCATTCAGTGCAAGATCTTCCAGGCCTGCTAAATAACTAACATGATTAGTGATGTTCCAATTCTTAAATGTTGTTTTAGTATCCCAATTTCTTACAGGAATGCTTTGCAAGTATTGATCTAAAAGTTGTTGTTCAGCTACCAGACTGCTTAATAAATCTTTCACAATTTAATTTTAATTGTGAAACTTTCTAACTCCAATAGGAACATAAAATAAAATACTTTATTTATGATTTAAATCTACGTATTATCTATATATGAAGAAAATCATAAAATTCTTAATATCAACAATTTTAATAAAAATATTTTATGACGTTTTTAATGAGAACAAGTTTGTTAAAGAGCAAGTTGATAGATTAAAAGAAGAAGTTACAAATTTAGAAATGTCAGATATTGATCAAAAGATTAAAGATTTTCAAAATAAAATTGACGGATACAGAAATAAAAATCAAGACTCCCCGGAGTAAAATATCTGGAAACTACTAGGTAGAACATTTTCATATTGGCCAACTTGGCTCGTCAAGTTAATAACATCTGCTCATTCAAATATTATGAAATTTAATCATACATTTATTGGTAGAAAGCTAATAGGGGAGAATATTTTACTTTTAGAAACAGTTGGTCGTAAATCAAATAAATTAAGAAAAACACCTTTGACTTATGTTGAAATTGATGAAGGATATCTTGTCGCAGCCTCATACGGTGGGAGAGACAAAACTCCTGATTGGTTTTTCAACATAAATACAGACAAAGTAAAGATACTCGTAAATAAGGAATACAAAGATGCAAAGCCATTAATTGTTGATGAACTTGAGAGGGAAGAGTATTGGAAACTACTAACTGATTTTTATCCTACTTTTAATCTTTACAGGTCGAAAACAGAGAGAGATATTCCTTTAGTAAAACTTGTTACAAACTAGGTTTTATATTTGGACCGTTTCTCACCACTGTATTCCATAGTGTTGAATAATGATCAAGGTCTTCAGGATTTACATGAGGAAGAACCATATTTTTCCATGTTTCATGCAAAGGATCTGAAGCATTTTTGTACAAATCTAATCCAACGGGAATTCTTTCTACAACTGTTCTAAGACTCATTGGTGTTTCAATATTGATGCTTATATCGTCAGATAAAAATGAGTTATTAATTTCAATAGCCAATTTGATAATTAGATCTGTGAATTCTTTTTGTAATTTTGGATATCGTTTTTTAAATATTGATTCAAGTTGTTCTTTGTTAGGAAAAGGTTTGTCCCAAATAACCCATCGATCAGCAAATGCTTTGTTTAGAGTTTGTGTTCCAGCATAATCTCTTAAGCTCGTTGGATTCATTGTTCCAAAGATGTAGGAGTCAGTTCTTAGTTCAATAACTTCACCATTAGGAAGCTCTAATTTTTTGTGTCTATCTAATAGTGAATGTAAAGCGAATAAAACTTCTGGTCCTGCAGCATTTAATTCTGATAGATTAATAATTGATGGTCCTCTAAGTGCTCTGGTTAATTCGCCATCCTGCCATTTGGAATCTGTTCCACCAACCCCGTCTCCATATAATTGTACTGAACCAAGTAAAGTCACATCTCTAACTTCACCTGATAAAGGAATGCGATAGTAGGGATAATTTAATTTTGCAGCTAATTGTTCTATATCGTGATCCTTACCTGTTCCCATATGGCCTTTTAGTGCAATATGAATCGGGATTTCATTTTTAAACGTATCTTCTTTACTCTTAATAATTTGAGCTAATTTATATTGAATTCCAAAGTCTACATAATTTTTATCTAACTCAGGTATGCGTTCAGATCTTGATTCATAATCAGGAATTGATTTTGATAGCTTACATTCATTTAGTTTTATATCATCCTTACCACCTGGGTTTTTAAATATTTGTTCAGCCATCAAGCAACTCCTGTAGATTCTTCAATATTCTTTATAAGTATATCCTTTGTGATGTTTACTATTGAATGAATTAACTCTTCAGGTTCATTTATTTGGGTCTTATTGATATATTCTTTCCACGTGCCTCTTTCTCCAATACCTATCCCAATTACATCAATCCCAACTTTAGACGCATAATTGATAGAACTTTTTAAATCCTCAAGAGACCCTCTTGTCATACCGTCTGACAGTACGGCTAAAAGTTTTGTTTTTGAACCTTTTTCTAGAAGTCTTTTTGTAGAAAACATTATATTTCTTTCATCAACATTTGTACCTCTTTCAAACATGCTTGCAGGAGGGTGATCTAAATTAGATTCTATTTTGTCTAATGACTCCCTTAAGTTTCTTGAAAATTCAATTAAACCTATAAACTTTTCATAATTTTCTTTCCATGAATCATCAAACTTTTTAATAAAATAATGATTTGTTGTATTGAAGTAATATTCAGCATTCGATCCATAATTTGTATTCAGCATCGAGGAAACAGCCATCTTTCTTTTTAAATATAATTCTTCATTTTCTAATTCATCTGCTGCAAAGCTTCTATTAAAAATTGCTACTTCAAAATCAATATCTAATTCATGACAGATTTGTGCAAGATAACTTGCTCCTATTAATGCTGCTGAGAGAGACCAGGGATAGAAATCACCTTTATCTTTTTCAAGCATTGATCCACTTCCATCAATAAGTAAAGATACAGCATAAGATTTGTTTGAAAGCCGTTGTTTTTGTTCAAACATTCTTTCATACCTACCAGATGCAAGCATTAAAGGAACATGTGGTGATAAATCGCCCTGATCATAACCACTTATTCTTAGCCTTTTTTTGTTATGTATAAAGTAAGGCTTTATTTTGTTTGTAACTTTGAATACGGGCAGATCCCATTCTTCTAACAGGGAGTTATAAGTATTTAATCCATTTGTATATAAATTTTTAAATGATTTTGGTAAATTAGTACTCAGTAATTTTGATACTTTACCATTTGGAAGATAAACGGTTGAGGATGTTCCAACTTTTGAAACATGATCATCCATAAAGTTAAGCTTTTCATCTTCTGAATCTGCACCCTTTTTACCTAAGAATTTTTCTAAGGTATTGCCTGAAGTAATGTTTGTACTAGAAGGAATTAAGACTCTGTTTAAATCATCAATTACGGAGTCTTCAAAGTTTTCTATTGATTCTCTACGTTCTCCCAATGTTTGGTTGTCAACATCTGGTAATAGATTGTATCTTCTACAAATATCTGTAATTTCTATCGTTATATCAATAGTGTCTTCAATTAAGTATTTATCATATGAAAAATTATCTAATACTCTTAATGTCTCTTTTAAGGGTTCTTTAATATTCTTTGGATACTTATCTATATCTAATTCAACATATCCTGTGATGTTATGAAACAGCAATGTTAAAAATTTATTGAAAGGCTTTAAATTTTTGATGTTGATACTAGATTCTTTATAAATATCCTCGAGGATTGATCTAAGACCGTTAAAGTTTTTTACAAATTGAAACTCATCATAGGAATGGACAAGTATTTCAAAAATATATTTCCCAAATGGACCCGCAAGAACTTCCAGAACTTCATCAATGTTAGTTAACCCTTCAGTGTCATCTTTATATTTTGTGAGATCTTCATCAACAATGAAATTATATTCTTCCATAGAATGGATAGCCTCATGGACTACAGTTCCAATTATTAATTCCTTAAATTCTAGTTCTGAATCTGAAACTGCATTAACCAAAATAGAGGGATTGATGTTAATCTCGTTTTTGTTTTTGCTTTTAGTTTTACCAAGATTAATAATAATATTTGGATTATCAGTTTCGGATTGTATTAGTCGTGTAATTGCTGGACTAATTTTTTGAAATATTTCAATAATTTGAGTTTCTAAAGTTTTTTTCTTAAATTCCATTTTTTATCATTATCATTAAAGACTGATAATACAAGTATAAGGTGAATATTAAGTTGAATGAAATTGCAAATAAGACTGTAATTGTTTCCGGTGGTAAAGGAAGCATGGGAGTAATGGTTTCAGATTTTATAAACCATCTTGATGGTTTTGAAGTTATAGGGATAATTGATCCTGGCGAAGGGGACTCTAAATTTAAAAATTTATCAATATCAGATAACTTAATGTCCGATTATATTTTTGAGTTTGCTCCAGCATCTGTTGTTAATGAAAATATAAAAATTCTTGCAAAGAATGAATCTAAATTAATAATTGGATCATCAGGTGTGAATGATGAATCAATTGAACTCTTAAAAAATTCTTCGAAAGGTATTGCACTTATTCCTAATTTCTCGGCAGGCGCAGCTTTCCAGAAAGTTTTTTCTCAGAAACTATCAAACACATTTAAAAACGTACACATAGTAGAAAAGCATCACTCAAATAAAGAAGATGCACCATCAGGTACGTCAAAAGATCTTGCTTCAAGTTTAGAAAATATTAATTCAGAAGACATAGAAGGGGAGTACTTTGCGACAACAAAGGAAAATTCAATCAATATTTATTCATTAAGATCAGATAATTATCTTGCTGAACAAGAAGTCGTATTTTCTAATACTTTTGAAGAATTTATTGTCGATCATAAAGTCAATGATAGAAAAGCATATTTAACTGGTATCGAGATAGTATTACGTCAAATGGAAAATATAAATTACTACATTTATGGACTTGAAACTCTTATGAAGAAAATAATGGACTAATCATGAGTGATTTTGGTAGTTTATTAACAGCATCTATAACTCCTTTTGATGCACAAGGTGTGTTAAACACTGATACGCTTTGGAGACTTTGCAGAAAATTAGTACATGACAAATCTGAGGGACTTGTACTAACAGGTACTACGGGAGAATCACCAAATCTTTCGGTTAAAGATAGAGAGATTATTTATTCAACTGCAATTGACGCTGTAGGAGATAAAGCAAAGATTATTGCTGGAACCGGAACATATTCAACATCTGAATCAATTGAAATTACGAAAATGGCAGACTCCCTTGGTGTAAACGGAATAATGATTGTTACTCCGTATTATTCAAAACCTTCTCAATACGGAATATTACGTCATTTTGAAGAGATATCGAAAATAACAGATCTCCCAATAATGGCCTACAACATCCCAGGTCGTACAAGTACATTAATTGAACTTGAAACACTTCAAACACTTGCTAATGACATCGGCATTCACTCTATCAAGGATGCAGTTGGTGATTTTGAATTTTCTAAAAAGCAACTCGAATTGTTAAAGGATAAAGTAGATATTTATTCAGGCAACGATAATCAAACTTATGATTTTCTAACTAATGGTGGAATAGGTGTAGTCTCTGTTGCCTCACATGTTGTTGGTAACGAGATTTCTGAAATGATAAGTTGCGCAAAAAATAATGAATTTGATAAAGCTCAAGAAATAAACAATCAGTTAACTAATCTATTTGAAGCAATATTTGAAGAGCCAAGTCCAGGACCAATTAAAAAAATCTTATCAGAAAGTTGGGAGGAAGTTGGTGAACCTCTACTTCCAATAACACAAATATCGCCTGAATTAGCCAATAAAATTAGGGGTTTTTACAAAAAAATTAAGGAAAATTAGGCTTTTTTACTTAATTTATTGTGGTATAATTACCCCGTGGCTGTTAAGACATCCACTCGCAAAAGGGTTGATGGGCGTAAGCGGGTGTCTAAACCGAAAAATTTAATAAAACTATCTAGTACCTTCAAAGGTATATCTAATACCTCAAAAACTATAACTGGATCTTTTTTCAAGTCATATCAGGCAGTTTCGGTGTTTATGGCGATATTAAGTATTCTTGTTGGATTATCATCTTTTGGTAAAGCTGGCCCAATAGGAGAGTTTGTAAACAATCTCCTTACATGGTCATTTGGGTACGGAGTATACTTATTTCCTCTACTTTTAATTTATGGATCTGCAATTCTCATAAGAGACAAAGACTTCATTAACACTCAAAAAGTATTTATTGGAACAATCTGGGTACAAATATTTACATCAGCATTATTTCATTTCTACATACACAATGAACCACTTTCAATTAGCGCAGGAAGCACTGCTTTGCAAAAATCTGGTGGGTTTATATCTGCATTTATCGTTTACCCATTAAATAATTTACTTGCTGCAGAAATGACACATGTTGTGCTTTTATTTGGATTAATCGTATCTGTTTTATATATGACAGATATAGAGCTTAAGGATCTTATTGGTGGCGTCCAGGCAATATTTATATACTCATATAGATTTATATTTGCTTTTTATAAAGCTAGAAGAGAAGCTTCAAAAATAAATTTTGATCTTATTAATGAAGAAAAAAGTTCTTATAAAGATGAAACTGAACCTAGTAATGTAGTTACATTGAAGAAGGAAAAAGTTAGCAAAGTACCTAATTCAAAAAAGACAAAAACAAAACAAACTTCACAGCCTGAATTGAAAAAGACTAGTAAGAAATCTTCGAACTATGTACTCCCTCCTCTGAAATTGCTTAAAAATGGTACAGATGTTTCAACTTCAAAAAAACTTTTACAACAAACTGCTACAGATTTACAGAATCTATTAAAAGAACATGGTGTTGAAGCTGAATTAACTAAAATTGTTCCCGGCCCAACTGTGACAAGATATGAAATTGAATTATCACCTGGTGTTAAGGTATCCAAAGTTACATCACTATCTCATGATATTGCTTACGCATTAGCAACTCCAGATGTTAGACTTTTAGCTCCAATACCTGGAAGAAGTGCAATTGGTATTGAAATCCCAAACAGACAAAGAAGACTCGTATCTTTAGGAGATGTTTTAACATCACCAGAAGCTAAGAAACTGGACCATCCTTTAAATGTAGGTCTTGGTTTAGATATATCTGGAAAAGCAAAATTAATTAATCTATCTGAATTACCTCACGTTCTTATAGCGGGTCAAACTGGTGCTGGTAAATCATCCTGTATTAATTCAATTGTTACTTCTTTATTGATGAGAACCAATCCAGATGAAGTAAAGATGGTAATGGTTGATCCAAAACGTGTTGAGTTAGGTCAATATAATAATGTTCCTCATTTATTAACAAAAGTAATTACAAATCCAAAAAAAGCTGTCGATGCACTGACTTGGGCTGTTTCTGAAATGGATAGACGATATGATTTATTAGCTGACGGACAAGTACGTGACATAAATGGATACCATGAAAAATTTGATGCTGGATTATTAGATACAGAAAAATTTGATAGATTTCCTTACATAGTTGTCTGTATTGATGAATTGAATGATTTGATGATGGTTGCTGGTAGGGAAGTGGAGTCAGCAATTGTAAGACTTGCTCAGATGGCTAGAGCAATAGGTATACATTTAGTTGTTGCAACTCAAAGACCTTCAGTAGATGTAATCACCGGTGTAATGAAAGCTAACATTCCTTCAAGACTTGCATTTTCTGTAGCCTCAACAACAGACTCAAGAGTTATTCTTGATCAGTCTGGAGCTGAAAAATTAATTGGGCTTGGAGACATGCTAATTGTTACTGCTTCAAATCCTAGATTAGAAAGAATCCAAGGTGCTTGGGTTACTGAGGCAGAAATTAAAGATGTAGTCTCATGGGTAAAGTCACAAAAAGAAGCTGAATACAATCCTGCTGTTATTGAAGAACAAAAATCTACAACTGTTCACAGTGATGATGATTTAGGTGAAGATGAAGAATTAATTAAAACTGCTACAGATCTTGTTGTTAGATCACAGTTAGGATCTACTTCAATGTTACAAAGAAAACTAAGAGTTGGATTTGCTAGAGCAGGTAGATTAATGGATATTCTTGAATCTCAAGGAATTGTTGGACCATCTGAAGGATCAAAAGCAAGAGAAGTTTTGATTACAGTTGAAGAATACGAAACAAATAGTCTTTCCTCAATTAATGATGATAATGAAATTTCTGAAACTGAGAATTCATCTGAAGAAATAAATGATGAAGTAGAGACGACTGACGATAGTTGGTACGAAGAGTAACTAACTCTTTACGGTTTTACCTTTAATAATTCGATTTCTTATTGCAGCAGAAATTGTATCTGCGGTTAATACTAATAAAATAGTACAATTTATGACAGAAACTGCTCGGGTATTAGGTTAAATTTCTGTAAATTTATAAGTCGTTTGGAACGTATCCATATTCTCGTGAAAGAATGTTGCCATCTGTATCAATAATTAAGGAAATTGGTTGACCAATAATTTTTAAACTATCTCTCATATCAGATGTAGAAAACCCAATTGTGATTTCACCTTTGAGATTTTCTGATACCCAAGTCATAGTGGAATCTACATCACTGTGTGCCAATGCGATTACATCATAGTTTTGGCTAACTGCTGCTAGATTAGCTTCTAAGAGAGGCAACTCCTCCCTACAAATTCCTCAATAATCAGCCCAGAAAACAACAAGGGTTTTCTTATTAGTTAGGTCTTCGTTTACTAAATTTCCATTTGCATCTTCATATACAAGTTCTTCAATTGAGGATGCTGCTGCACTTTGTGTTGGTTCATCTGAGGTACTATCCGATCCTGATGAACAAAAAGATAGTAGAAGTAAAAGTATGATTGCTTTTCTCATACATTTATCATAGTTATATTTAAATAAAACATTGCTAACCTAAAAATATGAAAATTGGTTTCTTAACAATTGGTACAGAAATACTGCTAGGGGATACAGTCAACACAAACCTAACGAACCTTGGTAAACGTTTATATGAAAATGGGTTTAAATTAGATAAAGATATTACAATTTCAGATCAGCAAGATGAAATTATTAATGCACTTAATTTTTTACTTAAAGATTGTGATGTTGTTATCACTTCAGGAGGTCTTGGTCCAACAGAAGATGATATAACAAAAGAAACAATTTCTGAATCTTTATCATTGGAACTTGAGCTAGATGATGATCATTTAGAGTGGATGAAAGAACGCTGGAAAGCTCGTGGGTTAATTATGCCTGATACAAATATAAAGCAAGCTTATATTCCAGTTGGAAGTGAAAAACTCACCAACACTCAGGGAACAGCACCTGGTATAAAAATTAATCATGACAATAAAATCATTTTTATCTTTCCTGGACCGCCAAGAGAGTTTATACCTCTTGTTGAGGATGAGTTGATTCCTTTTCTAAGTAAAAATTATGAAAAAGAAAATACAGACTATCAATTTGTTATGTTTTTTAATCAGGCAGAATCATCATTGGCTGCTGAAATAGATAAGTTTAAACCAGAAGGTTTAGATATTGCTTATCTAGCAAGTAAAGGGATCATTAAATTACGATTTGATAAAAATTCTGTATCAAATGATCAATCTGATATGTTTCTACAAAAAATAGGTGAAATATTTGAAGATGATATTTTATCTTACGAAAATATAACAGTTGAAAAAGTTCTTGGAAATTTAATTAGTGACTCAAATCTTCAAATCTCTTTTGTTGAAAGTATCACTGGGGGTTTGATTTCCTCATTGCTTGTTAAGAATCCAGGGATAAGTAAGTACTTTATTGGTTCTGACATTGTTTATACAAATGAGTCTAAAAACTTGTTATTAAATGATGAAAATATTAATTTTGATGATTGGGAAGAATTAACATACAATCTTACAGAATCATCTTTAAATAAATACAAATCAAATGTAGCCCTTACAATTTTAGGGGAGGCAGGACCAATATCATCTAGTAAATACCCTGTAGGAACAATCTTTATTTGCATCTCAAACGGAGAAAAAACAGTTATTTCAGACCATAAAATGAATGGAAATAGAGCAGAAATCTTAGAAAGAGCCTCAAATAAAGCTCAATGGGAATTGATTAAATTCATAAAAAACTTGTATTAGAACAAATGTTCTAGTAAAATTGTCTTATTAAGATGTTTTAATATAAATTAATTATTGTTAATTAAGGAGAAAAAATGGATAAAGACAGGGCAAAAAAACTAGATACAGTTTTTGATCAAATAGAAAAACAATTCGGTGAAGGCTCATTAATGAGACTTGGCGCTGATAACATCAAAAAAATACCAGCTATTTCTACAGGAGCACTTTCAATTGATTTAGCTTTAGGTATCGGTGGAGTTCCAAAAGGTAGAGTTATTGAAATTTATGGACCTGAAGCTTCAGGTAAAACTACCTTATCTCTACATGTTGCAGCTGAAGCACAAAAAGCAGGCGGTGTAGCAGCATTTATTGATGCTGAACATGCTCTTGATCCTGTCTATGCGAGAGCATTAGGTGTTGATGTTGACGAACTTCTTGTATCTCAACCAGATACCGGCGAACAAGCGCTTGAAATTGCAGACATGTTAATTCAATCTGGAGGTGTAGATCTAGTAGTTATTGACTCTGTTGCAGCATTAGTTCCAAAAGCTGAGATTGAAGGCGAAATGGGTGATACTCATGTTGGTCTCCAGGCTCGATTGATGTCACAAGCCTTGCGTAAATTAACTGGTTCAATCAATAAATCAGGTACAACTGTGATCTTTATTAACCAAATCCGTGAAAAGATTGGCGTTATGTGGGGATCTCCTGAAACAACCAGTGGTGGTAGAGCTCTTAAATTCTATTCATCTGTAAGGATTGATGTTAGAAGAATTGAAACATTAAAGGTTGGACCAGAACAAATAGGAAACCGTGTAAGAGCCAAGATTGTAAAAAATAAAGTTGCTCCACCATTTAAGGAAGCAGAGTTTGATATTATGTTTGGTCAAGGTATATCCCGAGAAGGAAGCCTTTTAGATGTTGCAGTAGAGCACGGTATTGCTAGAAAAGCAGGAGCTTGGTTTACATATGATGAAGTTCAACTTGGTCAAGGTAAAGAGAATTCTAAGCGTTTTCTAAGAGAGAATCCTGATCTTGCTTTACAGCTAGAAACAGATGTTTATAAAGCTGTTGGTCTTATTGAATCAGATGAAATTGAGGTTGTTGAAGATGAAACAACTGAAAATGAAGATGAATCCGCAGAAGAGACTAAAAACAAAAAATAACTTAATTTTCCTAATAATTTTTTTATAATTTGTTATGTGAAAACTTCTATACATATAGAAAATAAAATTAGACCAAAAGCATCTAGAAATGGTCTTAAATATCATATAAAAACTTTTGGTTGTCAGATGAATGAGCATGACTCAGAAAAAATAGCTGGAATATTTAACAATGATGGCATGACTAAATCTGATGATATAGATAATGCTGATGTACTTTTTGTTAATACATGTACTATCAGAGAAAATGCGGATGATAAATTATATGGAACATTAGGTCATTTAAAGAAATGGAAGTCACTTGCACCAAATAGACGATTACTTGTTGGCGGATGTGCAGCTCAAAAAGATAAAGAGTTAGTTCGAGAGAGAGCACCTTGGGTAGACGTTGTTATTGGAACACACAATACGACAGAAATAATTAATTTACTCAACCAGGCAGAAGATTGGGGTCCGATTACAGAGATTATTGAAGAAACAACAGATATTGAAACAGAAATCGCCGCTGTACGTGAGTCAAGTGTCAGTGCCTTTGTTACAATTCAAATTGGTTGCAATAATAGTTGTACATTTTGTATCGTACCTTCAGTAAGAGGTATAGAGATAAGTCGAAGACCCTCAGACATTATCAATGAAATTAAAAGTCTAGCTCATGATGGAGTTAAAGAAATAACGTTACTTGGTCAAAATGTAAATTCTTACGGTAGAGATTTAATGATCAATAATAGGAGAAAACCATATTTCACTGAACTTCTTTACAAAATTCACGATATTGATGGTATTGAACGAATTAGATTTACATCACCACATCCCAAAGATTTTAAAATAGAAACATTAAAAGCCGTTGCTGACTTACCAAAAGTAGCTAATCAGATTCATATTCCACTCCAAAGTGGAAGTAATAAAATATTATCTTCAATGCATAGAGGTTATAATCAAAAGAGATTCCTTGAGAAGGTAGATTTAATTAAATCATTAATCCCTAACGTGTCCATATCATCTGATATTATTGTTGGCTTTCCTGGTGAAAACGAAGACGACTTTCAACAAACAATGGATGTAGTTAATTATGCTGAATTTGATTTGATCTTTATGTTTAAATTTTCACCTAGACCTGGGACAGTTGCATTTGATTATGTCGATCAATTTGTTGAAAAAAAGGTTATAGATGATAGATTTATGAGATTAAAAGTTAGACAAACTGAAATCAGCGAAAAAAGGTATAAAAGATACCAAAATACTAAACAAACGATGCTTGTAGAAAAAGTTTCAAAAAAAGATAACAATATTCTGACCGGTCGTATTGAAGGTGGTCACATAGTTCATCTCGAATCTAGTAGTGAAAATATTGGCAAACTTTTAAATGTGAATATATATGATTCCACACCTTTTTTCTTGAAAGCCACTTTGTAATCTTGCTTTATTTTCTTACAGGTATTACTGCATCAGGAAAATCAAGACTTGCTCACGAAATTGCTATTGAAAGAAACATTGATATAATTTCCCTAGATTCAATGGCAGTTTACAAGGGATTGGATATTCTCACTGCTAAACCAAATGACGTAATGAGATCACAGGTTTTATATTACGGTCTTGATATAGCTGAACCTGATCAAAATTTTTCTGTAGTAGATTATCTTAATTACTTAATCGAGATGGAAATTCCAGAAAAATCCTTTGAAAAAGATTATCTTGTTGTTGGTGGTACCGGATTGTATTTTCGTTCACTAATTAATAGTTTTGAGTTTAGACCTACTGATCCAGCTATAAGATCTGAATTAGAACAATTAAATGTTGATCAATTACTAAAGTTCCATGAAATGTATGAAATTAAAACACCTGATGTTGAAATTAATAAAAGAAGACTTATACGTAATATTGAGGATTCAATTCTAGAAGATGTAAAGTATGTTTTTCCGCCAATAAACATTCCAGAAAATATTGTTGGTATATTTTGGAATCATCCTGATTTTAAAAACAGAATTAGTAAACGAACTGATGAAATGATACAACAAGGCGTCATAGATGAGATGAATTCTATTACAAATCCTTCAAAAACTGTATTACAAGCTATAGGAATGAACTTAAGTATTGACCTTGCAGAAAATATTAATTTAAAAACGAACAGGTTAGCTAAAAAACAACTTACATGGTTTAAACAAGAAGATAGAATAAAAATTGTTGACACCGATGATGAAAAAGTTGTTCGTAAAGAAATGGAAATGATTATAGATGGTAAATGAATCTTATATGTCAGGAACAGGCAATGATTTTATATGTACTGAGTACGATCGAGACTTGTCAGATATAGAAATTATTTCAATTGTTAGTGATGCACTTTTTCCTATTGATGGAGTCATATTGGTAGAGGGTATAGATAGTTCAACAGTGAAAATGCACTATTTTAATAATGATGGAACTCCTGCTGAGCTATGTGTAAATGGTGTTCGTTGTACAGCTAAATTTGCAGTAGACAATAACTTAGTAGATACTAAAAATTTGATTGTTAAAGCTCCAGTTGGTGATATAAAAGCATTTGTAGAAAACGATTATGTAAAAATTGAAGCACCTCTTCCTACGACTGGTGATAGTATCGAAATTGATAGTTATACATGTACGACTAGTGAAGTTGGAAATCCTCATCTTATGGTTGAGGTCGATGATGTAGAGAAATTTGATCTTGAGAAATTTTCAGTAAATGCCAGAAAACTTGACGTATTTTCTAATGGTGTAAATGTTGAAATCTATTCAGTTGTTGAACGCAAATTTATTTACGCAAGAGTAAACGAAAGGGGAGTTGGCGAAACAGACGCTTGTGGTTCTGGAGCTTTAGCTTTGTTTACATATTTAAGAGAAATTAATAAAGTT
>CACIJJ010000009.1 GCA_902587025.1 uncultured Candidatus Actinomarina sp. | reverse complement strand
AATATATTTTGTTTTGAAGCTCTTATTGCTGGGATAATTGCTGCAATTACCCCCGAAAGTATTGCAATTCCGATCCATAAGATTGTTTGTTGGATAGAAACAACAAATTCTGTAAATCCTTGATCCTCAAGTGCTTGAATTAGACTCCATGCAAAAAATATACCTAGACCTGTTCCAAGTATCGCACCAAATACTGAAATGATTGAAGATTCTATAAATACCATATTTCTAATTTGTTTTCTTAAGGTTCCTATTGCTCTCATTAAACCAATCTCCCTAGTTCTTTCATATACTGATAATGAGAGAGTATTCGTAATTCCAAATAATGCCACAAAAATAGATATAGATAAGAATCCATAAATAACATTTAACAACAATTGGATCTGGCTATTTGCCTCCTCAATCAAAGCATCTTGATCACGTAATGTTACTCCTGGGTAATGATCTACAATATCATCAAGTTTATTTTTAGTAGCTTCATCTTTGTTTATCACGTTGAAATATAGTTCTGTATCTAAAGATTCGTTTGAGAAAAATTCATGATTATCTAAAAGAAGAAAAAATTCAGCTGGGGGCTGTGTAGTCCAGTCAAAAATATATTTAACTATAAATTCTTTTTTTCCTACTTCAGGTATAGTCAGGGTTACTCTATCGTTCAGTGAAATATTATCATTATCAGCTTTAAATTTTAAGACTCCAATAGCATCTTGTTTATAAAAATCCTCTCTTGAGCCAGCAATATCAATGGTCTTAATTAGATCAAAAACTTCTTTGTCAACAGCTCCGAGTATCAATGGTCTATTGTTGTAACCGACAACAGTAGCTCGTGTTCTTGATAGTTCCGTAACCTCTTCAAGTTCAAGTAATTCTTGAGATAGACCTGTTGGAATACCTGGAGATGCAAAAATTTGAGCTGCACTGACTTGGTAGTCTGCAAGAACAACTTCTTTTACAACTTTCTCTGCTTGTGCTTTAAAGGATGTAGTTAAAACGTTAGCAAGAGATATTAAGGTTAGTCCAATCATTAATGCTGAAGCCGTAGAGGCAGTCCTTCGTGGAGTTCTTTTAGAGTTTTCCGTTGCCAATTTACCAAGAATTCCAAAAATAGTGTTATAAATTTTATCGAAAATAGTAACAAAAGGTTTTGTGATTGAGGGTGTAATTACTGAAATACCAATAAAAATTATGCTTGCGCCTAAGCCCACTTGTTGAAGCACAGATAAAGATGGAACTCTAAAAAAAGAATACAAAACACCGAAAAGAATACCTAAGCCTGATAATGAAACCGATGACCCAACGATCAATCTTATAAATAGTGACTTTCTTTTTGGAGTTGATTGACTGTCTCTAATGGCTTCAAGTGGGCTTACTTGAGATGCTTTTCTGGCTGGCAACAACGATGAAAATATAGTAACAACTACGCCAATAATAATTCCTGTGACTGCAGCACTAGGAGTTAAAACTAAAGGACCTTCCGGTAGACCAAAATCAAAAAACTTTAGTCCCTCTTTAACAATCACTGATAAACCAATTCCAAGTGCAACGCCAAGGCCTGAGCCAATTATCGCCATATATAATGATTCTGAGACAACGAGTCTATAAATCTGTCTCTTAGAAGTTCCTAAAGCTCTTAACAAAGATAACTCTTTTGTTCTTTGTAGTAAAAGGATTCTAAACGTATTTTGAATAATAAAAGCACCTACAAAGATAGCTATACCCGCAAATACGTTCAATATAGTATTAAAAAAATCAAGGCCTTGTTTTATAGAGTCTGCTTGTTCAGCTGCTGCTTCCTGTGCATCAATAACTTCTAAACCTTGACTGTCGATATTTGAAATAGCACTTCGAACTTGATTTATGTCAGCATTTTCATCAACGACAACATTTATAAAATCTACTTCTCCTATAGAATCTAAAAGAACTTGTGCAGTTCTAAAATCAAAAAGAGCAAAAGATGCTCCACCAGGTGACCCCGTATTTGCAAATTCTGCTATTCCAACGATTGTGAAAGTAGCTGGTATAGCCCCAGCTAGTACAGTGACTCTGTCTCCAACACTAAACCCATTTCCTTCAGCTGTTGTTGAGTCCATAACGACCTCTTTGTTATTTGTTGGAGGCTGTCCATCAATTATCTCCCACTGTGAAGCATAAGGAGATGTGTCCCACGCAGCTCCAAAAGTAGGGGCAAAACCATTTTGAATTAAGATAGTTTCTCTTTCACATTCTGGGTTAAAAGCATGACAATCTTGTCTTGGTCCAAATTTTATGAATTGAGCAAATCCAATAACATCACCCCATGCATCTTTTACACCATCTATGCTCTTTATTTCATTTATCTTTTTATCAGAAATCTTTCTAAACTCAAATGATATTGGTCCCTGACCACCATCATCTCCAAAGCCTTGAGCAAAATCTTCCTGGATAGGCTGAACAACTAGATCGATTCCTTCAAATACACCAGAAAATAAATTATCGAATGCATTTTTGTTGCTTTCAGAAAAAATATTTGCAGCAATTATGACTGAAACTCCAAGAATAATTGATGAGGTTGTCAGAAATATTCTTACTGGATAAGTTTTAAGATTTTTCCAGGCTATTAATAGAAGGGGTCTTTTTGTAAATCCAAACATTAAATGTCGCTTAAGGATGTGACCATTGAGATAATCTCTTCTTGAGATGGGTCTTCCATATCACTTGCTACTTCTCCATCTTTTAGCATTATTACCCTCTCAGCAAAAGATGCAGCGAAAGGATCGTGTGTCACCATAACTATGGTCTGATTTAACTCTTTGACAACAGATTTCATAAAAGTTAATAGTTCCTTACTTGATTTTGAGTCTAAATTTCCTGATGGCTCATCAGCAAAAATTACTTCTGGCTTGGTTGCCATCGCACGTGCAGCAGCAACTCTTTGTTGCTGACCACCTGAAAGTTCATTTGGTCGATGATTTAATCTATCTCCAATGTCTACGGTATTAACAATTTGGTTTATCCACTCTTCATCAGGTTTTCTTCCTGCAATTGAAGAAGGTAGTGTGATGTTTTCCTCTGCAGTTAAAGTTGGTATTAAATTGAAAGCTTGGAAAACAAATCCAAAAGAGTCTCTTCTTATTTTTGTTAATTCTTTGTCGTTAAGGCTTCCCAGGTCAACGCCTTTTACAAAGATTGATCCTGAAGTAACTTTATCTAATCCTGCAAGACAGTGGAGAAGAGTTGATTTGCCTGATCCAGATTGACCCATAATTGCCGTAAATTTATTTTCATAAAAATCAAGATTTACATTGTTTAATGCTGTAACTGATGTTCCATCTTCTCCATAAATCTTTGTAAGATTTTTTGCTTCTATTATTTTTTCCACTTTATAAAGAATAGAAGAGATAAGATTTTTACTTAAATGAATTTTGAATCATAAAATTTTTTTGGTATGTTATTAAATATGAAAAATGTAATTAATTGGCATTGGTGGACAACTACATAAGTAGGTGCCCCAGTTAGTTAGTTATTAAACCGGGCGCAGCCCGGTTTTTTTATTACTGTCACTGAAATTAAAACTCCGGGCTCAACCCAGATTTACAGTGGTTATCTCCTTCCACTCCGATACTAAAGGACCTGTTTTGGACAGTACTAATGTATCAAACGTAACGGTTGCGGGAATGAGATTATCAAAATTTTTCGAAGGATATGATTTTGGTAACTCGTTCCCGTAATAAAGTGACAGATGTGGAATCCATAAACTTGGCCATCCCTCTATATCGATTATTGAGTTTTGAAAATTTGTATTATCTGTGGATGTTAAGAAAAGTCGTTGAAAGTAGGTCGTACCTTCTTGGATTGTATCAAATGTAATATCGTATCTCTTCTTTGGTATTTTGTTAAATACACTCATAGCTGAGGGTTCGGTCTTTAAGTTTGTTACTAATGTGACGTGTGGATCAAAATATTCTTTACCTTCCTCGAGTGAAAGGATTTTAATAATTTCCTTTATATCAGATAATTGATTTAGCGATGACTCAACCCATATTGAATACATGATTTTTCTAGGTTTTAACTCTTTTGATCTTACTTATCATAAAAGATAGTCCAAAAATAGATGTAGCAACTAAAGACATGGATGGTCCAGAAGGAAGGTTAAAAAAATAAGATAAATATAAACCTGTTACAGAGGAGAAAACGCCAAAGACAATACTAATCCTTATTGATGAATTAAATGTGTTCGTTACAAGTTTGGATGCGGCTGCTGGAATGAGTAGCATGCTCAAAACTAGTATTATGCCAACAGTTTGTAAGGAAGCTACTATGGCAACAGATAAAAGTATCATAAAGAGATAATTCAAAAAACTTATATTTAATCCTTTTACTTCAGCACCTATAGGATCAAATGAATAAAAGAGTAATTGTTTGTAAAAAATTATCATTGTACCCAGTACAACAAGACACATACCAACAACTATGAAAACATCAAATGTACTAACTGCCAAAATTTGTCCAAATAGCAAATCTTCTAAATTTATAGTTACGTCGAGTATTGAGATAAGAACAAAACCTAAGGCAAAAAATGAAGAAAAAATAATTCCTATTGCTGTATCTTCTCCAATATTTGTATTTTTTATTATAAAACCCAAGAAAATAGCTATGAGAACAGAGGCAGGGACTCCTAATTCAGAGATACTAAATCCGAAAAAAACACCCACTGCAATAATTGGTAAAGTCGCATGAGCCATGGCATCAGCCATAAACCCCATATTTCTATTTACTGCAAATGGTCCCAAAAGAGATAACATTGTTCCTGATGCAATAGCAGTAACCAAGGACCTTATCATAAAATCATATTTGAAAGGCTCAAGGATAGCTTCAATCATTTGTTTCTCCATGACTATTTAAAGTATGATTTTTAAACATTGCACTGTGGGAACCATACATTTCTTCTATCACCTTTTCTGTTAAAACTTCTGAAGGTTTTCCATATGCGCAACAATGTCTGTTTAAACATAAAACTTCATCAAATCTTTCTTCTAGATTATTAATATCGTGAGTAGCAATTAAAATTGTTTTGCTATCAAGGTCGTTTTTATTAATTATGTTCATAATGTCTTCTTGAGCACCAACATCTACAGCGCTGAATGCTTCATCAAGTAATATGATTTGTGCATTTTGGGTCAAAGCTCTTGCAATTAAAACTCTCTGGAACTGACCACCTGATAAGTTGTTTATATTGGTATCAATTTGGTCGAGAAGGCCAACACTTTTCAGTGATGTAGATATCTTATTTTTAGATTCTCTATTGTTTGAGTTAAAAAAAGTATTTTTATCTACCAAGCCCATTCCAACAACTTGGTTTACTGTTATTGGAAAACTACGATTCATAAAATCTTTTTGAGGCACATAGCTTATTAAACTTTTTGCTTCCTGTGGATTTTTTCCATCTATCTTTATTGAGCCATTAGCTAAAGGAAGTAGTCCAACTATTGCGTTAAACAAAGTGGATTTACCTCCACCATTAGGGCCAACAACTGCAACTTTTTTTCCTTGATCAATAGAAAAAGTCACATCATCTAAAACTAAATCATTCCCAAGCTCAACACACGCCCCATCGGAAACAATAGTGGGTCGACTTTTTTTAGTATTAATTTGTTCAGAGTTCATACAGACTCTTTGTTAGGTTTCTTGTAATTATATTACATTTAACCTAATCGGTATCTTGTAAGTTCTCCGTAATTAATGTAACGTTGCTTATCAGAAATTCTGAGTATGATTGACCAGGTTTTAAGGTTTCAACATACAATCCTGTGACAGGTTTAATACCAGTTTCTGCAACAATTGTTTCTGAATATACAGATGGTGCCTCAGATTCAATGAAAATAACTTTTACATTGTTATCTTCAATAACATCAATTACTCCGGCTAAATCAGATGGTGATATTTCATTGGCTGAGTTTAGACTTGGGATTATGGTTGATAAGACTTCAAGTCCAAATTTTGCCTCTAAATAACCTAATGACTCATGTGTAGTAATGAGTTTTCTGTTTTGAGATGGCACTGTAGAGATTAATTCTGACACTTGTTTTGTTAAGTCATTTAATTCACTAACAAAAGAGTCTGCAGAACTTGTATATGATGATTCGTTTTCTGGATCAAATTGAATCAATCTTGACTCGATATATTCAGCTGCATAAGCCACTCTGCTTGGGTCAAACCAAAAGTGAGGGTCGTATGCACCATGGTTGTGACCTTCATGGTCATCATGACCTTCTTCGTCATCATGACCTTCTTCGTCATCATGACCTTCTTCGTCATCATGGTCGTCATGACCTTCTTCGTCATCATGGTCGTCATGACCTTCTTCGTCATCATGATCATCATGATCGTCATGACCACCTTCCTTAAACTCTATTGGAAAAACACTCTCGCCTACTTCTGATAAAATGTCAGTGCTACAGGCAGAGTTTTCTAATAATTTAACTAAAGCTGCTGGCTCATAAAGTAGTCCAGTGTAAAAGACAAGGTCTGCCTCAGCTATTGTTCCAGCATCTTGAGGAGCTGGTTCGTAAGTGTGTGGGTTTGCTTCAGGAGGCATTAAAACTGTTAGGTTTATGTTTTCACCACCAACTTGGCTAACAAATTCACCAATCATAGGTGTGGTTGCAACAACATTAATTTCTCTTCCATCAATGGCTGGACAACCTGCTTCTTCAGATCCACCTCCAGCACAAGCAACAAGAACCAGTGAAAGCGCTAGAATTGCAAATTTTGTCATAGGTTTTATTTTCATTTAAGTTTCCTTATCTAATTTTTAAAATGTTAAATTACAATAAATGAGAATAAGTCTCATTTATAACTTTGTCAAGTCTCCTAAAACGAAATTAAATATTTTTTTAAAGATAAATAAACTATTATTATGTACCTATGCAAGATTCAAAAAAAATCTTATCTGACAACAATGTTTCAATAACTAACCCTAGAATTTTAGTCCTTGAAGCTTTGCTTGATAATAAAAGTCCTATAACTGTAGATGAACTTTTAACAAAATTAGAAAATCAAGTTGCAAAATCAACCTTGTATAGGGTTTTAAGTGATTTGAAAAAAATAAATATACTTCAAGAATTTACAAACCTAGAAAATCAATCAGTTGTTGAGCTATTACTTGATACAGACTCACATCATCATCATTTGTTTTGTAGTGACTGTGGAGAGATTATTGATGTAGAGATGGCCAATGAGTTTGAAGAAAAATTATCAAAAGAGATAAAAAGAATTGAAAAAAAATTTAATTTTATAATTGAAGATCATAGGCTCGAGTTATTCGGAAAGTGTACTGATCTTTGTGAAAATTGTAGCTAAAGTTTTAAAGAATAATTCCAACTAAAGAAGCTTGAATCAACATAGAATCAATAGCCATAAAAGAGTGATAATCTAATAACCTATTCACAACTGGTAAAATAATGCTTTCTGATGTCTCGGTTTCAACAGCTAAATAAGCTGTCTCATATCCTTGAGTAGTTAGGTTGCAAATAACACACATAATAAATTCCCTGTTATTTCCAATTTTATAAAAATATCTGTTTATTGTAAACAGTAGATGGATTATATTATCCCACTAACTTTTGGACATGGTGTCGTAAATGTTGGGGATTTGCCAATACCGTTCGACATAGTTTTAAATACTTCAGCTTTAGTTGTTCTTATTACTTTTGTTTATTTAAAGGTTTCATGGAAAGAATCAATTATTGCCCACCGTGAGGAAATATTTGACGATAAACAAAGTTTATTTGGGAAGTTGTTTGGATTTTTAATATTATTTTTACTTGTTGCTCCAGGTGTAATTAGTAATGAGTCCGCCAAAACATCAATTGCTCCGCTCATGTTATGGGTGTTTTTATGGATTGGTGTTCCGGTTCTTGGTCTGTTGTTTGGAGATATATATGCAAAATTTAATCCTTTAAATCTCTTTCCTATTTCCTCAAATAAGCCTCAATCAGTATATTTTGCTTGCGTTTTGTTTATTGGGCTAACCTGGTTTGAGCTGGTGTGGAGAAAACCTGGAAATCCCCTCAATATTGGGGTTGTCTTTATATTGCTTTTTATTAGCGTAAATTTATTGAGATATTTTTTAAAAAAATCATTAATTGAAGTTGATCCATTACTATTACTTCATTATTTGTACAGTAAGTTGAAACTATTCAACTCGAGTCCTTACTTTCGATCATTGCTCGATAACATTGGAAATCTTGCAAGGCTTAGGGGTATTGAGTATTTTGTACTTTTAATGATCGGTACCGTAACTTACGATGGTTTGAGAGAAACCACTTTCTGGTATGAACAATTCGGACCAAGAATAAATGATATGGGGTTCTCGACAATGATGTTCGTTCTAATGAATTTAGCAACAATTTTGTTTTATCGTTTTGCCTGTTTCTTTGCAATAAAGATCGGAGGATCTGATCTTGAGCTCAACAAAGTATCAAATCTGTTTGGACATACAATGTTACCTATTGCTTTTGCATATCACGTGACACATTATTTAACTCTCTTACTATTTGAATCTCAAACTTTATTTTATCGACTGAACGATCCCATTGGGACTGGTATAAGTCTATTTAATGCCAAAGAGCCATCTATTAACTACTTTGTAGAACCTATAGTTATTTGGAGTGTTCAGGTAGGAGTGACCCTTTTAGGTCATATGCTTAGTGTTGTTTTAGCTCATGATCTAGCAGTAAAGCTTTTTGGTCATCAACAAAGTGATAAAACCCAATACATATTTTTGTTCATAACTGTTGCTTTGACTCTTCAGGCTCTATTTGTATTGAGTGTCGGATAGCTTTTTTTCTATACTCGCAACACGCTCAGCAATTGGAGGGTGAGAATAATAATAAGAACTATATAGAGGGTCTGGTGTTAGGTTGCTCGCGTTATCTTTGGTAAGTTTTAAAAGACCCGAAATCATATACTTTCCATCAGTAAATTTAAATGAAAAATCATCTGCAGCAAACTCTCTTTGTCGTGATAGGTAAGAGGTAATTGGCCTAGTGAAAAAGGTATATGTTCCAGCAACAAGATAAAAGAGAATGAATTTTGAATATAAAGTAATTTCATCTAATCCATGAGTGATAAAAAAGTTTTCTGACTTAAAAATCTCACTTAAAATATAAAAACCAACAAAGCCAAAAACTAATGAGCTGATAAGCGATTTTCTTATATGTCCAAGTTTATAGTGACCCAGTTCGTGACCTAATATTGCCTCCATTTCATCAGGTGTGATTGTTTCAAGTAATGTATCATAAAAAACTATTCTCTTATTGTTGCCAAAGCCAGTGAAAAAAGCATTTCCATGTGAGCTCCTCAAGCTAGCGTTCATAACAAAGAGACCTTTTGCTTTAAATTTAACTTTCTCTAAAAGTTTCTCTATTGGCTTTTTAAATTGCTCATCATCAAGGGGCTCAAATTTATTGAATAGTGGCATTATCAATACTGGGTAAAGGAAGAAAATAATCAATTGTATTGAAAATACTGCACCAAAAGCAAATATCCACCAGTTACTTCCTAGGTTTTCAATTATTCCAATCACCACAGCATAAATTGAACATGATATAACAGATGAAATGATCAGGTTTTTAAATATGTCTGTTACAAATGTTTTTTTGGTTGTCTTATTAAAACCATATTTTTCCTCAATCACGAATGTTGAGTATATAGCTAAAGGGATTTCTAGTATTTCTGAAATAATAATTATAAAAAAACCTAGAAGAATAGCACCTAGTATGTTTGATGATGTGATTCCCAAAACGACTTCAGTTAGCCAGCTAAGTAATCCTCCAAGGGTAAGAAGTAATAGAATAATTATACTTACAAAAGAGACGAGAATCTGAAACTTTAACCTATCAAGGTTGTAATCTGTAGATTTTTTATATTCCTCACTATTGACAATATTTTCAAATCTTTCTGGAACCCTTCCTTTGTTTTGTTTTATAGAATTTATATTTCGATACTTTAAATAAGTCTCGATAGTAAATTTCAATCCTATAAATAAAATAAATAGAGTTGTGAAATTAATTGAATCCATTGTTTCCAGAATTTCCATATCAGACAATATTAACTGTTTTAAGGTTATCTAAATAATTTTTTTAAGTAAAAATAAAGGTTCCTAATCTTCATTTACCGAATCTTCTATCCCGTTGAACATACTCTCTAAGACACCTTAAGAAATCAATCTTCCTGAACTCAGGCCAATAAACATCTTGGAATACAACTTCAGAATAAGCACTTTGCCATAGTAGAAATCCAGATAGTCTTGATTCACCGCTAGTTCTAATTATCAAATCGATGTCTGGTGAGTCAGGAGAGTATAAATGGTCTCTTATTTGTTCATCATTAATGCTCTTTATCAAATCATCAATGTCTAATTCTTTGTTTTCTTTGAGTAAGCTCTTTATGGCATCAACTATCTCCTGCCTACCTCCGTAACCTAGTGCAATTGTAAGTACTTTCTCACCCCCTCCTCTGATTTCCTGTAATTGTTTAATGGAGTTTTGAAGATATTCTGGAAGTAAATCAATGCTTCCTACAAAAGTTATTTTAAAATTATCAACTAGATCATCTATAAGTAATTCTTGAAATAATTCATTTAAAACAAGATAATAAGAATTTAATTCCTCCTTAGGTCTTGATAGGTTCTCTTTAGACAGCAACCAGCTTGTAACATGATTAATTCCAAGCTCATCACACCAAGCTAAGCATTCTTTAAATCGAACCATTCCAATCCTGTAAGAAACTTCATATGTAAGAAGATTCTCTCTTCTTGCGTAACGTCTATGCCCATCATGAATTAAGCCGATGTGTTGTGGAAGGTTTTCATTTTTTATTTTGTTTTGAAGTCTATTTTCGTATACAGAATAGACAAATCTAGGAGTGACCATAATTAACTACAAATTGCTTCAATGTCTTCAATAGTTTTTGGTGCTTCCTCAGTCAAATTAATTGGTTTATCATCAGTGCAAACAATATCATCTTCAATACGGATCCCTATTCCAAGAAGATCTTTTGGAATTACGTGCTTAATAGATTTAGCATCTTTCATTTCTTCATTTTCTAATTTTGTCGCTTTTTCCATACCAAGGAGTTTTCTTCTTTCTCTAATTTCTTTTGGATCTCTTTTAAGTAATTTAAACTCAATTTCTGGTTTGTTTGGCCGTATATAGATGCCAGGCTCAACTGTTGTAACCATCCCTGGCATTAATTTTCTAGGCTTATTATTTTCTTCTATACTTCCAGCGTCGTGAACGTCTAGACCCAGCCAATGTCCTGTTCCATGCATAAAGAATTCAAAATAATGCATCATAGAAATTGTTTCGTCAACTCCCATTGGAACCAATCCTAAATCAACCAATGATTGAGAAATTGATGAAACCGTCAACTTATGAATATCAGACATAGTATTTTTTGTGTTTACATTATTAATCCCAAGGGTTTGAGCCTTTAGTACCTCTAGATAAACATCTTTTTGCGGAACTGAAAATTTTCCATTAATTGGAAATGTTCTAGTTACATCAGAGGAATACATATTATATTCTGCTCCAGCATCAATTAAAACTAAGCCGCTATTATCTACTTTTTCCCTATTAGTTGAGTAATGAAGGATACAAGCGTTATCTCCAGATGCAACAATTGACGGGTAGCCCAGTCTTTCAGCGCCTAGATCATAAAATGTTTTTTCCATTTCCGCTTCAATTTGGTACTCAAACATTTCTTTTTGAGCGTACTGCATTGCCACCTTATGTCCTTCAACTGTAATTTCACATGCTTTTTTCAAATTATTTATTTCATCTTCATTTTTTATAAGTCTAAGCTCAGAAAGTATAGGAGAGAGAGACTTTAGTGATGCATCACTAAAACTAGCTCCCCTCTGATCGTAAGGTGTTGCTTGATTAATTATCTTTTTATCGTATTTTTCGAAAGAATTGTTTGAATAATTACAGTAAATATTTTGTATTCCTGAGAGTAATTTTGGGGCTATTTTTAAATAATCATCATAAATAAATGCGTCTGTTGCACCAAAATGTTTTTTTGCGCCCTCTGGTCCAAATCTTTTTCCATCCCAGGTTTCCATTTCAATATTTCTATCCTGAACAAATAAATAAAGATCTGGTTGTTTATTTTTAATAATGATTATTGCATGTGCAAATGGCTCAGGCCAAGCTGTTAAATAATGAAAGTTTGAATCTTGTCTAAAATCAAAGGCGACATCATTATTTCTATAAATTGTATTATTTCCATGTAAAAGAACAGCTCCTTCACCTATTTCTTTTGCAAGATTTTCTCTATTAAATTTTGATAATTCAATCATTCAAATAAGGATAATGTAGATAAGTAGAAAATTGCTAGTAAATTTTTATATCAGATAAGAATCAAGTGATTTTGAAATTAAAATTGCCTCTTTATTTCCATAAGAAATGATTAAGACAACATTATCACCTGCTATCGAAGCAGCTATACCATCTATATATAAATTATCTACTGCTTCGGCAACAACTTGAGCCGCAGCAGTTGTTGTTTTTATAATGACTTGGTTAGAAACTGGTTCAACGCTTACAACAAAATCTCTTAAAGCCTTTTTGGCAATTGATTTTTGGGCATTATTTATATCATCTTTTGGAAGAATATATTTTAAATTATTTTTTGAATCTCTTTTTTTACTTGCACCAATTTCCGTAAGATCTCTAGATAGAGTGGCTTGCGTAATTGAGATACCACTATTTTTTAAGATTCCCTTTAATTGATTCTGGGAAGTAATTTTTCCTTCATCAATTAAATCAGCAATTAATTTTTGTCTTTGTATAGTTGATTTTGACATATGTATAAATATACATTATTTTGAATATTTATACAACTAAAGTTTTTTATAAACTTCCTTGGCTAATTTGATTGCTTCCTCTTTTGAAACTTCACCATCATTAATTCTTTGTTCATACAAAGAGTCCATTATTTTTCCTAAGATTGGACCTGGTTCAATTTTTAAAACTTTCATAATTTCATTTCCATTCACGGGAGGCCTTAACTTATCAAGTTCTTCTTTTTCTTTAACTTCTTTAATTCTTTGTTCCATCTCATCAAGCGTTTTGTATATATCTTGTTTTTTTTGTTTATTTTTAGTTGTTACATCTGCTCTAACTAATGCATTTAAATCATCAAGCATATGTCCAGCATCAACAATATATCTTCTTACAGCAGAGTCTGTCCATCCCAACTTAAAGGTATGCGGGCGGGCGCTCTGTTCTACAAGCTGTGCAACATCTTCAATTGTTTTATTGTCATACTTCAATCTTTTTAATATTTTTTTTGTCATTCTTGCACCAACTACTTCGTGGTGTCTGAAGTGAACTTTGCCATTTTCTACACCTTTAGTATTTGGTTTGGCAATATCATGCAGAAGTGCTCCCATTCTTAATGTGAATTTTGGTGGTACCCCCTCTAAAACTTCTAATGAGTGTTCGTAAACATCTTTGTGGTGGTGCTTTGGATCAACTTCCATTTTAAGTTCATTAATTTCTGGAATGATATGCAAACTTAAACCGCTTTCAACTAAAGCGCGGATACCCATTGGAGCGTCTTTGCCGAGTAAGAGTTTAGTAATTTCATCTCTGACTCTTTCAACTGATACGATTTTGATTCTTTCAGTATTGTTTCTAATCGCTGTATAAGTATCGTTATCAGGTGAAAATCCATGAGTGCTTATGAACCTGCATAGTCTTAACATTCTAAGAGGGTCGTCTGAAAATGAAATAACTGGGTCATCAGGAGTTTTAATTATTCCTTGAGCTAAATCTTTAAGTCCGAAAAATGGATCAAGGAGTTCGTTTTTGTTAATCGAATAAGCTATCGAATTAATTGTGAAATCTCTTCTTGAAAGGTCTGAATTTAAATCTGGTACTGATTGTATTGATGGGTTTCTTGAAGAATTTTCATATGTATCTTTCCTATAAGTTGTTATGTGAATTGAATTCTCTTTAAGTTGCAACTCAATGGTTCCAAATGCTCTCCCCACTTCTGTAGTTTTATACCCTTCATCATTCAGTATTTTTATAGATTCTTCTGGTGATGCATTAGTTGTGAAATCAAAATCTTTTGTAGGAATGTTTAAAATACCATCTCTTACAGCACCTCCAACAAGATAAAAATCATATCCACTTAATTCGTAAAGGTTCGATAGAGATTTTAAATATCTATTATTGTCAATTAAATCTGTAAGACTTCTTGGTACCATATTGTTAGCTTAGAAGAATTTTAGGGTAACAATAAAGTATGAATTCAAAAGTTGATTTTGCAGCTGGTGGCATTGTTTTAATTGACGACAAGATACTGCTAGTAAAAAATAGATTAAGTGAAGAGTATGAGGCTGATTACGATTCTGGATTTTGGGGTTACCCAAAAGGTCATTTAGACGATCAAGAAACACCAATAAAAGCTGCAGAAAGAGAGGTTTATGAAGAAACTGGTTTTAAAGTTTATGCTGTTGGAAATAAACCTATTGCAGAATCCCGTTATGAGATAAAAAAAGATGGTGAACCAATTAAAAAAACTGTTTGGTTTTATGAAATGAATGTTGTTGAAAGTTTCTCAAAAGAGCCTGATGATGAAATAGAGGAGATTGCCATTGTTCCCTTTGAAGAAGCCTATAAATTATTAGCATATGAAGAAGATAAAAAAATTTTAAAATATGTATTCAACAGAAAATAAAAAGATTCATTACTTTTACAACGGAATATTTTATACAAGGAGTATTAATGAATTTGTTAATGATATATTGTTCCAAAAAATTTACGGAGGAGAAGGTCTTTTAAAAAAAATATTAAAAATATCAAAAAATTCAAACATTAGTTTTAGTTCGTCAATGATAAATGAAAATTCAATTAAACCCTGGATTAAATCAGGATGGACCATCAATCATAAATTAAATGTTTGTGTATTAAACTTAAGAAATTCAAACCATAGAAATCTGAGTGAGAATAAACAAATAGAAATAAAAAAACTTGAACATAAAGATATAGAATATTTGCTTGAATTAGATCACAAAATATTTGAGGATTATTGGAAAAATTCTAAATCAAGTCTTGAGGAAACTATGAAGAGCTGTAACAACAATTATTTATTTAAAAGTGGAGGCCAAAATAACCTTGATGGTTATGCAATTTTAGGAGAGACTAGAAAGTTTACTTATCTTCAACGAATAGGAATAGTAAAGAACTATCAAGGATCAGGTCTTGGAAATAATTTACTTAATTGCGTAATTAATTTTGCTGTTAAAAAAAAGTTTATAAATATGAAACTTAATACCCAAAGCGACAATATTGCCGCTCTAAATCTATATAAAAAAAATAAATTTGAGATTTCACCAAGAAAGCTTGTAATTATGAAAACTTCATGAATAGTTTTACATAGCTTATGATTAACTTATGGAGGAAGATAGCTTTATTGAATCGGTTGAGAGCTTAATAAAAAGTGTAAAAGATCTTATTGTTCAACCCGTAAAAAGACTTACTGGTTTTGCATCTTTAGGTTTACTACTTGTTGTATTATTAATCACTGCAGTAATATTTTTATTCTCAGGAATATTAAAGATTATGCAAGGACTTGGTCTTTTACTTGGCGTTAACCCTACTGGATTTGCAATGGGTGCACTCGGCTTAGTATTTATGATTTTGTCATTGAATAGTTACAGAAAGAAAAAAAATGGATGATTTAGCAATAATTGGTTCTGGTCCTGCTGGATATACAGCTGGAATTTATGCTGCAAGGGCCAACCTGGAACCAGTTTTATTTGAAGGGTTGGAGTCTGGAGGACAATTAATGCTCACTACTGATGTTGAAAATTATCCAGGTTTTGATCAAGGAATTATGGGTCCTGAAATGATGCAGGTATTTAAAAATCAAGCTGAAAGGTTTGGAACAAAAATTTTAACTGAGACTGTAGATTCAATAGAAAAGATTGAAAATGGATTTAAGCTAACAACTTCGAAAAATACTTATGAGTTCAAAACTGTAATTATTTCATCTGGAGCATCGGCGAACTGGCTTGGAGTAGAGGGAGAAAAAGAGCTGCAGGGACATGGTGTTTCGGCTTGTGCGACTTGTGACGGTTTCTTTTTTAAAGATAAAAATGTAATAGTTGTTGGTGGAGGAGATTCAGCTATGGAAGAAGCTTTATTTCTAACTAAATTCGCAAAAAATGTAACTGTTATCCACAGAAGAGATTCATTTAGAGCAAGTAAAATAATGCAAGACAGGGTACTTAGTCACGACCAAATTAATGTCTCGTGGAACAAAGAAGTTGTGGAAATTAAAGGTGAGGGTCAAGTTTCATCTGTTCTACTTAAAGATAGTCAAACAAACGAGGTTGAAGAAAAAGAAATTGATGGAGTTTTCATAGCTATAGGGCACACACCCAATGTAAGTTTTCTAAATGGATTTCTAGAGCTTGATGAAAAAGGATATATAAAGACTGGTTCTACTACGGCTACTAGTACTAGCGTCCCTGGTGTCTTTGCAGCAGGAGATGTTGCTGACTCAATTTATAGACAGGCCGTAACTGCAGCCGGTACCGGATGCCAAGCAGCAATTGATGCTGAAAGGTGGCTTGAAAATTAAATTTGATTTATCTTCTATTGTTGATAACTTATCGAATGACGAAGTTGAAGATTTAAAAAATAAATTAAATTATGTTGGCTACTCAACTAATAAAGATATTAACGAGTTAAAAACAGTTGTTGAAATATTTGTCGATGACAATAATTTAGAAAATATAAACAATAAAGAAGATCTTTGGAGAGAGCTCATTAATTTTGGATACAAACTTGGAGACAGAATATTAAGTTTTAATACCAATGAACTTTATGGTTCGGATGTTGAAGAACTCCAAGAACTTTTATCAAGAATGGGTTTTTATTCCGAACCTATCAACGGAATATACTCAAATTCTGTTGTTGAAGCTGTAACAAGATTCCAAGAAAACAGAGGCTTAACTATTGATGGAGTTGTTGGGCTTAATACGGTTTATGAAATTAGAAATTTGGTAAGGCCTGGTCAAGAGATCTCATTAAACGAAGCAATAAAGTCAATTTCACCAAACCTTACTACTGGAACAATAGGTTTTAATGTTTGTTTCGATGTTCCGAATTTAGGAAGTTATAAAGAACAAATAAAATTTTATGATCAGATAAAAAAGAGTTGCATAAATCATGGAATTATTTCAATATTTGCATCAGAAATTAATGAAGAACTAAACCTTAAAAATAAAATTCAATATATTAACAATCTTCAACCAACTTTGTTTGTTTCATTTAATAGCACAGAAGAGGAATCAATTAATTTCTTTAAAGGAAGGTTTTCTGAGAGTGTTGTTGGAAAAAAAGTTGCAGAACATTTATCTGAAACTTTGAAAATTGAATCAATAGGTAAGTCCTCAAACATTCTTAAAGAGACAAAATCAGTTGGAATTGTCATAAATGGTAAATTTTACCAAAAATTAGAAATTGATAATTTAATACAATCATTGGTTGATTCTTTAAAGAAACAGTTTGAAAACTAATTTATTTTATTAATAAACTTATCAAGCTTATCTTTTGAATCAAAGGTAAAAGATAACTTATACTTTTCTTTGATTTTATTTATTTTTACTTTTGATCCTGTTTTGTCCTCAAAAAAGTTTTTATAGTGAGTGACTTCTTGATCAGAAATTTTCTCACTACTAAGATCTCTTACTTTATCTTCTACCGCCCTACTTGAAAGTTTTAGGGAAATAATTTCATTTAGAATAGAGTTTTGTAAATTAAATTCTAAATTGATGAGTGGCCGTACTTGCCCCATTGAGACTTTTTCTTCTTTTAGAGCTTGGTAAACTGTCTCGCTTAAATTTGTTAAACGTAGAATATTAGAAACGTGTGCTCTACTTTTACCAACCAGTAGCCCTATTTCTTCAGGACTTAAATTGAATTTTTCTATTATTTCTTTATAACCCATTGCCTCGTCAATATGGTTTAATCTTTCTCTTTGAATGTTCTCAACCAGGCCAACGATTGCTGCGTCTCTCTCACTTATGTCTTTTATGAGACAGGGTACTTTTTCTAGGCCGACCATTTTTGATGCTCTTAATCTTCTCTCTCCTGCAATTAACTTATATTTATCTGGCTCAACTTCTTGAACAATTAGTGGCTGAAGTAAGCCATTTTTTTGGATTGAATTTTTTAACTCATTTAGTTTATTTTCGTCAAATGTTGTTCTTGCTTGAGAATTGCTCTCACTAATATTTTGGACATTTATTTCTCTTACCTTATATTCTCTTACATTTGTATCAGTTATAAGACTGCTCAATGATCTTTTCATTAATATTCATCCTTTCTAATAATTCATTAGCTAATTGATAAAACTCTTTTTTGGATTTGTTGTCATTAGTAAAATCCTCAACGGTTTTTAAATAATATGGGCTATCAGCAACATCTGCCGAGCTCGAAACTTTTGTATTTAAGAGTTTATCTGCCAATAAATACTCAAGTTCTTTTTCAAAATCAAGATAGCTTGATCTTTTAGTTTCTATTTGGTTTAATACAACTCCTAGGAAAACGGGGTTAACTTTTATTTGTTTTGAAATTGTTTCTTTTGCAAAAGACATTGCTTGAGAAACTCCCTCTATTGCTAAAAATTCTGGTTTTGTTGGTATTAAATAGAAATCAGAAGCACACAATGCTTCTTGTACAAGTGAACTCATTGTTGGAGGTGTATCAAAAATTACTATATCAAAGTCTTTAAAGACGAATGATTGCAGAGCCTTTGCTAGAACAGAACCTCCGATTATTTTTTCATTATTAAATTTTAAAATAGATTCATTTGAGGGAATTAAGGCTAAATTATCACCAAGAAAAGCGATTTCTTTTTCCAATTTTCCTTCCATAAGATCCTGTGAAGTAAGTATTGATTTTTTTTGTTTATCAAAATCAAGATAAGTTGACGTATTACCTTGTGGGTCTAAATCAACAATTAGTGTTTTTATTCCATTATTTGAATATATTTTTGCAATATTTACAACAATAGTGGTTTTTCCAACACCGCCCTTTTGACATAATATCGATAAAGATTTCACATATCAGTTATAACATCTATGTAACGAAAATTATTTTTATTTATGAGAAACTTTTCTTGTTTCACGTGAAACATTGAATTAAATATTTCTGATGATTGAGAGTTAGATGAGACAAATATTGTTAAATTATTATCTTTGAGTTGTTTTTTTTCTAACGTTTTTACAATATTAGAGGTTGAAACATAGCATCTCATTACGATTATTGAGTTTTTTGCCTCTTTTAGAATTGTTTTTGCATCTTTTTTTATAGGTTTAGCATTGTTCAAATTTAAAATTTTTACTAATCTTTCCAGTTCATATATTCTTTTTTGTTTGTTGTCTACTAATGAAACATTTGTTTTGTTTACAATTGAGATGGGTATGCCGGGTATTCCTGCTCCTGTCCCAAGGTCAATAATTTCACATTCACTTAAATTTTTGAATTTTTTAATTAATTTTGCAAAATAAAGTGAGTGAATTATAAATTCATCCCAAATAAATTGATCTGTTTTTTTACTAATTAAACCCGTTTTTATGGCAGTATTTTTTAGCCATTCATGATATTCAAATAATTTATCTTGATGATTTTTAAAGTCGTCTAAACCCCACTCTGGTATCTGGGGTTCAAAATTCATTCTTCTTCGTTGCTACTTGGTGCAAAAACTACTGATCTATATGGCTCTCTACCTTCAGAATATGATCTAATTCCATCTATTTCTGCAACAGCATCATGAAGGGTCTTTCTGTCTACAGAGTTCATTGGTTCGAGCATAACTTCCTGTTTGTCCTCTAATATTTGTTTAGTAAGTCTCTCAGCATAAATTGTTAGAGCCTCTTTCCTTTTTAAAGCATAATCTGCCACATCAAGTCTTAGTCTTGTTCCAGCACCTGTTTTTCTTTGAACTGCTGTTCGTGTTAGTTCATGAAGTGACCGAATAATAATTCCTTTTTCCCCTACAAGGGCTTCGGTTTGTTCTCCTTTAACGTTTACAACAAGATTTTTATCTTCAACTTCCCCTTCAACTTTTCCATCAAGCCCAAAAGAGTCAATTAGTCCTTGTAAAAAGTCAACTGATACCTTTAATTGTTCATTGGGGTCTGCTTCAACCCTTGGTTTTTTTGGCTCATAGCTTCTTTTTTCTCTTTTTCTATTGTCTCTTTTGTTCCTTTGTTTGTATTGTCTTGAGTTATTGTTTTTAAACCCAGATCTAACTGAGATTCTTACAAGGGCTTTTGTTCCTCCAACTCCAAAAACTCCGCCTTCGGGTTCGCGTAAAATACTTATGTTGGCTTCAGTTGCATCCTCTAAATTAAGCTCTTTCAAACCTGCTTTAATTGCATCATCAATGGTTTTTGCTTCAACCTCTACCCATTTGTCTGACATTATTTTCTCCTTCTTTTTTTTCTGTTTTTGCGAGGATCTTCTTGCTGCTTGGTTTCTGGTGTTTCCTCGTTCTCTTCGTTATCTTTTTCAGTTTTATCACTTTTGTCCTCTTTATCTTCTATACGAATAATTAAGGCTTGTTGACCAATTCTGAAAATATTTCCTGTTAAGAAATATACGACAAGACCTGAAGGCAAAGTCCAGGAAATGAACCCGAAAAATATTGGCATAACCTTTCCAATCATTTGCATTTGCTGTGCTTGTGGGTTGTCGCTTTTTCCTTGTTTCTTTGTAATTTGTTGTTGTTGAAATAGTGCGGTTGCAACAACCATTAAAATAAGAACAATATATGGAACTCTTTCCACCCATCCTGATATTTCAGATGCAGGTATTTGAAGATCCATGTTAAAGAAAAGAATGTTTATATTGTTTTCTAGATCTGAAAATAAAGATTCAGATTTTGGTATAAACAAGAGCGGTTCTCTCAACACTCTAAACAAAGCAAACCAAACTGGCATTTGTACCAATAAAGGAACAACGCAACCAAGCGGGTTGATTCCTTTTTCTTTGTAAAAAGCTGCTATTTCTTTGTTTAATTCTTCTTTATTGTCTTTATGTTTTTTCTGTAACTTCTTCAGCTCTGGTTGAACATCTTGCATTCTTTTGGTAGACCTCGTCTGCCTAAGAGTTAGTGGGAAAATAATTATATTAATTATGACCGTCAAAATGGCTATGGAAATCCCATATGAGGGGACATATCCGTAAACAAATGAAAGCAAAAAGCCAATAGCTAGTGCGAAAGGTTCAATTATTGCCAATTTTTACCAAACTTTCTATATACGAGATTACATTTATAAACCCTTTCTATAAAAACAGGGAGAGTCCTAATTAAACCTTTATTTTCAAAGCTTTCTCTTATGGCGTTCGAACAGGTTGGGTAATATAAACAATTTCCCTGACCAATGCCAAAGAGCCCGAGCAGTGAACGAAACACTGTAAACAAAATGTTTGTTATCTTCATTTTTTAATTAGTTTGGGATGAGAAGAAATTATTTTTTGTATTTCTAAAATCTTTAAATTTAAGTTTTTTTTCGATCCAATAATATAAATATCAAAACTTTCTTTATCTTCTAAACCCCTAACTGCCTCTTTAATCCTTCTTTTAAATTTATTACGTTCTACTGCGGTTGTCTGCTTACTTGAGATGCTTATACCAAGTCTTGAAACTTTTTCTTGGTTTTTCTCTATATAAACCCTTAATCCTTTTTCAGTAAAACAATTTGTTTCTTTTTTCAGTCTGAAAAAATCATTTTTCTTATTCAGTGCAGTAAATCTAACCAATTAGCTTATGCAGAAATTGTTTTTCTACCTTTTCTTCTTCTTCTTTTAAGAATTTCTCTGCCAGCTCTGGTGCTCATTCTCGATCTAAAACCGTGTTTTCTACTTCTTTTTCTATTACTAGGTTGATAAGTTCTTTTCATTTTTCTTCCTGTTTAAACACAATATATTAAAAAATTATTTAAACAAAGTAAATTAATATTTAATTTAAAAGTTCGCGAAAACAAAACCATCTTCGCGAAAACAAAACTAACTAGGTTTTATAATCTGAAATTCACTTATTATTTTTCTTATTATTTCCTCTAATAAACTCAACAATCGTTGGGTTTTTAGTTGGTGTGTGTTTGTTTTCTAAAAATTAATATGTTTTTACCACTCTATGATTTCCGAAGGGGTTTTATTAGATTGTTCTGAATGAGTAATTTACTTAAAGAGTTTAAATCTGAAATACACAAACTAGATTTATCTAAAACTGAAAGATATTGGTTAGAACAAGTAAATTTTGAAATTGACAATGATTCTTTAAGTATTTTCGTAGGATCAGACTTTGTAAAATCATCAATTGAGAAAAAACTATATAAAAAAATCAAAAAAACATTCAACATAAGCACGGGATTTAAAGAATGTGTTTTTGTTTTGGATAAGAATATGAAAAAAGACTTTCAAGCCTATAAATTTGAAGAAAAAAATGAAGATCTATTAAAAAATCAAGAAGAGATAAAAAAAGTTCAGCCTGATTTATCTGTTTTTGACGAGATGTTTGTCGGCTCCACTAATAATCTTTCAGTAACGGCAGCAAAAAATGTTGTTAAAGATCCTGGTGGACGTTTTAACCCTCTTTTTGTTTATGGATCTCCGGGGGTTGGTAAAACACACCTTCTAAAAACTATTGAAAAAGCTCACCCCTCTTCTTTTTATATTGATTCTGAATCTTTTTTAGATTCATATATTCAAGGAATAAAAAATAAAGATATAGATATATTTAAATCAAAAATAAGGTCTGTCGAAATTTTACTAGTAGATGATATTCAGTTTTTTATGGGTAAAAAGGGTGTTTCAGAGGAGCTTTTCCACACTATTAATTATTTTTTAAACAATCAGAAAGCGGTTGTTTTGGTTTCAGATCAAAAACCAAATAAACTTTTAGGCTTTCCGGATCGCCTAATTTCAAGAATTTTAAACGGTTTAGTTACTGACATTGAAAAACCTGATGAAGAAATGTTTCTTAAAGCAATTGAGAAAGCAAATGTTGAACAGGGTGGTTATTTGCTTTCTAAGGAAGAGATTAAAAAAATAAGTGGGTTAAGGGTCGATAGTTTTAGAGATATAAACGGAATTGTTAACCAACTCTTAATAAATAAACAAACAGGAAAGGGTAATTTCGATTATATTAAGGAGTTGATTTCTGTTTCTAAGTCGGGATTTGTAGAGTCTGTTGGTCCTGATCAAATATTAGATTATGTTTCAAAGGTTTTTCAAGTTGATAAAAACCTCATATCTTCAAAAAACAGAACATCGAAGGTTAATGAGTCTAGGAGGCTTTTTGCATCTCTGGCAAGGAAACATACAGATCTATCATTAAATCAAATAGGTTTGTATCTTGGTGGTAGAAGCCACTCAACAGTTTTAAGCTATATTGATAAATCTAAAGACTCACCTTTAGTCATCAAAGAAATAAACAATTTCGACAGTTCACTCTCAATAAAATAGGTTGGTTGATTCTTTGTCGGTTTTGTTGTCTTTTTGCTCCTCTAAAACCCTTTTTGTAAATTGGTTTTTTTTCTATTTATACATGTCAGACGTTCTTATTACTATTAAATTTATAAAAGATTAAATATGAAGTTTAAAACACAAACAAGCGTATTAAAGGAAGTAGTTTCTTCTGTTTCTCGAGTTGTTAATCCCAGACCTTCAACACCCGCCCTAACAGGTCTTTATCTTCACGCTTCAGATGGTTTTCTAGAGGTTATAGGTTCTGATCTAGATATAACAATTAAGTCAAAGATAGTTGTTGGCGTAGATGTTGAAGGAAGGTGTCTTGTTAATTCAAATAAACTATCAGAAATTGTAAGAAAACTTCCCGAGGGAGAGGTTGTCTTTTCTGATGTAGGAAGCGAATTAAAAATAGAAACCAAATCATTAGACTTCACTTTAAGAAAACTGGAAGACCAAGACTATCCAGAAGCATTCCTGAAAAAACACGAAAAAGACGATCAAACACAAGAAGTGTTGGTTTCAGAGTTGTTTGATTCGTTGAAGAACGTAGGTATTGCTTCTACTCCAGAGGGTGGAAGACCCGTGTTAACAGGTGTTTATTTCAACAATCAAGACGAAAAAACAGAACTAGCAGCAACAGACAGTTATAGATTAGCCACACAACAAATTAGCAACTTCCCAATAAACGATGTGGGAATTATTTCATTTAAATCGTTAAGCGAAGTAATTAGGCTTTTTGAAAATGAAGAAGAAACACTAAACATTAATTCAAACGAAAAAGATCTTTACTTTTTTAATGACAAATACTTCGCCTCATTAAGAAAAGTAGAAGGAACTTTTCCAGAATATCAAAACCTTTTTCCAAAAGAAACACTGTTTACAGCAGAGATTGACAAGAAAGAAATATTAGAAAGTCTTGATCGCTCTACTGTCGTTGCTGAGGGGTATATACCCGTAACCTTTATTTTTGAAAACAACGAAAAATTAACAATCACGACACTTAATAAAGACGTTGGTGGTGGAAACGAAAGCTTAAATATAAAAATTCTTGGTGTTGAAACAGGGGATATAAAAGGCTTTCAAATGTCTTTCAATCCGAATTTCTTAATTCAAGGCATCGAAGTTTTAGAAGGCAACAAGGTTTACATTAGATTCTCTGGAAACGAAAAACCGGTAGTAGTACAAGGAGAATCAGAGAACTATAAATATCTCTTAATGCCAGTAAGAGCCTCGTGAAACAAGCAAGTGGACCTGAAAAAATAAACATTGAAGAAAACAGTGTTGGAATAAATTTTAAAAAATCAGAACAAGTTAAAAAACACCTTAATAACTCTTCCTACCCCTGGAAGGACGAAATATCTTCAGGACCAGTAATTAATGATAGCCTTGTAATTTATGTGGACTCAAAAAGACTAAAAGACATAATCGAACTGGAGTCTCTAAAAATAATCAACAATATAGAAAAAAAGCTTGGATTTTCGGTGAATTCTATACGTGTTGAATTGCAAAATAGCCAACAATAATAACCTATTTCTACTAAAATAAGAGTTCAGCAAGGGGCTGTACTTAATATAAAAAAGAAGCGTATCTTAGGAGATCCGTGCCAAAAAAAGATTCAAAAAGCTATGATTCTAAAGACATAAAGGTCTTAGAAGGTCTAGAAGCGGTAAGAAAAAGACCAGCAATGTATATTGGTTCGACCGGACCAAACGGCCTCCACCATCTAATTTGGGAAGTTGTGGACAACTCTGTTGATGAGGCAATGGCGGGAAGGTGTACTCAAATTGATGTAATGCTTGAAAAAAATGGCTCAGTCACAGTAAAAGACAATGGAAGCGGAATACCCGTAAAGCCCCACCCTAAAACAAAAAAATCTGCCCTAACAACCGTCTTAACAACACTACATGCTGGAGGAAAGTTCGAGTCAGGAGCCTACACAGTAAGCGGCGGTCTACATGGAGTTGGTATTTCGGTAGTAAACGCACTTTCTGTTTTTGTGAAGGTTGAAGTAGAAAGGGATGGACATGTATGGAATCAAAATTTTGATTACGGAAAGCCGACTTCAAAAATTAAAAAAGGAAAAGCTTCCAAAAAAACAGGAACAAAAATAAACTTCTTGGCTGATCCAGAAATATTTGATGAAACACAGGTTTTCGAATACAACATTGTTTCGGAAAGATTGAGACAAACAGCATTTTTAAACAAAGGCCTCAAGATTAACCTAACTGACAACAGAGTAAAACCAGCAACAAAAGAACAGTTCTTTTATAAAGGTGGTTTAGTTGATTTTGTTGATTATTTAAATGAGGGGTTTGAGGTTCTTCATGAAAAAACAATTTCATTTTCAGATCAAAGCAAGGACTCAGAAATAGAAGTTGCAATGCAGTGGAAAAACGAAGACGACGTAAATATAAAAAGCTTTGCAAACAACATACACACTCTTGAAGGAGGAACTCACGAAGAAGGTCTTAGAACAGCAGTTACTAAAGCAATAAACGATTTTGCTAAATCTAGAAATCTTCACTCTGATATTTCTTTAACAGGCGATGATATAAGAGAAGGCTTAACAGGTGTTGTTTCTGTAAGGGTGAAAGAACCACAATTTGAAGGCCAAACAAAAACAAAACTTGGGAACACCGAAATGAAATCTAAAGTACAAGTATTAGTAAACCAAGAATTTCCAAAATGGCTTTCAAAAAATACAAAAGAAGGACGAGCTATTGTCGAGAGGTGCGCTATTGCGGCAAAAGCAAGAATGAGTGCAAAGAAAGCAAGAGAGCTTACTAAAAGAAAAAGCATACTTGAAACATCAGGCCTTCCAGGAAAGCTGGCAGACTGTTCTTCAACAGATCCATCAGAAAGTGAATTATTTATTGTAGAGGGAGATTCTGCTGCTGGTCCCGCCAAGCAAGCAAGAGACTCAAGAACACAAGCAATTCTTCCAATTAGAGGAAAAATTATTAATGTTCAAAAAGTTACAGAGAACAGAGCTTTACAAAATGAAGAAATAAGTTCTCTTATCAAGGCAATCGGAACAGGAATAAAAGCCGAATATAACGGAGAAGAATCAAGGTATGACAAAATTATATTTTTAACAGATGCAGACGTTGATGGTGCCCATATTAGAACCTTGTTGTTAACATTCTTCTTTAAATTTATGCCCGGACTCATTAAAGAAGGAAAGGTTTGGATCTCCGAACCTCCACTTTATAGAACTAAGTCTTCTGGTTCAATAAATTATTTGAAAGACGATCAAGCCCTTGAAAATTTTAAAAAAGAAAACAAAAATAAGAAATTTGATATCAGCAGATTCAAAGGTCTTGGAGAAATGAATGCAGGAGAGCTTTGGGACACTGCAATGAATCCAGAAAGTAGAACTCTTATAAAAGTAAGCATTGCTGATGGAAAGGCAGCTGAAGCTAGAGCAGCAAACATGTTTGAAATACTAATGGGTAACGACGTTGCAAAAAGAAAGACTTTCATTGAGGAAAACGCCAAAGATGTAAGGTTCTTGGACGTATAACATGGCAGCAAAGAAACCAGCAGCAAAGAAACCAGCAGCAAAGAAACCAGCAGCAAAGAAACCAGCAGCCAAGAAATCGAAAACCGCTACTGCTACAAAGAAAAAACCAACAATTAAATCTGATACACTAAACGGTTCAATTGCTGTTGAAGATGAAATCTCCAAGTCATTCTTAGATTATGCTATGTCGGTTATTGTTTCCAGAGCTCTTCCAGATGTAAAGGATGGATTAAAACCAGTACAAAGAAGAATTTTATACTCAATGTATGAAACAGGAATTAGACCAACAGGACCTTTCAGAAAGTGTTCTAAAGTTGTAGGTGATGTTATGGGTAACTATCATCCACATGGAAACGACGCTATATACGGAACCTTAGTAAGGTTGGGACAAAATTTTAGTACTAGATACCCCCTGATTGAACCACAGGGCAACTTTGGAACCCCCGACGATCCACCTGCTGCTATGAGGTATACAGAGTCTAGAATGTCTTCCCTGTCTTCACAGCTATTAGATGGGATTGACGAAGAGACAGTAGACTTTGAGCCTAATTATTCCGGAGAGACAAGCGAACCAAAAGTATTACCTGGAAGATTTCCAAACCTTTTAATTAATGGGGCTGAGGGTATCGCAGTTGCTATGGCAACAAATATGCCACCCTACAACCTGAAAGAGATTACAGAGGCAGTTAAATTTACATTAAAAACAAAAGACCCCAAACCACGAGATTATTTAAAAATAATAAAAGGTCCAGATTTTCCTACAGGAGGATTAATTGTAGATACCCCCACGATAAAAGAAGCAATACTTAAAGGTAGAGGGTCTATAAAACTTCGAGCTGTTGCAGACATAGAAGAATTAGGAAAAGGTAGATCTGCAATTATTGTTAAAGAGCTTCCGTATCAGGCTTCAATTGACAGAATTATGGAAAAAATAGCATCTTTGGTTCAGGACAAAAAATTAACCGGAGTCTCAGACTTAAGGAATGAAAGTAGTGACAGAAACGGAACCAGACTCGTTGTTGAGTTAAAGAGAGACGCCGTACCACAAGTTGTGTTAAATGATCTTTTTAAATTTACACAACTTCAAGATACTTTTTCAGTTAATTCAGTAGCCCTTGTTGAAGGAGTGCCTAAAGTACTATCGGTTCCCGAACTTATTAGATACTACATTGATCATCAAATAGATGTAATTCAAAGAAGATCTAAATACAGACTTGAAAAGGCAAAAGCACGGTTACATATCGTTGATGGCTTATTGCTTGCATTGAATAAAATCGATCAAATAATAAAAGTCATTAAATCTTCCAAAGATGTGGAGGTAGCAAGAAAATCACTGATGAGTAAATTTAAATTATCAGAAATTCAGGCAACACACATCCTTGATATGCCCCTAAGAAGGTTAACTGCATTGGAAAAAGAAAAGCTCGAAGATGAAAAGAAAGAACTCAAAGAAACAATTAAAGACCTTACAGCAATATTAAAAAGTAGAGCGAAACAAAATCAAATACTTATTGAAGAGCTTGATGCAATAACGGACAAGTTTGGTGATGAAAGAAGATCCAGAATTGTTCCAGATGTTGGCGAGGTAAAAATTGAAGATTTAATTGAAGACGAGGAAATTATTGTTTCCATCTCATCTGAAGGTTATATAAAATCAGTTCCTTCAACCTCCTATAAAAAACAAGGTAGAGGAGGTAAGGGTGTTAAAGCAGCTTCTTCAGAGGAAGACGTAATTGAGCACCTCCTTTCAACATCTGTTCACTCTTATTTACTTTTCTTTACAGACAACGGAAAAGTATACAGAGCCAAGGCACATGAAATTCCAAAAACAAATAGGACTGCAAAAGGATCTTTAATTCACAATGTACTTTCAATGGGACAAGATGAAAAAGTTCAGACAATAATTGACACAAGGGACTATGAAACAGAAAAATTCTTATTAATAATGACTGAGAAAGGAACGGTAAAAAAATCAAAATTTAAAGATTTTGATTCAAACTATAAATCATTACAAGCCATAAAGCTAAAGGATGGTGACAAAGTTGTTTCTGTAAAAACAACGTCTGGTAAAGAAGACATAATACTTGTTTCCCAGAAGGGACAAGCAATAAGATTTGATGAAAACAATCTCAAAGCCCAAGGTAGATCAGCAATGGGAGTTAGAGGAATAAAACTTCGTGAAGGGGACAAGGTTGTAGGTGCAGCAACATCCAGAGAGGAAACACTCTTATTTATTACGGCCAAAGGGTATGGAAAGCGTACAAAATTAGATGAATTCAGAAGAGCTGGAAGAGGAGGACTCGGAGTCAAGGCTCTTAAGGTTACGGAAGCCAAAGGAGATTTAATTGGCGCAGGACCCGTTGATGAAGATACAGAGGTTATGCTTATGAGTACTGGTGGAACAGCAATAAGATGTGCTGTAAAACAAATAAAACAAATGAGTAGAGTTGCTCAAGGAGTAAAGGTTATGAAGCTTTCAAAAGAAGAAGAAATATCTGCCTTTATTCCAATTAAAAATGAATCGTAATGGTAAGAGTAAACAGAGTTAGAAGAATTATAAGAAAGGTTGATCCTTGGACCGTCTTAAAAGTTTCTTTTGTCTTCAATTTTATTATTTCGTTAACAATTGTTCTTGGATTTTCAATTTTATGGGTTTTACTTGTAAATGCTGGGGTTCCTCAAGGACTTGAAGAAATTGCAAGAAGACTAGCACTACTAGACGACAATGCATCTCTAGTTGGCAATGTAGAAACTTTATTTTCTAGTGTCTTATTTTTTGCAACTGTATATTTATTAACTCAAACAGCAATAGCAACTCTAGGAGCATTCTTTTATAACCTAATTTCAGATTTGGTTGGTGGAATCGAGGTAATAGTACTAGAGGAGTCATATAACGAAACTGGCTCAAAACCTAGCAGTGATAACGCCAGGAATGAAAACACAGAAACTGCAGCAATGCCTGTTGCAAAAACGTTGGGAAGATTTAAGAGACAAAAAAACAGAAATGACGATTTTATGGTTCCAGAAATGCCCAGACCAGATGTTCCGAGAGACATTGAGGAAGAAACACTCACAGAAACTTTAAAAAGTTATCCTGAAAACGATACAGAACAATAATTTTTGCTACACTTAACCACTAAATAAACAAAGTAACAAAGCGAAGCTAGTGAGAATCTAGCGCTGTCCCGCAACTGTGATTCGAAAGATAAGTCAGGTCGACTTTATTACTTTTTACAACAATCCTCGAGAGAAGGAATGGAGTACCGTACTTTTTCTCGTGGTGAGAAAGGAAAATATGAAAACAAAAATACTTCTTCTTGCCATGATAATTTCAATGTGTGGAGGCACATCTGACGAAGGTAATGAAAAAAACATTATTTCATTATCAACCACGCATACAGAAATTATTCAAATGCTTGAAGCTGAGAATCAGCTAATTGGTGTTGATTCGTTCTCAGAGACAGAACTTCCAATAAAAAAAATAGATGCCTATACAGTTACAGCAGATGAGCTTCTTTTACTCAATCCAGATATTGTAATCGTTGCTTTTGATTTTAACGGTATCGTAGAGGGATTAGAAAATTTAAATATTGAATATGCTCTTCTTCCACCTGCACAAAATTTGGATGACGTTTATTACCAAATTGAAACCATTGGGACAATTATTAACAAAGAAAATACAGCAAGTTCTCTAGTTTTAGAAATGAAATCTGACATTGATAAAATTATTGAAAACTCAGCAACTGAATCTATATCTGTTTATCACGAAATTGGTTACACATATGGCATATATTCAATAAATGAAAATTCTTTTTTAGGAGAAATTTACAATATTCTTGGTATAAGCAATATTGCAGATAAGACTGAGGACCCGTACGGATCTGGTTACCCACTTCTTGAAGAAGAACAGGTCTTAAATGCAAACCCTGATCTAATCGTAATTGGACACTCTGACTTTTTGAATAAAGACATCTCAACAAGACAAGGCTGGGATGGTCTTAATGCCGTATCAAATGAGAATGTTTATTTCCTCGATGAAAACTTAGCAAATAATTGGGGTGTAAATACTGTTGATTTGATAAATACATTATCTGAAATAACAAAATTTAATGAAGATCCTGGTTTAGTTTATAAAGCAAAATATTTAGAAAGTGATCTTGGCAGCTCAGACAGTACTCAAAACATCATCATTGCAACAATAATTGTGATAATCTTGACAGCGTACATACTTATTACGAGAAGGAATAAGAGTAAAGTACAAAGTTAAGGAGATAAATTACTATGAAGGGTTATTCTAATGAGCTCTACATACTTGCATTTGACCACAGAGGAACTCTAACAAAAGGTCTTTTAGGCGTAGAAGGAAGACCGCCTAACGAGGAAGAAGCATCAAGAGTGTCTTCAATGAAAGATATTATTTTTGATGGATTTATAGAAGCTAAAGAAACAGGTATTGGGACAGGTGAACCCGCAATACTTGTTGACGAGACTTTCGGATTACAAGTGCAACAAAAAGCAAAAGAAATGGGTGTTAAGTTCGCAGCCCCTGTTGAAAAATCAGGTCAAAAAGTATTTGATTTTGAGTATGGTGATGAATTTGGAGAAAAGATAAAAGAAGTTAATGCTGATTTTGTAAAAATTTTAGTCAGATGGAACCCAAATGATGATGAAGAAACTAGAGAAGTTCAAGGTAAAAGAATAAAAACATTATCTGATTGGCTTGAAGAAAATGAAAGAAAATTTTTGCTGGAATTTTTAGTCCCTGCGACTGAAGAGCAATTGTCGAGTGTAGATGGAGATCAATCAAGATACGATTCAGAAATAAGACCTAAATTAGCAGTTCAGGTTGTTGAAGAGATGAGAGAAAAAGGGGCAGACCCTGACATTTGGAAGATAGAAGGATTAGACACAAAAGAAGATTGTGAAAAAGTCTCTTCTGCAATCAAAGATGGTGGCAGAGATGATGTAATAGCCGTTGTTCTAGGTAGAGGTGCAAATGACGAAAAAGTTAATGAGTGGCTGAGGGCTGGATCATCTGTTGATGGATATAGTGGCTTTGCGATAGGTAGGTCTATATTTTGGAACTCACTAAAAGGATGGCATGAAAATGAAAAGTCAAGAGAAGAAGCCGTATCAGAAATAGCCAATTCATATTTAAATTTTATCTCTGTATATCAAAACGGGAGCTAAGAAATGCCTGTTGGCAAAGCGGTAATCGGTCAATCAGGTGGTCCGACAGCTGTAATTAACAAGTCACTAGTTGGTTTCATAAAAGAGGCTATTAATCAGGAATACGATGAAATACTTGGAGCAAGACACGGACTGGAGGGGATATTAAAGGAGGATTTTGTTGATTTATCTAAACTTTCAGAGTCTCAACTTTATGGAATATCAAAAACACCTGCAGCTGCTTTAGGCTCAGTAAGAAAAAAACCAACGGAGAATGATATTGAGAAATTAGTTTCAATCTTTGAGAAACAAAACATAAGATATTTTTTCTACATCGGTGGAAATGATTCTGCAGAAACTGCAAATCTTGTATATGAGGGTGCAAAAAAAATAGGATATGAAATTAAAGCTTTTCATGTTCCTAAAACTATAGATAATGACCTCTTGGAAACGGATCATTGTCCAGGTTATGGTTCAGCAGCCCGATTTGTTGCACATGCATTTCAAGGAGATGATGCTGACAACAGGAGCCTTAGAGGAATAAAAATCAATGTTTTAATGGGTAGGCATGCAGGATGGCTTACCGCTGCCAGCACTTTAGGAAAATCAACTGAAGAAGACGGTCCACATTTAGTTTATGTACCTGAAAAAATATTTAATTTAGATGAATTTTTAAAGGATGTAAAAGAAGTTTACGATTCATTAGGAAGGTGTGTAGTTGCTGTATCCGAAGGCATTCACAATAAAGATGGTGAGTACTTTCTCCAAACATACGCAAGCGAGACAGGTTCTGGACTTGCAGGAAAAAAAGATAGCCACGGAAATATCCAGCTCTCAGGTTCGGGTGCCTTAGGAGATACACTTACAAACATTGTTTCAGAACATATTGAAGGAGCGAGGGTAAGAGCAGATACTTTTGGTTATCTTCAGAGATCTTTTCTTGCAGATGTTTCAGAAGTAGACGCTGAAGAAGCCGAGAGAGTTGGACAGTATGCAGTTGTTGCTTCAAAAGAAAAAGAAAGCGGTTCAATTATTCTAAGAAGACAGTTTTCGGAAACTTATTATTGTGACGTAGATGTTGTTGAATTACATAAGGTTGCAAAACATACAAAAAACATGCCTGAAGAATATCTAGAAAAAAATAAACCATATGTTACAAATGATTTTTTTGAATATGCAATGCCTTTAACTGGAGGTATAGAGCCGAAAACACAGATATTTGTATAAATGTCAAAAATAGAAATATCTAGAGAAGATTTTCAAGCATTTTGGGAGGCAACAGTTAGATACTACGAGCTTGATCCTCAGGGTGTAATGCATAATGCAAACCATGTTGCTTTCTTCGATCAAGCTATCACTGCTTACTTCAAACATGTAAATTATGATTATTTCAAAGACATAGAAGAAACAAAAAAAGACTTTCACACAGTACAAGTTTTAGTCCAGTATCATAAACCACTTCATTTTGAAGACAGAGTAGAGATAGGAACAAAAATAAAAAATATTGGTAACACAAGTATGACTTGGATAATGGGAATGTTTAATAAAAAATCAGGTGATTTAGTAAGTTCTTGTGAGGCTGTTCATGTTTATACAGATCAAACAACGATGAAACCAACTTTAATAACTGATGAACTCAAAAAAAAATTAAATTTTTGATGAATAATTAATAGTTATTATTAATACATAAATATGAAGAAAATAAGCATCCTTTTTTTTATTTTATTTTTCAATATCTGCAGTACCTCAGAAAATGGGGTTATTTCAATTTCTGAAAACACAACAACAACCCAAATCATAAACGAAGAAGATTATCCATTAGTTTTAGCAAATTGTTTAAACGAAGAAAAAGGCTATCTAATTGTGACTCCTTTTGATTTAGAGGATTTAAAAACAACAATAAACCAATTAAGTCAAAGCAAGGAAGATCAATTAGAACTTGGAGAAGCTATTGATTTTTGTATTGACAAATACAATCTATGGTCGGATCGAAGCACTTTAAATCCAGAAGAACTGGCAAGTTTGTATGATGAAAATATTTCTTTGGCGAGATGTCTTAGAGAAAAAGGTCTTGATGTACCCGATCCAACACAAGATCAACCTAAAATTGACCTAAGCAACTTAGTTCAATCAAAAGATGAAATAATTACTTTATTAGACGAATGTGAGCTTGATGAAAAAACAGACAACAAATAAGTTTCCTATATTATTAATTTGTTTATTAATACAGGCTTGTTCAGCTTCGAACGAGCAAAAAGGAGTTGTTTCCTCAGAGGACTTAACAATACAAACAACTATTACAACAGTAACAACGGCACAGGACAGCCCTGAAATTGAAGATCTAACAGAAGAGGAAGCACAGCTAATACTTGCAGGATGTTTAAGGGAAAAAGGTTATGACGTAGCTGATCCGAAAAATGATGAGGGCTTAAGATCAGTTTTAACACCAATATTTATTAGTTTCAATGAAAAACAGAGGCAGGAGTTGTTTGACAATATACAATTGTGTGCAGAGGAGAACTCTATTCCACTTGAAAGCAACAATGACTTTGAAAATCCTGCTGATGTTGCCGATAGACTTGATACCGAACTTGAGTTTGCGCAGTGTCTAAGAGGTAAAGGAATAGATGTTTCTGAGCCATCATCTGAGGAACCCCTAAGGCCAATACTTATTGATCTTGTACAGTCACAAAAATATACAGCAGATCAAATTCGAGAGGCTGCTGCTGAGTGCTTTGACGATCTAGGGCTTGACCCTCCTCCTGGCGGGTAATAAAAAATACTATATAATTCTGTTGTGAGAAAAAAAGTAGCATTATTCATATTATTTTTTTCTTTTTGCTCGCTATTTCAAAATGAAGAACAAGCTGTGGTATCTGTTGTCGATACAGACAAAGGAAAAGAGGCTATTGCAGCAGGTATAGAAATTAACGAAGAGAAGGAGGAAATTGCAGATGAAGATGCTCCTCTTGTTTTAGTTCAATGCGTAAACGAAGCAGGCTATAAATTTCAAGAACCAAAAAACTTTATAGATCTATATACAACAATTTCAACTTATTTCGAGACGCTTACCGAACAAGAAGCAGAAGAACTCTGGAAATCTATTGAAGATTGTGCACTCAAATACAACTTATGGGGAGTTGCTGATGAGGCACAATTTGAAGACCCAATCCAAACTTCAAAAGAACTAGATAGAGCTTTATTTATAGCAAATTGTTTTAGAGAAGAAGGATATGAAAAAGTACCAGACCCTAATTACTTCAACAGAGATGTCAATCTTGATGCATATATAGACGAAAATTGGGAACTTAGAGAAGATGATCCTTTAGTTCAAACCTGGCAAGGTTGTGAGGAAAAGTTACCTGAAGAACTGAAGGAAGAGTGGGATGATTAAAACTTACAATAAAAACTTTGTCTTAATACCGTTAAATACAATACAATGTTTTAAGTAGAAAAATACACATATGAAGTTAAATATATTTAAAAACAGAAATTTTTATGTTTTGGTAGTTTTAATTCTTGTTGGTTCTGTAGCCTATTATTTTGGAACCCAAAATACTGAATCTTCATCCATAAACAAAACACTACAGCTGACAACGACATCTGTAAAACAAGGTGATCTTGAAAAGAAAGAAGAATATAACGGGACATTGAGACAAACTGACAGCAAAATACTTAATAGTCCTATGGCTGGTGTTGTAACTTTCATTCCTGATGAAGGAACTATTGTAAAATTTGGAGAGATACTCTTTGCTGTTGATAACAAACCAGTCATCCTTGTTGAAGGATCAGTTCCTTTTTATAGAACATTAGATCTTAACTCTGATCCAGGACCAGACGTATTACAGCTTGAAAAAGCTCTAGTTTATTTAGGATATGCAGCTGATGGATTTGCTCCAGATGACACTTTTGATGAAATTACTTCACAGATGCTTAACAAGCTTTATCTTGACTACAAAATAGAAACAAAATCTGAAGTTACTCCATCTGAGCAGGTTGCTATCAATTTGAAAGAAACAGAAGTGAAGAATATTGAAGAAACCATTGACTCAGGTGGGACAACAATTGCTGAAGTAAATGATAAAAAAAAGAAACTAGACGATGCAAAAGAAGATGCTACAGAAGAGAGCGCAGCTTGGAAAGCTGCAGATACAGCAATTAAAGACGCTGAAGAGACTTTGACACTTTATAGAGATGAAACAAACCCAAAAACAAAAGAGAAAAAAGCTGATGGAACTTTAGATTCTGCAATTGAAGACTTAGAACAAACAATAGAAGAACAAAAAAGAATTAAAGGACTAGAAAAAGGAAAAGAGTCAGGCATAGACGCAACAGAGGCACTTGCAATTGAGACAGCCCAAAAAGCTTATGATGATGTTTTAAAAGATTACAACGAAG
>CACIJJ010000008.1 GCA_902587025.1 uncultured Candidatus Actinomarina sp. | reverse complement strand
AACTGCACAGGTTCCACCTCCACCTCCACCGTTTTGGAGATAAATATGATAAGCACTAATAGCTACTCCGACGATACTGATATAGCCAACTCTAAAAAAAGGTCTCTTAAATAATGAGATTATTAATGCAATTGCTATCGGATACATTAAGTATCTTTGATACCAACAAAATCTACATGGTATGAAACCAACAACTTCTGAATATACAATACTTCCAATGGAGCTAAAGACCGCAACTGAAATAGCAAAGTTTAAAAATTGATCAGTGATTAATTTACTAAAAGTTTTTTTTGAAAAATAAAGATAAAGTATTGCTGCTGTAGATGCCCACGCAATAAAAGTAAGGAATCCAAAAAAAGTATTAAATAAAATTATGAGATCCATATTGAAATTTTAACCTACAAAAAATGATAGGCGACATTTGTCGCCTATCATTAAAATTTTATTCGAAAAAGTTATGAAACTTTTTCTCCTGACTTAACTCGAGCCATTTGTAGAACTAATACACCAAGACCGACTTTGTTAATTATGTCAGCGATTGTGTATAGAACTTCTCTAATAGCATCGAAGTCTCCTGCAACAGGTGCAATGTATCCCAAAGGATAAATTATCCAACCAACAAGGATTAAGTTCTTAATGTTTTCAAAAGCTGCTGCTTCATCACCTTTAAGACCTTCTCCTTCAGCTTGAAGATTTCTCATTAGCCAGACGTAAGTTGCCATAGCAATTACAAATCCTGTCCAATATTCATTGCTTCCTGCTACTGATGTTTCACCGTAGTATCCTGCACCAATCATTACTGTTGCTGCAACTCCCCAGTTACGGACTGCCTCATTATATGCGGCACCCTTTCTTGTAACTGCAAGGACTTCCACGAACATCAAAGGAACGGTTAAGACCCAGTCAACGTATCTTAACCCTGTATCGTATGCTCCACTTTCCCAAGATGCACCCATCTTTTGATAGTGATACCATGCAATACCACAGACAAGTGCTGAAATATATACACCACGTCTGTGTTCTGGTTTAACTTCTCTTGATGAAGCAAGTAAAAATACTGTTCCTGCAAGCATTCCTACTGTTGCCACCATGAAAAGTCGGTATGTTAGTTCTTCCATTTTAGAAGTACTCCTTTTTTTCTTTAATGTGAAACGTTCACATCACAAATGTACCATCCTTGTGAAATTATTAAAATAATTTGAAAATTTTTTAATAAATTTTGTAACTTTATTTTAAAAAAAATAGTAATTAAACAATCGATCCGACAGACCATTTTTCCAAATATGGCTTTAAATTAAACTTTGTCGCTGTAGATTTTGAAGTCATATACCTTATTTTTCCATAAATTGGCCTCTCTGGACCCCATGCTCTGTCATATCTTCCTAATATCCAAAATACCCCTGAGTATGAGTTTGGATCTCTTCCATCTAGGGCAAAACGATCATTTAAATCTATCAAATAGGAAAGTGCAATTTGTGGATTAGGCGTCCATTCAAGAATTTTCTTACCCCACAACATTCTTAAATAATTATGTATTCTACCTTCAGTTTTTAACTGATTTTGAGCTGCGTTCCAAATTTCATCATGTGTATTTGCATTTGTAAATTCTGATAAGTCGTAGATATATTCTCTTTCATCATTAGCATGATCATTTAATGTTTTAATTGCCCAGTCTGGCAAGGATTGATATTGGTCATAGTTTGCTCGTTTAACACAAGTATGATACCCAAGCTCTCTCCAAGTAATTAACTCATCAAAAAAACTTTCAAGATTAGCAGTAATTTGGAGAGGACCAATGCTTCATAAGGCTATTGAACAATTCCTGTATGAAGTTTTATGGCAGGATATAGATATCTTACTTATCGATATGCCACCTGGAACAGGTGATGTCTCGATATCCCTCTCTCAATTTCTTAACTTCTATGAGACGATCATTGTTACAACACCTCAAAGCAATGCGACAACTGTTGCAGAGAGAGCAGGAATTATGTCGAAGAAAGTGAACTCAAGCATCATTGGTGTTATTGAAAATATGTCTTATTTAGAGAATGGGAGTGAAAAACTATATCCGTTTGGTAAAGGCGGGGGAGAAGAACTCTCGAAGAACTTAGGTGTCGAATTTATTGGTAGCCTACCCTTATATGATTCTGTATCAAAATATTCAGAAGATGGAAAACTTCTCGAATTTGGTGCAGATGATGATTTCAAAGTTGTTGAGGAAATGGTCGATGCAATTAATGCCATTGCCCCAAAGAAAAAACCAATCGATTTAAAAATTAATTAGTTATAAAACAGAATACGGAAAGCAATAGACAGTAATAACCAAAATATTGGAGTTTTGAACTGGTTGTAAAATTAATCAAAACTCTTATCGCAAGTAATCCAGTAAACATAGCAACGATTGTTGGGAGAACAATATTTGTGTTTACTTGAAAGGAATCATTGATAAACGTCAGGCTCCATGCTCCAAATATTGTTGGAATACCTAGCAAGAGTGAATAATAGATTGCATCAGCTTTTTTTACCCCGAGATAAATAGCTGTCAATAAAGTTACACCAGATCGTGAAACTCCTGGTAATAATGCAATAGATTGAGCGATCCCTATAACAAATGCTTGGCTGACGGTTATATCTCTGATACTTAATGCTTCACTATTATTTATTTTTCCTGAAAAAATTAGAAGTAATGAAAAAATTAAGTATGAAGCTCCTGTGATAAGAATAAGGTCGGGACTCTCATCGATGAAATTTTGTATAGGTGTCAGTAAACCAATGAGAACCGCTGGAATTACACCAGCAAGAATTATTTTGAAATAAAAGATAAAAGTATCTAAATCTACAAATATCTCGAAAATTCTCTTTCTGTAGAAAAATACTATTGAGAATAATGTACCAATGTGTAAGAAGGCAATGTCATTGGTGTTTAGGTCGAGTTCAGAACTTAATGATGAAATAATGACGAGGTGACCACTTGATGATATCGGTAAAAATTCTGTTAGTCCCTGTAAAACACCAGTTAAAATTTCAAGCATCTATTTTATACTAGCTAAATGCCAGTCGTTGCAATCACCACATCTATAAATATTGAATTTCTGATTGTACTCTGACTCAGCCCAGCCTCTTTCTTTTCTTGCCTCGTTTTCAGATTTAAATCTTCTTTTTGAGCAACTCTCTATATTCATCTTTACCAATATCTACAATAAATTAAAAATACATCAATGGAATAAAAACTTATTTTAATTTAAGTAAGTAGAATCTAAACATGAGCATTGTTCCGGTAATTGCAAGCTATCTAATAGGTTCGATTAATTTTGCTTATATTGTTGCAAAATTCAAAAATATCAACATTCAAGAGATTGGAAGTGGAAATCCAGGTTCTTCAAACGTTTTGCGAGCACTCGGAAAAAAATACGCAATATTCGTACTTGTTTGCGATTTATTTAAAGGAATTGCTCCATTTCTGATTTTTGGAGGCGAATTAGAGACATTAATCTATGCATCTCTCGCCGTAATAGGGCATTGTTTTCCAATATTTTATAAATTTAAAGGAGGAAAGGGCGTAGCAACGTATTTAGGGACAGTAATAGGATATATTGTTTTTCTTGCACCAGATTTAGGGTTTTTATTTTGGGAAATTGCCCTAATTTTTGCATTTATCGCACTTTATTTTGGAATTTTCTTCATTTTTAGAATTTCAGCAATATCAAGTCTGATTACATGTTCAGTTGGTGCACTTTATGTCATTTTCCAATCACCAGAAATTTACATCGTTGGGTTTCAAGTATTTATTTTGTTACTGATTTTCTATCAGCATCGAGAAAATCTATCACGACTATCAAAAGGTGACGAGAATAAATTTTGAAACTTAAGAATATAAATTAGATTTGTTGTAATATATTTCTAAGAAGAGTTGAGGCAGGGCAATGAGTTCAACATTAATTTTAATAGGGCTACTTTTATCACTATCGATGGCAGTGATACTTCCGGAGATTCAGATTTCCAAAAATCAAAACAGTTACGCCTATATTATCTCTCCTGAATATGACTCCATGGTGAATAGGCAAAGAAGAGGGTATCTAGTACTAGGACTACTTGCAGTCTCAACTTTCTTTGTATCTATACAGACCATGTCTGTCCCATTATTTATTTTTCACCTTGTTCTTGATTGCGTATTTGGCATTTATGCGTTCCTCTCCTTTCAGGTAAGAAAATCCATGCAGGTACAAAATAATCTAACCATGGGCAATAAAGTTGAAAATACGGTAGAGGAAGAAAGCTACTTCAAAGAAGCTGTTTAAAACTTGAAAACACCTGAGCAGATTACCAATAGTCTCGTTAAAGAGTTTGATAAATTAAACGATATTAGAGAACAGTCCCTAAAACTCTCCAGAGAGATCATAAAATCTTGTTCTAAATCAATCAGGAATGTCCACCGTAACAATCTAGACGAGGCAAAACAACATTTGGATAAGGCAAATAATAACTACAAGAAATTACAAACTTCACTTAAAGATATTCCAGAGTTGCGTTTTACAGGATATGTAAATGATTCTGAAAGAGAATTAATTGAAGCCTCTTTAGTCTATGAATTTGAAAAAAATAATGTACTTCTAGAATTTTCTAAAATGAATGTTTCAGCATCAAACTACATACAAGGACTTGGTGATGCCGTTGGAGAGTGGAGAAGAAAAGTGCTTGATAAATTAAGAAAACTTGAAATTGAAGAAGGTGAAAAGTATTTAGATCTCATGGAGTCTTCTATGGAGATATTAAATGAATTAGATTATCCTGATGCCCTTACAGGAGGTCTTAGACGATATGCAGATACAGCCCGAGCAATCATTGAGAGAACTCGCTCAGATCTCACAAATGCTATAGTTAGTGAATCATTACGAAAAGAATTAAAAAATAAGAAATGAAGTATAAGTACATCACTGGAGACAACTTAGAAATAACAAGTACTGGTTGGGCAGATGGTACTGTTCTTCAAGACTTATATCCGGATTCATCATTTGTGAGCGGTGTTGAAAACTCTAGAGGTATGAAAATGGTTCCTGTAATTAAAGATAGAAAAATTTATGCAAAATATGTATTTGATAAAAGCTTTGAAGGTGGACCTGGCTTGGTACATGGAGGAATCCTTTCTACAGTTCTGGATGAAATGATGGGATATGCAACATTTACTCAGAATTTATTTTGCGTTACAGCAAATCTGAATGTAAATTTTAGAGTGCCCTCACCAGTTGAAAAAGAATTTGAAATTTATGCATGGGTTAAAAATATTGATGGAAATAAAGTTTATACAGAATCTGTTATCCAATCTGAAGAGTTTATACATGTCGAATCAGATGGTTTATTTATAGATTTAGGTCAAGATGCTGCAAGAGAATATTTTTCTCCTGAAAGAAAATATCCATAAATCAAATTTTCGACATTAAAAAATGACTTGTTGACTGCACAGTCACCATTGGATTCACTCCAGAACATCGAGGAAATACAGATGAGTCAACAACATAAACATTATCTAATCCATGTACTTTTCCATCAATATCAGTTACTCCTAGATTTGGATCTGGATTCATCCTTGCGGTTCCCATTTGGTGGGCAGAACCAAGCAACATTCTAAAAGGCTGATTTTTTATTGCTCCGATCTCATTTATGAAGTCTTCGATATCTATATTTGATGATTTTTTCCAATGCATTGTGGGAGAGGCGGCAACCATAATCTCTTCTGCGCCGGCTAAATAATTTGCTCGTATAAGATTTTCAATTCCATGCATCAAGTTCTTATGATCAAAATCGTTTAAATTATAATCCCATAAATGTTGGGGGTTCTTATTGATGATCGACCCAGAGCTTGTGTCTGATGTCAGAACTATCCCTCCAGACCAATGATTGTAGCTTTCAACAAAATCATCAAATTTATCAGTGTTATTTGGAAAAAACGGGAAGAAAAGACTTGGATGCATTGGTAGCCCCTCTAAAAGGTATCCATAATTGTCTTTCATAAACAAATTATCATCTGAGTAAATACCCTGCATCGTTCCAGCCCATGGCTTCTGTTCGTCTAAGAATTTGCCTGCTACACCAGAAACAGGATGTAGTTTTAAATTATGACCAAGATGTTTATTTCTGTATCCACTATCAAGCAATATTTTAGGTGTATTAAGGGAACCAGCAGCAAGAATCACCTTATCAACGCCGACTTTATGTAATGTCCCGTTATTTTCAACATTAATGTGTGTTGCTTTTCCATTTGATATATCAAGGCTTTTGATATTTGTATCACTGAACACATTTTTAGGGTCAAATTTATCTTCTGAAAACCAAACTTTGTTAGTGGAGTTGATACTTTCATCGTAACGACCAAAAGTACTGAAGCCAGATTCTGTGCAATCTGCATTACTGGTGTTCCTCGGGATAATTTTATAACTTAGATTATTAAGCTCTAAACCCTCTGCCAATTTCTCTTCTTTTTGTGGGAGTCTATTATTTTCTACATCAACATTTAATTCTTTACAGACATAATCCATACTGCTTTTAAATTCACTGGAGTTGAAATAGTTATCTTGTCCTGTAAGTGAGTCCCATTCATCTAATATCTTGTCAGGTGTTCGAAGAGAAGTTGTCCAATTCACGCTGGTACCTCCACCAATACCCATTCCAGCCAAAAGTAAGACTTTATATCCTCTGGTTTGTTGTATTCCGTTAGTGTCATAGAAGTTGTGATATCCGAATGTCTCGTTGTTTGTCTCACCATTTCCATGACTGCCTTTTTCGAAGAGACCTACTTCATATTTTTCATTGAGAATATTGGCTGCAACACCTCCGCCAGATCCACTTCCAATCACTGCTACCTCAATACTTTTTGGAATTGATACGTCTTTTTTTTCTATTGTCGTATTTTTATAGATCGGATAATCGAGATGTTTGTATACAGAACCCTCACCGTCAAGGGACCTTGCAGTGCTTAATCCAAATAATGCTGTCATGCTTGAACCTAGTTTTCTGAGCAATGACAAGTTGGAGCTTTGTAAATTTTTTACAAATTTAGGAATATTTTTGTCTTTTATTAACACCCTTCTTACTCCAAAAGAAAACAAAAAAAAGACTATTTTTAGCAGTACAATCTCTGATCTATCAGGAAAATTTGCGAGGATAAAGTTAAAGTATTTCTCAGAGTTTCTTGCTTCTTCTTCATTGAAATTTGGGTACAAACTAGAAAAAATGACCCTGAATGATTTAGATATTCTTTTATCCATATATATATTGTACAGGTTGTTTTCATAGGGACCTATTTACTTTTGGCAGTTTTGGCAGTGATAAAGCACATTTGAGGCGAAAGGTATGCAAAAACATAAAAAAATACGAAATTTGACTTTTTTAAATTTTGATGATACAAAGTATGTGTTTATTTTTTAAATAAAGATTTTTTAAAAAATTTTCAAACCTCAATGATCATAGGGTACCCAAATTTGACTTTTGGGTATTTGTGTGGTATAATTGTTTTTAACAATTAAATAATAAAAAAATATCGACGTAAGTCGATTTTTTATTTGTAGAGAGACAATTAATCACAATGGTTAATTGTCAATTATATAATATTTCAGATTTCTGAAGTATTTAAGAAGAAATTCCATATTAAAACCATATTGAAGAATATTGGCGCCTTCTTAAATCCTTCTGATTGAACTGTTATATATACCCACGCCATTAATGACAAAGGAGTTAATCATGTATAAATATAGTGATGAGTTATTTGGTTTAGATAAAGAACTAAATAAATACCACAAAAGAATAGAGAGATTTAACCTACGTAAAGCTATTAAGTTAGTTCGAAGGGTTAGGTCTGGTATATCTATAAAAGACGAAAAACTTTTTTTGGATCTACCAGATATGGATCAATATATATTCACAAAGTGGTTGAATGAAATTCCTATATTTAGTTGGGCCATATTTAGGAGCATTACAAGATACCATTATGAAATAAATAATATTAGATTGTTTGTCAAGTTTCATGAAGATAAGAGATTAGACAAAAAATTCTAACCAAGCATAGAAATGCTTACCAACTCGAATTAAATAACTGTGGAATAGAGTCTAAAGAGAGTTTAGAACGTGGGGTTTGTTTACCAAGCTCTTCACCTCCTAAAGCTTGACCTTTCTGTACCCTTTTGTTGAACACCACAGTTATTTAATCTATCTACGCCAAACCAGCAGTTGTTTTTTACTGTGATAAAGATGCCTGTCTTGATTAACTGCTGGTTTGACAATTCAAAATATAAAGGAGTTATATGACTAAAAAATTAAATAAAATTTATGAAGATAATGCCAAAAGAAGAAATTTATATGGTGGAAAAAGATTTTTGGGGTTCACACCAAATGGCAATGATGTGTGGACAACTATGAGATTTGAAAAAGATTCAAAAAAGTTAAATTTAGATCTTGGAAAAGGATTTTCAAAACTCTATGATCAAAAATCATTTCTTTCACCCACAAGAGTTCACATAAAACTGTCTCAACCTAAACCAATAAATTTAAAGATGGAACTACAACGTAACTCTAGAAATGCTGGTGGAAAAGTTTCAATAAGAACTTTGGAATATATTGAAAAGCTTAAATCTGCTGTCGATTCAAAACAATCAAAATCACATGTTAAAGAAATTCCAACAAAGTTATTGTTTCAATACGTTGCTTCAGTAATTTACCCGGGGGATTTAGATGAAAAAAATGGATTTCGTTGGAGTGATGTAACAAACATATGGGGTTTACCATCTGGTGAGTATTTTACAATTGACAGTTTTCCATCTATTAAAGATAATGAGGAGTAATTATGACATTTAGAAAAAATAATACATATAAGTATGAATCAGGAAAGACTTTTAAATTAAGTAGAAGTGGAATTGATAGCTTCCTTACGTGTCAGAGGTGTTTCTACCTAAATAAAGTTGGGAATATTTTAGATATAGGTATACCAGCGTTTACATTAAACATTGCTCATGATGAATTAATGAAAAAAGAACTTGATATTTATAGAAAAAAAGGTGAACCACATCCCTACATGGTTAGTTTAAAAAGAAACTTAATACCTTTTGAACATGAAGACATGGAAGATTGGAGAAACAATAGAAAAGGAATACAATATCACCATCAACAAACAGATTTAATTATTACGGGATCTGTAGACGATGTTTGGATTGATACTGATACGAAAGAATTAGTTATCGTTGAATATAAATCAACTTCTACTCCAAAAGAAATTGATTTAAATGATGGTACGCGTTGGAAAGAGCAGTACAAAAGACAAATAGATATTTATCAATGGCTATTTAAAATGAATGGTTTTAAAGTAGCCGATGACAGTGTTTTTCTTTATTCAAATGGTATTAAGACGTCAAAAAAATTTAATGATGTCATGAAATTCAAAACATATATTCTTGAATACAAAGGGTCAACAGAATGGGTCGAAGATAAAATATTTAAAATTAAAAAAGTTTTGGATTCAAACTCTATTCCTGAAATAAATGAAGGCTGTGATACTTGTTCTTATGTTGACTCTGTTAATTCATTTCAACAAAGTGTAGATTAGTATCCTAAAAATTTTTAATTAGATACTTCATTAATACTTTTGAGTCTAAAATAGTCAAACTTCATGCAAGTAAAAAATACATTAATTGTGTTTTTTATTAGCCTTTTATCTATTTAAATTGCGTTCTTTTTTCGTGACCATAAAATTGTTTAAAAACCAATTATCTTATCCACGTACAAATGCTTGAAGAACTTAAAAGGTACTTAATAGAATATGTCTCAACGTTTAACTAAAATGGTACAAATGAAGAGTTTGCAACTAACTTTAGATTCACAAAATCATGAAATTGACTTTACCCCTTGGTTTGAAAAAAAATTTTCGAACCCAAACGCAACAATAAATTTAGCAACTTTATTCAGCGGAGTTGGTGCAATCGAATACGCACTCAAACGTTTAAATTTGAAAACCAATATTGTATTTTCTGGAGACATTGATAAGTTTTGCAAACAATCTTACTTTGAGAATTATAAAATTGATGAAAAGAACTGGCATGATGATGTCACAAATTTTTCAGCTAAAAAATACAAATATAAAGTAGATCTACTAGTTGGTGGAAGTCCGTGTCAATCTTTTTCTATGGTTGGAAAGAGACTAGGACTTGAAGATACCCGCGGAACTCTATTTTATGATTTTGCAAGAATTGTTGATGAATGTAAGCCACGAGTTTTTATATTTGAAAATGTTAGAGGGCTTATCAACCACGATAAAGGAAATACTTGGAAAGTGATACAAGATGTCTTTGAAGACCTTGGATATGATATCCACCATCAGGTTTTAAATAGTAGAGATTATGGTATTCCTCAAAATAGGGAAAGAATATTTGTAGTTGGTTTTAGAAAAAAAACCCAATTCATATTTCCGGAACCAATTGAGTTGAAAACTACAATGCAAGATTTTCTAGAGGACAATATTAATTCAAAGTTTTACTTAGGAGACAAAGGCGTAAAGTTTGTAACTAAAGAAAAAAATATTAAAAAAAGATTTACTCAAATAAATGGTGAGGTTGCTTTATGTCAGAAAAGAAACCAACAATACAATTGGCATGGAGATTTTATATTTGAAGGTGTAGAAGAATTTCAAGATTACGATGAGTTTATTTTTGACATAAATAAAGTAGAAGACAAATATTACCTATCTGATAAAGTTTCAGATTATGTATTAAATTCAGGAACAAAGAAATTTTATTCAAAACCAGAAACAGATTTACCAGTTGCCAGGGCTTTATTGTCTACTATGCACAAAATGCACCGAGCTGGTGTAGATAATTATGTTACGTATAAAAAGGGAAGAATTAGAAAATTAACACCAAGAGAATGTTTTAGGCTCATGGGCTTTAGAGATGACTTTAAGATTACGGTTTCTAATAACCAAGCTTACAGACAAGCTGGAAACAGTATTGTTGTTGATGTATTAATAGCACTATTAAAACAGATGGATATTACAAAATATGGAAGAGCATAGTGAAAATTGAAATACCCAATCTTCAATTTGAAGAAAAGGCCTCAGTTTTTAAAAAGCACACAAATATTGAAATTAGCGACACAATAAAGGGGTGGATAATTTATGGAGATACTCACAGACAACTTGATAAAAAAATATTTAATTTAAATCCCACTGAAAGAAAAGGGTGGGAGTCATGGTCTATCTTGGCCCATCTTGGATTAAAAAAAGAATTTAAGGGACTATTTAAGGACATGACTGTAGATAATGTTATAAATGTATTAAAAAAAGATAAACAAGATTTTAGTCAAATAATATCTTACTTAAAATTAGAAAACCCTTTTAGGATAATAACTGCTGATGATAGTTTTGTTTGGCCAAATAATAAGACTGGTGTTGGCAATGGTGAAGGAAAAGCTTTTCTAGGCCCACAAAAATCAATAACTTATGACTATTGGGGAGAATTAAACGAATTTATAAAAGTAAGTATTTTAAAACAAAATTTATTAGATTATTATTTTCAATCTAAAAACGAATTTTATAATCCAACCAAAAACTATCGAAATAAAATAAAAATGAAACAAGAATTTAATAAAGCTTATGAAGACATATCAATACTTACAGAGAATATAGAACTAAATTTCCAAATTTATACAGGAAAAGCTGACAAAACAAGAGTTTATTTAAGACCAGAAGGTGAATTTACAAGCAACGTTACTAAAACACTTAGAAAGATTAGCTTAAAAAATTATACACAATTTGTTACTGAAAAATTAGGAGATAAAAAGTTTGAGTTTAAATTAAAATTTATTCCTTCTGAAGTAATTCCAAATCCTGCAACAAAAAGCAATAATTTATTACAAATTCCTATTTCAGAATTACCTAAAATTCTTGAAAGAAATACATATTCATATGTTACGAATGAAAAGCTGGTCAAAGAGATTAAAAAAATGTATTCTCATTGTCAGTTTTGTCGCTACAAATTCGAAGATTACATTAATTCAAATGGAGATAGAAAACAATATTCTGAAGCTGCACACATCAAGCCAAAAAGTGAAGGTGGGTTAGATAACCTAAATAATATTTTGTGTCTTTGTGCAAATTGTCACAGTTTATTTGATCTCGGAACCCTATATATAGATGATAATTATGTAGTTCGAAAATCTCAGAAATTACTAAATGAATCTAGGTACGAAGACAGCTACTTCAATGAATTAGAACTTAATGAAGATCACAAACTGGAATTAAGAAATATAAAATTTCACAGAAAACTTACTAAAAATAATTAATTTAAAGTCCACTTACTTCCGTCTTTTTTAAAACGAGTCTTATCAAATTCTAAAGAAAATGCTAATTCACGTTTTTGCCAGTCTTGAGAATAATTACCAGCTTCAAGCCCTTTTGCATAAATTTCCTCCCTTTTAAGTGGAGTTTTTGTATCGGTAATTATTTCTACTGCAATATCATTTAGGTGTTTCCATTCGGTTGAGATTTGATTCTTGATTCCACTCCTTATCCAATCCACAACCTTTTGTATTTCTTTTTTATCAATGACAATATCTTTAGGAGCGGGAGGTAGCTCTTTGGATTTAATTGTAAGAAACTTATTATTTGGTGTTTCATTAAACCATCTTTCTGCTTCTTCAAAGTTTATTTTTAATCCTGATTTCACGGAGCCTGACTCGTGCAGTATTTTTCTATTAATTAACCTGTAAATTGCTCTAATCCATTCAGTATTTAAAACAAATTCACCATCTCCTAATACATCATTTTCTATTTCTAAAACTGCCAAGTTATATTGGATAGATTGTGGTGCCAACAGTGCAACAATATAGTTAATTATATCTGTATTTATAATCCCACCTTTAGGGTGGTAACTACCATTACTTCTAGTGAGTTCAGCCATCCACCACAATTTAGATAATTGATGCCTGTCCCACTGTTTTAGTAAGAAATGATACTCTAAAGGTTTAGACTTTTCATTATTGAAGCCGCCACCTTTTCCCGTCCACCTGTTGACAATATAATCTTCAAAAACTAAACCTAAATAATTCCAAAGCTTAGGATCAGCCGCCTCGCTTCTAGTCAACCTTAGAGAATAATGAAGCCTAGGGGCAATCCATTGTTCTTGAAAAGTTGCTCCAGCTAAACTGCCTTTGTTTTCTATAAAATAATCTTCATTTTTTAAAGCTTCATCTATTACTTTTTTTGCATACGAAAGATCTATTTCTTTATAACCATTATCTCTTTTATGTTTGATTGAATAATCATTTAGAAGCTGTTTGTCTATATTTTTCTTCGTTTCATGATCCGACAAATAACCTGTTTCACCAAGTAACCTATCAGCTGAGTCTGCAGAAATATTTCTCAATTCAATCATTAAAAAGCTCCAATCTCTTCATCATCTTCAGAAGAATTTTCATACAACTCTTCACTTTTTTCGAAGACTAAATTTGAATACTTTTTAATTCCAACTTTTTTATCAATTTCTATTGCTAAAAGAGAATTAAATAAATCAACTCCCTCACCATCACCAAAATATTTCTTAAGAACTTCTTTAATAGCTGATAATCTATCATTTTGGGATCCTGAGCGAGAAGTTATTTTTTGACAAAAATACCCTACAGCAGCTTGTTCAAAGTCAGTTAATTTATCTAAAGCATATTCAGAGGGATCTTCTTCAATACTCTCATCATCTAATGCTTTTTCATACTGCGCAGTAAGTTTTAGTAAAGCTGCATTACACACAGTTTTCCAAACAGAACTAGTTATTTGTTTTTGTTTTAATTTTTTTATTTGCTCAAATAATGGTGAATCTATTGCTGAGCTCCCTTCTTCTAGCATTACCCTTAAATGATCTAAGTCCATATTTGCATATCCAAATGGGCGGTCTTCAGGACCATCTGGTTCTGTTGAAACCCACACTTCTTCATTTACAGCACTTAAATCAATACCTTTTATTACTTTTTTTGGGTCTTCGAAATCTTTTCCTTCTTTAAAGTAAACTTTTCTAATTTCTATCTCTGCATCACTTCCCTCAGGAGGTTCCACATCGTTAAAGTTAATTCTTATGAATTCTGTCCTTTTTCCAATTTCACCCCCACTAAAAATACCCATGGTTTCTCTATCAAAAATTTTATTAATATTCGTTTCTATATAAGGATTTATATAAATATCTTTTCCAAAAAAGTCTTTTGTTATCTCTATTCGAGCCTTCCAAAATAATGGGGATCCATCTAATGGTGAAGAATCTTTGTCAAGCTCCATTTTAACTGGGAGTCTAAATTTCGTTTGAGTGCTATTTAAAACACAATACACATCCAAATCTTCAATGTGATCTTTGTAAAATTTAACAACTCTTGATTCATCGTATTCTGAAGTAAGTTTTTCTATTCCAAAATACACAACGGATTTCAAATTATGGTAGTCTTCTATGTCGTATTTTGATTTTGGATAGATAACAAATTTGCTTTCTGTGTTGTTAGCTGATTTAAGCCCTTCTAAACTCCATTCTTCTTCAAGTTCTTTTGTCGATCCATCTATTACTAAATTTTCAAGTCTTATGTAGCAATCTTTTATGAAATTATCCCAAGGTAAAATTGACATTATTTGTCCTCCGTTACAATTGGTTTATCAAGCTCTATAGCAATATCAAAAGGATCAATCCCCACCTCTTTAGTATTAACAACAATTTCAAATTGTATAGATCTATGCTGTCTGAGCTTCTCACTATCTATTTCGAAGACATTGTTTTCAATTAGCTTTCCACCAGATCCTTTGACTGATGATTTCTTTATATTAAATGGAAGTTTGCGTTTTGATCCTTGAAGAGAGCTTTCAGATATTCCAATCTCTACCTTTACTTTTCCATCAAGCATTTTAGGAGCAATTAGTTTGGAGTTGATAGTATAGTTTAATGTTTTTTCACTAAAGTTTACTGAAGTTGATGAAAGTCTAAAGTTATATCTTAAAGGAGCCTCAGCAACACCTCTTTTAGTAGTTCCACCTTCTGACGGGATGCTCAAATCTTTTCTCATTTCAAAAGGTATATTGGAAGTTACTCTTCTCTCTTCCTTAAGCAGTTGAGTCACAACACTACTAATTTTGTTAAGTCCATCATATAGAGTTTTTTTAGGCCCCCTTTGTGGGTAAATATGTTTAAATGCTTCTGGTTTATTTGTCCATGAATCATGATGGGGTAGTTCACAATTTTTAAAAAATTGATCAGCAATCTTAGCATCAACTTCTAAAGAAGGATCTTGTGCATAAGAGCCAGCTATTGCGATTGCTATAAAATTTTTCCCGTAATTTTTTATTTTTCTGTAGTCGCTAGTTCTATTGTTTTCCCCAAAGTCATACTTTACGACCATTCCAGGACTTCTAAAAAGAGCTACTTTATTTAACAAACTTTTATCAATTATTTCATTTTTATTAACATATTCAACCAAAACTGCAATATCATGCTCTGCTGAATCGTGATAATTATCTCCAACTTCACTCTTACTTTTAGTTTTTGGAATCTTCATTTCCACAAAACGAGCAACCTTATCTCCAAAATCTTTCAACTCACCCTCTTTATTAAAGTTTGTTTTAGGGTTTTGTAATTCTTCTTCAAATGTTTTGAGAAGAATTACATGTTGAGGAACAAAATCTTTTGGGTCAACTTTATTAAAATCTTCAACTGTTTTATCATTTTCAAATCCCCCAACATGAATATCTATTCCGCCGTCTAGCTTATTACTTTTTGCCATTGCAGGCCAAAAATTAACACTTATGGTTCTTTTAATTTCTTGAACAATATCTAATACGTCACGTTCATATTGACCAAAATCTTCTGTTGGATCATATCCCACAATCAATACTGATGTACCAGGTTTTTGCTCCCTTTCTAAATACAGGTTTTTTACAAATTCTTCATTTGGCCATGCAGAGATAGCAACAGTCTCTTTATTAATATGCTTCTCACCATTTCCAAGATCTATCTCACTTTCTCTAATTTCTGAATTGCCCAACCATCCTTGTTTGTCGTATCTTTTTTCACCTATTTCATGATCTCCGATACTTATCTTCCCAATAAGTCTGTTGTCTACTTTATTGTCAGTAAACTCACTCAAATCGTATTTTTTTCCTGATGGTGTGAAACTTCCTTTTTCTTTACTAATGCAGGTATTGTAAATTATTGTCTGAATAGAAGACCCTTTCATTAGGGCAAATTTTCCCATTCCGTAACTCCCACCACTTCCCCCAGTATTTTTTTCAGAAATACCTGTTGAGAATAAAGCTGCTTGAAAAGCATTTTTGACGCCACTGTCATCAGAATCTTGTCTCATTTCATATCCGTAAAGACCAGATGTATTAAAGTCTTCAATTTTTATAAGATAAAGACTTGAATTCTTAATATTTTTTAAACCTTTTTTGATTTTATTATTTAATGACATAGCCGTTGTTGAGTCAGAGCTTGCTACCGCATTTAGATGGTTTTCAAGAGTTTTCCATGACATATTTTCTAAAAACTTTTTTTTATGGTTACCAGTCAATTTAATTACTGAAACTCTAACTTCAACTTTTTTTTCATTATCAAAGGCTGGCCATCTAGCGTCTGCAGAGTTTTGAATTGCTTCTCTTAAGATTGATCCTAATTTTCCATCAAAGTTACTTAAGGTGCCATCGAATGCCTCGTTTGCGTCTTGCAAGCCTCTTTCAGGAAATGTCCATTTTAAGTTATCCATCTAATTTATTCACATCTCTTTCATAATCTTCTAAGTCAGGAAATCTATTTTTAAAATATTCTTCTTCTTGTTCTTTAGGAAGAAGCTGTGTGCCATTTGCAAAACGTATATGTCGGTTTCCATTTCTATCACTAGCAGGCTGTGGAGCTGGTTCAATATCAATCCTGGCAACAGGATTTTCTTTTCCGTAACCTATGTCTTCAAAATTAATCACTATACAACTATTAAAATATGTCCTTCCAATTCTGTCCATTATTTCTTTCCTAAGAACTTTTTGATAATCTTCCCATGTTGGAGTTAGAGGGCCCATTCTTTTTACCCATTTAGTGTCTTCATCTGCATATTTCATCCACTCAAAGTCACTTTGGATGCCTTTTTTAAAGTAGTCTTTCGAGTCTTTATCTTCAGATACTCCAATTAACAATGTTCCACCTTTTGCATTTAACATTCCAACAATTGCTTTTATGATCTCATGATTTACAACAGTAGGGGGTGTTTTTGTTTTTGCTGAAAAATACATTGATGACTTACATTCAATCGTGTCTTTTTCTCCAGCTGAAAGTAATTCATCAAGCGTATAAAACATAGTTTCTCTTGCTAAAACTGGCTCATCTACAACCACTATCTCAGGTTTTGAGTATGCACTTGATGAAATAGCAATTGGTAAAAAGGCCAAAATAAAATAGACAAGTCCGGGAGCAAGTTCATTATCTACATTCCAGTAGGCAACATAATTATCTCTAGATGGAGGCTGAGTAAGAAGATCTGATTTTTTAATTATCTTTATCCCATTATTTTCCAATAATGATCGAGCGTTTGGTATTCCTAATTCTTTGTCAAAGTTTTCTTGATCAATATTTTGCCATGTATAGCTCGTAGAACGTGCTTGAGTACTTCCTTTTTTTAATTTAGGCATTTTTAGGTTAACAAATTCATATTGATTATTTGTGTAGATTCCAAGATTTAATCTTTTATTAAATTGATCCCAAATCCACTCTGAACCAGCAAAATTTCTATTGAGTGACAAATATGACTCACCATCATCAAATACTATTTTATTTATAGAAGCTTTAAGTCTTGGTAAACCATTAATAAAGAACTGATGACATAAACCTTGTTTTTCATCTTCGCCTCTGCCAAGAGGTTGAAATTGACCTTCTGAGACTAAATCGTCTTTATTTAAAGATATAGACCCAGAAGGAAATTCCCTTACTAGTACAGTATTAGTCAAAGTTGAATCCTTCTTTCTTTTTACTTTTACCGTCTAATTCAATTTTCATCTGAGTAACAGCATCGTTTACAGCCTTTATTATTTTTTTCCTATCTTGAGGAGTGGATTCATAAAGGCTTGTGTTACCTAGATTACCAATTAGTTCAATTGACTTTACTGCTTTATTTACTCGACCTACAGCAATTCTCTTGAACCTTTGTTTTTTACTTTCTTCCATATAATAAATATATTATATTTTATATTATATTGCAAATAATATTGCATATAATTTAACAAATAATAATACAAAATATAACTAATTGCTAAAGAGGGGATTACAATGTTTAAAACGTCCATAGTCAATACAAATTTTTACTTTTTAAACTACCTCGCATTTACATCAAATATAAAATAAATATCAATGATTAAGAAATATTTTCGTAAAGATAAAATAAACTTATCAGATCAACAAAAAGAAGCATTTGAAATAGTACAAACATTTTCGCTGCAGAACAACAATAATGATTCTGATAAAAATGTAGATGAGATAGAAAATATTCTTATTGTTACTGGGGAAGCGGGTAGTGGTAAAACTGAACTAATTAAATATATCGTTGACAATATCACTGGCTTTGAAGATATTTATGTAAGTGCTTTATCAGGAAGAGCTGCTGCTGTATTAAGAGCAAAAGGTGTCACTGATGCAAAAACCATGGCATCTCTACTTTATGGTAGACCCACTCTGCAGTGGGAGAGAAGAAATCTAAATAGAGAGAAAAAGACTAAAAGGAGGCTGGAAGGAAGTAAAAATTCATTGTATATATTCGATGAATCTTCAATGATTCCTGATTATTACGATGAAAGAGGTAATTGGTCACAGAAAGATAAAGAAAGTGAGTTAGAAACTATAGAAAAATTTATTCTAAAAAATAATTACACAATTTTTATAGGAGATATATATCAGTTAGGACCCCCAATAAATATAAGGCCTTTCAAATACCAAAATTCTAGCGCTTTAAATCCCTATTATTTTGAAGATAAGGGCTTAAAAGTAAAAAGTATCAACCTTGATTTAACATTTCGGCAAGAAAAAAATTCACAACTTTTGTATTTAGCAAGAGGTCTGATTTCTGAAAATAAATTTATCAAACCATATTTAGACAAATCTGTTCAAAGGCTAAATAATGAGAGCGAGTGCATTGATAAATTCGTTGAGTGTTTCAGCGAAGATACAAACTCAATTAAAATACTTTCTTTTAAAAATGAAGATGTAAACAGATGGAACACCGAAATTAGAAATAAACTACATAGTTTAAATTTACAAGTATCTGGACAAACAGAATATGAAATTAATCAACTTGAGATAAAAAATAAATTAAATGAAATGATTAAGTTGGATGAAATACTAATGATCACTAAAAATAATCGTTTTTATACTTCAGAATTATTAAACGGAGACAATGTCAAAGTAACAAAAATATATCAAAGAATAATTGAAGGTCCCAAATTAGATTTAAAAATTGACTTTTGGGACGGTAATAACAAAGAAACAAAAGTTCTTAAAAATGTCCAACTTCATTTTCAAGATGTACAGCTGTTAAAGGTTGATGCAAATGCATATGAGTCAGAATTTATTGATGCAAGAATTATCATTGAAACTCTCGATACACAAAAACTAACCAATTCTCTTCACAGAAGTCAAAGAGAAAATATTATTGATTCTTATTTAAGAGAAGATGTTTCAATTAGAAAAAAAGAACAAATCGATGCAATAGTTGGGGACGCTTCAATATATGACAAAGAGGAAAGACTTGCTCAAATTTATGAAAGTGATATCTTTATGAATTCACTTTGGATTTCGTATGGATATGCAATTACGACACACAAAGCTCAAGGTGGAGAATGGGAAAATATAATAGTAGATTTTGCAAACAGCTACTCAAATAGTATTAACTGGGCATATACAAGTATTACTAGAGCTAGTAAAAGTGTTTTCCTTTATGAATATCCAGAAAAAGAAGATGAATCAAGACCTTTGAATTACAAAAATCCAATTTTGAGAATATTTGAAAGTCTTAACAATCTCATCACAGAATCAAATACTCTTAACCGTTCTCAGGAAAGAGAACCATCTACTTCAGAGCTAGAGAGTGAAATTGCCTCGTTAAAAAAACAACTAGAAGATTTAAAAAGTCAATCTAAAAGAAGTAGCAAAAAGGGAAAACAATATAATGGTCAAGTTGATGAAAATGGATATATTAATGATCCATTAGTAGAAAAATTAAAATCATACAGAACAGAACTAGCAAGAACTGAAGGTAACTCTCCATTTATTATATTCAACAACAAAACACTGAATTCAATCGTATATTTTTTACCAAAAGACTTGAATGAGCTTAGTCAAATTACTGGAATGACAGAACGTAGAATTGAAAGATATGGTGATGGAATAATCAAAATTATTAATAATCAATAAAAAAATTGAAATAAAAATTTGATCAACACTAATCGAGGTTATTTATATCGATAATTGGTATCTCTGAAGTCATACTATCTAAATTTTTTTGATACTCTGATTCTTTTTCTCTAATCACTGCGCCATCAGGGTTAGAAATCATTCTTTCAAATTGGGGAACATCTTGTTCTTTATACCAAGTTGGTGGCTTTCCACGCCTAGTATCAACCTCTTTTGGCGGATTTTTAACTTCTTTAATCCAACCTTCAACATTTGTTAATTTATCTCTGAAATTAGCTGGGTCAAGATCAACCTCCCAAATTACTTCATATACGTCTTGAATCTGACCTAGTGTAAACTGCTTTGGCAAAAATCGAGTTGCTAAACCACTGTATTCTAAGTCCACTCTGAGTCGATTAGCTGCATCTGTTAATATTTTGTAATGATCAAAAGCCAATTTTGGAATAGATCTATCAATATATCTTCGTGGAATCTTAAACCATTTATACTCTGAACTCTCTTCAGAGATCACTGGTTCATCAGTACTGGTATAAATTGCATTGAAGGCAGTAGTAATAACACGTACCTTTTGACCTTTTACAGGTCTTTTATCACGTGAGGATTCACTATATGTCCTGTACTGGTTTATGTATGCAGGTGCAATGCCAGTCTCCTCAACAAATTTACGATGTGCTGCCTCTTCAATACTTTCATTTTCATTGACAAAACCACCAGGAAGTGACCATTTATTTTTATGTGGGGAGATACTTCTTTTGATTAAGAGAACTTTTAAATCCATCTCAATCCAGTCGATCTTAAAACAGACCACGTTGACTGCATTCAACGATAGGGGATAACCTTTACTCATACGTAAAGTATAGAAAAACTCTCTTAATAGTGTAAAGTACTAAAAATATAATTTATTAATTGTGTTTTTCACTATTATTCGCTATATTTATAGTGAAAGTTACTAAAAAAGGAATAAATGCCCCGACAACGTATCACACTTAAACAACCTATTTGCTGGTCAGAGTATTCAAATTCATATTGTTTATGTGATAAATGTTGGAGTTGCAAAAGAAAAACTAAATACGACAATCCCTTACTTGCATTACAATCGGCAAGACTCGCTTCTTTTAGAGCTAAGGAACTCATAAAAGACTACAAATGCAGATATTGTGATGGTTATCATATTGGTCGTGTTCATAGAGGAATATGAACAAAGTTACACTCTTAGGTGATTCCATCATTGACAATAAGGTTTATGTTGAATCTGATGAGCTCTCTGTACTGGAACATTTAGAACATATTTCTAATGATGAATTTTTACAAATAGCACTTGATGGAGCGACCACAGATCATGTTTTAACTAGCCAGCTAGAACATGTTTCTGAAGAGGATACTCATACAGTATTGTCTATTGGTGGAAATGATCTTCTAAACAATATCAGCTTCTTGACTCAGGATTTTAGGTATTCGCCAAACCGTGTTCTTGAACAATTAAGGGAGATGTTACTACCGATAAATAAGAATTATGAGGCCATTGTGCAGAAACTAACTGACTACAGGGCAACTCCACTTCTATGCACAGTATATGAAGGGGATTTAGTTGGTTCAGAGGAGTTTGATTCTATTGCAGAATCAGCAAGAACGATGGTCTCATTTTTTAATGACTCTATTTATAGGATCGGGAGCAAATACAACATAGAGGTGCTTGAGTTAAGGGAAATTTTTGTCACATCTGAAGATTATGCTAACCCCATAGAACCAAGTCATAAAGGCGGACAAAAATTTGCAAAAGAGATTGTTAGGTGGGTAAATAATGAATAGTTTTATTAATGCATTAAAAAGACCACCTTCTTGGAAATCATTATTTATTTTTTACACATTATTTATTTTTTTTATTGTCCAAGTTGCTCTTTTTGAAAATGAAATCATAGAGGATTTAATTGAAGAGAATTATCAATTACAAAATGACTTAGATTTTGCAGATGAAATGATAAACGAATTATCTGATCTTGCTGCAGAGCAAAATGAGTTCATTCTTGATGAAAATCAAAAACCACTCATTAATCTAAATCTTTGTGATGAAAATCTTGGTTTATATGAATCATATGAATTTGTCATTCAATACTCTTTCCCAAATGGACCTAAAAAATTTGATATCAAGTTCACCGATAGCACAGGTGATTTAGATATTAATCTCAAAAAAAGAATGGAATTAGATGAAGGTGTTGGTTACAAATTGGACGGTGAAGTTGTTATCAATGCCTATGCAGAGGGTCTACAGGGTGAAGACATGTTGAATGTTGAAATATATGCAAAAGATGTCGAGGGCGAAGAGGCTTTATTTACATGTAAAAATAATCTTTTCAATATGAATATCAGTGGGGAAGGAGACTATGTAAGAGATCACATTAGATCACCAATGGTAGAAGATGGATACATCACAATGTATAAGACTCCATCTGGATTAATTTGGGAACAACATTTTGATTCTCCTGAGGAATGTTTTGTAGATGAATGGATTTTAAAGTGGCATGTGGATGATTGGAATGAATACTCAAAAGAAGAGGGAGAAGACGAACTTACGCCTGACGTTTTTTGTTTAAGTGAAGTTGGCACTTATGATTCGAACACAACTTGGAATAACACATTTAGGTATCCAGTATTAAATATTGAGAATCTGAATGTGTGGAACGAGCTATACGAAGACTCAATTGACAATGCGTCTATGTATGAATCCTGTTTTGCAGAGATAAATACTGTATTTGAAGACTATGCCCGATTAACCACTCTTAATTTTCATGATGATCTTGAGTGGGGAGACCACTGGGCCTCAGGCTTAACAGGCGACTATCGTCTTGTTGGATTTGATATATCAGATAACGCTTGGGACCACCCAACATGGGCAGATTTCTACTCTGTATTTAATTATTTAGTTAGTAGTCAATCCTCTTTTGAAGTCCATGGGAAAAATCTAGGTCATCATAACAACCCACCCGAGGATGGTTTTTATCTATATGAATATGGAATGGTTCCTGAAGAAAGGATGAATTATATATCTGTAATTTTCCAAATTCATACTTTTACAGGGGGTAATCATGGTGACTATTTCTATAAAACTTATAATTATGATCTTTCTACATGTACAAAAATTGAACTCAAAGATATTATGTCCGATAAGCTTTTAAATGAACAGGGCTTCGAAAAAGATGGTTATAACCCACTATGGCTTGAATTACTCGATAACAGGCTAGAAGATATTCTTAGAGTAGATGAAGGTAAAATCCCCACTTTAGAAGATGATAAAACTCAGCCTTGGAGTTATAGAAATCTAAATGCTGTATCGATAAATGATGATGGATTAACGTTTTCATTCCAACCATATGTTGTTAGAGGATGGGCTCATGGTTGGCCAGAAATCTCTATTAGTTGGGCAAACCTCTGGGATATTTTTATCTGGGGTGACTGGGAAAACAGAGAAAGAGAAGAGTTTTTTCCAAATACAATAATTCACGATGACTACAAAGACAATATAACCGAAGTTACAGATGAACTAGTAAAACAATTCAGCATTGAAGATCTTATAATTGGCTCAACTCATACATACGATCCAGGTGGATACAGTCGAGACTCCGGATATGTAAACAGAGACGTTTTCAAGCAAGATAGTCCTGTTGTGTACGGTTTCGATGGTGATTTTACAGATAAAGATGAGAGAATTGTAAAAGAGTTCGTCAGAGTAATAAACGAGATTATTGGTTATGATTTTTTTAGTTATTCAACAAACAGTGAAGCAATAACAATTCCTATTGAGCTTAGAGAATGTCTGAGCAGAAGACCATATGGTGATGCTTGGGGGACTGGCTCCTGTGCTGGTTATACAGGGTTTTATAACTTGATAGAGGAAAGCATTTGGATTGATGCCGATCTATATGGTTTGGAGAGAGATCACGTTTTAATTCATGAGCTAGGTCACTCACTAGGGCTCCACCATTCATCATGTATCAAAAGTGGATTAATGAGTACAGAAAACGTAACAAAAAATAATTCTGTAAACTTTACAGATTTTGAGATAGCCCTCATAAAATTTTTATATACACCACTTGAAACAATCATTGATACAGACAATCCGGTAGGCATAATAAAAAATAAAACCACATTTGAAGAACTTGTTGATAAATCCTCAATCACCTTGTCTCTTCCTAATCAAAAATCTTTAAAATTCTGTCCGGATGAAATAGAAACTTTAAAGTAACTTTTATTAATATAAATTTTTACACTATGAAGCTCACTTTTATTTTGTGAGATAATTCAATAATGAATGATGAACTAGAAATTTTAATAATGAACTCCATTGATGATATTTATAAATTAAATTCTTCAAAGATAGGTGAAAAAAATACTTCTCTTGATATACGAGGAGTTACAAAGAAAGAAGATCGACAGAGAATTATAGATGTAGTTACAGGACTTGCTCTTGGTAAGAAATGTAAAATTAAAAAAATAAACACAAATGGTGTATTTTTAATTATTCCCCCTATACAAGATATGATTTAAATAAAGTTTGAAATACATGCTCTTACGAAAATTTGAATTATCTTTAGAGTATGAACCAGGGCATTAAGTTCTATAAAACGTACGAAGTTAAAAAAATTTCTGAGTGTCATCAATCTATTGGTCCAAAAACCTTAACCCCAAATTCTCGTTTAGATCGATGGAACGGTGTTCATAATGCCATTTCTGATTGGCTACTAAATGAAGCAAATGATGAGGTTGCAGTTAAAGTTGCAGAAGAAAACTTTCAATTTTACGATCCATTACAGAGAAAAATAATGTCTGAACTTTTTGAGCGATTTAGAAGTTTGGTTCCCAAACCATTACCTCAGGTCAATATCGATTTTTATAGACAAGAAATCATAAGAGAGATTGATAGTGAAGAGAAGGGTATGTATACATCCTTTCAATATCAACTTGAAGATGAAGACAATACTGAATATATCAAGCTCAAGGCAGGAGTATCTGATATTGAGGATATAGATAGAGCTATTGTCGCAGAAACCAAATTAGAGGGTGAAACATTTCTAACTGCTCAGCTTATTCACGATGACTTTGACGAGATAAAGGAACCTGAAAATTCAAAAGAAATTATTGATAACTATTTCAATATTATTCAAGAATTTGAAACAAATAGAAAACAAGCAACTCCTGGACTTCATTGCTACATGTGTTCTAGACCATCAAGGTGTGGTCAGTATCCTGTTGTAGATGGACAAGAAGCAAAGTCGAATAATAGGGGAATTTTAATAAGTAAATCAAACTTGCTCAATCTTGAGACTTGTGAGAGATGGACGTCTTGGAGAGCACAATATGCCATACCAAAAGATATTGAAAACGAATCATTTGAAGCTGAGCTTGGGCAAAAATTTCACACATATTCACAAAAGATGCTTGAAAAAAATAAAGATATCTTTGGAGATAAAGAAATTGAGAGATTGAAAAAGCTCCTCGTAGATGAAGAGGAAAAATTTGCGTCTCAAATACTCAAAAAATATGAGGAACTCATCCAGGCCTTAGATGATGAGGTAGAAGATCAAAACGATTTAGAAATTAAATTATCAGAGTATGGTCTTGGATTTTCTATATTAAAAGATGGAATAGTCTCAAATTCAAAAATGGAGTTAAGAGAGGATAAAGTCGCAGTAACATTTATGGGTCAGGCTGATCTTGTTGGTAGATATAAAGGAAAAGGTCTTGTTATTGAGCTTAAAACAGGACAAGAAAGTAATGATGACCTTACCGAGGCTGAATTATATGCACTAGGTGCAAAATTGTTACTCAAAGAGGACGAAGTTTACGTCTTTCATATATATACAAATAAAGATGGTGGAAAACTTAAGAAAAGAAAATTTGGAGAAAGTGAGTTTGATTCAATCATTAAAAAATTTGAGGATAAAGCACAAAGAATTGCTAACTGGAATCCTAATGATTCACTATCACCCTCATATAATGTCGGTGATTGGTGCTCAAATTGTGATTATCAAACCACTTGTCCAGAGTACAGATAAGGTTTTAGTAAGAACTATATGAGAATATAATTAAAACGATGGATTTATCAGTAACACCAGCAAGTTTAGTTTCTTCAGTTTACGAGAATCTAACTGAAAATATCAAGAAATTAAGAGAGAGGAAAAATGCTCCTCTAACTCTTGCTGAAAAACTTCTTTTTGGTCATGCTACAGATATTGACTCTGTTTCTCTAAATAAAGGGGAAGATTATGGTGACTTTGCACCTGATAGAGTTGCAATGCAAGATGCAACAGCACAAATGGCTCTTTTACAATTTATGCAAGCGGACCTTCCAGAAACAGCAGTTCCAACAACTGTCCACTGTGATCATCTAATTCAAGCTTATGAAGGAGCAGCTAGCGATCTTCAAGTAGCAAACAAGACACATAAAGAGGTCTTTGACTTTCTTAGAACTGCTTCCGAAAAATATGAAATAGGCTTCTGGGGACCAGGGGCTGGAATCATCCATCAAGTAGTTTTAGAACAATATGCATTTCCAGGAGGAATGATGATCGGTACGGATAGTCATACTCCAAACGCTGGAGGTCTATCCATGATTGCGATTGGTGTTGGAGGTGCAGATGCAGTTGATGTAATGGCTGGTATGCCTTTTAATACAAAAATACCTAGCTTGATCGGAGTGAAGCTAACTGGTTCTTTGAGCGGCTGGTCATCTCCAAAAGACATTATATTAAAAGTTGCAGAAATCTTGACAGTTAAAGGTGCAACGAATGCAATAGTTGAATACTTTGGAGAGGGTACGAAAACTATTTCAACTACTGGAAAAGCAACTATTACAAATATGGGTGCAGAGATTGGTGCAACTTGCTCAATATTTCCATATGATGAAAAGGGAAGTGCTTATCTAAAGGCTACCGGCAGGGATGAAATAGCTGAATTGGCAGACTCTAGAATCGATTTACTCACTGCTGATGATGAAGTTTTAGAAAACCCAGAAGAATTTTTCAATCAAGTTATAGAGATTAATTTAGATGAACTAGAGCCTCATATTGTTGGACCACACACTCCAGATTTAGCAAGACCAATTTCTGGATTAAAAAAGGATGCAATTGACAATGAGTATCCTGTAAAAATCTCAAGTGCATTGATTGGATCTTGTACGAATTCATCATATGAGGATATTGGTAGAGCTGCTTTCATTGCCAGAGAAGCTGCAAAGCATGGTCTGAAGGCAAAAGTACCTTTGATGGTTACTCCTGGTTCAGAACAAACCAGAGCAACTATAGAACGTGACGGATACTTAAAGGATTTAGAATCTATTGGAGCTACTGTTCTTGCGAATGCATGTGGTCCTTGTATCGGTCAATGGAAAAGAGACGACATCAAAGAAGGAGAGAGTAACTCAATCGTCTCATCGTTTAATAGAAACTTTCCTGCTAGAAATGATGGAAATGCAGAGACACTATCATTTATTGGTTCACCTGAATCTGTTATAGGTTTGGCACTTGGCGGAACATTAGATTTCAACTTCTTAAGCGACACTCTTACTACTCAAGATGGGGAAGAAATTTTACTCAACCCACCTGTTGCAGATGAATTACCTGACAAAGGCTTTGAAGAAACACTGGAGGGATTTATTCAACCAACACCAGGTGATGATGTTGAAGTAATAATTGATCCAGAATCAAATAGACTTCAAAAACTTACCCCATTTCTTCCACCTAATGAAGAAGACTATGTTTCAATGAGCGTCTTAATGAAGGCAGAAGGAAAATGTACAACTGACCATATTTCTCCTGCTGGTAAATGGTTACAGTTCCGAGGTCATCTTGAAAATATTTCACAAAACTTGTTCAATGGAGTCAATAATGCATTTGCTGAAAAAGCAGGTGATGGTGTAAACATACTCACAAAGGAAGTCGATACATTGCCAAGCATAGCAAAGAATTACAGTGAGGAGAATGTTAGCTGGGTAGCTGTTGGGGATGAAAACTATGGTGAAGGCTCATCAAGAGAGCACGCAGCAATGGAGCCGAGATTTAGAGGCTGTAAGGTCGTATTGGTAAAAAGTTTTGCACGAATACATGAAGCAAACTTAAAGAAGCAAGGTATTTTACCTCTAGTCTTTGAAGACAAAAACGATTATGAAAAGATAGAACAGTTCGACAAAATGACTATTGGTAGTCTGAAAGACATTGCAGTTGACACACCCGTTGAAATTATCCTCGAAAAAGAAAATGGTGAAACAGAGACAATCAAAGCAAATCATTCTCTATCTGAGGATCAGATTGCTTGGTTTTTTGCTGGTTCTGCATTGAACTATATCAAATCAAAATAAATGGACAGTATATCTGACAAAGTTAAAAAAATTAGGGTTGAGTACGAAGACAAGCCACTAAATATCGAAGATTTAGATACCAATCCTTTAGAGCAATTTAATGTATGGTTTCAAATCGCTATTGACGCAGAAGTTAATGAAGCAAATGCAATGGCGATATCTACTATCAGCGAAGAGGGAACACCAAGGTCAAGGTACGTACTATTTAAGGATATTGTCGACAACAAACTTGTTTTCTACTCAGATTATGGAAGTAGCAAGGGTCGGGAAATGGAAAACAATCCAAGTATTTCAGGATTATTCTTTTGGCCTGAGTTACATCGTCAAATTCGACTTGAGGGCGTAGTTTCTAAAACATCCGATGAGGTATCTGATAACTACTTTGCTTCAAGACCGAGGGGAGCACAACTAAGTGCTATTGCATCAAGTCAAAGCACTGAAATTGAAGGAAGAGAAACGGTTGAAGACAGGATTAAAGAGTTGGAAATAGAATTTGAAGGAAAAGATATTCCAAGACCAGACAATTGGGGTGGCTATGCAATTGATATTAGTTTCTGGGAGTTTTGGCAGGGTAGAAGAAGCAGAACCCATGATCGCTTTATTTATGTTAAAAATGATAATTCATGGGAAATAACTAGACTATCACCTTAAGAAATAGATTTATGCGAGATATAAAAGTAACCAAAGATTTTATTAATTCAGAAAACACTTCAGTGCTCTATGAGTCTGGAAACACGAAAGTTTTGATTACTGTTTCCATTGCTGATAAGGTCCCAAGATGGCTTGAAAACTCTGATAAGGGTTGGTTAACAGCAGAATACAATATGTTGCCTGGATCTTCAGATCAGAGAATATCAAGGAAATCATTCGAAGGTGGAAGATCAAAAGAAATCTCAAGATTAATAGGTAGGTCACTCAGATCAGTTTGTGACCTCGCAATACTCAATGGTTTTTTAGTAACCGTTGATTGTGATGTGCTAGATGCTGATGGAGGTACAAGAACGGCCTCAATTAATGGTGCTTGGATCGCTCTTAATGAAACATTCAATAATCTCGTTGAACAAAAGAAATTAGTGCAGAATCCACTAACAAACCAGATTGCAGCTTTGTCAGTAGGGATTGTCGATGGAGAATTTATCGCAGATCTAGATTATGAAAAAGATTCAAGTGCTGAAGTGGATTTAAACCTTGTTCTCAATGACAATTTCGAAATTCTAGAAATTCAAGGAACTGCTGAACAGAAACCATTCTCAAAGGAAGACTTAGACAAGCTTTTTGAGATGACTAAAGATGAGGTAAATAAAGTTTTCGACGTACAGAAAAATGTATGAAAATTTTATTTGCCAGTAAAAATAAAAACAAATTCGAAGAAATTAAAGAAATCTTTTCAGATTCAGATTTTGAAATTATTTTCGATGATAGTTTAGAAGATGTTGTCGAAGATAGAGATACGATCATTGGTAATGCTCAGAAAAAATCAGAAGAGATTTTTGAAAAACATAATGTCCCTGTTATCTCAGATGACTCTGGATTATTTGTAGAGGCTCTAAATAATGAGCCTGGAGTAAAAACAGCAAGATATGCAGGTGAAACTGCAACAGCAGAAGACAATATTCAAAAACTGCTTATTAATTTGGAAAATGAAGATAATAGAAATGCCTTTTTTCAAACAGTGTTGTATTTTTTTGATGGGAACAATCGTCTAGATACTGAGGGAATTCTACCAGGTAGGATTACTACATCACCAAGAGGAGATAATGGATTTGGCTATGATCCAGTTTTTGAAGTAGATGGTAAAACTCTTGCAGAGCTAAGTTTTGAGGAGAAGACAAAGATCAGTCACAGGAAAATCGCAACAGAGAAAATGTTCATGTTATTGAGTGAGACATTCAAAGAATAAATATATTTTTTGTAGACAAGCAAATTATCGAAACTATTATGAATTCATGATTAATTTCATAATTATTATTTAAGAACAACGAACTTATCGTTGTTACCCTTGCGTTGCAGGGGTTTTTTTTTGGAAGAAGACGAATGAAGATAGACATATTTGATACGACACTTAGAGATGGGTTTCAACAGGAGGGAATCTCCCCATCAGTAAAGGATAAATTAGCTATTGCAAAGTTAATTGACGAGTTGGGTGTTGATTATATTGAAGGTGGATGGCCTGGAGCATCACCTAAGGAAAAAGAGTTTTTTGATAAAGCAAAAAAAGATTTAAAGCTTGAGAATGCAAAATTAGTTAGTTTTGGTTCTACTAGAAAATTAAATGTAAAAGTTGAAGACGATCCACAAGTACAGGCACTTATTGATTCTGAAACAGAGTATGTCTGTATTGTAGGTAAATCATCCAATCTCCACATTACAAAGGCTTTGGAGACTGATGTAGACAGTGCGATTCTAATGGCTACAGACACCGTTAAATATCTAAAAGATAATGGACGAAAAGTATTTTTTGATGCAGAACATTTCTTTGATGGTTTGAAAGAGGATTCAGATACTACTTTGAAAATTTTAGATGCAGTAGTAAAAGAGGACGTTGATTGTTTTATATTTTGTGACACCAATGGAGGAACACTTCCACATGAGGTCACAGATCTTTTAACGCCAATTGTAGAAAAGTACCCCGATCAATCATTTGGCGTTCACTTTCAAAATGACAATGGATGTGCAGTTACAAACTCTTTGGCTGCAGTCAACCTTGGTGTGGAACATGTTCAAGGGACTATGAATGGTTATGGCGAGCGTACTGGTAATGCAGATCTTTGTACTCTTATTCCTAACCTCTCTTTAAAAATGGACTTTGAGACAGTGCCTGAAGAGTCACTTGAAAAACTAACTCCTATAGCAAATCATATTGCGGAATTAGTAAATATCGCTATTGACTCAAGACATCCTTATGTTGGTTCATCTGCCTTCACACATAAGGCAGGACTTCATGCTTCCGGTATGTCAAAAGACAATACTCTCTATGAGCACATAAATGCTAGTCAGGTAGGAAACTACACAAGAACTACTGTTTCTGAGTTAGCTGGAAGAGCAAGTGTAATTACTAAAGCAAAAGAATTTGGAATCGAACTTACAAATGATGATGCAAAAAATCTTATTGAGCAAGTACAAGATCTTGAATATCAAGGGTTTCAGTTTGAGGCTGCTGATGGTTCTCTTTATTTATTAATGAAAAAGATCAAAGGAGAAGAGCCATCTTTTTTTGATTTTGAAAGCTTCAGAGTGTATTCGGAAAGAAGAAACTCTGAAAACGTTGTTTCAGAAGCTGTTTGTAAAATATCTGTAGATGAAGAAAGATTCGTTACAACAGGAGAGGGAGTTGGTCCTGTCGATGCTTTAAATAAAGCTTTGAAATCTGCCTTGAATAAGAACTATCCGGATGTAGATAAGATTAAATTAACTGACTATAAAGTGAGAATCATTGACTCTTCAGATGGAACTGAGGCAAAAACGAGAGTTCTCGTTGAATTTACAGATGGCGAGATAAATTGGAGCACTATTGGTGTTCACGAAAATATAATTAATGCATCTTGGAATGCTTTATGTGATGGCTTTAATTATTATTTTATGGAAAGTTCATCATAAAATTTTTATAATTACGTTAGGTAATTAAAAAATGTCTGAAAAAATTGAAAATTTACTTGGAGAAGATAGAACTTTTGACCCTCCATCGAGCATTGTAGAGAATGCAAACGCTACACAAGAATGGTTTGACCTAGCAAATGAAGATAGACTTGCTTACTGGCAAAAACAAGCTTTAGAGAGAATCACCTGGTACAAAGAACCCAAAGAGATTTTGGACGACTCAGATGCACCTTTCTATAAATGGTTTAAGGATGGAGAACTCAACCTCGCATACAATTGTCTTGACCGACATTTAGAAACTGATGGAGACAGAATTGCTTTCTACTGGGAGGGAGAACCAGGAGACTCTCAAGAAATAACCTATAAAGATCTTTATGAGAGAGTCTGTAAGCTTTCAAATGGCCTTAAAGAGCTTGATGTTAAGAAAGGTGATAGAATCGCAATTTACCTTGGTATGACACCTGAGATTGTGATCTCTATGCTCGCCTGCGCAAGAATAGGTGCCGTCCATTCTGTGGTATTCGGAGGTTTTTCTGCAGAAGCTCTAGCTGACAGAATTAATGATGCCGAAGCAAAAGTTGTAATTACAGCAGATGGTGCTTGGAGAAGGGGAGACATAGTTCCTTTAAAACAGAATGTGGATGACTCCCTAAAGCTTACCGATCATATAGAGAGCGTAATAGTTGTAAAGAGAACTGAGAATGATGTAACCATGGTTGATGGTAGAGACTATTGGTATAGCGAACTTGTAGATAAGCAGGAAGCTGATTGTGAACCTGAAGTAATGAACGCAGAGGACATGTTATATATTCTCTATACATCAGGTACAACAGCTAAACCAAAAGGAATCGTCCACACACAGGCTGGATATCTTACTGGTGTTACTACAACACATTCTGCAGTATTTGATGTAAAGGAAGATGACATCTATTGGTGTGCCGCAGACTGTGGTTGGGTGACAGGTCATAGTTATATTGTGTATGGACCTTTAGCAAACAAAACAACAAGCGTTATGTATGAGGGTGCACCAAACGCACCAGATGAAAAAAGATTATGGAGTATCGTTGAAAAATATAAAGTAAATATATTTTATACTGCCCCAACTGCAATTAGAGCTTTCATGAAGTGGGGAGTTGAGCATCCACAAGCACATGACTTAACGTCACTCAGATTGTTAGGTACTGTTGGTGAGCCAATAAATCCAGAAGCCTGGATGTGGTACCACGAAAACATAGGAAATGAATCATGTGCAATTGTAGATACATGGTGGCAGACGGAGACTGGTTCAATAATGATTACACCTCTGCCAGGCATTACGAGTACTAAACCGGGGTCAGCATGTGGTCCAATGCCAGGCATAGATGCAGTTGTTGTTGATGAAAATGGAATTGAAGTTTCAAAAGGTGAGGGGGGATATTTAGCAGTAAAATCACCTTGGCCATCAATGCTTAGAACAGTATTTGGTGATGAGAAAAGATATATCGATACTTATTGGTCAAAGTATGACGGGATGTATTTTGCAGGAGATGGGGCAAAATATGATGATGATGGATACTTCTGGCTTCTAGGAAGAGTTGATGATGTTATGAATATCTCCGGCCATAGAATTTCAACAGCTGAGGTAGAGAGTGCGCTTGTAGCACATGAATCAGTTGCTGAAGCAGCTGTAATTGGGAGAGCTGATGAGATTTCTGGTGAGGCTATTGCCGCCTTTGTTACTTTAATTGGTGGTTACGAAGGAAACGAAGAGCTAATTTCAACATTAAGACAACATGTAAGCGATAAAATTGGACCAATTGCAAAACCAAAAAGTATAGTTATAACAAATGATCTTCCTAAGACAAGAAGTGGAAAAATTATGCGAAGATTATTAAAAGATATATCTGAGGAAAGAAAACTTGGTGATGTCACAACATTAGCGAATGCAGATATAGTTTCAGAGCTCCAAACAAGATCTTCCGAGTCAAGAGATGAGTGAGAGAACTCATTCCTGGGATCCACCTAAAGACGTTGCAGAAACTCTATTAAATCTGGACAAAGAAGGTCGAAGAGAGTATTTAAGAGAACTACCACCAGACTCATCAGGCATTGGTTCATTAATGGGATTTTCAAAAATCGAAATAGATGATGACGGCCATACCTCTTTCTACTGTAAACCAGCGGAATATCACTATAACCCAATTGGAAGTGTCCACGGAGGTCTTGCAGCTACACTTCTTGACTCATGCAACAGCATCTCAGCTCAATGTAATTTGGATAAAGGATTTATTGCTTTAACGACTGATATTAAAGTTAATTATCTAAGTCAGATAACTGTGGACACTGGTGAGATTGTAGCAACCGGAAGAATAGATAAATTAGGTAGAAAAGTTATTTTTGTAACAGGAGAGCTAAGAGACATGAACAGAAAACTTTTAGCTACAGCTTCATCCACTGAACTTGTTGTTCAGATTTTCTAACTATTTGTGCGGATGAGAGGACTCGAACCTCCACGAGCAAAGCTCACTAGATCCTAAATCTAGCGCGTCTACCAGTTCCGCCACATCCGCTAAATGTCGCGTGGGTCGCCGGGGACTTGAACCCCGAACCTGCGGATTAAGAGTCCGTTGCTCTGCCAATTGAGCTAGCGACCCTTTTTACAGATTAACTTAACTCATAATACTTAACTATAAATTTTTTGATTTATTGTTTCCATAAAAGCGTTATCATGGAACAATAATTACACGTGCGGGCTGTGGCTCAGCTTGGCTAGAGCGCCTGCTTTGGGAGCAGGAGGTCGTGAGTTCGAATCTCACCAGCCCGACTAGCGCGGGTGTAGCTTAATGGCAAAGCTCCAGCCTTCCAAGCTGGCTATGAGGGTTCGATTCCCTTCACCCGCTCGAGAGGCTCTCGTAGCTCAAATGGATAGAGCAACAGACTTCTAATCTGTAGGTTATAGGTTCGAGTCCTATCGAGAGCGCCGTGGTGATCGTAGCTCAGTTTGGTTAGAGCGCCTGGTTGTGGTCCAGGAGGTCGCGGGTTCGAATCCCGTCGGTCACCCCACCTTATTTAGGAGAACAATTGAAATATAAAGTAAAGAATGCCGGTGATTTTGAAAAACAACTTGATATAAAAGTTGATTTCCAAGATCTTGAACAGTATAAGAATGAGGCAATAAATAAAATATCAAAAAATTTAAATATTAAAGGGTTCAGACCTGGAAAAATACCAGCAAACATAGTTACCAGAGAGGTTGGAGAAGATGCAATCAATGAAGAGGCAATTGAGATGTATCTTCCAGAAAATCTCTTCACGATTTTAAAAGATGAAGAAATAAATCCAGCTACAAGACCAGTTATTAAAAAGATAGAGAAGAAAGATAAAAATTATGAGATTGAGGTACTAATTACTCTTTGGCCTGTACTATCAAAACTTCCTAAATTAGATCAAGAAGTTGAAGTTGAATCCATAAAACCTACAGATGAAGAAATGGATGATCAAATTGATAGAGTCCGATCACAATTTGCTGAAGTATCAAAAGTTGAAAGGTCTCTAGATAATGGAGATTATGGATTGGTCAATATTTCAGGAAGCAAAAACGGAGAAGAGGTAAAAGACTTTGTATACAACGATTACCTATACGAAGTTGGTACAAATATGCTTACCCAACAGCTTGATTCAAAGTTGATTGGCGTTTCGCCAGGAGCAATTGTTAAATTTAACGATAATATTCCACAATTACAGCTAGAAGATGTTGAGATAACAGTTTTAGTGAAAGAAGTCAGGGAAAAGATTCTTCCTGAATTTACCGATGAATGGGTTTCTGACACGACAGAATTTGATGATATTAAACACTTAAGGGAAGAACTAGAAAAAAATATTGAGATGATAAAAAAAAGACAAGTTGCTTCTCAGTATCAAGCCGAACTAACAAATAAATTGATTGAAGAGGCCAAAATAGCCTTACCCGAACAATTAGTGATTGCAGAAATGGACAGTATTCTTCAAAATTTTATTGCCGAATTAGCTCAAAATAATATAAAAATGGAAGACTATTTTCAAGTCACTGGCTTAACTGAAGAAGCTTTAAGGGATGATTTGAACAAGCAGGCAACAAGAAATTTAACAATGGTAGTTATATTGGATAAGGTTATTGAGGAGTTAGATCTCAAATTGGAAAAAGAAGACACAGATCTTATCGAGGAACATTTAAAGACTCTGGATAGTGATGATGAAGTTGAAATTTCTACTCGTAGATTAAATTTAGAGGCTGAATCACTGAGAAATAAGGCTATGTTGCATGTTTTGAAGTCCGGAAGCTCAGTTGACCAAAATGGTGAAAAAGTATATCTTCAAGATGTGTACAATCAAGATACAGTTACAAGAGAGGAAGAATAACATGAAAAAAGAGCCTTCAAATTATGTTGTACCTACAGTTATTGAGAACACAAATAGAGGCGAAAGAGCTTTCGATATTTATTCAAGGCTTTTAAAAGATAGAATAATATTTCTTGGTA
>CACIJJ010000007.1 GCA_902587025.1 uncultured Candidatus Actinomarina sp. | reverse complement strand
CGAAAATTAGAGTATGGTGCATAGGCTTTTTTAGCTATCTCTTTTGCTAAGTCTGCTAATTTTTGATCGTTAGAAGACAATTACTCCCCTTTCGTAATTAAAGTTTCAAAATCTTTTTTAGTTTTTGTAAATACTCTTGAGCCAGATCCTGGTTGCATAGTTACTCCATACAGAACATCGCCCGCCTGCATAGTTTGTTGCTGATGAGTGACAATTAAAAACTGTGCATCTTCCTTTACGAACTCAAGTAAATTTAGCATTCTATGTAAATTAGCGTCATCTAAAGCAGCTTCAACCTCATCTAGTATGTAAAAAGGACTTGGGAAAGATTTAAATACAGAGAATAAAAATGCAATCGCAGCTAATGATCGTTCTCCTCCAGAAAGTAAACTCAATTTTTTCACTTTCTTACCTCTAGGTTGAACACTTATTTCTATGCCTGATTCAAGTAAGTTTTCAGGGTTTGTTAATGTTAAAGATCCCTTACCACCAGGGAAAAGCTTTTCAAAAACTTCTTCAAAATTTACAGAAATAGTGTTGAATGAGTTCTCAATTCTAAATTTAATTTCTTCTTCGATTTCACTTATATATTTTAAAAGTTCTTTTTTAGTTGTATTCAATTCCTCTATGTTTGTTGATATATCTTCATATCTAGTATTTAAAGATTCAAAATCTTCGGAGGCTAAGTAATTTACAGTACCAAGTTCATCCAGTTGGTTTTCAGTTTTTGAAATAATATTATCAATATCATTTATTGACTCATTTCCAGTTTCATATTCATTGATTTGATCAATACTTAAGCCACTTATGTTTGTTAGATTTGAGTAATAAAGAGCTCTTTGTGACATATATTCTGATTCTTTAACCATTAAGTCACTTTTTTTATCTTTGTAATTAAATAAACTATTTGAAACATCTTCAAGATTTTCTTCAATTTCATTTATTTGCTCATCATTGTCACTATAGTTTTTATCTAGTTTTTGATTTCTCTCTGATAAATTTGAAGAGAGTTCATTTAAAATCTTATAAGCTTGTGAAGCTTTTGAATTTATAACTTCATAATTATTTATTTCCTCAGAATTATCATTTGAATTTAATTCTTTGACCTTGTTAGAAAGGTTTTTATTTTCATCTGTAAGATATTTAATCTTTTCAGAAGATGAAATAAGTTGTTCATTTATTGATGAAGTTTCATTTTCTAAATATTCCTTTTCGGTAAGTAATGATTCCTCCCTGTCTTTTAAAGTCTGTTTAAATTTATCAGAATTGCTATATTCGCTAATTAAAGAAAGTTTCTCATCAAGACTTTTTTGTATTTCATTTTTATTAAGTAATGCATTTTTTTGTTGAATACTCAAATCTGTAATCTCTCTATGTAACAAACTATCTGTATGAATCTTTACTTTATTAAAGGATCTAGAATTTAATTTTTTTCTATTAAGGAATTTATCATGCTTCATTAGGTGTTTATTAATAATTTTTTCATCTTTGATCCAATTATTTAAATTGTCTGTAAATTTATCATGTATGTCGGTTTTAGATGATAGATCATTCTTTAAGAACTTAATCTCATTTTTAAGTAAAGCTTCATTTACTTCCAAACTAGATGATTGTTTACTTTTTACATCTTCAATTTCAAGATTCAAACTTTCAATCTTTTTTGAGTTAACTGTAGCAATTTCTTTTTTATCAATTATTAGTTTGGACAATTGTGAAATTTGGTTGTTGTTTTGATAAATCTGATTTGTGTATCTTTTTAATTCGCTGGTAGATTGTTCTTTTATTCTTTCTAATGACAATTGCCTTTCAGTTGAAATTTGATAAATAGACTTAAATTCTTCACTGTATTTGTTTACTTCAGTAATTGCATTTGAAAGAAAAGATTTTACAGAAACATTTTCTCCAAAATCTTTTCTAAGTTTGTTCTTGCTTAATTTGAAAACTTCAAGTTTAGACTCAAGATCATTAATAAATCGGTTTACTTCTTCTAGTTGTGATTTGATATCATCATACTTTTTATTGAAATTTCTATATTGGATAATATTAAGTTTTGTTTTGTTAAATTTTAAAACTTCAGACAATTCCTTATGAAGCTGAGCTTGTTCAGCCTGTTTTCTTAATGGATCAATCTGTTTTTTTATCTCACGAAGAACATCTTTTGCTCTTTTAATTTCTTTTTCCCCAGATTCTATTCTTTTTAAAGCTTTGTCTTTTTTTAATTTATATGGGAGTATCCCAGATGCTTCTTCAATAGTAATTCTATGGTCTTCAGGCTTAGCATTCAGAATTTCTGTGATTTGGCCTTGAGAGATAATTATGTGCTGTTGCTTACCTATACCCACATCATTTAGAAATTCTTGAATATCAAGTAGCCTACAAGTTAGACCATTCATGAAATATTCAGAAGTACCATCTCTGTATAATTTTCTTCCAATAGATACTTCACTTGAATTGAAATTGTTATTATCGCCTAGGTCAAAGACTAAATATACTTCAGCAAAACCTTTTTCTCCAAGTTTTTCTGTTCCTGCAAAAATTACATCTTCCATTTTGTTTGTTCTTAGAGAACCCGGACTTTGATTACCTAATACCCAAGAAATAGCGTCAACTATATTAGATTTTCCAGATCCATTAGGACCCACAATTACGTTTGTGTATTCAGATAAATTAATTGTAGTTTTTTCAGCAAATGACTTGAATCCACTCGCAACTATTGATTTTAAGTGCATATATTTAACCCTGTTGTTACCTTTAAGGATACTAAATATTTATATTTTTGCTTAAATTAGAAAAAGATTTATTCCGTAATATCAGAAAATGCATTCTTTGCAGCCATTTGTTCTGCATTTTTCTTCGATTTTCCAGTTCCTTTTCCTATGGCTTTATTTTCAAGAAAAACAGTAGCTTCAAATTCTTTGTTATGATCTGGACCCTTTGATAAAGTTTCATAATTTACTTTTTTACCTTTTTTAGCAAAATGTTCTTGAAGACGTGTTTTGTAGTCTTTTTCTCCTGGATTTTTTGATAAATTTTCAATCAATGGATATATATATTTTGAAACAAAATTATTTACTTCTTTTAGTCCCCCATCAAAATAAATTGCAGCAATTAACGCTTCAACAGCATCCTCAATGATTGAACTTTTATCTCTCCCACCAGTGCTATCTTCTGCTTTGCTTAACAATAAGTAATCACCTATCTCAATCTTCTTCCCAAGTTCAACGAGAGCATTTTGATCTACAGCGCCAGATCTTATTTTTGTAAGACTGCCTTCATCTAAGTTTGGATAATTGTTAAATAGAAATATTGATAAATCAAAATCAAGTATGGTATCACCGATGAATTCATATCTTTGATTAGTTTGTGAAGTTGGATCTTCATCAATATAAGACTTATGAGTTAGAGCTATTTTTAAATGTTCAATATCTTTAAACGAGTAACCAATGTTTTGTTCAAATTTTTTTAAATCCTTTACATTCATAGTTCACTTGAAACTTCTGTAAATTTATTAATGAATCGCTTTTCTACAGCTCTACTTGTAAACAATAATGCGTTCTTAATAGCTTCAGAGTTTGATGAACCATGGCCAATAATTACAAGTCCATTAACACCAAGTAAATAAGATCCATTCGTTGAATTTGGATTAAGCATACTTTTTACAGGTGATATTGCATTTTTTACAGGTACTAAAAGAGGTTTGAATAAATTTTCTTTTAAAGATTTTGAAATAAGATCTTGCTGTAACTTTGCAACTCCTTGCAAAGTTTTTAGTACAACATTCCCTGTAAAACCATCTGTAACAAAAACATCAACTTTTGAATTTGCAAAATCTTTACCTTCAACATTTCCAATAAAATTTAATTGTGATGATTTGAGAAGTTTAAATGTAGATTTTTCTAACTCTCTTCCTTTTGAACTTTCTTCACCGTTGTTGATAAGTCCAATTCTTGGATTTTCGATATCAAATAAAAGTTCTGATAATTTTGAACCCATGATTGCAAATTGATATAGAACTTTTGGCTTTACTTCTAAGTTTGCCCCTGAATCAACCAGTATTACCTCTTTTTCTTTACCTGGTAATACAGATGCAATAGTAGGCCTTGTTACACCTTTAATTTTTCCTAATACTGATATTGCACCAATAAGTGTTGCCCCTGTTGAGCCTGCAGAAAATACCGCGTCAGCTTTTTTTTCCTTTACTAAATTTAATGCTCCAATAATTGAGGAATCTTTATTTGATCTTATGGCTCTTGCAGGATCATCATCCATTGATATAACTTGTGGATAATTTATAACCGGTATTTTTTCATTACCAAGATAGCTTTTAATAAGATTCTCGTCACCTGAAAGAATTACATCGACTCCTTCTTTTTTTGCAAGAATAGCTCCTTTTACTACTTCTTCAGGAGCAGAGTCACCACCCATTGCATCAACAGCAATCGTACTCATGATTAATTAATTTGATTCAGGGTCTTTAACTTGGCGACCATTATAAGTCCCATCAACAGGATTAACCCTATGAGATTGTTTCGCAACACCAGTTTCAGGATCAATTATATAATGCGGTTTTGCTACTTTATGTTGAGATTTACGCCTTCTTGTCCTAGATTTTGACATTTTCTTCTTAGGTACTGCCATAATTATTTCCTTTCAACTTACAAATCTAGCTCACTTAGAGAAGAAAATGGACTTTCTTTTATATTTTTTTTCGGATGTTTGCATTCAAATAAATTTTGGTTTTTACCACAATCTGAACATAAGCCTTTACAGCTTGATTTACATATATATTGAATTTTCATTTCGTTTAAAATCGCTTCAGAAATAACTGGTGACAAATCAATTTTTTCTGAATTAAAGTCAATCTCATAGTCATTTTCCTGATTCTTATAAAAATCTATTTTCAAACTACTTTGCTTATTAATATTATTTGCATCAAGACACCTTGAGCACTCTGACTTAAAATCAAAATCTAAATCCATAATTATCCAAAATTTTTCATACAAACTACTAATTTCCAATTTTAGATTTATTGTTTTGTCTTTTAAGGTTTCATTTCCAGCATATTTGACATCAAACAAACCATGTACATCAAAATGAATACTGTTATCGCTTAGTAAAAGTGAACTTACATCAAATTGAGTTTGAAGCTTATTCATTTAGATTATTCAGGTTCAGAAATTTTTCTAGGTTGTCTTAAGTTTGATTTCTCGCGTTCAATAATTTCATTCAATTCATCAAATTTTAATTGAATTTCTTGAAGCTTAGTGTCAAGTTTATCTTCAACATTAGCTCTATTTAAAATTGCTTCTTGTTCAGCTTGTTTTACAAGGGCATTTGCTTCTACTACTGCTTCTTGTAAAACAAAGGATTCTGATATTAATCTTGATGACTCTTTGTCAGCATTAGCAAGTATTTCCTCAGCTTCTTCCTTTGCTTTTTTTAAATAGAGTTGTTGCTCTCGGACAATAAATCTTGCAGTTCGAAGTTCGACAGGCATTAAATCAATTAAATTTTCAACAAGTTTAAGTAGTTCCTTTTTATTTGATTTGTTGTTTAAGAAAGAGTTTGAAGACAAATTTTCTCTAAGTAATTCTAGTTGATCAACATATTCCATTTTTACTTGTCCACTTACGACATCTTCAATAGATATTTCCTCTTTAGACATCTTTTAGTCTCTCAACGACAATTGATGGAACTAGTGCATTTACATCGCCACCGTATGAAAATATTTCTTTTACCATTGAGCTTGAAACATATCCATATTCTGGTGAAGCTGCAATAAATATTGTTTCAAAATCTGCCAAATTGAAATTCATTTGAGCCATTTGAAATTCATAATCAAAATCTGTCATCGCTCTTAAACCTTTTACAATTGCACTTACATTCATCTGTTTAGCAAAATCCACCAGTAATCCTTCAAAACTTTTAATTTCCACATTTTTGTAATCTTTTAAAATTTCAATCAACATATTTTCCCTTTGATTTACATCAAACATCGACTTTTTTTGTGGATTTACAACTACTCCAACAATTACCTCATCAAAAACACTAGATGATCGTTTAATGACGTCGATGTGTCCATTTGTTGGTGGGTCAAATGATCCTGGTATTAAAATTTTCATTTTTTCAATATTGTTATATTACTTTGGCCATATTTTTTTTCCTTATATAATTCTAGTCCTTCTGGATAAACAAATTGCTCTGAACTTTTATGTCTATGGATAATAAGTTTTGAGTTTTTTGCCATTAAATTTTGTATAGAGTTTAAGTCCGAATTTATATCGTTAACTGACAAAGAGAATGGTGGATCATAAAAAATAATATCAAATTTTTTCTCAGATTGAGTAATGTAATCGTGGACGCTTAAAACAAGAATAGTAAAATTTTGATCAATATCGGATAAATTTTTATCTATAATTTTTTTACAATCTACCGATGAATCTATAAAAGTAACAAAGCTTGCACCTCGGCTTAATGCTTCAATACCAAGTGATCCAGAACCTGCAAATAAATCGAGTACTAAAGAATTGTTAAAGTCATTTTGAAGTGAATTGAATATGCCTTCTCGAGCCCTACTCATCATTGGTCGTGTTGATCGATCATTAATAGTTTTAATATTCAACCCCTTAAATTTTCCAGCAATAACTCTCATGTAGAATCTTTTGTCTTACCAAAGTTAGGAAACAATAAGTTAGCTTCTAGAAAAAGTTCTGATTTAAGTTCCTCATCTTCCATGGTTGTAAAATATTCTTTTGAGGTTTCAAGTATTTCATAATCAGTTCGTAAATTAGCAATCTTGAGATCTGATAATCCAGACTGAGATGTACCAGTAACTTTACCCTCTCCACGTATTTGTAAATCAAGCTCAGATAATTTAAAACCATCATCGTTTTGTTCTATTGCATTTAACCTTTCCTGCCCATCTTTAGTTATCTTTGAAAAACTTTTTCCTTCTGTGATATGAAATATACATTCAGATTGTTTATCTCCTCTACCAACTCTTCCTCTAAGTTGATGTAATTGGTTTAAACCAAATCTTTCGGCACTTTCAATTATCATCAATGTTGCGTTTGTGATGTCAATACCAACTTCAATGACAACTGTTGAAACCATGATGTCAATTTCACCGTTCTTCATTTTTAGCATTTTATTTTCTTTTTCATCGGGTTTCATTTTTCCATGAAGTAATTCGACATTATATTTGCTGAATTCAGACTTATATAACTCATAGACTTTTTCAGCGGCTTTAATATCACTATTTTCACTTTCTTCAATGTATGGGCATACAACAAAAATTTGTGATTTTGTTTCCAAATGCTCACGTGCAATATTAAAAACTTCATTACTTTCACGTTTTCCTCCAGAAAGAACTTTTGAATTAATTTTTTTTCTTCCTGGAGGCATTTCATCAATAATTGAGAGCTCTAGATCTCCATATATTGCAAGAGCAGTTGTTCTTGGAATTGGAGTTGCAGTCATAACTAACTGATGCGGTGTCACACCTTCACTTATCATTAATTTTTTTCTTTGCTCTACTCCAAACCGTTGTTGTTCATCAATAATTGCCAATCCTAAATTGTTAAATTTAACGTTTTCCTGAATTAATGCGTGTGTACCAATTATCAAAGCTGGATCACCGTTTTCGATTACATTCATGACGCTTTTTCTATCTTTTACAGATGATGTCAGAATATGCATATCTATATCAAAAAAATTCAGATACTTTTCAAAAGAATTTAAATGCTGTTCTGCTAAAACTTCCGTTGGGGCCATTAATGCAACTTGCTTTCCATTCTCAATAGCTGCATAGACACCAGCTGCAGCAACAATAGTTTTACCAGATCCAACATCGCCTTGAAGCAATCTTTTCATTGGGTAATTGCTACTAAGATCTTCAAAAATTTCCTTAATACAACTTTTTTGCGAATTGGTTAGTGAAAATGGTATTTTTGATTCAAAACTCTTTAATAATGAGGAATCTATTTTCATTGAATAAGATTTTTGTTCTGTTTTATAATTGTCTTTTGAATGACTAAATAAGCTTTGCAAATATATGAATTCATCAAAAGCAAGTCGTTTTTTTGCTAATTTATATTCCTCAAAACTTTCAGGAAAATGGATTTTCTGATAACTGTCTAATCTTGTATAAAGAGAAAATTTGTTTCTATCTTTATCTGGGATAATATCCTTTAATTCTGGAATTCTTTCCAAAGCTTGTTTAATACCACTTCTTAATACTTTGTTTGGTACACCATCAATTTTTGGATAAAAAGATATGAATGAACCTGTTTCTGAAAGGTCTTGCTCGGATGAGAAAGACTCAATAACTGGATTCTTAAATTCTACAGTTCCTGTTTTTTTGACATCAGGAACACCTGCAACCGCAACAATATCATCTTTTTTGAATCTACTTTCTATGTATTGAGGACCAAACCATTTTGCTCTTGCAATTCCGGTTTCGTCATTAATAGTTAAAGTAGTAATTCTGAGTCTTGTCTTTGTTGTAAAAACTGAAATATCGGTAATTTTGCCAAATATAGTTATCTCTTTTTCAATATTTGGTGGAACTTCGCTCAAGTTCATAATTTTTGATCGGTCGTAATGTTTTCTTGGAAAGATTCTTATCAGATCTGTAACTGAATTGATTCCATGCTTCTTCAGAGAATTAATTCTTTTTTCACCGAAGCCTTTCAATTCAGAAACTGAAATTTCACTTAAATAACTTAAACTTCTCTCCATCACAATCAAACAATACCTAAAAAGATTTAAAATCAAAGTACCTAATAATTATTAGACAAGTTATAGTTATACTTGTATTTTAGAGGGAATTATATGGCTAACAGATGTCAAGTTACAGGTAGAGTGCCGAGGTCAGGAAAGCATGTTTCCTTTTCTCATAAAAGAAACCCACGATGGTTTAAACCAAATATTCAAACTAAAAAATATTGGCTACCTAGCGAAAAAAGATGGATAAAGTTAAAAGTTAGCACAAAAGGAAATAAAATCATCGACAAGCGTGGTATTGAATCTGTAGTAAGAGATATTAGACAAAGAGGCGAAAAAGTTTAATGGCTCAGGGGGTTGTAAAATCGTACGATCCTAATTCAGGTAACGGTATTGTAGTTCTAGACAGTGATAAATCAGAAGTTTATTTAAAAGCCGGTTCGCTAAAAGGTTCTATATTTAGAACTTTAAGACAAGGACAAAGAATAAATTTTGATATCGTGGAAGAAGAGGATATCAAAATCATTTCAAACGTCAAAATTGGTCAAGGTGACTATTAATTTTTAGATGCCTGAAATTAATTTAAAATCAAGTAACGAAGAAATAGTAAATACATTCTTTAAAGATATTACTTGTGATGATTACCAGGAGTCTATATTCAAAGGTGGACAGTCATTTGCAGATAAAGCCCTTAACAATTTGGACATTAATGGTTATGCAAAAAAGAGAAACAATGTATATCCAACTGAAAAAAGGGGATCTTCATACTTATCACCATATATAAGACATGGTCTTTTGAGTCTTAAAGAAGTATGGAAACACGTAGATTCGTTTGAATATCAAGACAAAACTAAATTTAGAGATGAGCTTTTATGGCAAGAATTTTCTAGGCATCTATATGCCATTGTTGGAAGCCAGAACAGGGAATTTCTAAATTTTTATGTTCAAAATGATCCTAACGAAGTAGTTGAAAACGACAAAATGAACTGTATTTCAACGGTAGAACAAGAACTCGAATCAACAGGTTATATGGTAAATCAAACCAGAATGTGGTACTCATCACATCAGATGTTTAGAACAAATCAGTACTGGCTAGAAAGTGAAAATTACATGTACAAGCATCTTGTAGATGGCTCTAGATTTGCAAATAGATTAGGTTGGCACTGGGTAATGGGTTCTCAAACAGGCAAGATATATGGGTTTTCAAAATTCCAAGTCAATAAAAGAGCACCAAAAATATGTAAAGAATGTGAATTGATAAATAATTGTCCTATTGAAAATTGGCCAGAAATAATGAGTATCTCTAGTAAAGATATCAAGGTAGATTTAGACATAGAAAAAAATTTTGGACCAAAAACAGTATTAACTTCTGACCAAAAACCTGATTTTGTATGGATTAATGGAGAATCACTTGGTGATGAAGATCCTGCTTTAAATAATCTTTCAGACCTTCCAGTAGTGTTTATATTCGATATAAAGTTGTTAAAAAGTTTAGATTTATCAACAAAGAGAATTATTTTTTTACTGGATACTTTGAAGGAGATTAATGAAAAAAGAGAGCTTAAAGTTTATCTAGACAATCCACTAGATGTATTATCTGGTATAAATTACGCATCTACATTTGCACCAGTACCAAAATATAAAAAGATAACTCAACAAATAAAACCCTCCATGGAGTTTCCGGCAAATAGATTAGTTGATCCAGTCAATTTTTATCCAAGAAGTTTCTCTTCGTGGAGAAAAAAAACAAAATTAGCTCAATGAGAAGAAAAATTATATTTTTTGTACTGTTTTTACATAACTATATTTATATCTATTCAAACGGAAGATTTGGGAAAACAATATCTGACAGACCTTGTTTAATTCTTGAAAGTATAGGAGGGAAAACCGGAAAATTGCGTAAAAACGTCCTTGTGTATTTAAAAGAGGATAATTTAATTTGTATAGTAGCATCTAAAGGTGGTAATCCTAAAAATCCAGGTTGGTACCACAATCTTAAAAACAATCCGGAAGCAAAAATCCAAATAGGTAGAGAAAGATTTAATGTGGATGCTAGAGAAATTTTTGATCTTGAAAGAACTGAATGGTGGAAAAAAATGGACTTTATGAATAATGGGGTATATGAACAGTACCAAAACAGAACAAGTAGAAAAATTCCAGTAATGTTATTAGAAATTACTTAGTCACATATTGCGCCTAAGTCAGTTTTGTAATTTATTTTAAAAAAAGTCAAATATTAAAGGGTTTGAAGTAATGATCTAATATTAATTGGATCTAATTCTTTGACTATTAAATCAGCGTTAGAAAGTTGATCTTTGGTAAACATACCTCTATCTACAGCGATAACAAAATTATTCGATTCTTTTCCAGACAAAATACCAGTTGGGCTATCTTCAACGATAATATTTTTTGTAGTACCTAATTCATCGATAGCTTTTAAATATATTTCAGGGCTAGGCTTGTTGTTCGAAACTTCATTTCCACCTATGACATGATCGAAATAGTTAATAATTTTTGCATCTTGTAATTTAAAGTTTAGAACGTCTTTTGGAGATGCTGATACACAAGCTTGCAAGACATCTCCATGGAATTCTTTCAAGCATTGCAAGGAATCCTTAAAGAGTATCTTTTCAGAAAACTCTACTCTCATAATTTTATGAAGCTCATCCATAGTCGAATCGAAATTATCAAGTTCAACAATCTGAGAGAATTCAGCATGTACGATTCTGTCATCTATCCCAACAAATTTATCAAACTCTTCAATCGGTAGATCTAATCCTTTACTAAATAAAAAATCTTTCCATGCATAAGCATATGATTTTTCCGTATCCATAATTGTTCCATCACAATCCCAGTAAATTCCGTACATGATTTATCCAAGCTTTGATGCAATATCTTTTGCACTTTTTAATGCAATCCCATCGGAACCAGTAAGTGACCAATTATCAACTTGTCTAGACAATGCTTCGTCAATCATGGAGTCTAAAAGTTCAAATTTTGAACTATTTAAATTCTTCCATAAATAAAGCGCATGGCTTCCAGGAATTGTGTTTATTTCATTTATATACAATGCATTTTCATGCAATAGAAAATCATATCTGTATATCCCTCGGGTAGGAATTATTTTATTTATTTTATTGACCAACTCAATCAATTTTTTTTCTATTTGTTCGTTTAGATTTGCTGGTAATTCTCTTTTTGAACCTTCCAGTCCCCCGTTTTCCAAATATTTGTCAGTATACGAAAAGAGTGTTTCGTTTTTAAGTGGTTTTTCAATCTCAGATACATCAAAATCTGGAAAACTTCTAACTCCTATAAGTAAATCTATTGAATTTTCTAAATACTTTTCAATAACAGCCCCTTGTGAATATAAATCAGAATTCGTTATTAGTTTTTGAACGGTTGGTGCATCATTTATTAACTCAACTCCAATAGAAGATCCTCCAAATCGTGGTTTTAATACATAATTTCCATCAATATTCATTTCTTCAGTATTTACTAACTTTTTTTCTATAACAGGCAACCTATTTTCTTTCATTACGGTATAAAAAGCATATTTATCCATGCAAATTTGAGCAGAAATCTGATCTGGGCCAGTATATTTAATTCGAAATATGTTTAGTAGTGACTGAAGTGAGCCATCCTCTCCAGGCCCTCCATGACAAGCATTGATTAGGACATCAAAGCGTAATTTTTTTCTTTTTTGATAAAATCCTGGATCATCGTTAAATTTCATCTCAAGTTTGTTTTTATATATTTTTTTATTACTCAAAAAATCTACAGATTCGTATTCATTATCAACTAAATACCATTCATTATTTTTTGACCAATATAAAGCTGTTACATCATACTTCTTTGATAAGATTCGAACGCTTTGTAAACCGGTGAGTATTGATATATCATGTTCGGGAGAAGGCCCTCCGAATACTACTCCAATTGATTTACTCATTTAATTTAAGGATAGTGGTCTGGAAGATCATTCTCATATAAAACAATATCTTCTGATTTTACAACAGAATTAAGATAATTTACAGCTTCGTCCCTGTTTTGAAATATTTCGTAATCAACATCATTTTCTTGAAATCCCGCTTTCAATGAATTTTTATTTGTTTTACCAACAATGAGTGCCTTATCAACTACTTGACTAGCCTCTAACGCAAAAGCATAATTTATAGCATACTGATCGCTACCAAGTTCGACCATGCCAGGGGTGACAAGATAACGTACAGATTCTTCTGATCCAAGCTCCTGTAGAGTCTCTAAACTATATTCAATTCCCATAGGATTGGAGTTAAATGAATTATCAATAATTGTGTGGCCCAAGTCACTTTTCAAAATGTTTTGACGATGTTTAGATTTATCAAGAGAATCTAATTTATTTAAGTACTTTCTAACATCCAAATCTAATGCGAGCATGACCCCTATAGAGAGGGATATTGATAGTTGTAAAAGCTTAGGACCATTAACAGAACCCAGTAGATTATTTGCTACATAAATATCGTGCTTACCATTTTGATACTCTACGCAGACAGTTGCTTCTCTGGAAGTAATTGAGCAATCGTAAACATTTTTCTGATTTGTCCAAAGCCTTGCTTCATTCAATAGCATTTCGTCATCACCATTGATTACTACCGAACCGGCAAGTTCTACTATTTCAGACTTAGCATCAAGAATATTTTCTAAAGATTTCATTCTCTCCAAATGAACTGGAGCAATTCCGGTTATAACGGATACATGTGGCCTAACCCATGAACAAATTTCACGTATTTCCCCATTTGAATAGGTTCCCATTTCGATAATTGCTAGTTCATGATCGTCATTAAATCCTTCATTAATTGATTTTGCTATTCCTAAGCGATTGTTATAACTTTCTGGAGTTACAAAAACATTATTTGATTCATCAAGAATCTTGGCAAGAACATTTTTTGTTGTTGTTTTTGAATATGAACCTGTGATTCCTATTACAGGAATTGCGTTAGAGTTCAGTTTTTTTGAAGCATCATTAATGAACGGTCTGGATTTATTTTTTTCATAATTAAACATAAGCCTAAGTGCTTGATCAAAAATAAAGTAAGAGAACATATTTGCAGCTAATGCAAGAAAATAGCCATACCCTAAGGTGTATGAAAAAATAGACACTAAAACTACAAGGAAGTAATAACAATATGTGACCCTATTAAGTCTTTCTGTTTTATCAACTTTGCTAGTTCTTGACTTTAATGACAATCCAACTGGTGTGTAAATATTGATAACTGAAATGATTATTGGAATATAAGCAAAGAAAAGAGAGATGATACAAAGAACTAATGTAATAAATAGAATGAACCTATTTAATCCCCTTGACCTCACCCATCTAAAATAAAATTTGGTTATATAACCTGGTATGTAATGCTCTCTTTGAGCAATTCTCTGCCATCTAATTGCATTGAAACATGTTCCAATAGTTATTATCACTAATGTGGCGATAGAGATTAAATTCATCTTTTAATTATCTCAATAATCTGATCTTTTGAGGTATCCAAACAAAAATGATTTTCTTTTAGCAATACTGTTAATTCTGAATCAGGAATTAGACTGTCAGCAATTTTTCCATTTTCAAGTGGTGCAATTAAGTCATACTCTCCATACACAAGTTGTACATGTGTATTTATTTTTGGAAGAATTTCAGACATATTATGATTTACAGCCTGAACTAACGTATCTCTCAAGTCCTTATTAGCGTTTTTATAATCGTCAGAGCCATAATTTTTTTTAATCTTTTCCATTCTTTGATCACCAATAATATTTAATTTATTTAAAAATTTGAATAATTTAAACAAGGAAAAAGGGTTTGGTTGAATAGGTGACCTTATAAGTGGAGATCCAATTACAACTATTTTTTTATAATTTTTTAATTGAGATAAATGTACAGCAACCGTTCCACCAAAAGAGTGACCAACAATTACTTCTACAGAATCTGGAATTAATTCAATTAAATATTCTGCATAAAACTCAGGTGGTCCGCTTTGCTCAAATGGCACCGATTTTCCAAATCCTGGAATGTCAATAGCAATGCTTTCAAATTCTTTTGAGATATTTTTCCAGTTATTACTTTCTCCACCCCAACCATGTAGAAAACAGATGTTTGGATTCTCTGAATTTACTTGAGCATAAGTTAAATTATCAGAGAGAATTTTAGCGATCATCAGTTTAGATATTCTCCTATAGTATCTATAGTTCTCATTTCAAGACCCATGAGATAAAGCAAAGCGATACCCCAATAAAGATAATATTTCTCATTCATTTGAAATCTATAAACGTACAAAAATGTAAGTGTAAACAGTACAACTACCGCATAAAACAAATAAAAAGATCCAATATTTTCATTTATTGTATAAGTATATGAAACAAGCAACGATTGAATTATTAATGAAATGACTGATGCAAATATTAAATTATTCCCAATTTTTTTACTTTGATATTTTTTTATGAAATTCATTGCCAGCATCATAAATCCACTTATTCCACAAATTGTAGCACTGACCGTTCCTATAAAATTTAAGGTACTTGTTTCCATTAAATCATTTTAATAGCTATTAAATTGAGTATTTAGGGTATTTCAGTTACAGTAAAATCTATGCCTTCCCAGAGTATGACTTCAATTAAAAAAAATGTACCTTCTGCGTGGTATCCAACAATGGATTCATTTATAGCTAAAGGTAAAAATGCAGAAATTTGGGATAAAAAAAATAACCGTTACCTAGATTTTGTTGGTGGGTATGCCGTTCTCAATACTGGACATTTAAACCCAAGAGTTGTTAAAAGAGTAAAAAAACAGTTAAATGACTACTCACATTCATGCTTTGCGTTTGCACCACATGAAAATGCAGTTGAACTATGTGACCAAATAAATAAAAGATATCCAATAAAACAAAAAACAAAAACCTTCCTTGTTAATAGCGGAGCTGAAGCAGTAGAAAATGCAATAAAAATAGCAAGGTATGCAACTGGTAGAGAGAAAATAATTGCATTCAAAGGAGGTTTCCATGGGAGAACTTATTTAGCTATGGGTTTAACTGGCAAAGAAAAGCCATATAAAGAAGGATTTGGACCCTTTCCTAAATTTATAAGCCATATTGATTTTCCATATGATTACAGAGGCATATCTGATGATAAAGTTATAAACCAACTTCAAAACTTAATTTCAAAAAAAATTGACCCTAATGACATTGCTGCAATAGTTGTTGAAATTCAACTAGGTGAAGGAGGATACATTCCTGCTTCTAAAAGGTTTCTTAAAAAACTCAGAGAGATTACAAAAAATCATAACATTCTGTTAATTTTTGATGAAGTTCAAACAGGATTTGGAAGAACTGGTGAAATGTTTGGTGCAACAAAAGTAAATGTTGAGCCTGACATGGTTACTTTAGCTAAAGGTATAGGTGGAGGGTTTCCTCTTGCAGCTGTTGTTGGCAAATCTAAAATTATGGACTCTGTTCATGATGCTGGAATTGGTAGTACATTTGGTGCTTCACCAATTTCATGTACTGCTGCTCTTGGAGTTCTTGACGTTTTTGATAAGGACAATCTTCTAGAAAAAGTACACAAACAAGAATTGATAATGGAAAAATCTCTTGAAACCATGAAAGAAAATTTTGAGTTTATTGGAGATGTTAGAGGTTATGGAATAATGAAGGGTGTAGAAATTGTCGAAAATAAAAACAATAAAACTTCATCTAAAGAATTAGCTACAAAAATCATAAGTAATTCAAAGAAGAACGGATTGCTTCTTGTGAACTGTGGAAAAGAGGGAAACGTTATAAGGTTTATGGGTCCCTTAACTACACCATTAAATCAAGTAAGAGAGGCAATGGAAATGTTTAATAATGCTTTGGAAAAAATTTAATCTTCTTCTTGATGTGTAAGTTCATGTAACTTTTGTAAAGTATCAGAATCTTTTGCAGCTTTTGCAGGTGCCTTCATTAACCAAGCTGATACTAAATCAAGAGATTCTAAATCATCTGCATCTTTAAAAAATTTCATATATCTAACAGCATCAATTACTACACCTGCACTGTTTGGTGAATCCCATACTTCTAATTGAACTTCTATATTAAGTGGTACTCCTCCAAATGATTCACCCTCTAAGCGAATAAATGCTTTTTTTCTATCTTCAAGCCACTCGACATAATCTGATGGACCGATTCTAACATTTTTTGGATCCATTCCTTTACCTTTGTTTGCAACCGATGTAACTGAAGATGTTTTACTTGTTCTTTTTGTTTCAAGACGATCTTCTTCAAGCATATTAAGAAAATCCATATTTCCACCAACATTCAACTGATAAGATCTTTTTAAATTAACTCCCCTATCAGAAAATAATTGAGCTAAAACTCTATGGACAATTGTTGCACCAACTTGGCTTTTAATATCGTCTCCAATAAGAGGGACATTATTGTCTTTAAACTTTTTATACCATTCATCATCTCGAGCAATAAAAACTGGGATGCAATTTATAAATCCAACATTTGCAGCAATCGCACAATCAGCATAAAATTTAACTGCCTCATCAGAACCGACCGGAAGTAAATTTATTAATATTTCCGCACCAGATTCTTTTAAATCTTTAATGACATTTTCTGAATCTTCAGTTGGGTCAATAATGTCTTCTACAAATTTACCTATACCGTCAAGAACTTTTCCTGGTTTTACATTTACACCTAAATTAGGTACTTCTGCGAATTTTACAGTATTGTTTGGTTCTTCAAATATTGCTTCCGATAAGTCTTTTCCCACTTTTGATTTATTAATATCAAAGGCACAAACAACATCAATATCTGAAACACGATAGCCACCAATTACATCTGAAATTAAACCATTTTCATCTTGTTCACTTTTATAATATTCAAGGCCTTGTACAAAAGAGCTAGCACAGTTTCCTACTCCTAATATTGCAACGTTTATTTTCGAATCGGTCATTAAATTACTTTAACTGATATGGGATATAACAAAAATAACATCTTTGATTAACCACCAAATATATAGTTATACCAGCTGGCAGAATTGTATAAGATAGCAACAATGAAGTACAAGATAAATGACAAAACTCCAAGTATTTGTAAAATTTTTAAAAACTTATCCACAGACAAAGACTACTTGACAATAAAATAAACATTAAATAGTTATGATTTATATATGATTAAAAATTTGTCACCATCAAGAGCATCTCAGTTTAAAACTTGCCCTAAACAATTTAAGTTTGCGAATATTGACAAAATTAAAGAGCCAACTAATGAAGTACAAGCTAAAGGAACTACTGTACACGAAGCTCTAGAAAAAATATTTGATTTACCTAAAGAAGAAAGAAATCTAGAAAATCTTCATAATTTATTCAGGAAAGTTTGGACAGATGTACGAGCAAGTGATGAACATGTTCATCTATTTAATGATCAATCCGAAGAACGAGAATGGGGATTAGATGGATTAAAGCTTCTTTCTAATTATTTAACTCTTGAAAATCCTGCGTTATTTGATCCTTTAGAAAGAGAAAGATGGGTTAGAGGCTCTATAGAGGATTTAAATTTACGTGGAATATTAGACCGGATGGATAGAAATGATAAAGGTGAGTTAATTATTGTAGATTACAAATCAGGAAAAGCTCCAAATGCTAAATACAAAGAACCAAGATTTTTTGCATTAAAGTTGTATGCATTATTGATCAAAAATGAAATTGGTGAAACACCAGCTGAATTAAAATTAATTTATTTACAAAACTCAACTATTCACACAATGAAAGTAGATGAAGAGATGCTTAAAAATGCTGAAAAAGAGATTTTAGAGATATGGAATAATATTAAAGTTGCATTTGAAAGTAACAATTTTCCAACAATCAAAAATACATTATGTGATTGGTGTTACTACAAGCCAATTTGCCCAGAGTTTAATAAAAATGCACCAAATACAGTTGAGCTTGAAAATTGTAATGAAAAAATAGATGAAATTAATGATACATTAGAAGCTATAAATTTAGTTGGAGGTTTAGATAATCTTCCTGACAACAGTCCATTAAAAAATACAAATCTAGATGAAATCAATAAAAATTTGGAAGAATTGAATATTACAAAAAATAAAATAGTTAAAGATATAGAAGAATTTTTACGGAAATAATCCTCTAGTTAATTTTGCAGCAGCCACTTTTTTAATTCCTTTAATCAAAGCAGCTGTTCTTAGGTCAACTTTATTCTTTTCAGAAATAATCCATACCTCTTCAAAGGCTGAAGTTAGAACATCGATCAATCGTTCGTGTAATTCTTTTTCTTTCCATAAATAATTCTGTGTATTTTGAACCCATTCAAAATAACTAGCAGTAACGCCACCTGCATTTGCAAGAATATCGGGTATTAGTAAAACTCCATTATCCCTCAATATTTTATCTGCACTAAGGGTTGTTGGTGAATTTGCTCCCTCAACAATAATTTTTGCTTTAATATTGTCTGCGTTATTTGATTTGATAACACCTCCAACAGCAGCAGGAATTAAAATATCACATTCAATTTCCAATATTTCATCATCAAAATTATCTGCACCATTAAAGTCTTTTACAGATTTGTTTTTAGCTATGTGCTTAAAGAGTTCGGGAATATTAATTCCATTCTTATTATAAATAGCACCTCCTAAATCATTTACAGCAATTACTTTTGCTCCTCTTTCGTACGAGTCAAGAGCCGCATACCTACCAACATTTCCAAATCCTTGGATAACAACTGTTGAGTTTTCATATTTTAAATTTAATTTATCTAAAGCTGCGTTTGCAATAGCTACGACACCTCTTCCGGTTGCTTCTCTTCTTGTGATAGAGCCTCCGAGTGAAGCTGGTTTACCAGTCACAATTCCTGGTTGTGGCGAGCCGACGAAATTACTGTAGGTATCCATGATCCATGCCATTGTCTGTTCATCTGTTCCAAGATCTGGACCTGGGATGTCTTTGTCAACACCAATTACTGGCAACAACTCAGCTGTGTATCTTCTTGTAACCCTTTGTTTCTCTTGTTTTGAAAGAGGAGTTGGATCAATTGCAACACCACCCTTTGCTCCACCGTAGGGTAACCCAACAATTGCCGACTTCCATGACATCAAAATTGCTAGAGCTGTAACTTCTCCTAAATTTACGTTCGAAGCATATCTGATACCACCTTTAGTTGGTCCCATTGATAAGACATGTTGTACGCGGTATCCAATTACAGTTTCTACCTCATCATACTCATCTCTTCTGAATGGAAATGTCACTGTTAGTGCTCTTTGAGGTAGTTTTAATCTTTCTCTAATATTCGAATCAAGATTAATGAAATCAGTTACTTCATCATATTGCTTAATGACTTCTTTATACATGTTTGACCCAAAAAGGTCTAAATTACTCATTACATGGCTATCTTATTCTAAAAAATTACCTGTTGTATGTTTTTTTACATTTTTTGTCGTATCCGTTTTCTATTATTTCTTTTATGAAAAATAACAAAATTGAAGATATTCTTAAATCATGCGGATTAGAAGCAGTGATTGTTTGCTACCAACATAGTGACAGCTGTAGATGTCATGAAGACTATAGAAAAGCCGCTTAGTTTAGGAGTAAATATGAGTAATAATTTAGATGAAATATTATCTTTAACCAAAGAGATAACATATCAGGATGGTGATGATTTTGATATTACTGTTACTGAATATGGAGAGGAACTCTCAAAAACAAACGATATTGAGTTCCTTTGGATAGCTCGAAACACTAGCTCAACTGTAAAAAAAGCAAGTACAAATATTAAGTCTTTTAATGATCAAAATATTGCAAAAAATGTTGAAGAAAATGGACCTGTAAGGCTTGGAGATGAAGTATTTGTATTTAACAAATCTTATAGTTGGAAAGTTCAAGATTTAAGAAAATTTATTGAGTGGGTTATTGAAAAATCGGATAACAATGAAGAGCTAGTTGAATCACTACTTGCAATACTTGGACAAACCTTTGTTCCTAAACTAAAGGGTCTTGATGCATTTTCAAATTCTAAGAATATTAATCCCGAAATGATTCGTGATACTTTTTTATATAAAGAATGGAAAGAAAAAGCTGACTTAAAAAGTATAAATACAAATAACAGTACAGCCCCAAAGTGGGCAAAAGAGCTAGGTCATAAAGAAAGGAAATAATGAATCAATTATATGAACTATCAAGACAATTTCCAGATGAGTGGATTAAGCCTGCTCCAAAAGGTAAATTTGGAAGCTATATTCCTCATTCTGTCATTACTCAAAGACTTTTAGAGGTATGTGGGCCTTTTAATTGGGAAGTTGTTCAGTTGATTAGACAAGATAATAGTGGAAAAGTAGTTGGTTGCTTTGGCAAGCTAACAACACAAATTGATGGCAAATCAGTAACCATAACATCAATTGGAGACGTTGAACACGATCAAGGAAGTGACGGCATGAATGCTAAGCATGCTGAATCAGATGCATTCAAAAGATGTGCTATGAAAGTTGGTCTTGGATTACATCTTTGGGCTGGTGAAGAATATTATTTGGATAAAAAACTTAGTGAAGCTGAAGGAAAGAAAAATATAAAGTTACAATCTGCTTAACTATGTATTTTTCCATTTCTTGATTCAATAAACATTGTTAAAGGACCGTCGTTAATAAGTGAAACTTGCATCAAAGCTCCAAAGATGCCTTGTTTAACTGCTAATCGGTCAGAAAATATCTCAGCAACATCGTCAATCATTTTTTTTGCAATCTCAGGATCTTGAGAATTTATAAATGACGGTCTATTTCCTTTTTGAATATTTCCACTTAATGTAAATTGGCTTACTAAAAGTATTTCACCACCAGCATCAATTATTGATTTATTCATTTTTCCTTGTTCGTCAGGAAATATTCTCAAATTAATAATCTTGTTTGTTAGAGTTTCAATATCTTCTGGAGTATCACCTTTTTCAATACACCATAAAAGAAGATAGCCACTGCTAATTTCTGAAATTAAAGAGTTATCAACTTTCACTGATGCTGATTTAACTCTTTGTAAAACAACTTTCATAATATTCTATGATAATTATATGGGATTAGATAAAAAAACGATTGCAATGGCAAAAGAGCCTAATTATGCAACTTTAACAACGCTCTTTAAAAGTGGTGCCCCTCAAACACACGTAATGTGGGTTGATACAGATGGTGAAAATATTTTAATAAATACAGAGATCCACCGTAGAAAATATTTAAATGTGAAAGATGACCCAAGAGTCAATGTTATGATCTGGAAGCATGACAATGAGTTTAAATTTGTGGAAATTAGAGGAGAGGTAGTGGGTGAAATTACAGGTGAAGACGCTTTAAAAAATATTAATGATCTATCTCAGAAATATTGGAATAAACCATACCCTTTTGAGATTCAATCTGAAAGAATAATTTTAAAAATAAAAGCCGAAAGAGAATTCTTTTTTAATCTCAAAGATCAAGACTTTGAAGGTTTGTCATAATTGTAAAAACCTTCTCCTGTTTTTACACCCAGTTTCCCATCTTTAACTTTTTCTTCTAGAAATTTTTTGGGTTTATCTTTTGGGTTTTTTGTTTCATTATAAATTTTAAGTTTTGAATAATAACTAATATCCAAGCCTGAGTAATCAGTCAATTCAAATGGTCCTAGTGGATGGTTCAATCCTTTCTTAATTGCCAAGTCTATATCTTTGAAGTCGGCTATTCCTTCGTCATATAATTCGTAGGCCTCATCAACTAACGCACCTAACATCCTGTTTACAATAAAGCCTGGCGTTTCTTTATTTAAAGTTACAACTGTTCTTCCCATCAATTCGCTCAGTTCTTTAGTCCTATCAACTACTTCTTTGCTAGTGGATTCTGGAAATGAAATTTCAATGAGATCCATTCTTAATGGAGGGTAAAAGAAGTGCATATTTATAAATCTCTCGGGATGTTTACAGTGTTGCGCAATTTCTGATGCAGCTATAAATGAACTGTTTGTCGCAAGAACAACATCCTCATCGAGTTTTTTTGAAATCGTTGTAAAAATTTCTTTTTTTACGTCAAATCTTTCAACTACAGCTTCAATTACAAATGTTTTATCATCTACCACCGTTTCAAGTGAATCATAAACTTTAAGATTTTGGTTAAAATTATCCAAGCTTTCTTTCTTTATCAAGTCTTTAGAAACTAAGTTTTCTATATTCTCTTTAGTAAAAACTAATTTGCTATCTAAATATTCTTTATTGCTATCAAAGATACTCGTTTCATGACCTGACATTGCTGATAAAGCCGCAATCTGACTTCCCATTTGTCCACCACCGATAACTGCAACTTTTTCCATAATTATCTATGTTTATTAATTTCTCTTCTTGCTATTGATCTTAAATGAACTTCATCTGGTCCATCTGCAATTCTTAATACACGAGCTCCTGCAGACATCCTTGCTAGTGGAGTATCTTGGGATAACCCCATTGCGCCAAACGTTTGTATAGCTTTGTCGATGACGAAAGAAGCAGCCTCAACAACAGATACTTTTATAGATGAGATTTCAATTTTTGCTTCTTCTTTACCAACTGTATCGATTAGCCATGCAGTTTTCAAAGTTAGCAATCTTGCTTCCTCTATTTTTATTCTTGAGCGAGCAATCCAATCTTGAATAACACCTTGTTCAGCTAATTTTTGACCAAATGTTTCTCTTTCAAGTGATCGGTCGATCATAAGAGATAATGCTCTCTCTGCCATTCCGATAGCCCTCATACAATGATGTATTCTTCCAGGACCAAGCCTAGCTTGAGCTATCTTAAATCCCATTCCTTCTCCCCCAATGATGTTAGATTTTGGAACAACGACATTTTCAAATAAAAGCTCTGGATGTCCTGTGTATCCATCATCATATCCAAATACTTGCATTGGTCTGATTATCGATAGTCCCTCGCTATCCATAGGAACTAGTACTTGGCTCTGCCTTTGGTATGGAGGACTATCTGGGTTTGTCACACCCATAAAAATACATATTTTTGCATTTGGATTTATTGCATTTGAAGTCCACCATTTACGACCATTAATTACATAATTGTCACCGTCACTAACAATTGAACTTCCTATGTTTGTAGCATCTGAGGAAGCTACATTTGGCTCAGTCATTGCAAAGCATGATCTTATTTCTCCTTCAAGAAGTGGTTCAAGCCATTGTTTTTTTTGTTCTGCTGTTCCAAACTCGGCTAAAATTTCCATATTTCCTGTATCAGGGGCAGAGCAATTAAATACTTCAGGAGCCCACCAATTATGACCTGTTATCTCAGCTAATGGTGCATAGTCAACATTTGATAAACCATATCCATATTCCTTATCAGGGAGAAATAAATTCCACAAATTTTCACTTTTAGCTTTTGATTTAAGCTCATTTAATATTTCTGGAATATGTAATGGATCTCCTGAGTCAATAATTGCCTTCTCATAGAGCTCCTCATTTGGGTAAATATGGTCAGCGAAAAAGGTTTTTAGCTTATCTTGTAATTCAAGTGATTCTTTAGAGAAATTAAAATCCATCATCCTTATTGTATCAATTTAAACTTCTGAACCAAAAAACTTTCATTAATATGTTGTTTGATGGACTTTTTTAGCGACAAACTAAAGAAATATATTTCTACAGTTGTAGATATTTCAGAAGATTTCAACTTTGAACAATTTAAAGTAGGAAGATCAAATATTACATTTAAAATTTTTGATGATTCAAATACATTTGTATTAAGACGTCCTCCATTTGGACTCAAATTAGAATCTGCACACAATATGGGTAGGGAATATAAAATATTAAAAGTTTTAAATGAAAATGGTCTAAGGGTTCCAAAACCATTCTATTTATACAACAAGAAGGAGCTATCTACTGATGATTTTTATATTATGGAATTTATTGAGGGTGATACGATAGCTAACGACCAAGTGGCAGAACGCTATGACCAATCACAGAAAAAAACAATTACTGAATCATTCATTAAAGCTCTTACAGAAATACACAATTTTAATGTTATAAATTCAGAATTAAGTAATTTAGGAAAACATGAGGATTACGTAGTAAGACAAATAAACAGATGGAACAAACAATTCCAATCACAAAAAGTTAGAGAAATAAAAGAACTAGAAAGTGCGACTAATTTACTTCTTGATTATATTCCTCCTCAACAAACTGTTGGAATAGTTCATGGAGATTACAGATTAGATAATGTTCGAGTAAAGGATAATAAAGTAACAGCAGTACTGGATTGGGAACTTTGTACTTTAGGAGATCCACTTGCAGATATGGGAACAGTTATAGCATCTTGGAATACAAAGAAAGAAAAAGACTCACCATTTATTTACTCTCCTACTCTGTCTGGTGGATTTCCTACACGTGAGGATGTAATTAAATTATATCTAAATGAATCAAATCTAGATTTAAAAGATATTGAATTTTACACAAGGTTATCTTATTGGAAACATGCAATGATAATGGAAGGGGTGTACATAAGATATTCCATGGGATCATATGGAAAAACAAATGAAAATGAAATAGAATCATTTAAGGACAGTACAATAAAGTTTGCAAATAAAGCTGCGAATAAAAATTTATTAGAGGAGATAACATGATGATTGTACCTGCAGAGGAAATGGAAAAATATATTGGTCAAGAGGTTGGTGTTTCAGACTGGTTCGAAATAAATCAAGATAGGATAAATCAATTTGCAGAAGGTACAAACGATCATCAATTTATTCATGTTGATGAAGAAATGGCTAAAAGCACTCCATGGGGATCTACAATAGCTCATGGATTCCTGACATTGAGTATGATAACTTACTTATCTGCCGACAACACTGTCATGCCAGAAAATATTCAAATGGCAATTAATTACGGACTTGATAAAGTTCGTTTCATGGAAGCTGTGCCAGTAAATAGCAAGATTAGAGGGAGATTTGTTTTGTCAGATGTCCAGTATAAAAAAGCTGGTAGATGGTTGGTAAAGCATACTGCTACAATTGAAATAGAAGGTAAAGATAAGCCAGCAGCTATTGTTGAGCCTTTAACTTTATTTATAATTACAGAATAGAAGAAAGAAGACTAAAGATGAGAGAAGCAGTAATAGTATCAGCAGCAAGAACACCTATTGGAAAAGCTTATCGTGGAGCATACAACAAAACAGATGCTCCTACATTAGGTTCTTATTCAATCAAAGAAGCTGTTGAAAGAGCAAATGTTGATCCAAATGAAATAGAAGATGTCATTATGGGTTGTGCTCAACAACAAGGTTCACAAGCATTGAACATTGGAAGACTAAGTGGAATCGCAGCAGGTTTACCAATTACTGTTCCAGGAATGACAATAGATAGACAATGTTCTTCTGGCCTAATGGCCATTGCTACTGGTGCAAAACAAATAATGACAGACAATATGAATGTTGTTGTTGCAGGCGGTGTTGAATCTATATCGTTGGTTCAAACTGCTGAATTGCGATTTGCTCCAGATCCAAACGTGGTAAAACTTGCTGATAACGCTTATATGCCTATGATCGAAACTGCTGATTTTGTTGCTGAAAAATATAATATTACAAGAGAATATCAGGATGAATATTCATTACAAAGTCAACAAAGAACTGCAGCTGCTCAAGAAGGTAACAAATTTGATGACGAAATTATTTCAACAACTACAACAAAAAGTGTCAAAAATAAAGAAACCGGGGAAGTTACTGATGAAGAGGTTGAATTAACAAAAGATGAGGGAAATAGACCAGAAACAAATTTAGAGGGTTTATCCTCTCTTCCTCCAGTTTATGGAGAAGGAAAGTTCATTACAGCTGGTAATGCTTCACAATTATCAGATGGTTCAGCTTCTGTTGTTTTAATGGAAGCAAGTGAAGCAGAAAAAAGAAACCTCGAACCACTTGGATATTATAGAGGTATGACTGTATCAGCATTAGCACCAGAGGAAATGGGAATAGGTCCTGTATACGCAGTTCCAGATTTATTAAACAAATTTAACTTAAAAATTGAAGATATAGACCTCTGGGAACTAAATGAAGCCTTTGCTGTTCAAACTTTATACTGTAGAGATGAGCTTGGTATTGACAACAGCATATATAACGTTAATGGTGGTTCAATATCAATAGGCCATCCCTATGGAATGACTGGTGCAAGAATGACGATGCATGCATTAATAGAGGGTAAAAGAAGAAACGCAAAATTCGTAGTTGTAACTATGTGTGTCGGTGGTGGTATGGGTGCAGCTGGTTTATTTGAAGTTATCTAAATTTTAAATTTGTAACTAAATTTTAAATCACAATCTTACAATTTATAATGTTGTATGGAAAAAATTCATACAAAAGCTGATTATTTAGATTCTCTTAAAAACAGAAACCTAACAATCTACTTAATGGGTGAGCTTGTAGAAGATCCATTGACACATCCAATAATAAAGCCAAGCATAGAAGCAATGGCTGAGACCTATGCTCTTGCTGAGAGAGAACCTGAATTAGCTTCTGCAATATCTCCTTATACCAATGAGCCAATTAATAGGTTTTTACACATTGCTGAAAATAATCAAGATTTATATCTACAAAACCAAATGCAAAGAAAGTTGGGACAATTAACTGGGACTTGTTTTCAAAGATGTGTTGGTATGGATGCATTCAACGCTCTTCATTCAGTAACTTACGAAATTGATGAAAAATACAAGACTGATTATCACAAAAAATTTATAAGTTTCTTAACAAAAATGCATGAATCCAATCTCGTTATTGGGGGCGCAATGACTGACGTCAAAGGTGATAGATCAAAGCCACCTCATCAACAGGCAGACCAAGATTTATATCTCAGAGTTGTGAAACGAGACAAAAAAGGTGTTTACGTTTCTGGAGCAAAAGCTCACCAGACAGGTTGTTTAAATTCCCATTGGATGGTCATCATGCCAACTTTAAGACTTACAGAAGATGATAAAGATTATGCAATAGTTGGAGCGTTACCAATCGAATCTGAAGGTATAACTTACATTTATGGGCGTCAATCATGTGACACAAGAAGTATGGAGCCTGGTGAATACGATGTTGGTAATAAGTACTTTGCTGGCCAGGAAGCAATGGTAATTTTTGACAATGTATTTATACCTAATGAATACATATTTATGAACGGTGAATATGATTTTGCAGCAATGTTGGTTGAACGATTTACTTGCTATCACAGAAGATCTTATGTTTGTAAAGCTGGAGTTGGAGATGTAATGATTGGAGCAGCTGCAACCATTGCTGAATACAATGGAGTCGAAAACAAATCGCATATCAGAGAAAAATTAGTTGAGATGAATAAATTAAATGAAACAATATACGCGACGGGAATTGCTTCATCATTACAAGGAAAAGAAACTAAAAGTGGAAACTATATCAATGACGATTTATTGGCAAATGTTTGTAAGCAACATGTAACAAAAGAAACATATGAAATTGGAAGATTGGCACAAGATCTTGCAGGAGGATTGGTTGCTTCAATGCCCTCGGGAATTGACATTCACGAAAGTGACATGTCCCCAAATCTAAAAAAATACTTAAAGGGTAAAGAAGATATTAATACTGAAGATCGTGTCAAAATGTTGAGACTAATAGAAAATATGACTTTAGGAAGAAATGCTGTAGCTTATTTAACTGAGTCTATGCATGGAGCTGGATCCCCTCAAGCACAAAGAATCCAAATTTCAAGAAAAGTTGATATTGAAGAAAAAAAGAACTTTGCAAAAAAGTTGTCTGGAATCATTAAAAGAGAAGAGTAATGAAAGCTGTAGTTTGTACAACACTTGGTGAGCCTAATCTCCTTGAAATTCAAGATAATCCTATCCCAGAACCCCAAAAAAATGAAGTATTAATAAAAGTTGAAGCTGCAGGTGTAAATTTTCCAGATGCTCTGATGGTACAAGGAAAATATCAGATTGTTATGGACCCACCATTTACACCCGGAACAGAAGTTTGTGGGATTGTAGAAGGAATTGGAGAAGATGTTGAAATTAAGATTGGTACAAAAGTTATAGCTTTACCTCCAATGGGTGGTTTTGCAGAATTTGTAAGCGTACATAAAAGTTTAGTTATACCGGTATCTGAAGCAGTTGATTCCTATGCTGGGGCAAGCTTACCTATAAACTACGGAACTTGTTATTACGCATTAAAAAGAAGAGCAAATATACAGAACGGTGAAAGTTTACTTGTTCTTGGTGCTGCAGGAGGAATTGGAACTGCAACTATCCAATTGGCAAAAGTTATGGGTGTAAAGACTCTATGTGCAGTTGGCAGTGATGAAAAAGAGGAATACGTAAAATCATTAGGTGCAGATCAAATTATACGATATGACCAAGTTGATTTAAAGGAAACAACAAAAGAACTAACTAATGGTAAGGGTGTTGATGTGGTCATGGACCCAGTTGGTGGTAATGTGACTGAGCAAGCTTTGAGGGCTACAGCTTGGAATGGGAGGCTACTTGTAATTGGTTTCACAGATGGAAACATTCCAAAGATACCTCTTAATTTAACTTTGGTAAAAGGTGTTTCGATAGTTGGAGTGTGGTGGGGACGATGGACAACAACTTCACCAGAAGAAACGGCAGAAGATTTTGGAGAACTCTTAAGTTTTATTGAAAAAGGTGAATTAAATATTGAGCCAAAAAATGTTCATACAATTGAAGAGACTCCCCTTGCATTAGAAAATTTCTTATCTCGTAAAAATATAGGAAAAACAGTTATTAGCTTTTAATTACTTTTTTGAAGATTCAAAATATGGATTTGATCCAGATGCGTGATCAGTTGCATCAATAATATTACCTATCTCTGGTACTGCATCTCTTAATGCCTTTTCAATACCTTGTGTCAAAGTTACTTGTGCCATACCACATCCTTGGCAACCTCCACCAAGTCTAAGATACACATCTTGGCCTTCTACTCCTACAAGACTTGCTTGACCACCGTGGGAGGCTATTGCAGGATTTATCTGACTCTCTAAAACTGTCTGTACTTTCTCTGCTAGTTCACCTGTAAGTTCAGGCATGTCTTCAGGGTTCCCAAACATTGCTGGGCTTGGAGTGTTAGGGTTATCCATTGTCAATCCAGGAGCGTCTGGATCGTCTGACATGTCAAGGCTTGCTCCGTTAAAATTATCAACATCTTTACTAGCAATGACTACGGAAAGTTCGCCAAATTCTATTCTTTTATCATCTGGTCTTGCCTGATCTAAGTCAAGGAAACTTAAGTCGTAAGTATATTGATTTCCTTGGACACCATCTATTTGCAGAAATAAGGCATAATCTTTTTCACCTGGCTCTTGCTCTCTCAATTCAAGAATTTTAGAAACGGCGGTATCACCAATATTGAATTTAAATTCGTCAGTCATATACTTAATATTAGTAAGCTCAAGATATGTGTAAATAAATATGAAGAAACTATTACTTGTTATTCCAGAAAATAGCTATAAATCAAACGATTTTGTTACATCAGCTGAAAAACTAGATCTTGATTTCTTAGTAATTACAGATAGCCAGCAGGTTTCCGGTCAATTCTCAGATACAGTAATAATTCATAGTTTTGATGAGGAATTAGAGAATGATGTAAAAGAAAAACTTCAAGATGTGACTCATATACTTCCAGTAGACCATAGTGCTCTTAAATTTTCTGCATATCTCGTAGATTTACTGAAGGCTAAAGGTAATAACACTAAATCAATTAATACTGCGATGAACAAATTTGAATCAAGAAACATATTTAATTCAATATCTGAAATAAAAATTCAAAATGCAATCGTGAATAAAATTGAAGATATAGAGATATTTATAAATAAAAATGGAACCTCTGTGTTAAAACCTATTTATGGCACAGCCAGTAAAAGTGTTATAAAAGTTGACAGTTTTCAAGAAAACAAAGCTGAGGTGGAAAAATTAATGCAAGACTGTTCAGATCAGGATTTAATTATCGAAGAATTTGTCGATGGAAGTGAGTATGCATTAGAAGGAAATTTAATTAATTCTGAATTAAATAAGATAGTTATATTTGACAAGCCAATTAATTATAAAGAGCCTTATTTCGAAGAATCTATATATATTGCTCCAACAGAAATACCAGATAAAACTCAAAAAGAAATAGTTAATTTAATTGGAAAAGCTTGTAAAAAATTAGGTCTTGAAAATGGACCTGTACACGTAGAATTTAAAATTCATAATAAGGAAATATTCATAATTGAGATAAATCCAAGAATGATTGGTGGTTTATGTTCAAGATGCTTAAGTTTTGGTTTGTTTAAAACTTCACTTGAAGAAATTGCACTTCACGCATTCTTAAATAATGAATTAAAGAGTATTGATCTACTCAGTAATTTTGTAGGGGTACTAATGATACCAACACCAATATCGGGAAAATTTATCTCGATCAATAAGAATGAACTTGAAAGTATACCTAATGTTTCTGGGGTTGAGATTACTGTATCTGAAAACTCAAATCTTTTAGAACCACCTTTTGGAGATAAATATTTAGGTTTTGTTTTTTCACAGGGAGATAGCAAAGAAAAAGTAATGGAGTCCCTAACTTTAGCTTTGGATTTAGCCAATCCGATTATCAAATAAAGTATGATAACCTTCAATAAAATATGAAAAATGCATTAATCATTAATGGTGGTGATAACACGACAAATAGAGATCAAATAGAGAAATTTGACTATATTGTCGCTGTTGATTCCGGAGCTGAACATGCTTACAAATTATTTTTGAAGCCTGATTTGATTATTGGCGATCTTGATTCCATAAGTACAAAAACATATGACAGAGTAAATAAAGATAGAATTGAGATTTTGGAGTATAAAAAAAATAAAGACTATACAGATTTTGAAATTGCATTAAGCCACATAATAGATTTAAAAATCAAAGATGTAACTGTAATCGGAGGTGAGTATGGTGATATTGATCACTTATTTGGATCATTGTTTGCTATTGCTAAATTACATACAGACCAAAATATTTTATGGCTTCACGGAGAACAGGAGATTCTATTTCCAGAATCTGAAAGCATAAAAATAGGTATAAACAATAAATTTAGTGTTTTACCATTTTCAGATTTAATAAACTTAAATATTACCGGAGCGGAATGGAATTTAGAAAATGAAAATATAGAGTTTGGGCAATCTAAAACGCTTCGAAACATTGCAAGAAATGAAAAAATAAATATATCAGTTTCTGATGGAAAGTTTTGTTTAATTATTTATAGTTAGGACCTAGGCAAATCTTTCCATGCCTTGTCTTTATCTAGCTTAGGTTCGCTAGGAAGACCAAGAACTCTCTCAGCAATGATATTTCTCATTATTTCAGATGTACCACCTTCTATAGAGTTCGCACGAGATCTTAAAAATAAACTTTGTGTATCTGTAAATCCATAAGAATCATTATCAAAATTTAATTCAGGTTGAGATAACTCATATCCTCTAGGAAATAACAATCCATCATTTCCTAACATTTCCATACCAAATTCATATGAAGATTTGTTAATTTCAGCCTCGTGAAGCTTACTGGTAGAACCTTCAGGACCAGGTGTTCCCTTCTCTCTCAATTCTGAAGCTCTCATGTTCGTAAGGCGAACAGCTTCTTGTTGAATCCATAACTCTACAAGTTTGTCCTTAACAACAGGATCATCTAAATTTCGATCTTTCCAAAGTTGTACAAGGTGCCCTGGGGCTCCACTTCCTCTTTGTCTTACGTTACCACCAATAGCAACTCTTTCATTCATCAATATGGCTAGTGATACTCTCCATCCATCACCCACTTCTCCTAAAACGTTCTCTTTTGGGATTTTTACATCCGTAAAATAAACTTCATTGAACTCTGCTTCTCCTGTAATTTGTCTTAATGGCCTTACCTCGACTCCCTCAGATTCCATATCTACTATAAAAAATGTTAATCCACGGTGCTTTGGAACATCTGGATCTGTTCTTGTAACAAGTAAGCCCCATTTTGATAAGTGACCTAATGTAGTCCAAACTTTTTGACCATTAACTACGTAACCATCACCGTCATCTACTGCTTTTGTTGAAAGGCTTGCTAAATCTGAACCAGATCCTGGCTCAGAAAATAATTGACACCATATTTCATCAGCAGTGAACATGGGTCTTAGATATTTATCAATTTGCTCCTGAGTTCCATATTCCTTAATTGTTGGAGCGCCCATCCCAATACCAAGTAAATTAGCTATCCGGTTACTGGTTGAAATTCCTTCATTACGAAGGGTCTCATTCACAAGTAATTGAAACTTTGGATTTACGTTTAAACCACCAGAGCCTTCTGGAAAATGAACCCAAGCTAAACCTAAATCAAATTGTTTTCCCCAAAAATCCTTAATATCTTGATTTTCTTCTCTGAATGAAATTAATTCTTTGAGTCTATCTTTAACTAACTCTTCTGCATCAGCTGGTTTTGTTTCAATTTTTGCCATATTAAATTATACACTGATCACTCGTTAGAGCTATTTCCTTGTAGAGCTTTCATTATCAACATATTTTCATCATCATTACTTAAAGGATAAGTTCCATCTGTAATAGTTCTTATCTCATCTATGTTATTGGCAATGTCTTCTGCCGTTGCTTGTTGGTTAACATAACCTTCATGTGTAATTATTCCAATTCTTGCAAACCTACCTGCAGCAACCCCATATATTTCATGGGTTGGTTCACAAGCTTCAGATGCAAGATACGTAACTAATGGTGTGACAAGCTCAGGGGTCATGAATTTACCAACATCTTCAGGGATAAGTCCTTCCGTCATCCTTGTGTAAGCAGTAGGAGCTATAACATTAACCTTAATATTGTATTTAGCTCCCTCAATAGCTAAGACATTAGTAAGACCAACTATACCCATTTTTGCTGCACCATAATTTGCTTGACCAAAATTTCCAAATAAACCTGATGGAGAGGCCACATTTACAATTCTTCCATAATTGTTTTCCTTCATTATTTTAAATGCTGGATGAGTCACATAAAACGTTCCTTTTAGATGTACATCAATAATCAACAGAAATTCTTCTTCTGTCATATTTGCGAAACTTCTATCTCTTAATATCCCTGCATTATTAATTACAGCGTCTACAGTACCAAAATTATCTACTGCAGTTTGAACTATTGACTCTCCACCATCTTTTGAAGCAACGGAATCATAATTTGCAACAGCTTCTCCACCATTTTTGATAATTTCATCAACAACATCGTCTGCTGGGGAACTACCTGAACCAGAACCATCAACAGCTCCTCCAAGATCGTTAACTACAACTTTTGCACCTCTTTTACCAAGCTCCAGCGCATATGCTTTACCTAAACCATTGCCGGCACCTGTAACAATCGCTACTCTGTTTTCAAAATTAACATCTGACATAATTAAGCCTCCTCATACATAGATTCAATTTCATCTTTATATCTTTCGGTTACAACATGTCTTTTTAATTTAAGGGATGGAGTTAACTCTCCACTGCTGTCAGTCCACTCATTAGAAAGTAGTGTAAACTTCTTAATTTGTTGAACATTTGCTACTTTACTGTTTGATATATCAACGTGTGCTTGAATCTCAGCAAGAACTTTCTCATTTTTAGACATACTCTCAATGTCATACTCAATATTATTTTCATTTGCCCATTTTTCAGCACCACCATCGCCATCTAAAACAATTAAAGCACTAAGAAATTTCTTTCCGTCGCCAACCATACAAATTTGTCCAATTAAATCATGTGTTTTTATAAAATTTTCTAACTCAACTGGTGCTATATTTTTTCCACCGGAAGTAATAATTATTTCTTTCTTTCTTCCAATAATTTTTGCAAAGCCATTTTCATCAATTTCAGCTAAATCACCTGTGTGAAGCCATCCATCTTCATCAAATGTTGCTTTTGTTTCTTCTTCTGCTTTGTAATATCCTTTTGCTACATGTTTTCCTCTAATGCACAACTCACCATCGTCTAATACTTTTATCTCAGTTCCCATAATTGGCATGCCAACTTTTCCAATTGGATTCATTACATCAGGAATAGGTAGATTATTTGATTTTAATAAACTGTTAAAGTAGCTATTTGCAAAGCTAGGTACGCAGAAAGTGGCAGGACCAGTGTCTTCGGTCATTCCATAGACTTCTGCTACATCAATGTGAATTGCATGAAACCATTTTTGAACATCTGGATTCATTGGCGCAGCTGCTGTAATAAAAACTTCTGAATTATCTAATCCAAGACCAACTTTAAATGATCTTTCAAACACAAGTTTATTGAATATTGCATCTTTAATTCTCACACCGAATGGTGGGGTTTCACCTCTTTGTTCATATTCAACTCTCTCTAAGCCATTATCAATTGCTTTTAGAGCTAAGTCTTTTTTATCTGACTCATTAATCTTATTTATTAATCCAGATTGAAATCTCTCCCAAACTCTAGGTACTGCAAAAAACAGCGTTGGCTTTATAGTTGGTAAAGCAGTAGCCATATCTTCTAGAACAGGTACTGGAAATAACTGTCCTTTTCTAAAGATTGATTGATAATGATCCGTCAACCTTGCTGCAATATGGGCCATTGGCAAATATGAGACTATTCTTGGATTAGTTCCTAAGCTAACAGACTGCTCTATTAAGCTCTGAATTGTGAATAAGACATTTTCATGAGTCAACATAACTCCTTTTGGATTTCCAGTTGTACCAGAAGTAAATATTAGGCAAGCTAAAGAATCTGATTTTACAGAATTTATCCTATTTTCTAATTCTGATTTATCATTACTATTTAATTCTTTTCCTTTGTTTATTAAGTCCTCATAGCTAAGTACATAATCTAAATCCTTATATTGTTCAAAGTCCTCAATCATTATTATGTATTTCATATCTGGACAATTTTCTCTTGCTTTATTGACTTCTTCGAAAAGTTCAGCATCTCCAACAAATGTAACTTTAGCTTCTAAAAGATTTGAAATATATTCAATCTGTCCAGATTTTAATTGTTTATAAATAGTTGAAGGCACAGCTCCGGCATGCATAATTCCAAGATCACAAATAAAATGTTCTTTCACATTATTTGCAACAATGAATGCATTGTCTTCTACTTGAAGCCCAATATCAATAAGACCAGCTGCTAAATTATGAACAGTCTCTCTGTAAGCAGACCATGACACAGAATCCCAACCACTATATTCTGAGTTTATGGGAGTATTTAGTGCAGGATATTCAGGAAATTCCTCAGCATTATTGTTGAAATAATCAATTATAGTTTTGCCTTCAACAGAGCTCATCACTGACTTCTCTTGATTCTTTAAAAATTCTTGTATTTTGCTCATTAAATCCTAACTTTCATGAATTAATTTTAATGTTCAAAGTTAAAATTCTCTAATTTGAAACCTAAAATTGTTGTATTATTTTTGTCCAACCACTCTCTAAGTCAAAGGAATCTAAAGCACACATAACTTCAAGAATATGAAATGGAACAGAGAGTTCATCTTCAGAAACTGTATTATTTTTTATGGCTTTTACCATCTCTACAACACCTAAACCTCTGTAAAAATTGTTCTGACTATCAGGTGATGAATAAATTAATTCCCATTGATACAAATCTTTGTCAAAAATAAAAATATCTCCATCATAATTATTTGGATCTGCAAGTTTTAAAGAGGATTCATCACCATATACTTCTAATTTTGGATCATAGGGTTTCCATACATCAAAAGTAACTTGAAAATCAACAATAATTTCGGATTTGAATTTCATTAAACCAAAATAATGAGTGTCTACATCAACATTTATTTCTTTATAATTTACCTCTGGATTTTCTACATTTCTTTTTTCAAAAGTTTTTTTTGAGTATCCAATTACTTCTTGAATTGGACCTAAAGCTTTCACTAAAGCTGTCAGATAATATGGCCCCATGTCAAATAAGGGACCGCCACCCTTCTTGTAATAGAATTCTGGATTTGGATGCCAACCTTCGACACCATGACTTGTAAAATTTACTGAGCCTCCAATTATCTTTCCTATTTTATTTGAAGATAACAATTCTTGAGCTTTTTTAAAAGCGGGACCTAAAAATGTATCTGGAGCAGCGTATAAATAAACATTGTTTTCTTTCATTGTAGAAAATAATTTCTTTCCCTCATCAATCGTCAATGCGATTGGTTTTTCAGAAAAAACATGCTTTCTATTTTTAAGTGACTTGTATGATATTTCAAAATGAGACAATGGTGGTGTTAAATTTACAACAATGTCTATCTCATCACTCAATATCAATTCATCAACTGACAATGTTTTAATGTTGTTATCTTTAGAAAATTGATCAGCTTTATTTTTATCTATGTCAGCACAAGCAGTTACTTCTATATCCTTTTTATGTTTATTCAGACCAATCATGTATTGATTAGAAATTGCTCCACACCCAATAATCCCAATATTCATATTATTTAACAGCCCAATTAATTCCCTGTATCAATAACTTAACAACGTCTTCGTTTTCAAAATCTTTCATATAGTGGCCAATAGAACAATGAAATATCTTTCCGCTTCCCCATGTTTTTGTATAAGCTACTGGCATTTCAACTCCATCAATCCATTCATGATATTCCTTGGTAAATTTTGTTGAGGCAATGATATTAATAGAGGGGTCGATGTGGAGAAAGTACTGTTCAGAATAAACTTCAAAGTCCTTGATTCCATTTACTATTTCATGCTGTTTATCAATTATATTAACTTCGTAATCAACAAAATCCCCAGGGTGACAAACAAACTGGCTACCCACAAGAAATTGGTAGTTTGTATTGTCTCTAAATGCATCAGACATGCCACCGTGCCAACCAGCAAGTCCTACACCAGAATGAACTGCTTCTTGTAAATTTCCAACTTTTGAATTTTTTATTTCCCAGTTGTCATCATCTATTTTCCCCATTGTCCATACAGGAAGAATTACATCAAAGCTTTTAAGGTACACTGGATCACTTAGAACTTCAAGATCATTAACGATCTCGCTTTCTATATCAAATTCGACAAGTTGTTCACTTATGTATTCTGAGGTTTCAATTGGCTCATGGCCTTCCCAGCCTCCAGAAATAAATAATGCTTTTTTTTTCATCCTTTGATTGATCCAGCAGTTAATCCACCTGTAATTTGTTTTTGAAAGAAAATGAATAAGACAGCTATTGGTGTTGCTGCTATAACAGATGCTGCAGCTATACTTCCCCATTCATTACTAAAGTCATCCATAAATACAATATTTATACCTAAAGCAACAGTGTATAAATTAGTATCTTTTAGGAAAATAGCGGCGAGAATATAATCCGAATAGATTCCAATAAATGAGATAACAAACAAAACAACCAATATTGGTCTGGCTAATGGAGCAACAATTCTAAAAAATATTTGAGAATCCGTAGCACCATCTACTTTTGCAGCTTCGTCTAATGACATCGGTATTGTGTCCATAAAACCTTTAATTAGCCAAGAATTAAATCCTATTGACCCACCCAAGTAAACCATGATTAATCCAAAATGGGTTCCTAAACCTATAAATGGAGCTATATCTCCAATCTGAAAAAATAATAGGTATATAGCAACAAAAGCTAAGAATGCCGGAAACATTTGAATTAGAACAAGAGTAATTAATCCAACTCTTCTTCCTTTAAATTGTAATCTTGCAAACGCAAAAGCTGCAAAGGTTCCTAAAAGTACATTTAGAAATCCGGCTATACCAGCAATCTTATAAGTATTAAATAGCCACCTAAAGTATGGAATCAAATCACTCTCTGACAAGCTCCGATAGTGTTTGAACGTAAAACCATCTGGAACGAGCTTGGAGTTGGCCAAATTTGGAAAATCTGCAAAAGAATTAGTAAACACAAATAAAATTGGA
>CACIJJ010000006.1 GCA_902587025.1 uncultured Candidatus Actinomarina sp. | reverse complement strand
AATATTTGACAGTTAATTGGGGAGACTTTGAACTTCTTGAAATAACTGAATAATATGTAAGTATGTCCCTTACGAAGTTAGATATAGATCGATTTATTACTACTTTAAGGACAAAATCAAAAGAATTTAATTCAATCAGTAATGTTCAATTGGCATCGATGTTGGAAGAGACAATATCGAATATTAAAGAAGTTGCATTTTTCTGGGCAACTATATGTTCGGACAACAAAGGAACGACAAAAACTCCTGCAGAGGGTGAAGAGTGGTTAGGCGGTCCTTTTGCCTCAGTATTAGCAACTCAATATTACATAAAAAGTCTCACCAATGATGACGACTTAGTTGAAAAAAAATACAACAGTGAAGAAAATAGTTATAAAGTTTTCCCAAACAGTTTTACGGAGCGCATTACATTCCCTTTCATTGATGCGAAAGTTATTTTTAATAAATCTATGTCATTTGAGGATATTAATAAATACAGAGGATTTTCAAAAAGATATGATATCGATCCATCCATAACTTTAGTGTTAGGTGCAGGAAATTTTTCTTCAATTCCTTATTTAGATGTCCTATATCATCTGATAACTAGAAAATCTGTAATTTTGCTAAAGCTTAACCCAGTAAATGAATATCTAAAACCTGTATTTGAAAAAGTATTTCAAAGCTTCATCGAACGTGGTTACATTATTGTTACAACAGGAAATATTGACGAATCAAAATATATGGCTAAACATCCAGGCATAAATAACATACACTTAACTGGTTCAGATAAAACATTTGAAGATATTGTATATGGTAGAGAACTTACAGAAAAAGAAAGAAAATCTAAATCTCTTTCAAAAATAAACAACAAACCTATTACATCAGAACTTGGCAATGTAACTCCAATTATTATTCACCCAGGCAAGTGGTCAACTTCAGATATTAAGTACCAAGCTAGAAAAATTGTTACAGCCAAATTAAATAACAATGGTTTCAATTGTATTGCTGCACAGGTAGTTGTATTACCAGATGGATGGGGACAAACTGAAACTTTAATTAAATATGTTAAACATTACATGAGTAAGGCAAAAGAACGTAAAGCTTATTATCCAGAAAGTATTGAACGTCTAGAAAAACTTGAAAAAGACAAAGGATATGAAAGGGTTAACGCTTTGAGTTGTGTTACTCCTCATTTAACACGTGAAATTAAAGCCTATAGTAAATTTGAAATAGATGAAGTTTGGTCTTCAACCATATATTTTAAAAAAATTGAATACACAAGTGTTGAAGACTTTGCGAATAAAGCTATTGATTATTGCAATGTTGAGCTGTGGGGAAATCTCGGAGTATCAGTAATCATAAAAGATCACGATAGAAAATATAATAAGCATATTACTAATTTGTACATTAACAATTTAAACTATGGCACTGTCGCTATTAATGAGTGGGCTGCAATTGGTTATATAATACCTCAACTTCCTTGGGGAGGTTTTCCTGGTAATAGAGATAATGACATACAAAGTGGTCAGTCGGTAGTTCATAATTCAATGCTTTTTGAATCTCCATTAAAAGGTGTTGTTAATACTAAATTTAGAATATCTAGAATAATTGATCCGCCTTGGTTCGTTACTAACAAGAAGGCAAGAAGATTATTTAAGAACCTGACGTACTATCAAATTCACAATTCAAATATAAATTTCTTAAAATTAATTTTTGCTGCACTAGTATAAAGTTATGAAAAAGTTCGGTTTAATCTTATTAGCTTTTCTACTTATATTATGTAATTCTTCAAATGAATCAACAGAAGTTGTTGATACGACTACAACATTAATTAATGATGAAAACTCAATTGACGAAGGGGATGTTACTACAACATCATCAATAGTCGAATCAACTGATACATCCATCGTTGAAGATTACGAATACGATAAAGAAAAAATGTCACCATTTACAGGCTTAGAACTCAGTCCAGAATTATGGTTAAAAAGACCAAGAAGAGTTATTGCTTTTAAAGTTGATAATAATCTAAATGCAAGACCACAGTCTGGCCTTCAAGAAGCAGATACTGTTATGGAAATTTTAGTCGAGGGTGGTATGACAAGGTTCCTAGCTTTTTATATGGATAGAACAAGTTCATACGTTGGTCCTATCCGATCTGCTAGACCTACTGATCCAAACTTAGTAAGACCTTATGGAGGTATCCTTGTAGTTTCTGGTGCAACAGCAGGTTTGATTCCAGAAATCAGAGAATTAGGTGTCCCAGTCTTAGAAGAAGTATCTGCTCCAACAATGTTTAGAATTGCAAACAGAAAAGCCCCACATAACTTATATGCTGATACTGAATTAGTAAGAGAATATATTGATCAAAAAGGATTTCTCTTTAATCAAGATGTTAATCCATTGTACGATTTTGGTAATAATCAATTAAATTGGGAAGAGGGTGCTGGAAGGGTGACTGTTAAGTACAGTGATTTTACAACAGTAATTTGGAAACTTGATAATGATCAATACAGTAGATTTATTGTTGATGGTTACTCACCAGAAGACGATGCAGTCGCTCATAACTTCATAACTCGAGATGGATACACTGACATACTTCAAATTCCAACAGTAGTGGTCATTCAAGGCCCACTATATAATGACGAAGTTACAACCTTACCAAGCGTTTTAACAGTAGGTGTTGGACCAGTAACAATTTTTAGTGACGGTAAATATATTGAAGGAACATGGAGACGTAATGATATAACTGATCCATTCGAATTCATTGACGCCAATCAAAATCCAATAGAGGTTCCACCAAGCAAACAATGGATACATATATTACCATTGAACGGTGAAATAATTATCTCAGATAATTAAAATCTCTTAATTAAATAACTTTTTACACAAATCACTAAAATATCTATAGGGTTGTGTATGCATAAAAATTTACATAAAGATTTATATTCAAAAAGAAATAAGAAGAAAAATTATCCTGTAAATAAAACAACAATAATTCGATCAGATAATGTCGATATTGAAATTGAGGAAAGCGTCGGTAGTGTTAATAAGAAAAAATATAATCGTTTAGCTTTATTTACAACAATTATTGCCTCAGGACTAATTATTTTTGGTTATTCTATTTTTAGTAGTAATTCTCAGAGTGAAATAAATCTAGTATCTGTTGAGCAAAATGAAACAATTTCTGAAGATTCTAATACCAGTACATCATCAACAACAACGCCAATATCATCAACAACAACTGCAACATCATCAACAACAACTTCAACATCTTCAACTACTACTTCTATGCCTGTTATTGTTCAAAATATATCAGACGCTCAGAATCAACTTACAATTCTTGGTTTATATACCGGTGAAATAAATAATGAACTTAATAATCAAACCAAAGCAGCATTAAAAGAGTTCCAGAGGCTTGCTGGACTCTCTGTTGATGGTATTTTAGGACCAAAAACTAAAGCAGCATTAGAAAAAGGTGAAGATTCGTATATTGGTATTGGCGGTGATGATGTTAATAATGTTAAAGTTATTATTTACTCTAAAGAGATAGAAAATGCACAAAAAACCCTAAAAGAGTTGAATTTATACAGTGGTGAAATAGACGGTATTAATGGTAATGGTACCAAATCTGCAATTAAGGAATTTCAAAAATTAGCTGGTTTGACTATAGATGGTGTGCTTGGACCAAATACAAAAACAGCATTAGCAAAAGGCGAGGAGTCATATGTACTAGTCAATACAAGTGAGAGTAGTTCAATTTCTAATAATGGCAGTTTGACTGTTGATTTGGTTAACTATAACCCAAATGGTACTTGTATTGTTGGATACGTTAATGAAGCACAAATTTGGGTTCCTGATCCTTGTTTTTATCCTGTATTTGTTTTTAGATATGGACAAACTGCACAAGTAAATTCACAAGCTGAATTAGACGCTTATTTAAGTCAAAATTGGTCTAGAACCAAAGAAAAGACATATAACTCTCTTGGTGAAGTTCCTACACAGAACTATATAAAAGGTATTAACTCTCCTGTAAATGGATTAATTATGCCATCTGGCTCTAATAACTCAATTGTAATTGGTATTAAAAATGACAATAACGTTAATGCCAGACCACAATCTGGACCTCAAAATGCTGATGCTGTTTTTGAAGTACTTGTTGAAGGAGGTATGACAAGGTTTATTAATATTTTTTATCAGAGCGACACATCTTATCACGGTCCAATTCGATCTGCAAGACCAACTGACCCTACAGTTTTAAGACCTCTCGGTGGTGTGCTTGTAGCTAGTGGAGCAACTGGGGGATTGATTCCTGAAATTGTTGATATGGGTGTACCAGTGATAACAGATAGAAGACCAGATTATTTTAGGATTAATTCTCGAAGAGCCCCACATAATTTGTATGCAGATACAAGCAAATTGAAATCTACAGCAATATCCAGAGGATATAGAAAAACTAACACACCACAACCATTGTTTCCTTGGGGTGAACCTACTTTTAATAATTGGAAAACAAATTCTTACTTAACGTTAACTTTTTCTGGATACACAGAAACAACATGGACATGGAATGGATCAAATTATTTAAGGACATATTATGATGCCTATAAAAATCAAAATAGTGATAATGTTCATTATTGGTCTGATATAAATGGAAATACTGGACAAATATCATTTAAAACTGTAATTGCATTATTTTGTGAACCATATGTTCACCCTCTACAGTTACCTTCAGTTAAGACCGTAGGTGAAGGTAGAGCAATAATTTTACATGGTGGAAAAATGTTGGATGCTAAATGGAAACGAGGCTCAAATTTAGATCCATTTCATATTGTTGATAGTAATAACAACATATTGTATGTTCCTAAAGGAAAAGTTTGGATTTCTCTTGTTCCGAACACAAAAAATCCTTCTTTTGGCTAAATAGCTTTACTTTTTAGAAATGTTCGTGGTAATCTAAGAGTGCGTTTCAATTAAGTGTGATACGCAGCCCTGTTGGGAAGCCTCCTTTTTGGGGGCTTCCGTTTTTTTAGAGCTTTTCAGATAAGATATCTAATGTATCGCCCCAAACAATATCAGGAACGTATGCTATTAAGTAATCACATTCAACTTCAGAAAACTGATCCATTGTTTCAAAAACTTTCTCTTTTACTCCAACAAGTGGTTTGCTAGTATACATCTCTTCAGGAATGCCTGTTACTTCAACTATTTTTTTTAATTTGTCGTTTAAATCTTTTTGATTGTCACCAATAATTACATTTGTATGAAGTGTTTTTTTTATTTCAGAATAATCTCGCTTTTGAACTTCACAGTGTTCTTTTAATATTTTGGATTTGTGAATAAAGCCATCTACATCAACATCCCAATTTCCATAATCACCGTACTTTGCAAGTAATTTCAAAGTAACTTTTTCTCCACCGCCACACACCCAAAGTGGTGGATAAGGTTTTTGTAATGGTTTTGGTTGATTTATTGCTTCTTTTATTTGATAGTACTCACCTTCAAATGTGGCTTTCTCTTGGGTTGTCATTGCGATATATATTTGTAAAGCTTCTTCCAGCATTTTTAATCTGACACCAGCAGAAGGATATTCATATCCATAAGCTTTATATTCTTGATCATACCAACCAGCACCAATAGCAAATTCTAATCTGCCTCCAGACATGGAATCAATGCTAGATGCTACCTTTGTTAAATACGCAGGGTTTCTATAAGAATTACATGTACACATTTGTCCGATTCTTACATCAGATGTTACTTGAGATAAAGCAGCCATTAGTGACCAACATTCAAATGTTGGATCTTGTGTTGGTGATGGAACTGTGTGAAAGTGATCGTAGACCCAGACTGATTCATATTTTAATTTTTCAATTTTTGCAGAAGATTCTAAAATCGTATTCCATTGGTGTTTTGGTTCTATTCCATGTAAATCCATTCTCCAGCCTTGAGGTACCATTGCTCCTATTTTCATTTTTTATTCATCCTTTTTAAAATCATCAATAAATCTGATATTTCTTCTCTTTTAGTTCGATTTTTATATATATAAAATAAATATAATAACAATGTTATTAAAAAAATGAACGTAATACTTGATGTGACAAGTATTGTTAACCCTCTTTCCCTACATTGTCTCCAATTTGCACCTAATTTTTCTGAATACTTACTATTACTTGTTGCTTGGACTACCTCTAAGATATCACCACATATAATTTCATAACTTCTGAAATCATTCAATGAAATAGCGTTATATTTAAGTGTTACTGTCGAAAATACGTTAATTAATATGGTGATTAGTAAAAATATAATTAGTTTGATTGGAAATTTTATATTAAACATAATCTATATAAACTCTAACAAATGGAAAAAATAATCCTTTATAAAGAACAATTATCGAGAATGAGATCAATGAATAGGTATTATCACGACCAATTCTTACTAGATGTAAGAATATTGTTCATTTTTAATACAGTATTTATATTCTTATCTTTAAATAATAAGAACGCTCTTTACTTAATTCCATTAATTTCATTATTTGGTTCTGTACTTTTGAGTTTTCATGCTTATTTTTTGATATTTTCAAGACACTACAGTGAATTTATTGAAAAAAATATCAATTCTGAATATGACGAGAATGTTCTTATTGCTCATGAATTAGAAAATGATTATTTTTTTCCTACACAAGAGCGAAAAATTGTTGTAGCTGTGCTTAACAAAGGTTTTACATGGTTTAGTTTTGTAACATTATTTATTACTCTTTATGGAATATCATCATATATTTGGTCGATGATTCAAATTATAAATAATGATCTAAACATAATATATGTTTATTTAGTTTCGACGATAACATTTATTACACTTGTAATAGGGTATTGGTGGTTTGTTTCTGGAACTGGCGAAAAAAGATTAGAGAAAGTTTTTAATAAACATGGATAGCAAGAATTTTTTAGAAGGAACATTTGATCCTTATATCGGGCATGAAATCATTGAGATAAAAGAAAACTATGTAAAAAGTTCACTTGAAGTCAAAGAGTTTCACAAACAACCTATGGGCATGGTTCATGGTGGAGTTATTGACACAATGGCTGAAGCTGCAATCTCTTATGCTGCTTATTTCACGCAAAAAGGCACCTGGGTCGGTGTAAATAACAATACTGATTTTATCAGGGCAATTACTGATGGAACAATCATATGTGAAGCAACTCCCATTAAGCTTGGCAAGAGATCACAAATTTGGGAAGCAAAATTATTTAACAATGATACTGAATGCGCACGATCAACAGTTCGTTTAACTAACATTGATAAGTCATGAAAAGATACTTAATTTTAATTGTGTTACTATTAACTTTTTGTGGTGAAGACACTGTAGAAGAAACAATTATAGAAACAACGGAGGTTACAGAAGTGGCATACGATAAGACTTATACATCACCGCCTGAAATGTCTATCAATGAACAGGCTAAATATATTGCAACAATTGAAACATCACTAGGAACACTTGTGATCAATCTCTATGCTGACATAGCACCTAAAACAGTCAACAATTTTGTTAATTTATCTAATGACGGATATTACGACGATATCATTTTTCATCGTGTAATTAAAGGTTTCATGATACAAGGTGGTGATCCGAGTGGAACTGGTCATGGTGAAATGGGTAAATACCCGGGTTATGAATTTGAGGATGAATTAGATTATCCAATGAATTATGGAAAAGGCATTGTTGCTATGGCTAATAGAGGACCAAATACTAATGGAAGCCAGTTCTTTATTATGCACGTTGACTACCCATTGCCATATCAATACACAATCTTCGGAAAAGTTTCCGAAGGCCTTGATACAGTTGATTCAATCGCTAATGTTCAAACAGGTGACAATGACAAACCTGTAGATGATGTAGTTATAAAAAGTGTAAAAATTACAGAGAAGTAAGTATTTTTAACGACTTTTTAGTCAACGTTCCACCGGCTAAACCTTTTTTTGAGCTTTTAAGATATCCCTTTGTGAAACATTCTTTAGTAAGGTTTTTGATATAAGAATCTTTGTATTTTATCTTTTCACTAATTTTTTTTGATATATTTACACCATATTCTCTTTCCGTGTTTATGTATAACAATGAGTAAATAGCTAACAAATCTGATCTGTTGTTGTATTGCTTCTTATTTATTTTTTTTATTAAATCATTTGATGTAAGTATTGGATCATAGATTGGTGAATTTTTCTTATATGTTTTTTTATCTAGATCTATATTCTTATCAATTAATTTAATACTTGTTTTAACTAAATTATGGATATTAATTTTTCTTAAATCTGTTGAATTAATATTGGTAGTTTTCTCTTTATTTTCAATAACTATTTTGTTACATGTCAGTTGATATTGATTTATTGGAATAAATTCAAGAAGAACATTTTGATTTTTTATTAATTTTTTAAAAGTAACTACAATTTTGTTTAGTTCAAATATTACATCTGTAGTTTTACTCATATATTTATTAAAACAGATGTTCAATTAATTTATAGTTTCTTAGGTAGAATAAATAAATAATTAATATACAAAAGTAATGATAAATATAACATTTCCTGATAAATCAGTAAGAAAATATGATTCTAGTATCACTGGTTATGATTTAGCTAAATCTATAAGCAATAGTCTTGCTAAGAGTGCTGTTTGCATTGAAATTAACGGTGAATTGAGAGACCTTTCTTATTTAATTGAAATTGATTCCGTTTGTAAAATTTTTACCAAAGATGATCAATATTCCCTTGATACATTAAGACATTCAACTGCACATGTATTGGCACAAGCTGTATTAAATCTTTATCCAGGCACTGAGTTTGCTGTTGGACCCTTCATTGATGATGGTTTTTATTACGATTTTCTATTTGAAGAAAATATTAAAGAGTCTGACTTAATCAAAATTGAAAATGAAATGAGAAGAATCAGTAAATCTCAACAAGATTTTGTTAGAGAAGAAATTTCGAAGGATGAAGCACATAAGATGTTTAGTAAACAAACATTTAAGCAAGAACTTATTAATTCAGCTGACAAAAGTGAAGGTGTATCCGAAGATAATATTTCTATTTATAAAAATGATAAATTTAGTGATTTATGTAGAGGTCCACATGTTCAAAATACTAGTTTGATAAATCATTTCAAATTAACCAAGCTTGCTGGAGCTTATTGGAGAGGTATAGAAACAAATCCACAATTACAAAGAATTTATGGTACTGCCTGGTTCAACAAAGATGATTTAGATAATTATTTAAAAAGACAAGAAGAAGCAGAGAAACGAGATCATAGAAAATTAGGCAACGAATTAGATTTATTTATTAGTACTGATGAAACTGGTCCTGGTCAATTTTTGTGGAAACCAAAAGGTGCTGTATTAAGACAAATAATAGAAGACTATTCAAAAAAAGCACATTCTGAAAATGGTTATGATTATGCTTACACACCTCATATTGGTAGATCAGTCTTATGGGAAACATCCGGTCATTTAGATTACTACAAAGAAGGTATGTTTCCTCCATTAAAGAACGAAGAGAATGATGAAGAGTATTATCTCAAACCAATGAACTGTCCTTTCCATATTCTTATATATAAGAGCGATATTCGTTCGTATAAAGAGTTGCCTCTAAGATATTTTGAGTTAGGTTCTGTGTACAGATACGAAAAATCTGGTGTTTTACATGGCCTATTAAGAGCTAGAGGTTTTACACAAGACGATGCTCATATTTTTTGTACAACAGACCAAATTGAAGATGAGATACTTAACCTATTAACATTTTCAATAAAGTTATTAAAATCATTTGGCTTTGACTCAATTGAAGCAGATCTTTCTACAAGACCTGAAAAATCAATTGGAAATAATGATGATTGGGAGAAAGCAACAAATAGTCTTAAGTCTGCGCTCGAGAATCAAAATATTTCTTATGTAACAGCTCATGGAGAAGGTGCATTTTACGGTCCGAAAATAGACTTACATGTAAAAGATGCAATTGGTAGACGATGGCAATTATCAACAATACAAGTTGATTTTGCACAACCTGATAATTTCGATCTGCAATTCGTTGATAGTAATAATAAAAGAGTCAAACCAGTTATGATTCACAGAGCATTGCTTGGATCTATTGAAAGATTTACTGGAATTCTTATTGAAAATTATGCAGGAGAATTTCCAGGTTGGTTATCCCCAGTACAGATAAAAGTTCTTACCATTGGTGATGTAAGTAATTATTTAAATAAAATTTTTAAATCATTAAAAGGATTTAGATATGAAGTTGACGATCGAAACTTACGACTTGGTGAAAAATTACATGATGCGTCAAAAGATAAGATCCCTATCACTCTAATTGTTGGTGAAAAAGATGAATTATCAAATACTTTAGCTATAAATATACGTTCACAAGAAAACCAGCAAAATGTGAAATACGAAGACGCTATTAAACAAATAAAAGCTAATCTTAAGACACCTATTTTTAAAATATAATGGCTGAAGGCATAAACATCAATGAAGAGGACGTACAGAAAGAAAACGTACCAGATGATTTAAACTCTTTAGCTGTAGGAAGCTATGTTATTCCAAATCCTCTTAGAAGGAGAAGATTTGCCCATCTAGTTTTATTATCATCCTTAATTGCTTTAACGTTAAACTTTTTATTAGAATTAGGAAATCTAGTTCCGTCATCAATAATCTTAGGAATAACAAGTATTTTTATATACGCTATCGATAATAAAATCACTTTGAATCAACATGAGATTCTTGAATTTTTAACAGATAATATCAATCACTCAATAGGTTATTATTCCATTGCATTAACTTTTCAATTCAAATTTAAATTCAGACTCTTAAATCCAGTTTGGACAGTCATAGTATATGATCATAAAAATCCACCATCTCTTAAAACTATCTTAGAAATTGATGCTTATAATCTCGTTCTTATAGGTGATATTTATACTGAAGAAATAATTGATGCTTGAAAAGTATTTTAAATCTGCTTCTGAAAAATTTGCACTTCCTTTTATAGGCATATGTATAAGAATTGGTATTAAACCAAATGTTCTATCTTTTATTGGATTATTGATTGTAATTGTTGGATGTTACTTATTTTTAAATGATATTAAAACACCAGGTGCACTAATAATTTTTATTGGTAGTGCGATCGACGGTTTAGACGGTCCTTTAGCAAGAAAAACTAATATGATTTCAAAAAAAGGGGCTTTGCTTGATTCATTTATTGATAGAATTGGTGAACTTTTTATATGGAGTGTTGTTGCTATAAGATTTACTACAACAGATTTAGAATTGTTTGTTATATTATCAGTCGTTACTGCATCAAATTTAATTCCATATTTACGAGCTCGTGGTGAGACGTTGGGTATAGATAACAAAGTTGGTATAGCTGCTCGTCCAGAAAGAGTTATTTTTGCAGTAATATATATGCTTTTTGAATTACCTTTTTACAGTATTTATATATTTACATTCATATTGTGGTTTACTGTGTATCAAAGATTCATTATCTTATATAACAATTTCAAATGAAAATTTTACAATATCTTTTTATAAGTTTGGGCCATAAGATATTAAAACTCTTACCCTATACGTCGATAAGAATATTGTCAGTTCCAATTGGCACTCTTTATTTTCTTTTAACATTTAGATCGTCTATAAAGTTATTTAAACGTAAAGAAATATTGAATGAATTGAAAATAAACTACAAACCACTAACTGTAAAAATTAACTATACAAGATATTGGTTAGAGACTTTGTGGCTTACAAATAAGAATTTTTCAAAATATATCAGTCCACATGTTGAAATTGAAAATCTAGAATATGTTGAAAAGTTAAAAAAACAATATCCAGGTTTAATTTTTGCCCTTCCTCATCTTGGTAATTGGGAATTTGCAATCCCAATAGGTAACTCAATAAAATTAAATCTTCTGGCAGTCGCAGAACCATTAAATAACAGTTATGTCTTAAATTGGTTTAAATCTTTAAGAGAATCTCTTGGGATAGAAATAATTATCGGAGGTAAAGGTCAAAATACATTTGATTTACTAGTTAATAAATTAAAATTTGGAAAAGATATCTGTCTTCTATCCGAGAGAAGTATCAAAAAATCCGGTGTTGCAACTGAATTTTTTGGTCAACTTGCTGCTTTTCCGAAAGGTCCCGTTGCACTATCTTTAAAAACAGAGGTACCAATTGTCCCAACTGCGATGATAAAAACAAAACGTGGATACAAGTTAAGATTTAACAAACCCTTTTATGTACCGTATTTTGAAAATGAAGCAACAAGTATACAACACGGTTTAAAAACCCTATCTAAAAGTTTTGAAGAATTATTGGCCTTAGATATAAACGATTGGCATTCAATTCAACCCGTGTGGACAAGTGAGTACTAATCTATTATTAGTTTCACCATATAACGTTAATTTTTATGGTGGTGTACAAAATCAAGTCAATCTTTTTAAGAATGGCTTAGATAGTTTTAATTTTAATGTTCGTTTGTTAGCACCTGATTCATCTGATTATGACATTGGAAAATCAATCAAAATTCCTTTCAACGGTTCAAGCAATCCAATATCACTTATACCTGATAAGGAAATTTTAAATCAAGCAATTGCTTGGGCAGATATAATTCATATTCATGAGCCATTTATTCCATTATTTTTTTGGAGATTAAAAACTTCAAAAAAGATTGTTGTTACTCATCATGCAAAAATAAGTAAGTTTATATATTTGGGTCTTAAATTTTTGTACTTAACTTTAAGAAATAAAAATTTTTACTCTACTGCTGTGAGTAATGAGGCAAAAGGTAACGCATTAACGTTATCAAAGAAAACAAGAATAATTCCAAATTTCATTGATATTAATGAAAATATTTCTTTTATTCCAAATAATAATTTTCTATTCATAGGAAGAAATGAAAGTAGAAAAAACTTAAAATTGTTCATAAATTTATCAAAGTCCATAGATGAGACAAGAGAATTTATTGCAATAACTAATAAAAGCTCAAAGGACGATTTAATAAAATACCTAATTGATATTTCAGATGATGAGAAAAATTCAATTATTAAAAATGTCGGTTTCTTTATCGCACCACAAACACATTCTGAAAGCTTTGGAATAACAATATTAGAGGCCATAAATGCTGGAAATATTGCAATTTGTTCAAATTTAAAAGCATTTATCGATCTTTTAGGAGATAGTGGTATCTATTTTGAAAATGATAATCTTCAATCATTACTGAAGGTTTTAAATAAATTAAATAATTCAGATTTAGATAAAATATGGAATCAACAATACGAGCATATAGATAAAAATTACAATTCACAAAAAGTATTAGATGATTGGATTTATGTCTATAACAATTTGTAGTTAATATTAAATATATGAAAATCGAATCAACTTTTAAAATAAAAAAAGGTTTAGCTGAAATGCTAAAAGGTGGGGTAATAATGGACGTTGTTAATGCAGAACAAGCAGTTATAGCCGAAAAATCGGGTGCAGTAGCTGTTATGGCATTAGAGAGAATTCCTGCTGATATTCGTGCAGAAGGTGGTGTAGCAAGAATGTCTTCTGTTGAAACAATTCAAGAAGTAATAGATTCAGTATCAATACCAGTTATGGCTAAAGCTCGAATTGGACATTTTGTTGAAGCGCAAATGTTAGAATCCCTTGGCATTGATTTTATTGATGAAAGTGAAGTTTTAACACCAGCCGATGATAAAAATCATATCTATAAACATGATATAAAGACTCCTTTTGTTAATGGTGCAACTGACATAGGTGAAGCATGCAGACGAATTGGTGAAGGTGCAGCTATGATTCGAACTAAAGGTGAAGCTGGCACCGGGAACGTTATTGAAGCTGTAAAGCATATGAGAAGTATGACTGATGGTATAAATAAAATTAAAACATCTGATCAAAATGAATTAATGTCATTGGCTAAAGAAATAAGAGCACCATTTGATGTCGTTAAAGAAATTCATGAACTTGGTAAATTGCCAGTAGTCAATTTTGCCGCTGGAGGTATAGCAACACCTGCTGATGCAGCATTGATGATGCAACTCGGGTGTGATGGTGTATTTGTTGGATCAGGTATTTTTAAAAGCGGTGATCCAAAAGAAAGAGCAGAAGCAATTGTAATTGCAACAACAAACTACAACGATCCAGATAAACTCATAGAAGTTTCTAAAAACCTTGGTGAACCAATGGTTGGAATAAATATAGATGATTTAGATGAAGCGGAGAAATTAGCTAAAAGAGGTTGGTAATGAAAACTGGTGTTTTAGCACTTCAAGGTTCCTTTTACGATCACGTACAATCTTTAGAATTTATTGATCAAGATTATGTTTTAATTAAAGATACTTCAGATCTATCTCATGTAAATTCTTTAATTCTTCCTGGTGGAGAATCTACATCCATGATAAAAATTCAAGAAAACAATGATTTATTTTCTGAATTAAAGAAATTAATAGAAAGTGGTATTCCAACATTGGGAACATGTGCTGGTCTGATTCTATTAGCAAAAGACGTAATTGATGGTGAAACCTCATTGGGAGTTTTAAATACAGTAGTTGAAAGAAATGCATACGGGCGTCAAAATCAATCATTTGAAGGACTCGTTAACTTACTAGGTAATAAGGAAATGTATTGCTTCATAAGAGCTCCTAAAATTCTGTCTTATGAAGATTCAGTAACACCAATAGCAACAATTGACAATGAAGTTGTTGGCGTGATAGAAAATAATATTGTTGGTCTCTCTTTTCATCCAGAATTAACCAATGATAAAAATTATTTAGATTGGTTAAGTAACTTCATTAAGGACGGTGTTAATGTCAGGTCACTCTAAGTGGTCAACGATAAAAAGAAAAAAAGGTGCAAATGATGCTAAAAGAGGAAAATTATTTGCCAAACTAATTAGGGGTATCGAAGTTGCAGCCAAGAATGGTGGTGCTGATCCAAATAATAATGCTGCACTTTATCAAGCGATTAGTAAAGCCAAATCAAACTCAGTACCAAATTCAAATATTGACAATGCATTAAAGAGAATGTCTGGTGATTCATCAACAGAATCATTTGATGAAATTACATATGAAGGTTATGGACCAAATGGTGTTGCAATATTGGTTGAATGCGTCACTGACAATAGAAATAGAACTTCATCAGATGTAAAAGCTACTTTTAATAAATATGAAGGGAATACAGGTTCTCCAGGGAGTGTTAATTACTTATTTTCAAGAAAAGCAATATTTCAATTTGATGAATATAAAGAAGAGATAATAGATCTTGCAATAGAAAATAATTGTATTGATATTCAAGAAAATGAAACCGGTGTAACATTTGAATTTCAACCTTCTGAATTTCAGAAAGTAGATCAATTATTTAGAAATTCAGGTTTTAACTTAGTAAATTCGGAGGTTGCTTATTTACCATCTAGTTCTGTAAATTTAGATATTCAAAAATTTAACAGATTGTCGAAGTTGATAGAAGCATTAGAAGATTTAGATGATGTTCAAAACGTATATGCAAATTTTGATATTGATAACAAACTATTAGAAAAAGCAATAACAGAATAATTTTAGCTACAATTGTTATGTGGTTAATAAAGCTAAAAAACAGGGAACTACATACGAATCAAATATCGTAAAAAGACTGAACGAAAATTCAAATATGAAAGCTCAACGTTTTGCTGAAGGTGGTTCTAATGATTTGGGTGACATACAATTATTTGTTGACGGAGAAGAGTATTTTATTGAAGCAAAATCTCGACAAAATCTAAACTTACATCAATCACTAGGTAAAGCAATTGAAAAGTCAACCGATGAAAATACTGTGTTATTTTGGAAAAAACTTAAGAGACAGGGTGACAACAAGAGAAGAACAAATGATGGAATGCCAGAAGTTGTTTCAATGTCATATGAACTTTTTATTAAGCTTTTAAACAAGTAATTGAACAAAACCCATATTTCTGATCTAGATTATCATCTACCAAAATCTTCGATAGCCCAAGATCCATACCAAAATCCAGAAGATTCAAAAATTCTTGATGCTGAAAGTATGATAATTGAGAAATTTGACAATATAAGTAATGTAATTCCAAACCGATCAATGCTTATCTTTAATAGTTCACAAGTTATAGATGTAAGAGTTAAAACATTTAAAAAACATACTCATGGAAACGTTGAAATATTCATACTTAAGATAGTTGATGAATATTCAGCAGATTGTTTACTTAAATTTAATGGAAAAAAGAAAATTGGAGAAGAAATTGAACTTGAAAATTTCTCAATAAATATTATCAAAATTGTAAACGATGGATTCAGAATAAAGTTTTCTTTACCCTTAGAACAAATAATCAATAATTATGGATCGACTCCTTTGCCACCTTACATTGATGATATGGATTATAAATATGAACACTACAAAACTTTTTTTAGTAAAAATGGATTTTCAGTGGCTGCATCTACAGCTGCTCTTCATTTCACTCCAAATTTATTTCAACAGCTTGAAAAAAAGGATATTAATATAAGATTCCTTAGTCTTGATATTGGCCTCGGTACGTTCAAACCTATTAGTACTGAATACGTAGAAGATTATGATATACATTCTGAAGATTATGAAATTAATGAAGAAACTTACGATGAAATTATTGCCAAAAAAAAGAACGGATATAATATTATTTGTGTTGGTACAACAACATTAAGAACTTTAGAGCATGTAAATAATTCTTCTACTTTTAAAGGGAAAACAAATTTGTTCATAACAAAAGGATTTAAATTTAATGTTGCTGACTATCTAATAACAAATTTTCATGCTCCTAAGAGTTCTCTTCTTTCAATTGTTCAAGCTATATATGGCGATTCCTGGAAAAAACTTTATGCTTTTGCTTTAGAAAATAACATGAAGTTCCTAAGTTTTGGTGATGCAGTAATGTTTAAAATAAAAAACAATGGCATATAAATTAATTTCAAATGATAAAAATGCTCGGGCTGGTTTATTGTCTATAAATAATATTGAAGTACAGACTCCTACATTTATGCCTGTTGCTACAAGAGGTGCAATTAAATCTACTCCTCATCAATATCTAGATAAAACCTCAATACTTCTAGCAAATGCATACCATCTTCATCTAAGACCAGGAGCGCAGTTTATAAATGATTTAGGTGGATTACATAAATTTATGAACTGGGACAAATTAATACTTACTGACTCTGGAGGTTTTCAAGCTTGGTCATTACCAACCAAATTATTAAATGATGGTATTGAATTTAAAAATGTATATGATGGATCCTTTTTTAAAATGACTCCTGAGGAATCAATAAACACACAAAATCTTTTAGGCAGTGATATTGCTATGATATTTGATTATTTAATTGATTATGACAGATCAGATGATGATCAAATGAAAGCAATAGAAATAACAAGTCAGTGGGCTGAAAAAGCTAAAAGTATACATAAAAACCATAAACAAGATTTGTTTGGCATAGTTCAAGGTGGTTTAAATCTTGATTTAAGAGAAACTTCAGCAAAATCAATGATCGAATTAGATTTTGACGGATATGCAATTGGGGGATTAGCAATCGGCGAAACAAATACTGAAAGAAAAAAAGTCGTAGAACATTTAAATTCAATACTTCCATTAGATAAGCCAAGATATGTTATGGGTTTAGGTGACACTGTAGGTTTAATTGATTTGATTGATTCTGGTGTTGACATGTTTGATTGTGTCTGGCCTGCGAGACTTGCAAGGCATGGTAAATTAATAATTCGTAATTCATACATCAATATAAAAAATCAAAAATTTATGAAAGATGAAAAACCTATAGATACTAATTGCAAATGCTTTACCTGTTTAAATTATTCAAGAGCTTATTTACGTCACCTCTATGTAAATGAAAATACAACTTCTTGGTTATATTTAACTGTTCATAATATAATTCAAACAGAACAAATTATTGAAGAAGCTAGAGAAAGTATATTAAACTCTAGTTTTGAAAGTTTTAAAAAGGAATTTATAAATGAGTGATGTAGTATCTTTATTACCCTTAGTTTTCGTATTTGTAGTATTTTATGCAGTTTTATACTTACCTCAACGAAGACGAAATAAGAAACATAAAGAATTTGTAGAAAACTTAAAAATCGGTGAGGATGTAATTACAGATTCTGGTATTTATGGAAGGGTTACATCTATTAGTGATGATACGGTTACATTAGTTCTCAAAAATGGTGAAATTAAAATTAAGACATCATTTATTAATAGTATTTCATGAGACGAACCCTTAAATTACTTTTTCTACCTGTTCTCGCAATTGGTTTATTTGTATACGTTTATCAATCATCTTTATCACCAAAACTTGGTTTAGATTTACAGGGTGGAATATCGGTAATACTTACAGCTGATCAGGATACTGATCCAGAAGTTTTAGAGAAATCCGTAGAAATTATGAGGACAAGAATTGAGGCATTTGGTGACGTACAAGAACCAGAAATATCTATAAGTGGAAATAATGCTGTATTAGTACAGCTTCCAGGAGTAACAGATCAAGAACGGGCAATTGAAGCACTAGGAGCAACTGGCTTATTGACGTTTAGACCAGTATTAGCTTCCTCTTTTGATACAGGATATTCACCTGCTTTTGAATATCTTCCGAATCCCGATGATCCAGAGAATCCTATTAAAGTATCAGCGCCTGGTGTTGATGAAGAAATTGGAATTACTTTAGATGATAATCCTAATTCTGAATCATATCTTTTATCTATTACATCAAGTTACCCTGTAATTTATAAATTAGGTCCAGCAGTCTTAACTGGTAATGATATTGAAGATGCAATTGCAGCATACCCTGAGAATGAATGGATAGTATCTTTAGAATTTAAAGACTCTTCAGCAGTTAAATTTACAGATTTAACAAAGCAATTAGCAAGAGAAACTGGCGATAAAAGACGACTAGCGATTGTCTTAGATGGTGAAATAGTATCAGCACCAGGTATAGCTCTTGATGTCAATCCTGATATAGGTATAACAGGTGGGACAGCAGCAATATCGATGGGAAATACTGATACAGGTGAATCAGCAAATAATCTTGCTGTAATTTTGAGATATGGTGCATTGCCAGTATCTTTTGAAAGATCATCCATTCAGAAAGTTTCTGCAAGTTTAGGTGAGGACACATTAAATCTTGGGTTGCAAGCTGGATTAATTGGTCTAATTATAATTTCGATAATTATCATTCTTTATTACCGTTTTCTTGGTTTCATATCCGTATTTGGTCTATCAATGTTTGGGCTTTTGTTTTATTCAGTAATTTCAGTTTTAGGAAATTTACAAGGATTTACATTAACACTTGCAGGAATTGCTGGAATTATTGTATCAATTGGTTTAGCTGCGGACTCTTATATTGTTACTTTTGAAAAACTAAAAGACGAAATTAAAGTTGGAAGATCTTTCGAATTTGCAGCTAATAAAGCTGTAGATGAATCGTGGAAGACAATATTAACAGCTGATTTCGTTTCATTGTCTGCAGCCTTTTTACTTTATATTTTAGCTGTAGGTCCAATACGTGGTTTTGCATTAGCACTTGGTATTGCAACAATTTTTGATTTATTGTTCACGCGCCTTTATACAAGAAATGTTGTACCAATTGTCGTATCAAGAATTAAAAATACTAGGTTTTTGTTTCCAATTAAAAACAAGGATATAACCAATGTTTAAAAACTTATTTCTAGGTAATACAAATATCGATTTTTACAATAAACGTAACTTGCTTCAGAAAATATTAATTGTTGAGATAGTTATATTTCTAACAGTATTGATATGTGCAGCTATTGGTATATTAAACTTAAATTTCTCAATTGATTTTACAGGTGGTACAACATATCAATTGACAAGTGAGTATTCAAAATCTGACATAGATGAAGTTCTTACCAACAATATATTAGAAGTTTCAAGATATCAAACATATGAAAATTCAGATACTGTTTTATTCAGAGCTGTTGAGGGATCACAATCCCAAGAAACTGAATTCTTAAATTACCTTGCAAATAAGTTTAATGTAAACAGTAATGAAATAGAGTTCCAACGTGTAGGACCAACATTTGGACAAGAAATTACAACTAAGGGAATTCGAGCGCTTGTTATATTTCTATCCTTTATAGTGTTACTTATATCAATTAGATTTCAGTTTAGGTTTTCTATAGTTGCTTTAATTGCTTTGATTCATGATCTTTTAATATGTACAACGATTTATTTATTGTTGAATTTTGAAATAACACCATCCACAGTCATTGCACTTTTAACTATTCTTGGGTATTCACTTTACGATACTGTGATACTTTTTGATAAATTAAGAGATAGTCAAAGAATGAATAAAGAAAGTAATTTATCTATAAAAACTTTAAACAAAACGTTTAATGAAATCTTAATGAGAAGTATCAATACATCAATTACATCAGCTGTGCCAATAGCTTCTATATTGTTTCTGGGTAATATAATTGGTTTATCTGGAACTCTTACCGATTTTGCTTTACCTCTATTTATTGGAATAATATCTGGAACTTATAGCTCAATATTTGTAACTATTCCATTTTTATCAAGGATAATTAATAAATAAAAAAACTAGTACCATTAATTTATGGTGAAAAATCTTGATTTACTTGATGCAGATGAGCTTATTAATAATCTGTATTCTAAATTTAAAAATGATGAAGAAATACTAAAAAAAGCATATTTATACGCTTCCGAAGGACATTTAAATCAAAAAAGAGCATCTGGAGAACCATATATCACTCATCCTTTACAGGTTGCTACCTATTTAGCTGATTTAAGTATGGATATTGAAACAGTTGTATCAGCTATTTTGCATGATTTAATTGAAGATACAACTGTTACTTTTAAAGATATTAAAAAAGAATTTGGAAGTGAAATAGCAAATATAGTCGATGGTGTTACAAAATTAGATAAAATTCAATATAACTCAAATGAAGAAGCTCAAGCAGATGCAATAAGAAAAATGGTAATTGCAATGTCCAAAGACATAAGAGTTTTGATATTAAAACTTGCCGATAGACTCCACAACATACAAACTATTCAATATCTAGCAGATTACAAACAAGAAAAAATAGCCAATGAAACACTATATGTTTATGCTCCACTCGCACATAGGTTAGGACTTCAAAATATAAAACACATACTTGAAGATATATCATTTAGTTTGATATTTAAAAATCAAAATTCTGAAATAGAAAATTTAATTGAGAAAACAGCACCTGATAGAGACAAAAATATTAATAAGTCATTAAATGTAATTGAAGATCTTTTGTCTGCGAATTCTTTATCTGCAGAAGTCGTTGGAAGACCAAAACATAATTATTCGATATACAAAAAAATTATCAATAATGGTTTAACGTTTAATGAAATAAATGATCTTATCGGACTCAGAATTTTAACTGATGATGTAAAAAATTGTTATACAATTCTTGGTTTAATCCACGCAAACTTTCAGCCCGTACTTGGTAGATTCAAAGACTTTATTTCAATGCCAAAATTTAATCTTTACCAAAGCTTACATACAACAGTTTTAACGGAAACAGGTCAAAAAATGGAGATACAGATAAGAACTCACGATATGCACTATAGAGCTGAATATGGAGTAGCTGCCCATTGGAAATATAAAGAAAAACCACAAAATGATACACAGCAATGGACAAATGCATTATCTGAATTATCAGATGAATATCCTGATCCGAATGAATTTCTAAGTCATATGAAATTAGACCTTTATGAAGATGAAGTGTTTTGTTTAACACCAAAGGGAGACGTAATTACGTTACCTCAGGGTGCAACTCCTGTTGACTTTGCTTTTTCGGTTCATACTCAAGTAGGAGAAAAATTAATTGGTGCAAAAATAAACGGTAAATTAGTAAATTTAAGTACAAGGCTAACTACTGGTGATACAGTCGAGGTACTAACTACAAATGAAAAAAATAAAGGACCAAGTCGCGATTGGTTAACATTTGTAAAGACCTCAAGAGCACGTTCTAAAATTAAGCAATGGTATCAAAAACAACTTAAGGATGAAGATATACAAAAAGGTAAGCAGATATTAAATTCCTGGTTAGAAGAAAATGATGAAATTTTTAACTATTCAAGTAAAGATAATATTTTGAATGAACTTTTAAACATTCTTAAATATCCAAATAATGAATCGATTTATCAAAATTTAGGTAATGGAAACATAAAAATAAACAATGTCGGAAACAAGATCAGAAAATTTGTATTTCCTGAAGAAATTTCTGAAGAAGAGGATATTTTATCACCAGATAAATATCAAACAAACGATGATCAACTTGTAATAGTAGAAGGATATGATGATATAAAAGTAAGGATGGCAAGATGTTGTGTTCCCGTTCCTGGCGATGATATATTAGGTTTCATTACGATATCTAATGGAATATCAATTCATAGATCTGATTGTCTTAACATTAAAATAGATAGCTCCAAGGGTGAGAGAATAATTGATGTTTCATGGGGATTCAATGCACAGACTGGTTCAATTGTTTGGTTAGAAATAGAAGCTATTGATAGACCTTACTTATTAAGAGATGCAACAATAGCGATATCAGACAATGGTGGCAATATCCTTGTTGCAAAATCACTTACTAATAGTAAGAGAATAGTGACTTTATTATTTCAAGTGGAAATAAGTGGTAATGAACAACTTGATTCAATAATCAGAGATGCTAAAAATATTGAAAATGTTTTCGACGTTCAACGTGCAAATCCAGGAAACTAAGCGTGGATGATTTATTTGTTTTCACAAGTTTTACTACTTCTAATTGCTACATAGTTACGCCTAGTCTTTCCGATGGCATATCATATGTCATTGATTTACCACCTGACCTTGATCCTGTACTTGACTATATTAAAAAGGAAAATCTTAGTATTGGAGGAGCATTATTAACTCATGGACATTTTGATCATGCCTTAGGTATGAGTAGTTTTGATGGATCCATTTATATAGATTTGAATGACGAGCAATTAGCAAGAAAACCTGAGGAACAACTTAAATCATTTATGGGATTAAATCTTGATTCAATTACATATCAAGGTGAATTAAATGAAGTCAAAGATATTAAAAGTGAGGAATTGATAGTACACAGTAATCCTGGTCACACAAAGGGGAGTAGTTCATTTGAGTTTCCAAGTTTAGGAATAGTATTTACAGGTGATTTTATATTTAAAGAAGGAATTGGTAGAACTGATTTATTAACTGGTGACACAAATGAGATGATCTATTCCATAAATAATGTGTTTACAGAATTTCATGATGATTATATTCTCTATCCGGGACACGGAGATAAAGACACAGTAAAATCAATAAAAAACAACAATATTCTAGTAAGGGAATATTTGAATGATTGAACAAGTAAAAGGCACTAGAAATTTATTTGGTGGAGAATCAGAAAAATATATACATATATTTAATACTTTTTGTGATGCTTTTATTGATTATGGGTATGATTTAGTTGAGTTACCCATTCTTGAACATAAAGAATTGTTTATAAAATCTATTGGAGAGAATTCAGAAATTGTTACAAAACAAATGTATGAATTTAAAGATAAGGGCAATAGATCACTTGTATTAAGACCTGAAGCAACAGCTAGTGTTGTGAGATTTCATAACGAGTTTTTTAAAAATGAATCAAAAAAGTATGCATATTTTGGAAAAATGTATCGATATGAAAGTCCTCAGAAAAATCGGTATAGGGAGTTTATTCAAGCAGGAGCCGAATTAATTGGTACGATTGATGATTTTTCTGAACTACAGATACTTAAAACCTCAATCAATTTTTTAGATAAATTAAATATAAAAGCAAAACTTAATATAAACACCATTGGATCTATTGAAGAAAGAAAACTTTATATAAAAGAATTAGAAAGTTACTTTAAAAAGAATAAAAATAACTTATCAAAAGAAAGTAATGAAAAGATTGGTAAAAATACTTTACGAATTTTGGATTCTAATGATCCATTCGATTCAGAAATAATTGATCTAGCACCTGTAATTTATCAATTTTTAGACGAAGATACTTTAAACAGATATGAAAATTTAAAACATAACTTAAAAAATGAAAATATCGAATATGTAGAGAACTCAAAATTAGTTAGAGGACTTGATTACTACAATGACTTAACATTTGAGTTCGTATATAAAGCTACAGTTCTTGGTGGTGGTGGTAGGTATGATAAACTTGCTGAATCTTTGAAGCTAGGTAATTCTGCAGGAGTAGGTGTTGCTTTTGGTGTAGACAGAATAATTAATTGTATAAATTATGTATCTTCTTCAAAGAAGATCATGCTGATAGGTCAAAATTTTGATGATATTAAATCAATTTCTAATAAATTAGATAAAAGTGGAATTAAATATCTTTTACCAATAAGAAAAAGTAAAGAGAACACACAGTATAAAGAGGCTATAAAAAACAATGTTGACTATGTTATAAACTGTACTGAAAAGACGATTAAGAATCCAAAAAATAATGAATCATTTGAATTTAATATACGAAACTTGAAGAAGTTAATATGAAAATAGAAGATTTAATTAAATCAAAAGTAAATAGTGAAGTTTCTGACTTAAGAGGTTGGGTAAGTAGTATTCGAGACCACGGAGGTCTTGTTTTCATTGAACTAAGAGACTCAAGTTCAAAAATACAAATCGTTTTAGATTCTGAAAATGTTGATATCGATACTTTTAAATCTGAATATTACATAAGTGTTAACGGAACATATATAAAAAGAGATAAGTCAATGATTAATAAATCTCAACAATTCGGTGAGTACGAAATCAATGCTGAAAGTTACTCAATAATCTCAAAAAGCAAACCTCTACCGTTCCAAATAGATGACTCTATCGATACTGATGAAAATATAAGATTGAAATTCAGATACTTGGATTTGAGACGAGATGATATGAAAAGAAATATCCTCGCTCGTTCAAATACATTTAAATCCATAAGAAATTCAATGGATAGTTTATCTTTTTTGGAATTAGATACACCAACGTTAACAAAATCTACACCTGAAGGTGCAAAAGACTTTTTAGTCCCATCAAGAAAACAAAGTGGTTCATTTTATGCTTTACCCCAATCACCTCAGATGTATAAACAATTATTTATGATTTCAGGATTTAACAAATATTATCAAATTGCTAAATGCTATCGAGATGAAGATTCAAGAAAAGACAGGCAACCAGAATTTACACAACTAGATTTAGAGATATTAAATGGTACACCAGATGAAGTAAGAAAAACTACTGAAATAATAGTTAATGAATTATTGGATAATGTATTTTCTATTAAAGTCGATGTACCTTTTCAAGATATGACTTACAAAGAAGCAATAGAAAACTATGGTACTGATAAGCCAGATTTACGAATTACAGAAACTATTGAAGATTTAACTAATATATTTAAAAATACAGAAATAAATTTTATTAAATCATCATTAGAAAATTCAGGTTTTGTAAAGGGTTTTCATACATCAACAATAATGACTAGATCAGAGATAGATGCTTTAGATGAGTTAGTTAAAGATAACGGAAGCAACGGTCTTGGATGGTTTAAGATTGAAAACTCCACAGTATCGGGACCATTATCTAAAATTACAACTGACAAAGAGAATGAGGAATTACTAAAACTTGGTGATGGAATGCTCTTATTTCAATCTGGAAATATGGAGATATATCCTGTATTAGATATTATTCGTCGACAAATTTTTACTCCAGTAGAAACTTACAGTTTCACTTGGATTTATGATTTTCCTTATTTTGAAGTTGAAAATGGAGAAATACAACCCTCTCATCATCCTTTCACATCACCAAAAGATACTGAGAATTTTATTGAAGATCCTAATAATGCAACAGCTCTACATTATGATTTAGTTCTTAATGGATCAGAGTTGGGTTCAGGATCACAAAGAATTAATTCACCAGATATCCAAAGAAAAGTATTAGAAATGTGGGGTCTTTCAGATGATGACATTGAAAATCGTTTTGGATGGTTTATTGAAGCATTGTCTTATGGAACACCTCAACATGCAGGAATAGCTTTAGGTATAGATAGGATTATTGCTGTAATGCTCAATGTTGATTCAATAAGAGATGTTATACCTTTTCCTAAAACACAATCTGGACTTGACCCTTTAACAAACGCGCCAACTATTATTGATGAAAATGAATTAGAGGATTATAACCTTAAATATATTGAGGTAGCTGATGAATAGTAATGAAATAAGAGAAGAGTTTTTAAAATTCTTTGAGCAAAATAATCACAAGATTATGCCATCAGCTTCATTGATACCTATAGACGAAACCTTGCTATTTACTGCCGCTGGAATGGTACCTTTTAAAGATTATTTTCTAGGTAACAATAAACCACCACATGTAAATCTTGTTTCATCACAAAAATGCATAAGAACAGTTGATATTGATATTATCGGTGACACAGATCGTCATCTTACTTTTTTTGAAATGCTTGGAAATTTTAGTATTGGAGAATATTTTAAAGAACAAGCTATAAAACATGCATATGAATTTATAACTAAAAATCTGGGAATTAATCCAGATGATCTATGGTTTACAGTCTATAAAGATGACGACGAATCATTCAATATTTGGAAAGACGTAATAGGTGTTCCTGAAGAAAGAATACAGAGAGGTGATAAAGACAATTTTTGGCAAATGAATATCCCTGGACCTTGTGGACCGTGCTCTGAAATATTTATAGACAGAGGACCAGTCTATGGAGAAGAAGGTGGCCCTATTGGTGGTGGGGAAGATAGATTCATAGAAATTTGGAATTTAGTTTTTATGGAATCAATACAAGACGAACCTTATAATGTCGTAGGAGAATTACCTGCAAAAAATATTGATACAGGTATGGGACTTGAGCGTATTGCTATGGTCCTTCAAGATAAAGAGTCACCATTTGAAATAGATACTTTTGAATCAATTTATGAACAATTAAAGCCAAAAATTAAAAATCCGAATAAAAAATACGAAAGAATCATATTAGATCATATGAAAGCATCAACGTTTATGATTTCAGATGGTGTTGTACCAACAAACGAGGGTAGAGGATACATTTTAAGAAGGCTAATTAGAAGAGCCATCAGAGCATATTATGGTTTAACAAATGAAATAAATTCCATTGAATTTCTAATATCTCCAATTGTTGAAATTTACAAAGATCACTATCCAGACCTTTATAAGAATATTGATAAAATTAAGAAACTTTATACTACTGAAGAAAATCTTTTTCACAAGACACTAGAAAAAGGCACAGTTGAAATAAATAGGCTTATGCAAGATAAGGAAACATTTGATGAGGAAAAAGCATTTTATCTTTTTGAAACATTCGGTTTTCCATATGAACTTACAAAAGAGATTGCATTTGAAAATAATATTCAATTAAATGATGATAAGTATATGAAAAAGTTTCAAGAACATCAGGCTAAATCTAGTGCATTTAAGAAAGAGATATCAAATACAAGTGAATTTGATGTAGATTGCAACGTTTTTACGGGTTATGAAAACACAAATACCATAAGTGAAGTAACACTAGTTCTGAATGAAAATATTACAACAACGATATTTACAGAAGCTACGCCATTTTATTACGAAGCTGGAGGTCAAATATCTGACCAAGGCTCAATAGTATTTGAAGATAAAGAATATACGGTAGCTGATGTCGTTCAATCTAGCTCTGGTGCTACTGGCTTAGTAATAAATGAAGATATAGAAATTCAATCAGGAGAAAAGATTGAATCAAAAGTAAACGAATCATTTAGAAGATCTGTATCTAAAAGTCATACATCTGCACATATAGTTCACTCATCTTTAAGAAATATTCTTGGTGATCATGTTGCTCAGGCAGGGTCATATGTTGCTCCTGGAAGATTTAGATTTGATTTTAGTCATTCAGAAAAAGTGACACAGGAAGAACTTAATGAGATCTTCACATTAAGTAATAAGAATGTCTTTTCTGATTTAAAAGTAGATACAAAAATTATGAATATTGACGATGCAAAAAAAGAAGGTGCATTGGCATTTTTTGGTGATAAATATGATGACGATGTAAGAGTAGTAAATATTGGGAATTTCTCAAAAGAACTTTGTGGAGGTACTCATGTATCTAATTCAAATGAAATAGGATTAATAGTTTTATTAAATGAGTCGTCAATTGGCTCAAATCTAAGGAGAGTAGAGATGCTTTCAGGATTTGAAGCTTATGATTTTATGACTAATGCTTACAATTCATATAAAAATGTAAGCAATCTTTTAAATACAAATATAGAAAATGTACCAACAAAACTCGAATCATTCTTTAATTCTTATGAAGAACTTAAATCACAGGTTGATCAATTTAAACAAATTCGAAACAACGAAATGGTTGATCAGATATCAAATAAATTTGAAAATGTTGGTGATTATAAAGTATTCATAAATCAAGTTTCAATGGATACAGTTGATGATATAAGAAATGTAGCTATTAATTCGATCAATAATGGAGTTGTTGATTACATATACTTAATTTCACAAATAGAATCAAAATTTGTCATAGTTGCTATGAAAAATGAGAAAGTTATTAAAGATATGAATGTATCTGAACTTGTGATTGAAACTTCTAAAAATTTTGGTGGGGGAGCATCAAAAGATCAGGTTTTATCAGTTGGTGGGGGTCCTAATGATTACTCAATAGATGAAACCCTTAAATATGTTAAAGAATCTATTGTTAACAATCTCAAGTGAAAAACATAATAGCTATTGATTATGGTGAACGTTACGTTGGTCTTGCATTAAAAAAGCAATCAATAAATTCGCCTTATGCATATAAGGTCCTAGATAGTAAATCTTTTGATGTTTTAGATGAAATTAAACAAACATTAATTGATCACGACATAGATGAGATTGTAATTGGTTATCCAATAGGTTTAAATTCTCATCAAACACGTATGAGTAATGTGGTAGATGAATTTATTGAAAATGATTTAAAATCTATAACAACTGTTCCAATACATAAAGTTGATGAACGAATGACTTCAAAGTTAACAAATGATAATTCAATAAGAAATGATGACTTAGCGGCATTAGAAATACTAAATTCACATTTAAAAAATGATTAATTATTACTTCAAAAATAGACTTGTAATATCTGTTGTATTTACAATATTTGCTGTTTTTATTGCAATTAATTTTGCTTCAAATATTGCTTCATCAATAGACCAAACTGCAAGTATCGTTTCAAATAATGACGATATAGAAGAATCAATTATTTTAATAAATATTCCACAAGGTTCCTCAGCGGCACAGATTTCATCAATACTTGCACAAGAAGGAATTATATCGTCTTCATTAGCTTTTGAAATTTATCTAAGGAATGAGAATCTTGGTGACAAATTACGATCTGGGGAATATGAAATTTCAAATAAATTAGACTTCGAAGAGATAAGTAATATTTTATTAAAGGGCCCCCCATTAAAAACTTACACAATTACTATTCCGGAAGGACTTTGGATAACTGAAACAATAGAATCTATCTCTTCTCAAACTGGTTACGATGTAGATTTACTTACGAATTCACTTTTATCTGGAAATGTAGAAAGTAAATATGTTTATTTAGGTGACGTTTCAAAGTTACAAAATTGGGAAGGTCTTCTATATCCAAACACTTATCAAATAGCTTTAGATGCATCTGGTGAAGAAATTCTACAAATTTTAGTTAATGAACTCGAAGCCGTAATTGATAGATTATTACTTACGTACTCAACACCAAATTGGATAAGTTCTACGAGTGAACTTTTTGCAGTCGCAAGTCTTGTTGAAGCTGAATCAAAACTAGAAGAAGACAGACCACTTGTTTCGTCTGTTATAAAAAACCGTTTGTATGATGATATGTTACTCCAAATTGATGCAATGATACTATATGCTCTGCAAGAGCGTAAATCTCAAGTATTACTAGTCGATTTACAAGTAGAATCACCATATAACTCTTATAAATATACCGGTTTACCACCTACTCCTATATCTGGATTTGGTGAGCGATCATTAATTGCTGTATTTGAAACACCAGAGACTGATTTTATATACTACTTACTAACAGAAAAAAATGGCAAAATGTCATTTACAAATGACTATACAGACTTTATTAATATGAAAAATAAAGCAAAAGAGGAAGGTGTAATTCCCTAATGGTATCTACGAATGATATGAGGCCAGGACAATCTATATTGGTTGATGGAACTATTTATCAGATAATGGATTATGCCCATGTTAAGCCTGGAAAAGGAAAAGCTTTTGTTAAAACAAAGCTCAAAAATCTTATTGATGGTGGAATTATAGAAAAAACTTTTAGAGCTGATGAAAATGTTGATCAAGCTTATATTGAAAAACAAGAATTTCAATATTTATATAATGAATCTGAGAATTTTATATTTATGAATACAGAGAATTATGAACAAGTATCATTAGATGCAAGTCTCATTGCAGAAATAGAACTTTTATTAATACCAAATAGCGAGGTAACTATACAAATGTATGAGAATAAACCATTAAATGTACTGCTACCTTCTAGTGTTGAATTAAAAGTCACAAAAGCAGAACCAGCAGTTAAGGGTGATACTGTAACTTCGTCTACTAAAACAGTCACTTGTGAAACTGGTTTAGAGGTTGTTGTTCCCATGTTTATTGAAGAAGGTGAAATAATTAAAATTGACACCAAAGATAATTCATACATGACAAGGGTTTAATGAAAGATTTTAGACAAATAACATTTGAAACATTATTTGAAGAAGGCTTAACAAGCTTAAAGGATAAAGATTTTAATATATCTTCATTAAGTGAAAATCAGAATCTAAGAGCAAACCAGTTATTTAATAATACAAAAATTAACAATGAGAGAATTGAAAATTCAATCCGAACTTATTCTGATAATTGGAGTTACGAAAGAATAGGTAAAGTAGAATTAATTACTTTAACATTGGGTATTTCAGAATTAATTATGGATTTATCACCTACAAAAGTTATTATCTCAGAATGGGTAAAGCTTGCAGATAAACATTCCTCTTCACAGTCAGCAAAATTTGTAAATGGAATACTTGATAAATTATCTAGGGAGATTTAATGAGTGACTCATATATTTTAGAGATCAAAAATAAAAGAAAAGATTTTATCAACTCATTTGAAAATAATATTGAGAACATAGATAATGAACTTATTAGAGCTAGTAACGACAATCAATTAAATTCAATAAGAATACATAAATATCTAACAGAAACTGGTGTTCTTGGGAAAGTTAAAACTGCTCGTTTTTTAAATGATATAGGACTTAATGAAAAATCAAAATTTTCTGACTTAAACGATAATTACATTGAATCAATTTCTAACTATGTGAAAAACTCATGATTATTATTTTCAGTGGGCCTTCTGGTGTTGGTAAATCAACAATTATTAACAATTTATCTAATGATTTTAATTTTTATTTTTCTACTTCACATACAACAAGACCTCGAAGGGAATCAGAGATAGAAGGTAAGGATTATTATTTTATTTCTGAAGACGAATTTAATTCAATGATAAATAATGATGAATTTTTAGAATATGAAAGATACGGTAGCTATTATTACGGAACTTCAAAAAAAGAGTTAGAACGAAATGATTTTATTGTCCTCGATCTCGAAGTAAACGGTGCAACAAAATTATTAACATCAAATGATTCATATATAGGAATTTTTATAGATATTGATGACAATGTTTTGATTGAAAGATTAAATGAACGAGGTCATGATGACCAGTTTATACAAGAAAGGATGAATTTAGCTAAAGAACAACGCCAATCTATGGGCAACTTTGACTATATAATTAAAAATATAGATTTAAAGGCTACTATTAAAGAAATATTAGATATATTATATGACCTGGAGAAAAAATGATAAAACCACCTATTGAAGAACTTTTAGAAAACTCACCTGGCAGATTTGCACTTGTTATAACATCAGCAAGAAGAGCTAAAGATATAAACTCATACTTTAACCAATTAGGTGAAGGTATTGGAGCATATACACCACCTCAAGTACAAAGTCTTAGTAGAAAACCACTTACCGTTGCATTTGAAGAGATTGCATCTGGAAAAGTAGAGGTTAGCGAAAAAGAATAACCTCATGAGCAAAAAAATACTACTTGGTATTACTGGTAGTATTGCTGCTTCAAAGTCAGAAAACCTACATTCGTTACTTTCAGAGAATAACGAAACTGTAGTCTTTTCAACCGATGAAGGATTGAAGTATATTTCAGAGGAATTTCAAAACAAAAATGATATCTATCATAGTTGGGATCAATTAGATGGATCACCTCATATAGAATATGCAAGATGGGCTGATAGTATCGTTATCTATCCTGCAACAGCAAATTTTATTAGTAAATATGCAAATGGTTTTGCTGACAATTTATTACTTTCTACTTTATTGATGTTTGATAAAGAAATTTATGTTGCTCCTGCAATGCATGAAGAAATGTTCATGGACAATAAAATACAGTCAAACATCATTGATTTAAGCGACAATGTAATATTTTGTGGTCCCAGATATGGAAACCTTGATATTGGAGATAAAGGTTTAGGAAGGCTTATCGAACCAATAGAAATGTTTGATATTTTATTTAATAAAAAAGAAAAGGTTATCGTAACATCAGGTCCAACTTCTGAATATCTTGATGATGTTAGAACAATAACAAACAAATCTTCTGGAAAGCAAGGAAGGGCAGTTGCTATAGAATTGATGAGTCTAGGATATGATGTTGTTTACATACATTCGAAAACAATATCTCCTGTTGCTGGAGCTAAAAATATTTCATTTGATACTTCAAAGGAATTACAGCAAGCAATGTATATTGAATCAAATGGTACAAAGCATTTGTACATGGTTGCTGCTGTTTCTGATTTTATACCTGAAAAAGTAGAAGGAAAAATGAAAAGAACTGAAGGCAATATGACATTAAATCTGTCACCAAACGTTGATATAGTAAAAGAGTACAAAGAAAAATATAAAATGATAAATGTAATAAGTTTTTCAGCTCAAACTAATGATGACCTTAATTTTGAAAAGATAAATGAAAAAAATTCTGATTATTTAGTTATTAATAATATAAATGATATTTCATTTGGTTCAGAGACTAACAAAGTAACCATCATTAATAAAAAAGACAAAGTGTTTGAATCAGAAGAAAAAAATAAACATATCATTGCACAAGAGATCATTAAAAATACTTTGATTTAAATTGTTTGCTGATGTAGAAATAATCTCAAATAACACATATAAGTTTCAACTTTTTACTTATTCAGTGCCTAAAAATCTATCTAATAAAATTGATATTGGTTCACTAGTTTCTGTAAATTTTAGAAATAGAAAGAAAACTGCTGTTGTTGTAAATATACATAATAAAGATTTAAAAATTAAAAATTTAAAACCTGTTGAAAGGATTATTAGTAAGTTAGATCAAGATCAGTTACTTTTTTTAAAACACGTTGCAGTTTCTTATTATTTAAATATTGGTTTTTTAATATTCAATCTATATAAAGATATGAATTTTAAATTAGATAGAAAGATTAAAAATAGTTCATTAAGTATTTATAACAATACAGAAATAGACAAAGTGTTATCCACTAATTCTAAAAATATAATCTTTACTCCTTCTTTAAAAGCAACTAAAAATTTATATAAAAATCTATCAGAAAAAGGAATAAAAATAAATTTTTATCAAAAAACTGGTGGCAAAGAGGAAATCCAAAACGCATTAAGTACAGTTAATAAATTCAACAATTGCATATTACTTGCGAATAATTTTATGAAAATAAAACCACAATCAACTACAAATTACCATTTTTTTGATACCAATGATTATTCTTACAATTTACCAAAATTTAATTCTCTAAACATTATTGAATTGTCAGTACTTAAAAATAAGTACTTTGGAGGAAATTATCATTATTACAATGAGTATCCATCTCTAAATTACTTCAATAAAATTGAAAATTATAAATCTCCTGATTTAACTAATGTAGAAATTTATCATGGAAACTCTTTACAAGATTGTATTGAATTATTTAAAACAAAGCATACTGATAAAAATTTAAAATTATTTTTTCACGATGAGATTTTAAATGAATTACTTAATGATTACAAAACTGTAAAAAGTGAGAATGATTTATACGATTTAAATTTATTAGTAAACCCTACAATATCTTTTAAGGGTAAATTAAATTCTGAACGTTTAATTTTTCTGTTACGACAAATAGAGAGGTCGAAGCGAAATAATAGTTTAACGATCATACTTACAACCAAAAATATAAACTTAAAAGAATCTTTAAAAAATCCAAATATAACAAAATGGAGTAAAGAAGAGCTAATATCTAGAAAAAAATGGGGACCAAACCTTAATCATAAAGTTTTTAAATTTTCATCTGATTCAATAATAAAATATGAAAATGAATATATTTTAGGACCTAAAAAGGTTGATAATTTATATGAATACGAAATCAATATAAATTTATCAAAAGATACTAATTACAATGAAATTACAAATATGTATTCAAAACTATTACAGTATGAGCCAAGAAAAGTTATTTCTATATGATGAATGAAATTGTAACTTTTGGTCACCCATCCCTTAAATCTAAATCAGTAAATATTACTGAATTTGATGAAGCACTAAAAAAATTATCAGAAAGAATGATAAAAATTATGTATGAGGCTCCTGGAGTAGGTCTAGCAGCTCCACAAATTGGTATAAATAAAAATATTTTTGTTTTTGATGCTGGAGAAGGTCCGAACGTAGCAGTCAATCCAAAGAAAATCGAAGTTGAGGGTTCTGCAGTATTTTTAGAGGGATGTCTTTCATTACCTGGTTATTATTGGGAAATTGAAAGACCAGAATATTCAAAAATCTACTGTCAAGATATAAACGGTGAAGATATTACATATGAAGGGGAAGAGCTTATAGGTAGAGTTCTCCAACATGAATATGAACATTTAAAAGGCAAGCTTTTACTATCATCTTTATCTAGAAAAGAGCGAAAAGAAGCAATTAAAAAAATTGCACTAAATGGGTTTCCAGGAAATGACTTATAAGTATTTTTTTGGTAGTGACAATAGGAGTATTCCTTACTTAAATACTTTAATAGACAATTACGATTCAATAAAAGTCGTGACAACAGAGCCTCGGAATACTGGCCGTGGTAGGAAGATTTTAAATAATCCGGTTGAAGATTATTGCAGAAGTAATAATGTTGAATGTACTTACTTTTCTAATTCAAAATATTATGATGATATGGATTTTGGTATCTGCGTAAGTTTTGGTTCTATTTTTTCAAACGATTTTCTAAATAAACATCCTTCAATATTCAATATTCATTTAAGTATATTGCCTAATCTAGTTGGTCCATCCCCAGTTGAAACAACAATCTTAAATGGCGATACACTATTTGGATATACCATTTTTAAGATCGTTAATGAGGTTGATAAAGGTCCGATACTTTTTAAAAATCAAATTGATATTGTTAACAATTATTCATCAAATGTATATGAAGAATTATCTGAAAATTTTAAAATAAATTTTAACAGCATCGATTTTAATTCATCATTGAAAGATCAAGTCGGTGAAGTAACTAGAAGTTATAAATTCACCAAAAATGATTATTTAATAAGTAAAGAAGATACGCTAATCAATGCAAAAAATAAAATAAAAGCTTTTGATGTTTTAGGTCCTGCTTTTATTAAATACGATTCAAAAATAATTAAAATTCATAAATATACTGAGAATAATTCAAATTTTACATATGAATTAAAAGATGGACTCTTATATTTAGATGAAATAACACCTGAAGGAAAAAAAAGAATGAAAGCAAATGATTATATGCGTGGGCTTCAATGAAAATATCAGCAAGTATTCAGGCATCTAATATATATAATCTTCTCGATGAATTAGAAAACTACAAAGATAGTTTTGATCAATTACATATAGATATTACAGACGGTAATTTTACAGATAATATTTCACTACCAGTAGCAATTATTGAGTACATCAAAACTAACACAGAATATGTTGTTGATACACACTTGATGTTAAATAACAACGAATTATTTACTAGCAAAGCGTTTGAATTTGGCTCAGATATAGTAACGGTACATTGTGAAACAACGTCACCTGAATTATTTAGTTCACTAGTGAATAAACACAATAACGTTGGAATAGGTATATTACCGAGTACAGATATAAATGTTTTGTCTGATTATATTGATAATGCACATAGCGTATTGTTGCTTACAGTAAATCCGGGATTCTCTAATCAAAGCAAAGCAGTTAATTTATTAGATAGAATTACTGAATTTAAAAATACTTATCCGGATTACTCTAATTTATTAATTGTTGATGGAGGGGTTAAAAATGAAGAACTACAAACCTTGAGAGATTTAAAAGTTGATATAGCTGTTCAGGGAGGAGCTATATTTGCTAAATAGCCTTCAATATCTAAATTTTTCTGAGCATATGATTGAAGCAATAAAATTTGCACTTAGATATGATCCATCTCCAAATCCAAGAGTCGGAGCTGTGCTGGTTGATAAAAATAATAAAATAAAAAAGATAACTGCACATAAAGAAAAAGATAAGGACCATGCTGAATATAATCTATTTAAAAATTCAGATATTACGGAAAATGATACTTTGTATGTTACATTAGAACCTTGTTTTCATGATGACACCTCACCATCTTGCGCAAATGCTGTTTTGAAAGCAAATGTACAAAATATAGTTGTTGGGGATATAGATCGTGATGAAAGAACTAATGGTAAAGGTATCGAACTTTTAAAGAACCAAAATTTAAATGTATCTATTGAAAATGGTGTAAATGATTTTTTAAATCCTGGATACAAAATGAAAAATGATAAACCATATCTCATAGGTAAAGTAGCCACCTCAGCAGATCACATAATATACAATGAAAAAAAGAAATATATTACCAATAAAAATTCATTAGAAATTACCCATTACTTAAGAGCAACCGTTGATTCCGTCATAATTGGAAAAAATACATTAAAAATTGACGAACCAAAATTGAATGTACGTCTAGATTATGAATATAAAAATCCTCAACCAGTTGTTTTGTGGGGAAATGACACTAAAGAACTAAAAAAATATTCTAGTTCGTTTAATAATTTTATATTTTATGTTGAGAATGATGAAGATTCATTCAGTAACTTTTTAGAGAGACATTCTTTAAAAAGTGGATTAGTTGAAGGTGGTAATTCTATTTTGTCTTACTTTTTAAATGAAGATATGATTGATGAATTTTATTATTTCAAGTCATCAGATATCCTAGAAAGGGGATTAAAAATTGATTATACAATTGAGGACTATATCGGTAAAAACTTTAATTCTATTCAAGAATATCCCATTATTGATAATTTATTAACTACTTATACTAATAAGTAATGTTTACTGGAATTATTAATTCGATTGGAAATATTGAATCAAGAAATATTGATGAAATACAAATAAGTACAGATAATGATTTATATCATGGATTGGAATCAGGTACTAGTATTTCCGTTGATGGAACGTGCCTTACATTAAGAGATTACAAAGATGATTTACTAAATTTCCAGGTATCTGAAGAAACATTCAATAGAACTGTAGCTAAAGAATATAAAAAGGATGTTAAAACAAATTTAGAACTTCCTGCTACTTTAACAACTTTCTTAAGTGGACATATAGTACAAGGCCATGTCGATACTACATCTGTGGTGACAAACATTTTTGAGGACGATAATAATCTTTGGACATATCATTTTAAAAATACGGATTCAAGATATATAGTTGACAAAGGTTCTATAACTATAAATGGAATATCTTTAACTGTTGTTAGCCCCAATAAAGATGAATTTAGTGTTGCAGTTATAAATGAGTCATATCAAAGAACAAATTTAAAGTACCTTAAAAACGGATCGATAGTTAACATTGAATATGACATACTTGCAAAATATATAGAGAGAATGATCAATGATAAGTGATATTGAAGTAATTATTGAAAAATTTAAAAAGGGTGAAATGGTTATTCTTGTCGATGATGAGGATAGAGAAAATGAAGGTGACTTGATAGTTTCTTCTCAATACTTAACACCTGAACATATAAATTTTATGATCACGTATGGAAAAGGACTTGTTTGTGCTCCAATATCAAAAGATATAGCAAAAAAACTAAAACTATCACTTATGCAAGGTGTTGAGAATGAAATTGATACACAATTTACTGCTTCTGTAGATCTTAAGGGGGATGGCGTTACTACCGGAATTTCCGCAGATGATCGTTTTAAAACAATTAAGGGATTGAGCGATCCTAATTCAATTCGAGAAGATTTTAAAGTTCCAGGTCACGTTTTTCCATTACTTGCTATGGACGGAGGGGTTCTTAGAAGAGCTGGACATGCAGAGGCAGCAGTCGATCTTTGTATATCAGCTGAACATTATCCAGTTGCTGTCATTTGTGAAATAATAAACGAAGACGGCTCTATGGCTCGTATTGATAATTTAATTGAGTTTTCTGAAAAACACAATATTGCTATCGGCACTATCAAAGATCTTATTGAATATAGATTAAAATTAGCAAATCCAGTTAGTTTTGTTTCAAAAGCAAAAGTACCAACAGATTTTGGTGAATTTACTGCTCACGTGTATAAAGATAATAATGATAACACGGAGCATATTGCTCTTACATATGATAATTATCTAGAGAGTGAGTCAACTATGGTAAGAGTACATTCAGAATGTTTGACGGGTGATGTATTTAGTTCCAATAAATGTGATTGCGGATACCAATTAAAAAGCGCATTAGAAACTATAGTAAATAATGGTTCTGGAGTTCTGCTGTATATGAGAGGACACGAAGGTAGAGGTATAGGCTTAGGTAACAAAATTAGAGCTTACTCGTTACAAGATGAAGGTGCAGATACGGTTGAAGCAAACTTACAACTTGGATTTGAGATGGATCAAAGAGACTACGGTACTGGCGCATTAATATTAAGAGACTTAGGTATAACAAACATGAATTTGTTAACAAATAATCCAAGCAAGCGAGCTGGTTTAGAAGGTTTTGGTTTAAATATTCTAAAAAGGACACCAATCAAAGGAAAGATAACACCAGAAAATACTTCATATCTTGAAACAAAAGAAAACAAGATGGGTCACAATTTCAATGAAGAGTAAAGTAGCAATTGTTTATTCAGATTATTACAAAGATATAACCAATGGTTTATTAGATGGATTCAATAATTCAATCGATGCATCTTTTGAATGTGATGAGTTTAAGGTAAATGGTAGCTGGGAAATTATATACAAAATTAACTCGCTTATAGACAAATACGATAAGTTTGTAGCTATTGGAGTCATTGTTAAAGGAGAGACTGATCATTATGAATTTTTGTCTGCAAGTATTGCTAATCAATTATTAAATTTAACAACACTAAAAAATGTATATATTTCAAACTGTATCTTAAACGTACTTAATATTGAACAAGCAACTGAAAGAGCCGGGTCTAAAAATAATAAGGGTTCCGAATCTGCATTAGCTTTAAATAATCTTTTCATTACATAATGAAAATTAAGTTATATAATAAATCTTAAGCGAACGATGTTCCACCTGCTGTGAAAAATAGTATGGTAAGTAAAAACAGCTTCGTGCTGTTTTTTTTATGAAAGGGAAACAAATAGCAGAATTAAATGTTAACGAAGAGATAAAATCCAAGAAACTATTGGTAATTGCACCTGATGGCGTTCAAGTTGGAGAATTAGAACTAAAAAAAGCCCTTATATTGGCTGAAGAACTTGAACTTGATCTTGTTGAAGTCTCTCCGGAAAGTAAGCCACCTGTTGCTCGATTAATGGATTATGGCAAATATAAATATGAGCTTAATCAAAAAGCAAGAGAGTCAAGAAAAAAACAAGTAAAAATTAATGTAAAGGAAATACAACTGAAACCAAAGATTGATACACACGATTACAAAATTAAATTAAATCAATCAAAAAAGTTTTTAGAAGATGGAGATAAAGTGAAATTTACTATGAGATTTAGAGGTAGGGAGGCAGAATATCCTGAACTAGGACAAAAAATCTTAGATAATTTTAGAGATGAACTAGTTGATTTAGCAATGGTTGAATCTACTTCTAGGCCAGATGGTAGATCATTAACAATGGTACTAGCGCCTAACGGAGGTAAAAAATGAAACATAAAACCCATAAAGGAATGAAAAAAAGAATAAGAGTTAGTGGTACTGGAAAATTCATGCGAAGACGTGCTCACAGATCACACTATAAATTGGCTAAAGGTAGCAATTCATGGTCAAGACTAAAAAGAGATGTTGAGTCATCTAAGGGTGATTCAAAAAAAATAAGAAAGTTGTTGAGTTAAATGGTAAGAGTAAGAAGATCAGTAAGTAGTAGAAAATCAAGAAAAAAGATTCTTAAACAAGCTAAAGGTTATACAGGAGCTAGAAGCAAACGTTTAAGGACCGCTAAAGAACAAGTGATGCACGCAGGTAATGACGCCTTTGCTCATCGTAAAGACAAGAAAGCAACATATAGAAAAATATGGATATCTAGAATTAATGCAGCATCAAGACAACATGGTTTGTCATATTCAAAATTTATTAACGGTCTAACAAACGCTCAAGTCAAAGTTGATAGAAAAATATTGGCTGATTTAGCTATCAATGATCCTGATGGATTTAAGAAACTTGTAGATTTAGCTAAAAAAAATATAAATGCCTGAGGTTAATACCGATAAAATATTTGCAGCTTTTTTACTAAGACTTGAAGAAGTTGCTAAAATCGAAGATTTCGATGACATTGAGAAAGAATTCCTTGGTAAAAATTCCTTATTGTCGGAAGAAAGAAAATCATTATCTTCATTAAATGAAGTATCTAGAAAAAAATATGGAAAATTGCTTCAAGATCTTTCAAATAATATCACCTCTAAATTAGATGAAGAGAAGACTAAATTCAAATCTAAATTTTTTATTCAGAGTGAACTAAACGATAATAATGATATTTCCATAGATTGGTATAAAAACTTAGGTAGCAAAAATCATGTTTTAACAAATGTAATGAATGAAGTAGTTGATATCTTTGCAGCTATTGGTTATACAGTTTCAACTGGACCTGAAGCAGAAACATCTTGGCACAATTTTGATGCATTAAATACACCAGACTGGCATCCTGCGAGATATGAATCAGACACATTATATTTAGACAACAAACTTGAAAAATTACTAAGGACACAAACTAGTACTGTTCAAGTAAGGCATATGCAAAACAATAAACCACCTGTTTATATTGTTGCTCCAGGTAGGGTTTACAGATCAGACCAACTTGATGCTACTCACTCACCAGTATTTCATCAGATTGAAGGTTTAGCAGTAGATGAAAACTTAACGTTTTCTGATTTAAAAGGAACATTGGAGTATTTTGTTAAGGAATTTTTTGGAAAAGACTTAAAGACAAAGTTTATTCCTCATTTTTTTCCATTCACTGAACCATCAGCTGAAGTTCTAGTTAGTTGGAAGGATGGAGAATGGCTTGAAATTCTGGGATGTGGAATGGTAGATCCAAACGTTTTCAAGCATGTTGGATATGACACAGATTCTCAGGGATTCGCATTTGGTGTAGGGGTTGAGAGATTAGCAATGATTAGATACGGAATAGATCATATTAAAAACTTTTATGAAAATGACTTAAGGTTTTTAAGGCAGTTTTAATGAAGATATTGAAATCTTGGCTTAATGATTGGATAGATATTGAAAATATATCTAATTCTGAAATTTCTGAAGCTTTAGAGAGTTTAGGTTTCGAAATAGAAAACAAAAAGGAACTAAACCCTAATTATGAAAACATCGTTGTAGGTAAAGTACTTGAGATATATGAACATCCAAATGCTGACAAAGTTCGTATTACTAAAACTGATGTTGGTAATAATATATATGAAATTGTTTGTGGAGCTTGGAATTTTGACGTAGGAGCAGTCGTTCCCGTTGCGTTACCAAATTCAAAGATAAAAGATAATTTTAAAATCGATAAACGTGATATAAGAGGAATTCAATCAAATGGAATGATTTGTTCGGCTGCAGAACTTGATCTTTGGGATGATCATGATGGAATACTCATATTGGATGAAAAACTACTTCCAGGAACTAATTTTTCTACAATCTATTCGAGTAATGATTTTATATGGGAAGTTGGTGTTACACCAAATAGAGGAGACTGTATGTCATATTTGGGTATTGCAAGGGAGCTTTCAGGATATTTCAATAAAAAACTAAAAAACAAGAAAACAAATCTGAAACCAACAATTGCAAATATTTTGAATGCAGACAGTGGAAAAATTAAAGAATGTAACTCTTATGGTTCAGTAGAAATAGAAAACTTTAATGTAACTAGCTCTTCTTTTGAAATGAGATACAGGCTCACACAGGTTGGAACAAGAATTATTAATAATGTGGTCGACATAACCAATTATATTTTATATGATATCGGTCAACCATTACATGCTTTTGATAGAGATAAATTATTTGGAACAATTTCTGTAAGAAAAGCTAACAACAATGAGAAAATTACAACACTTGACTCACAAGTGAGAAAATTAGATTCAAATGATCTTGTTATTACTGATAATGACAAACCGATTGCTCTAGCCGGAGTAATGGGGGGATTAGAAACTGAAGTATCTGAGACCACCACAAATCTTCTTATTGAAAGTGCGTATTTTGACAAAGTATCAATTATGAAAAGTTCAAGGAAATTGAACTTGATATCTGACGCATCCATAAGATTTGAAAGAGGTATTGATTATAAAATTCAAAAATATGGTTTAGAACGTTTTTTAATGGAATTAAAAGATAATCAATCTATTAATTATTCAGAAATAAATGTAGATGATAAAGGTAACTTGGATAACAAGAAGGTAATTCTTAAATATTCTGAAATTAAAAACCTACTTGGTATTGATTTAAAAGAATCATTTATTAAGAAAGTTCTAAAATTTTTAATGATCGATTCTGAACTTAGCAAAGAAAGTGTAAAATTCAAACCACCCTCATGGCGATATGATTTAGATAGACCGGTGGACCTTATAGAAGAATTTGCAAAACATTATGGTTTTAATAATTTTGAATCAACTCTACCTCAAGGAATTCACAAAAATAATAAAGGAAGTTATTGGGATCTTAAGAGTTACTTATCAAGTGTTCTAACTTCCAATAATTTTCAAGAAGTCCAAACATTAAGCTTTGTAAATAATGACAAGAATTTTTTATTTAATCCAGAAAAAAAATATGTTCAGGTATTTAATGCAATCGATCAATCAAGTAAATTTATGCGATCAAACCTAATGTCTAGTTTGATAGATGTTTACAAATTAAATTACGAGCAAAATAATTTATCAAATAGTTATTTCGAAATAAATACTGTTTTTGATACTTCTAAAAATAAAAACTATGAGGAGGTACCTAATCAGAATATTGTTTTAGGATTCCTGACATCATCTAACTTATCAAATACGGATACTAGGTTAAAAGATCAAGAATTAGATCTTTACTATGTAAAAAACATATTAACTCAATTATTAAGCACATATGATCTAGAACCGATCTCAAAACCTGGATTTCATCAAAATTATTCATTTTCGATAATTAAAAATGGTCAAATTATAGGACATTTTGGACAACTTGCTACAGAGACACAAATGACGCTTGAATTTAATAATGAAATATATTTGGGTGAAATTTATATTAATAAACTAAATTTAAATAACCTTAAAGAAATTAATTATGTTCCACTTTCACAATATCCATTTGTAAAATTTGATTTGTCTTTTTCTGTGCCAATTGATTTATCTGCTCATCTTTTAGTTGATGAAATTAATGAATTACTTATAGAGAATGAAAATTCAATTGAAATTTTTGATGATTTTCAACAAGAGAATTCAAGAAATTTAGGAATTAGAATAATTACAAGAAGCTATGAGAAAACATACGACGATAATGAAACAAGAGAGATTCTAATGAATATATCACAAACTTTGGAGTCTAAATTTAACATAACACTCAACTCGAGTAAAAATGACTGATAACTTAGGATTAAACAATAGAGTTTATCAAATTCTTTCACAAAACTCACAAAAAGCTGCTGTAGATATTTTAGGTATGAGAATATCAACAAAGTATAAAAATAAATTTACTGAAATTATGATTACCGAAACTGAAGCCTTTGGAACTGCTAATGCTGACGAAATGTCATTAGCGAATCAGCTAAATAGAAAAATACCATTATCACTACCTCTTGGACCACCTCATGTAATGGTTCTTAAAACTTATGGTTCAAACAATAGTCTTTATTTTTTAACTTCGAAAGAAGGGTCATGCCAAGCTGTTCTTATTAGATCTGGAAAAGTAATTTTAGGTAAAAATTATGTAGAAACAAGAAGAAAACAAAAAATGAAAAATGACAATATATACGGGCCAGGAAATATAACTAAAGCATTAGGTATTGATATTAAACAAGATGGAGAAAACCTATTAGATGGTTCAATTGCTTTATCACCAAGAATACATCCTGTTGACAGAGCAATTGCAAAACAAAGAAAAAATTCTAAACCTCGTGATAAACACTTATGGAGATTTACACTGGTCTTATAATGGAATACCTAATTGAAAGAGCTACAAATATAAATCCAAAAGATGATTTAGAAAAGCTTTTGAAAAGTAAAAAAAATCTAAGAGTCAAATTAGGCGTTGACCCGACAGCACCAGATGTCACATTGGGCTGGTATGCAATTTTAAGAATGTTAAGAAAATTTCAAGATTATGGTCATACAGCTGTTTTAATACTAGGAGAGTTCACAGCTCAAGTTGGAGATCCTTCAGGCAAGTCAGAAACAAGAAAAGTAATGGGAGAAAACGAAATTGACGATAACGCTAAAGGTGTACTTCCAATAATTAAAAATATCTTAAATGAAAATAATTTAGAAATTGTCTCTAACAAAGACTGGTTATCTCAACTTACAATTCAAGACATGATGGAATTAGCATCAAAGACAACCCTAGCCCAAATGATGGAGCGTGATGATTTTTCTAAGAGATTTGGTGACAACAGCCCTATTTCATTATTAGAGTTTTTCTATCCTCTATACCAAGGATACGATTCGGTTGCCGTAAAAGCAGATATTGAGATCGGTGGAAATGATCAATTGTGGAACTTAATGTTGGGAAGAGAAATACAAAAATCTTATGATCTGTTGCCACAAATTGCAATTACATTTCCTCTACTAGTTGGTACAGATGGTTCAAAAAAAATGTCACAATCCTTGAATAATTACATTTCCATATCTGACAGTCCTGAAAACATCTTTGGAAAAATTATGAGCATACCAGATGAAATTATGTGGGATTATTTCACCATGCTGACTGATTTTGATATTTCAGAAATAGACAATTTTAGAAAAAATGTAAATACAGGTAAGACAAATCCTTTCGATTATAAAAAAATGCTAGGAAAACTCATTATTACAGAAATTTATGATGAAAATAGTGCTTTAGTTGCTGAAAGTACATTTGAAAATATAACAATTAATAAAAACTTACCTGAGAATATGCCAGAAACCAATATTGATGATGAAATAGATGTACATTTACCAAATTTTTTAACAGAAAATGAATTAACTAAATCTAATTCCGAAGCACGTCGATTAATTGAGTCAGGAAGTGTAAAAATTGACGATCAAAAAGTTGATTTATTGGATATAAATTCATCAGATTTGATTGGTAAGACTTTACAAGTTGGAAAGCGAAAATTCCTTAAAATAAATAAGAAATAATATACTTTAAACCAATTACTGTTATTCTTATAAGTACGAGATTTTGGCTTTTTGACAACTGAGTAATGTATGAACGCCGGTAGTGCAGAAATTAATTTTTCTAGCACTCTTTTTTTGTCAACTTTTTATTAAGTTGATTCAACTTTTTTAAGTTGAAATGGGTAAAACCCATGTTGATTCTTTGGTCAGATTTAAATTATTCAAAGATTTTGTTGGAGAGTTTGATCCTGGCTCAGGACGAACGCTGGCGGTGCGCCTTATGCATGCAAGTCGAGCGAAGCTTTTCAGTAGTTTACTACAGAAAATGACTGAGCGGCGAACGGGTGAGTAACGCGTGAGCAACCTACCTTAGTTACTGGGATAGCCCGAGGAAACTCGGATTAATACCGGATATTCTTATTTAATCACATGATTTTTTAAGGAAAGGTCAGCCGAACTAAGATGGGCTCGCGTTCTATCAGCTAGTTGGTAGGGTAATGGCCTACCAAGGCTACGACGGATAGCTGGTCTGAGAGGACGATCAGCCACACTGGGACTGAGACACGGCCCAGACTCCTACGGGAGGCTGCAGCAGGGAATATTGCGCAATGAGCGAAAGCTTGACGCAGCGACACCGCGTGTGGGATGACGGATCTAGGTTTGTAAACCACTTTCAGGAGGGAAGAAAATGACGGTACCTCCACAAGAAGCCCCGGCCAACTACGTGCCAGCAGCCGCGGTAATACGTAGGGGGCGAGCGTTGTCCGGATTTATTGGGCGTAAAGAGCTCGTAGGCGGTTCAACAAGTCGGTCGTGAAAGTTCAGGGCTCAACCCTGAAATGTCGATCGATACTGTTGTGACTAGGATACGGTAGAGGTGAGTGGAATTCCGAGTGTAGCGGTGAAATGCGTAGATATTCGGAGGAACACCAATTGCGAAGGCAGCTCACTGGGCCGCTATCGACGCTGAGGAGCGAAAGCTAGGGGAGCAAACAGGATTAGATACCCTGGTAGTCCTAGCTGTAAACGATGGATACTAGACGTAGGAATTGGATTAACGATTTCTGTGTCGTAGCTAACGCGTTAAGTATCCCGCCTGGGGAGTACGGTCGCAAGACTAAAACTCAAAGGAATTGACGGGACCCCGCACAAGCGGCGGAGCATGCGGCTTAATTCGATGATACCCGTAGAACCTTACCTGGACTTGACATATAGGGAAAAGTTATAGAAATATAATGTGCATTAGCGCCCTATACAGGTGGTGCATGGCTGTCGTCAGCTCGTGTCGTGAGATGTTGGGTTAAGTCCCGCAACGAGCGCAACCCCTGTCCTATGTTGCCAGCAAGTAATGTTGGGGACTCATAGGAGACTGCCGGTGATAAACCGGAGGAAGGTGGGGACGACGTCAAGTCATCATGCCCCTTATGTCCAGGGCTGCACGCATGCTACAATGGCAAGTACAACGAGTCGCAATACCGCGAGGTGGAGCAAATCTCTTAAAGCTTGTCTCAGTTCGGATAGGAGTCTGCAACTCGACTCCTTGAAGTTGGAGTCGCTAGTAATCGCAAATCAGCAAAGTTGCGGTGAATACGTTCTCGGGGTTTGTACACACCGCCCGTCAAGTCACGGAAGTCGGCAATACCCGAAGCCAGTGGTCCAACCCTTTTGGGAGGAAGCTGTCGAAGGTAGGGTCGGTAACTGGGACTAAGTCGTAACAAGGTAGCCGTACGGGAACGTGCGGCTGGATCACCTCCTTTCTAAGGAGCATAGAACATTTAGTTCTAAGGTTAATCACCGGTTGTCTACAAGACTGATACATTACTCAGCTGTGAAAAAGTCATTTGGCTTTTTGAAAATTGTATAGCAAGCGCAATTGCAAAGTATTCATATAGTTCAAGCTACTAAGGGCTATTGGTGGATGCCTTGGCGCTGGAAGCCGATGAAGGACGTGGAAGGCTGCGATAAGCCACGGGAAGCTGTCAAACAAGCTTTGATCCGTGGATTTCCGAATGGGGAAACCCAATTTATTTATAAATTACTCCTGTTTGAATATATAGAACAGGTAGAGGGAACTAGGGGAAGTGAAACATCTCAGTACCTAGAGGAAAGGAAAGCAAAAGCGACTCCCTGAGTAGCGGCGAGCGAAACGGGAAGAGCCTAAACCAATTTAATGTCAAGACTGATGTCGTTGTTAAGTTGGTGTTGTGGGACCTCTTAGAAAGAGCATCAGATCTTTCAATAAGTCAGAAACAATTGAATTAGAAAAATTATCTGGAAAGTTAAACCATAGAGTGTAACAGTCACGTATTCGAAAATTCTTTTACTTATTAGAGTCATCCCAAGTAGCAAGGAGGATATTCCTTGTGAATCTGCGAGGACCACCTCGTAAGGCTAAGTACTAACCAGCGACCGATAGTGAACAAGTACCGTGAGGGAAAGGTGAAAAGTACCCCGGCGAGGGGAGTGAAATAGTACCTGAAACCAATAGCTTACAAGCAGTAGGAGGAAAATTTATTTTCTGACTGCCTGCCTTTTGAAGAATGAGCCAACGAGTTATCCGTATGTAGCAAGGTTAAGGAGTAATTCCGTATCCGCAGCGAAAGCGAGTTTTAATAGAGCGTCTAGTTGCATGCGATAGACCCGAAGCCAAGTGATCTATCCATGGGCAGGGTGAAGCGAAGGTAAGACTTCGTGAAGGCCCGAACCCACTGATGTTGCAAAATCAGGGGATGACCTGTGGATAGGGGTGAAAGGCCAATCAAACTTGGTGATAGCTGGTTCTCTCCGAAATGTCTTTAGGGACAGCGTTATATGTTGCGCTTTGGAGGTAGAGCACTGATTGGGCTAGGGGGCCAACAAGCTTACTGAACTCAGTCAAACTCCGAATGCCAAAGTGTTTAAATATAGCAGTGAGCCTATGGGGGATAAGCTCCATAGACGAGAGGGAAACAACCCAAATCATCAGCTAAGGCCCCTAAATGTATATTAAGTGTGAAACGATGTGAGAGTGTTCAGACAGCCAGGAGGTTGGCTTAGAAGCAGCCATTCCTTTAAAGAGTGCGTAACAGCTCACTGGTCGAATGTTCTCGCGCGGAAGATGTAACGGGGCTAAATATACTGCCGAAGCTATGGGATTTTATTAATTCTGATTTCGATCCAGAAGATAAAATCGGTAGGAGAGCGTTGTATGGACAGCGAAGCGACAACGTGAGTTAGTCGTGGAGACCATACAAGTGAGAATGTTGGCATGAGTAGCGAAGGAAGAGTGAGAATCTCTTCCGCCGAATGTCCAAGGGTTCCTGGGGAAGGTTCGTCCGCCCAGGGTTAGTCGGGACCTAAGGCGAGGTCGAGAGACGTAGTCGATGGATAACAGATTGATATTTCTGTACCACTAATTAAGCGCCCAAACCGAATATATGTTGCTAAGGAAAGCCCTTCGGGGCCTACCGACCCACATATTACTAGGTTAGCAATGGAGCGACGGAGAAGGATAGATGAGCCCAGGTGATGGTTATCCTGGGGTAAATGTGTAGGAAGACTGATAGGTAAATCCGTTAGTCACAAATTCTGAGACATGATGCCGAGCCGCTTTTAGGCGAAGTCATTGATTCCATACTTCCAAGAAAAACTTCTAGTTAGTTTTTTTAGTGCCCGTACCCCAAACCGACACAGGTGGACAAGTAGAGAATACTAAGGCGAGCGAGATAACTCTGGTTAAGGAACTCGGCAAAATAGTTCCGTAACTTCGGGAGAAGGAACGCCCAAGTAAAGTGATTAATTAACTTTATGAGCTTGAACGGGCCGCAGTGATCAGACTCAAGCGACTGTTTATCAAAAACACAGGAGGGTGCAAAGTTCTAATACAACGTATACCCTCTGACACCTGCCCGGTGCTGGAAGGTTAAGTGGAAAGGTTAGCTTCGGCGAAGCTTTGAAATTAAGCCCCAGTAAACGGCGGCCGTAACTATAACGGTCCTAAGGTAGCGAAATTCCTTGTCGGGTAAGTTCCGACCTGCACGAATGGTGTAACGATTTGAGTACTGTCTCAACCAGAGACTCGGCGAAATTGCAATGTGAGTAAAGATGCTCACTATGCGCGACAGGACGGAAAGACCCCGGAACCTTTACTGCAACTTGATATTGAAGTTTGGTGTGCAGTATGCAGGATAAGTGGGAGACTATGAAATAACGGCGCTAGTCGTTATGGAGTCATCCTTGAGATACCACTTTCTTCATATTGAGCTTCTAACCTAGATCCGTTATCCGGATCAGGGACATTGTCTGGTGGGCAGTTTCACTGGGGCGGTGGCCTCCTAAAAAGTAACGGAGGCGCTCTAAGGTCACCTCAGCGTGGACGGCAATCACGCATCGAGTGTAAGTGCAAAAGGTGGCTTGACTGTGACACAAACAAGTGGAGCAGGTACGAAAGTAGGAACTAGTGATCCCATGGTTGCATGTGGGTGCGCCATGGCTCATCGGCTAAAAGGTACTCCGGGGATAACAGGCTTATACCCCCCAAGAGTCCATATCGACGGGGGTGTTTGGCACCTCGATGTCGGCTCTTCTCATCCTGGGGCTGGAGCAGGTCCCAAGGGTTAGGCTGTTCGCCTATTAAAGAGGAACGCGAGCTGGGTTCAGAACGTCGTGAGACAGTTCGGTCCCTATCCGTCGCGCACGCAAGAGTTTTGAAGAAAGTTGTCCCTAGTACGAGAGGACCGGGATGAACGAACCGCTGGTGTGCCAGTTGTCCTGCCAAGGGCACGGCTGGTTAGCTACGTTCGGAAAGGATAAGCGCTGAAAGCATCTAAGTGCGAAGCCCCTTCTAAGATAAGAACTCTCACCGGATTAACCGGATAAGACTCCTTATAGAACATGAGGTTGATAGGTCAGAAGTGTAAGTACAGTAATGTATTCAGCTGACTGATACTAATAAGTCGAGGGCTTGAACTGAAGACGGCGTATGAGCGCTTGCTATAGAATTTTTAAGAAGTTGAGTATTACGGTGGTGATAGCAGTGGGGATACACCCGTTCCCATTCCGAACACGGAAGTTAAGTCCACTAGCGTCGATGGTACTTGAGGGGCAACCCTCTGGGAGAGTAGAACACTGCCGATATTTATTGAAGAGCCCCTAGATTGCTAGGGGTTTTTCTTTTATACTCATTACAAATGAATTTAAAAAAAATTTATAAATTTATATCGTATAATGTTTTAGTTGTAATATCAGTATGGATATTTTCTGTTTATTTTATGGATTTCAATCCAACATTTTTCTGGATTGATAGTAATTGGTATTTATTTTTTGATTTATTTCCTGGTGATTCACATGGAAGTTTGAATTTTTCATTTTATACATCTTTAGCTTGGGGAACAATTGGTTTTTTCCATTTTATGTATATTGTTACTAATAACTCTATATTTATAACTACAAATTTTTATTGGTATCTGATGTTCATCGGATTAAGAACATTAAGTCTCTTAGTTTATAATGTTGGATTTAATGAATTTATTCTACTTACGGTAGGTTTAGAATACCCTCTAATTCTTTTTTACTATTTTTTTCACTCAAAATTAAAAAATAAATGAAAAATTTTAATTACAGTATCCTTTTAAATATTTTTATATGGGGAATATTGTCTGTAATGTTGTTAAAAATTTTTTACGCGACTTTTTTACCAAATTCTAAATTTTTATTTTTTTGATGAGTCATATCTTGAATTGTTAGCTTTAAAGGATACAGGGTGTAATGGAAAATTAAACCTGCTTACTTATCCGTTAACCTTATATCTAATTTGTGCTTTTACATGTTTTCAATATTTAAGGACAAAGAACATAATATTTATTAAATTTTTTAGTAATAATGTGGTTTGCAGTATTAATTGCAAGAGTAGTTTCAATAATATTAAGGGGTGGCGTAATTGTTGATATTTATTTATTTGTTGGTATTTTACCTGAATTTATAATTGCCCCTGTGTTTTTATATCTCAGAAAAAAAATACAAGATAAATCATAATTTCTTATTATTTAGAAATCTTCTAACGCCATTAATTTGCATTTCAAAATTACCATTACCAATATAATTATTTATTGTATCTTCATCAATTCCCAATGATTTGTAATTAGTTTTTATCCAATTAACAAGCTCTTCACTAGCTTCTTTATCAGATCTATTTGGTAATTTATTTATAAACTCTATCCAATTATTTATACTCTCTTTTGCATTACGAATTAATTCATAAGGATTTTTATGTATTCCAAAATGTGCAATTGCTAACTGATTTAGATTTAGTTTCTCAATCTTATTTAAGGTTTCAAATAATATCTCCTGATCAAAGTCAGGGGGTGGAAGATTTGGTTGAACAAAACTGCCGTGTGGATAAATTAACCCAAGTGTATCGCCCATAAATACTGTTCCAGAGAATTCATCGTAAAATGTATAATGGTGCTTTGCATGTCCAGGACTGTATAAAGCTTTTAGATTTCTATTTTTGTCTAGGTTTATATCGGCACCATCATTAAGTGTTTTAATATTTTCTAAAGGAATAGGTTTAATTTCACCCCAGTTTTTTTTTAGCCAGTCTTCTGTATAAACATCACTTACAGCTTTCCATAATCTCTCTGGGTTTGGTAAATGTTTAATACCTAGCTCATGTACGTATACAAAATTTTTTTTATATTTTTCGTTTAAATGTCCGATACCACCTACATGGTCGAGATGTAAATGCGTAATAGCTGTTCTTTTAACATCTTGTATTCCAATCGATTCTAATGCTGAAATCAAATAGGGAAATGAATTTGAAGGACCGACTTCAATGAGTATAGGATCTGTTGTATCTATATAATAACATGACATTCTTTGAGGTTTACCCTCCATATGAACATCAATTTGATAAATACCGTTATCAAATTTTTTCACGTTTGTGTTCATATATACATTTTTGCATACAAAAGTTATAAACTACAATGTTTACAGTGAATGTTTCATTAGCAAGTACAGCAGAATACAGTTCAAAAGCAGCTGAATCTATTAAAGATTTAAATCCCAATGCTGCAGATATATTGATTACAAGTGTAATTACATCAATGGTTACAGATCTTGGTGTTGTTGCTCCAACTGCTTCTGGGCTTTTAACTTATTATGATGGTGATAAGAATTCAACTCATTCAATAGATGGTTATTTTGTATCTCCCAAAAAATTTGATGGGAATGATCATGAAGAACATAGAATTTCAATGACTTATGGTGGACATGTTGAAACATGCAAAGGTGCAAATACATTTGCTGTTCCAGGTATTTATAAAATTCTTAACCTAATTTTCGAAAGATATGCGTCTCTTCCATTGGATAAACTATTAGAATTTCCTATAAAAACTGCCAAAGAGGGTTTTAAATTAACTCAACCGACAAAAGACTACTTTATTCATTCATTAGAACCAATGTTCATGTGGCATGAACAATCAAAAATTGCTTTAGCTAATGTGCATGAAGATTTAGAAAATGGAATTGTTAAACTTGATAAATTAGCTGACACGTTAAGTCATATGTCAGATGAAGGATTCAATGATTTTTATATTGGGGATATTTCCAAATCTATAGTTGAAACATTAAAAATTGAAGGTGGACATGCTACACAAGATGATTTCAATGGATATGACTTAATTGAAGAAAATAAGTTTGAATATAAATACAAAAATTTAAAGTTAACAGGCCATTCTGGACCATCAATTGGTGGCTTAATGGTACTTAAGTACTTGAATGCGTTATCTGTAGAACACCAAAATATTGAAGAAACTCTTAAAAATGTTTATTTGGATAGACAAAATAAATATGAGTTTTTTGGTGATAGGGGTGACCTAATCAATAATGAAATATCAAAAATTACATTGTCTTCATCTACAATACAGGTCAACACGTCTGATAAAAATAATTTTCATTTTTCAATAACCTTCTCAAGTGGCTATGGATCTGGTGTTTTATGTAAAAATACGGGTATGTATTTCAATAACTCTTTAGGAGAAATTGAGCTAAATCCCCAAGGTTTTCTTGGAGACACTAAGGGAGATAGATTGATATCGAACATGAGCCCATTAATTATTGAATCAAAAGAGGGTGTCAGTACTATTGGTTCTCCTGGAGCTGACAGAATAAGCTCAGCTATTGCTCAAGTTTTAAGAAATTACACAAATGGCAAAACATGGAAAGATTCAATTGATATGCCAAGATTTCATGTAAACGCTGATGGAGGAGTAAGAGCAGAACCAGGATATGACAACATCAATGAAAATACAACAATAACTGATCCATTTGATATGTATTTTGGCGGTGTTTGTGTAACTGGTATTTATGACGACATTTTTAGCTTTGGAGATAAAAGAAGGGGAAATACTTCCTGGAAATGTTAGAAAAACTACCTCATAAAAATCTTTTTTATTTTGGTTTTATTGTTGTATTTATATTTATAGGTCTTTCATATTGGCAATTAACGAGGTATCAACAAGACAAACAGATAATTGACTCTATTGACTCAAAAGAAATAATAAATGAAATAACCGTTTCAGATTTATATGATGCAAATAATAAGTATGAAGAATTTACGAAGATTCAATTAACTGAAAATATTGAAGATATAGAACTGGCAAGAACCTGGTACTTAAGATCACGTGTCCATAATGGAGAGAATGGATATCACCTTATTAGCTTGTATAGGACAAATTTAGAAGAATATTTTTTAATTAATAATGGATGGGTTCCTTTAAATAAAAATGCAGATAAGACATTTTTATACAAGAATCCATTGTTTAGAGGCAGATTATTAAATTACGATATTCAGGGGGTTGGGCAAGATGATATACCTGATTCAGAGTATTTATTTCGAATAGATAAATCATTTATTGAAAGTGAAACACGAGTTATTCTTCCTGAATTCTATATTGTTTTAATTGATGATTGTGGAAGTGGGGTAGAGTGTGTAAATTTAGAAGAACCATATGATGCTCCACATTTAAGTTACGCTTTTCAATGGGCATTTTTTGCATTGTGTCTGACAATTGTTGTTTTAAGGAGAAATAATTTAATTACATGGAAAAAATAAATTTAAATAACATTTCTTTATCTTATGAAACAAAGGGTAAGGGGAGTGATGTCTTATTACTTCATGGATTTCCATCCAGTATGTACATGTGGAATGAAATAAAAAAAGAGTTAATCGAAAATGGTTACAGGGTTACAATCGTAGAACAAAGGGGATATCCGTTATCAAGATTAGAAAATTTTGATGTACTTTCTTTTAACATTGAAGAACTATCAAAAGATATTGAAGAGTTAATAATAAAACTAAACCTTGATCAAAACTTAACAATTGTCGGGCATGATTGGGGATCTATAGTTGCGTGGGCAGTAACATCACGTGAAAATATTAATATAAATAAAGTAGTTTCAATATGTGGTGGAACTGAATTTCCTATATCGTCTGTATATAGTAATTTAACTTACAAAGAAAAACCTCATTATATTTCATCTTTTCAAAATGTTAAAGAGTCTGCAAATATTATTAATAATAATCTAGAGTCTTTCTTTAGATCTGCATATAGAAGGAATAACCAAATAGGAGAGAACGTAGACCTTTCACTAGAAAACGTTTTTATAAATTACATATCAGAAAGTTGTGTTATGAATGAAAATGAACTTATTGACTTAATTCAACACTTTGAAGAATCTTCAATTGACCAACCAATTGCATGGTATGCGAATATAGATTTAAACTCAGATTTAAGCTCAGCTTGGAGAAAGGAAGTGAATATTCCTGTACATTTTATATTTGGTGAAGTTGATGCTGCTGTACAATTAAATGACAAAATGCGAGAAAGACTTATGTCTAGTGGAACCAATGTTAAGATTACAGAGATACCTGGTGCTGGACATTGGCTACCAATTACCCACAGGGAGAGTGTTTTAAGGGAAATATATGTTTAAATTAGTGCTTTCTATTTGTCCTATAATATATATTATGTTGCGTTATGTATAAAGCAGTATTGCATGATCATTTGGATGGAGGGTTAAGGGCAGTTACTGCAAAAGAGCTTGCGATTAAAGACAATTATACTCCTTTACTTCATGTTGATGATATAGAAAGTTTTTTTAATAGAGAATCATCAGAATCTCTTGAAGATTATCTTGAAGCATTTGTACACACAACAGCTTTAATGAATAGTTACGAGAATCTTGAAAGAATTGCTTTTGAGGCAGCTGAAGATATGCATAATGAAGGTATTACACATTATGAAAGTAGGTACGCTCCCCTCTATTCGGTAAATAATTCTTTAACACCAAAGGATGTAATAGATGCAATAAATTCAGGTTTTAAACAAGCTGAAGATTTATATGGGATACAATCTGGTCTTATTCTGTGTGGAATGAGAAATGATACAAATAATGTAAAACAAGTTACTGAAATTGCTATTAATTATAAAGAAAAAATTATTGGCTTTGATATTGCAGGACCTGAATTAAATTATTTACCATCTTTATTTAGTGATGAATTCAAGAAGCTAGTTGAAAATAATGTGAATTTAACAATACATGCTGGAGAAGGTGATGGAGTAAACTCTATTCAAGAAGCATTAGATAACGGAGCAAAAAGAATTGGCCATGGTGTACGGATAATTGAAGATATTGACCTTGAAACAGGCTTATTTGGGCCTACAGCAACACATATTTTTGAAAACAATATTCCTTTGGAAATTTGCATAACTTCAAACATACACACAAATATGTACTCTGATTACAAAGATCATCCTATAAAAAATTTATTAGAGTTTAACTTTCCAATTACGATTAATACTGACAACAGACTTATGAGTAATACAAATATATTAAAAGAAATTACTATTGCTGAAAATTTAAATATAACTAACGCAGAAAAATTGCTAGAAAAATCAGCTAGCTATAGTTTCTTGAATAATTTCTGAATTATTCTTGCTAAGTATATTGTAAAAATCTTCTTCGTTGAAAAGCTTGAAGTTGAGATTTGGGTAAAGCTTTCTTGCCATTTTTAGTTTTTTTCTTTTTTTTGTTATTAGATTTTGATTCATAGTCGTGATTTCTACAAAAAGGTTAAGCGTTGGTAAGTAAAAATCAGGAGTAAACATTTTTTTAATTGAACCACTACCCCACTCTAAAGGAAAACTCACAGGTTCATATATCCATTTAATGTCGAATAAGTCTAAGTGCTCTGAAAATGTTTTCTCAGAAGGATGAGCAAATTTCATGCATTCGTCGCAGAAATTTTTTCTGGATAAAGAGAATGAATTTCTGCTTCCGTTTCAGTGTGAATTGGCCCTAGTGAAATACCAAAGACAGCTTGCCCCTGTTTAATCAAATCTAACATTTCATTATTATTTGTTATTACATATATTGATTTACCATCGGAAAAAATTGAGACGTCTGAAATATCAATATTTTTTCCCAAAATTTGTTTTACATTTTTTAGAGCAAGTCTTATTTTCTGCAGACTTACACCAGCCTCTCTCAATTTATTAACTAATTTAATTTTAATAATATCTTGAAATGAGTAAATTCTATGATATCCAGAACCTTTTATGTTTCTAATTGAAGCATCAACCAATGATGTTGTTGTCCAATGATCAAGTTGTCTATATGATATTCCAGTGATTTTGCAAACCTCTGGACCTGTGTAACCCTGTTGCATAAGGTTAATTTACTAGCAAAAAATATATAATCAAGGTTTTATGCAAAATCCTCAGGATTTATATTATCAATAAAACTCTTAAATTCCTCAATTTCATTGGCTTTATCATCAATTAGGTCAATTGAGTTGTTTATAAAAAGATCTTCATTAACAGAAATAGTAGTATTTGCTCTTAATGCGAGAGCTATAGCGTCACTTGGTCTTGCAGATAAAGAAACCTTACCTTGATCTCCAAGGATGATGATTTCTGCAAAATAAGTGTTGTCATGAAGATCTGAAATAACAACTTCATCAATATTTCCATTTAGGGACTCAATAATATCAATAATTAAATCATGAGTTTGTGGTCTCGGATGCTTTATTCCTTCTTGGGCATATGCAATAGAAACTGCTTCAATAGTACCGATCCAAATTGGTAGAACTTTTTGACTATTTGGATCAAGTAAGAGCATAATTGGAGTTTCAGTATTTTCTTCTAATCTGATACTATTTACTTCAACATTAATATTCTTTTTCATAATTTAAGCATAGATAAGTTCATAAACATTTTGAAAACAATATTTATAATTTATCGATTATTATTTGCAAAACCTGAAAAAAAGCGTGTTAAATTTAAATCCCAATTAACTGAATTGAGAGATTCAGAAATTTTAACATTGTAAAAATCATCATTTACAATATAGCTAAACTTAGTTTTACTAAATCCAGATAAAGTAATATTAGTAATATTAAATTTGTTCCCAAATACATACCAGGGTGTAGTGGATTTAAATGTCGTAACCTCTGTGCTGTTTCGTATTTTATATATATCAATATTCGTATCAATAACAACATTGTTTATATATGTATCTATTGAAGCTGTATAAAGATTCTGTGTGTCGATAAAATGGTTATCTTTTTTTTCATTAACAAATGACTTGTTCACAATAGTTAAAATATTTCTATCATTTGATTGATTTAAACCTATAAAAGTTAACCCAGCTTCATTTGTCCATCCCGTTTTTAAACCATAAAAGTTTCGATCGATTAATTTATTAGTATTTAGATATACTTTATCCTCTCCTTCAATGTTTGATATAAAACTTTTTCTCATAATTATCGATAACAGTTCATAATTATTTATGACTTCCTTTGAAAGAATTAATAAATCACTCAATGTTGTAAAGTGACCTTCTTGATCTAAACCATCAGGATTTTTAAAATTTGTATTATTCATTCCTAATTGCTGTGCTCTGTTATTCATTAAATTAATGAAGTCATCCGTGTCTTCACTAAATAAACTAGCAACGGCAAAACATGCATCATTTGCTGAGTAAATAAGTATGAATTCTAATAAACTTTCTATTGTCATTGATTGACCAGGTTTAAGATAAGCTACTTTTCCATCATATAAATAATCAGAAGGTAAAGAAATTTCAATGTAATCATTTAGGTTGTAGTTTTCAATAAGAATCAAAGAAGTCATTAATTTAGTTAAAGAAGCTGGAGCAATGCTTTCATTTATATTTTTATAAAACATAAATTCATCATTATCAAGGTCGAAAGATAGATAATATTGAGTAGTTAAAAGATCTTCATCTGCTTCAGAAGCAAAAGCAATATTTGTTAATAATAAAATTGAAACTAAACAGGTAACTATAAATCTTCTAATATGTAGCTCCCAATAATTTCTGAAAATTTATCGATTGCAATTTTTATTTCATCAGGATCGTTATCGGAAATTTGAAAGTATGTTTCGAAAAAACCTACTCCCCTATCTGACATTGATTTAATAACAGATAAATTTTTAACTCCAAGACCCAAGGAAAAAAGATAGGCAAGGGATGAAAATCTTTCTACGTCTTGTTGACTATAGTTTTCTTTAATTTGCTCATATTTATAATCAACTAACTCCATAAAATCATCTTCTTTTAGACCAGATTTTTTCAGTGCATCATGTTGTGAATAATTGCTAATTACTATCTTCGAATTAGATGATGCTGAAGTCAACAGCTTTGGATTATTTTTAATTGCTTTGAGTGAGTAAAATTGGTTTTCTTGTAAATCTAAGATTTTCTTTATTCTTAAAATATCTTTATCAGAAAAAGATCTTGTTCCCCCTTTTGATCTATTCGGTTTGATTAAACCTTCTTTTTCTAAAAATCTGATTCGTGAAATTGTGACTGAAGGAAAATCTTTCTTTATAATTTTTACAGCATTTCCAATATTCATTTTTTATCAACTTTTGTAATAATCAAATTAAATTTCCCAATTTGGATTCTATGACCTGACATAAGAGTAGATTCATTTGTTAGCTCTCCATTAACAAATATACCGTTTGTTGATTTTTCATCAGTAATAACAACTATGTCATCATCAACACTAATAAAACCATGATTCCTTGAAACTGTTATATCATCAAGAATAATTTCTTTACTTTCTAATCTTCCTATTTTGTGTATACCATTTGTCAGTAGCCATGATGAAGACTTTACTTCATCATTTAACAACGATAAGATATACTTTGCTTCTTGATTAATGAAGATAGAATCTTCAAAGGGTATAGTGTCATTATTCATTTCTTTATATATATTTTATAGAAATATTCTAAAGCTACAAAATAGTAAAATATCAAGGAACTTATTCCAAAATATAGGAAAAATATAGACTCAAACCCCGCATTTATTACGAAAAAACATATAGAAAAAAATATTAAAACTGTCCCTATTTTTCCATAATTAGATACAGATAATGTTTTAGTCTTTGTTAGAACATTTAAAGATCCGAGCACAACTAAAAACTCTCTTAATATAACTCCATAAAAGAACCACGAAGGAAAAATAGATGATAACCAAAAAATTAATAATATAAACACTATTCTGTCACACACAGGATCAAGAATAGTTCCAAGCCTACTAACTAGATTGAACCTTCTGGCAACAATACCATCTAAAGAATCAGAGAGCCCTATTAGAGCAATGATTAAAACTAAAATAGGTGTTTGAAAGTCATTAATTGAGAGTTGAAAAAAAAGATAAATAGAAACAAATAACCGAGTTAATGTAATAAGATTTGGTAAAAGTAAAATATCTTTAGGATTCAATAAAGAATTCCTTGGTATTATGGGTAGCAACGAAATGTCCGCCCCCAATATCAACCATCTTTTCATCAGGATTATTTGATATTATTTTATCAAGCTCATCAAAATTAATAAGATACTTTTCTCGATTAAATGACGGATCGGGAATTGGGATTGATGAAATCAATCTTTTTGTATATGGATGTATTGGGTTTTGTAATAACTCTTCTGTCTCTGCAATTTCAACGATTTTGCCATTAAACATAACAGCAATTCTATTACACATATATCTTGCCACAGCCAGGTCATGTGTAATGTATAAGTATGATACTTCTAATTCTTTTGCGAGGTTTAACATAAGATCCATTATAGAAATTCTTATGGAAACATCTAACATTGATGTTGGCTCATCGCATACTACAAACTTAGGTTTCATTACCAGTGTTCTTGCGATTGAAACTCTTTGTCTCTGTCCACCTGAAATTTCATGAGGGTATCTTCCAAGATAGTTTTCTGGTGGAGTCAAGCCTACGGTTCTTAAAATCTCAATAATTGCTTCTTCCCTTTCACTCAAAGATCCTATGTTATGAATATCAAGTGGCTCTTTTATAATATCTTTTATTGTCCATCTGGGATTCAAAGATTCGTAAGGATCTTGAAAAATCATTTGTATATTTCTTCTAAAAGTTTTCAATCCGTCTTCATTGATATTATCAAATGACTCCATATTCTGAGAATCAGGATTATAAAAATTTATATTACCTGAAGTTTTTGGATCAAGTAAACATAAAGACCTTGCAGTAGTTGTTTTTCCACAACCACTCTGACCAACCAAACCTAGGGTTTCTCCAGCCTTAATATCAAAACTTATACCGTCTACAGCTTTGACTATTTTTTTATTTCTAGAAAACAAACTTTTAGAGACTTCAAAATGTTTTACTAGATTTCTTACTTCAATTAGATTATCAGCCATTATAAATTATTTTCCTTGACTACATATATCGGCAAAGTGATCTGGGTTCACTTCTACTAACCTCATGTGTTCAGACGGATTACATTCTGTATCTCTATTTGGACATCTAGGAGCAAATGAGCATCCTTCAATTTTATTTATGAGACTGGGTGGTTCACCATCTAGTGATTTTAATTTTTTCTTTTCACCTCTTATTGAAGGTGTTGAGTCTAATAAAGCTCTTGTATAGGAATGAATTGGGTTTTTAAAAACATCTTTTGTTGGGCCCATTTCTACAATTGAACCTGCATACATAACGGCTATTTTGTCAGTCATTTCTGCAATTACTGCAATATCATGAGAAATATAAATTAAGCTTAAACCTAATAAATCTTGAACCTTTTTTATTTCATTAAGAATTTGGTCTTGTATAACTACGTCAAGTGCAGTTGTTGGTTCATCTGCAATTATAATTTTTGGATCACACGACAAAGCCAATGCAATTACAGCTCTTTGTTTCATACCTCCAGATAATTCATGGGGATACCTATCTGTGGTAGACTCGTCGAGCCCAACCATCCTAAATAATTCAATAATCTTATTCATGTTTTCTTGTTTTGTGTTTTCGGGATAATGCTCTCTCATAGCTTCCCTAATTTGTTCTCCAATTTTAATTACGGGATTCCACGCATTCATTGCGCCCTGAAAAACGATACTAATACTGTCCCATCTGACTTTCCTTAGATCATTTTCAGACAAACCAATTAATTCTTTTCCGTCAAGCTTTATACTTCCCTGTGTTATAACAGAATTATCAGGCTGAAGTTGTAACAAAGTCATGGCTACAGAAGTTTTTCCACATCCAGATTCTCCAACAAGACCAAAAGATTCACCACTGTTTACTTCAAAAGAGATATTCTTGACAGCATCAACATTGCCTTCCATAGTGTCATAATGCATTGATAGATTTTTAACTTCAAGTAGTGCTTTACTCATTAGCGTCTTCTTAACCTTGGATTAAATACATCATCTAGACCTCTACCTACTAAGTAAAATCCTCCAGCAAGCAATGTTACTGATAATCCAGCAGGTAAAATTAACCACCAATATTTAAGACCTGTAAAAATAAAGCCTTCTGCTTGTGCTAAATAAATCATTATTCCCCAGCTCATATCAATATTTAATAAACCAAGGAAAGATAAAACACTTTCAGATGCTATTGCCCCGGTGACGCTAAATACCATAAAGAGTAAAGCAAGTGGTGCTACATTCGGAAGAATATGAGAAAACATTATTCTTCTTTTGCTACCACCAGTAATCCTTGCTGAGTCAACAAATGGCTTAACTTTCACTTGTAGAGCTTGTGATTTTACAGTAATAACTGAGCCGCCCAAACCACCAATGGTCCCTAGTACTACAGCTAAATGCCATATTTGTAGCTCAGCAAATGCAGATATAATAAATAAGAACGGCAATGTAGGAAGCATTAGAACTAAGTCAGATTGCCTCATTAGATAAGTATCTAATACCCCACCATAAAAAGCTGCAGCGGTTCCTAAAAGTGTTGAGATACCAACACCTATAATTGCACTTATTAATCCTAATACAAAAGCAACTTGGCTACCCTCCATAATTTGAGAGAATATATCTCTACCTAAAGAGTCAGTACCAAGTATATGCCTACTTGAAGGAGGTGCAGGCTGAACATTTGATTCATAAATTTCACCTACTTCTCCTTCAATATTGAATGCTTTCAAATACCGAATATTAACTTCGTCGACACGAGGACAGTCTCCCTCTTGTTGATATTCTTTTGTAGGATATTGTGTAGGACATTCAACAATTGTTCGTCCTACTTTTTCAGCATCATAACCAACTACAGGATGGTAAATGCCTTCATCCCAAATCCCAGTAAGGAATAACAAAGGCTGTAATATTGACAAAAAACCAAAGAAAACAACAATACCTAAACCAGTCATCCCAAGTCTGCTTTGTTTAAACAATCTCCAATTTTTTTTAATAGTTGCTTTTATATCTCTGTCAAAATTCTCGTTTTCCATATTAACTATCCGCTTTAACTCTTATACGTGGATCAAGAAAAGCATATGATACATCTGCTATGAAATGTGCAATTAAAGCTAATATTCCAATAAATGAAAATGATGCCATTGCAAGGGGTATATCTTCCCTAGTGACTGCTTCAAGTATAAGTTGACCCATGCCAGGCCATGAAAAAATTGATTCAGTCAATACAGAACCATCGATGATTGTAATTATGGTAAAGATAAAAGATGTAACTACAGGCAATAGAGCTGTTCTCGCAGCATGTCTATCCCTAATTCTTTTTTGACTAAGACCTTTTGCTCTAGCGGTAAGAATATAATCATCTTTTAGTACCTCCATCATTGTTGTACGTGTTAATAAAGCAGTACCCGCGAATGCAACTAAAGTGACAGTAAATGTGGGCAAGATCATATGAAAAGCAATGTCAGCGGCATAAAATCTTTTTAACGATGCTTCACCATTACTCCAGTAAATAGAAGCTAAAACTAATAGAAATAATAAACCTACAATTCTTGCATTTCGTCTATTCTCTAATGATTCGATATTTCTTGTGAAAATAAAAACTAAAAATAATAAGAAGGAACCGATTGTTGTAAACAAAATTAATGTATAGAAAATTTCATCACTTGAATATGGCGAATCGTACCATTTTTCAGGAACTAAAAATTTACCAAGCGGAAACCAGTTCATTTTATATCCAAAAAACCATAGCATCATTAAAGCGAACCAGGGATAAAAAACAGTATAAGAAAAGACAGAACCAATAGTTATCCATGTTTCAGATTTTGAACCCCTCCTCCACGCTAGGACTTTCCCAACTAAAAACCCTGAATAAAATGCTATAACATTAACAATTGAAAACAACATTAATGTCCTAGGTAGTCTTTCTGCAATAACTTCAATTGGAGAACGCGGATAGTAAATGTATGAATATCCAAAATCACCTTTGAAAAAATTAATTATATAAAGCTGTACACGTTCAAATAAAGGTTTATCGAGTCCAAATAATTCAATTGTGCGCTGGTAGGTCTCAGGTGGTAATAATGGGTTTAAAAGTAAACTTGAAAATGCATTACCAGGTATTGCATTGAATAAAAGATAAGAGATTATAAGAAAAAGAAAAAATACAATAATCATTTCAAAAAATCTTTTAACAGTGTAAATTAACATACTTCCTCTTTAATTTTAAAAGTGACCTTACATAAATAATAAATGAAAAGTGGGTATTTCTACCCACTTTTCAATTCTAATGTTAACTTCTATTTGTTAACTTTTACACTACCAGGTAAACCATAAAGGTTTGACATAGCACCTAGAACTTCTGTGTAAGGAAATTCTATGTTGTTTCTGTATGCCTCAATCAATGGTGGTGTAAATAATACTAAATATGGAAGATCTTCAAATAAGATTGTTTCCATTTTTTTAGCAACTACTTGTGCTTCACCGACTGATTTTGCTGCATTAAATTCTTCTGCTAGAGCATCATACTCTGGATTACTATATCCAGGTGTATTCAAACCACCAGCACATGCATCTGCGTCAGTCTCGAAAAAGTCAACAATATGATCAGGATAAGGTGTTAATCCCCAACCCAACATATACATAAACCATTCATCACAAGTCTCTGGATCAAGAATAAGGTCAACAATAATGCTAAAACCAGTTGGTCTAGCAACTGCATCAATACCTAATTGCTGCATCCAGTCAGCAATAAATAGTGAGAATGTTGATCTTATTGGATCATATCCGGCAGATGGTGCGTAAAGCAACATATCTGAAGGCATTGCTTCTCCATTTGGACCTCTAAGGTTTGTAGGTGCAATAGCTCTTTCAGCTCCACCTGGGTGTGATCCCCAGTCATCGGCTTGCCATCCAGCATCTTGAAGGATGCTAATTGACTTGTTCCATCTTTCTTCAAAGTTCATGCCATTACATTCAGCTAGAACTCCTTGAACTGGAGATACCCATGATGTTAATGCAGGTGGCATAACGCCATCCATATTTATCACAGCTCCAGCAAGAATACTTTCGATAATGTAGTCTTTATCGACAATACATGCGACTGCTTGTCTGAAAGCCTGATTATCAGTAGGGAACTTACCTGCTCTTGTGTTAAAGGCTAAGTATCTAAAACCATTTGATTGGTTTGTAATAACTTCTACATCGCCTTGTGCGATTAATGCTTCAAGTGCATTTCTCTTTAATCCAAGTGGATTAAGAACAAAATCTACTTCTCCGCTTTGGAAAGCTAAGTATGCAGCATCTTGATCACCATAAAGTGAGAATTCAACTGTACCAACGTACGGACCGTCAGTCCAAGAAATTGAATCTCCACTTAAGTCACCAAACTCATATGAAACTTTTGGTGCAACTCCATTATCTA
>CACIJJ010000005.1 GCA_902587025.1 uncultured Candidatus Actinomarina sp. | reverse complement strand
AGAAGACCAAGTATGTCGTCGACAACCGCTGCGCCAATAATTGTTTTTGCTTCTTTGGACTTTAGTGCTCCCAAATCACCAAAGACTCTTGCTGTAATCCCAACTGAAGTAGCAGTCATGGCTGCTCCGACAAAAAGTGCAATTTCAAATTGATTATCTCCTCCAAGACCAAGTGCATAAATTGCACCATATCCCAATGCAAAAGGTGCTACAACACCAATTAATGCGACAAGAATTGAAGTTGAACCAAGCTCTACAAACTCTTCTAGATTAGTTTCAAGACCAACTTCAAATAATAAAAGTACTACACCTATTTCAGCCAAAGTAGATACTACATCTCCTTTTTCAAAGTGAGGAAGAAGGCCTAGACCGTAATAACCAATGATTATTCCAACGATAAGTTCACCTATAACAGCAGGTTGATTAATTCTTCTCATTAATTCAGCACCAATTTTTGCTGCTACTAAAATAATTGCAATTTCGAGAAATTTTTCAATAATTGTTTCCATGTTGACCTATTTTAAATATATATAAATTAAATGATAATGATTAAAACAACTCTATTAATTTATTAAAAAAAATAATATAATTTGTAGTAAATATGGAAAAAACTTTATTTGATAAAATCTGGGATAATCACCTAGTTATATCTCTTGATGAGAGTACAAATTTAGTATTTATTGATTTGCATCTTGTCCATGAAGTCACGTCACCTCAGGCTTTTGATAGTCTCCGAATTTCTAATCGAAAAGTAAAATATCCTGAATTGACTTTGGCAACAGTTGATCATGGAGTCCCAACATCCAACAGACTATTGGGAATAAAAGATCCTCTTTCAAAAATTCAAATTGAAGCACTGGAAAAAAATTGCGAGGAATTTGGAGTCACTCTTTTTGGAATTAATGATCCTCGGCAAGGAATCGTTCATGTTATAGGACCTGAACAAGGGATTACTCAACCTGGAATGACTATTGTGTGTGGAGATAGCCATACAGCAACACATGGAGCATTTGGAGCACTAGCATTTGGAATTGGCACTTCAGAGGTTGAACATGTTCTAGCTACTCAGACTTTAGCGATGGAAAAGCCAAAAACAATGAAAGTTGAAGTTATTGGAGATGTCTCAGATGGAGTTGGGCCTAAAGATATTATTTTAGGCATCATCAGAAAAATTGGAACTGGGGGAGGAGCCGGTCATGTAATTGAATATGTGGGTGATGTTATAAAAAACATGAGCATGGAGAATAGAATGACAATTTGTAATATGTCAATCGAGGGTGGAGCAAGAGCAGGAATGATTGCTCCAGATGAAACTACTTTCAATTATTTAAAAGATAAAAATTATGCTCCTAAAGACTCTGATTGGAATGATGCAATAAATGAGTGGGGTGAACTTTTTTCTGATGATGACGCTACTTTTGATAAAGTTGTAACAATAAATGCTGGTGAGCTTGAACCATCAGTATCTTGGGGTACAAATCCATCACAAGTTATATTTATTAATGACAAAATTCCTCATCCTGATAATTTTCAAGATGAATCAGATAAAGAAGCAGCAATTAGAGCTTTAGAATACATGGATTTAGAGCCTGGAATAAAAATTAATGAAATCAATTTAGATAGAGTTTTTATAGGTAGTTGTACCAATGGTCGTATTGAAGATTTAAGAGAGGCGGCCCAGGTAGTTAAGGGCAAAAAAGTTGCAAAAACTGTCGGTGCTATGGTTGTTCCTGGATCAACACTTGTAAAGAATCAGGCTGAGGAGGAAGGATTAGACAAAATTTTTATTGATGCAGGTTTTGATTGGAGAGAAGCAGGTTGTTCAATGTGTCTGGGTATGAATCCAGATATATTAAGTCCAGGTGAACGCTGTGCTTCTACTTCAAATAGAAACTATGAAGGAAGACAAGGAGCTGGGGGAAGAACACATTTAGTAAGTCCAAAAATGGCTGCAGCTGCTGCAATCCATGGAAAATTTGTAGACATAAGGGATTTATAAAATGAAAAAACTTAATCTAATAAATTCAACAATGCTTCCTTTAAAAATGTCAAATGTTGATACTGATCAAATCATGCCTAAGCAATTTCTTAAACGCGTGGAGAGAACTGGTTATGGTGAATTTTTGTTTTATGACTGGAAAAAAGATCCAGATTTTTCATTAAATAAAAAAGAACATCAAGGAGCAAAAGTTTTAATTGCGGGTGATAATTTTGGAACTGGTTCTTCTCGAGAACACGCCCCTTGGGGACTCCAAGATTGGGGGTTTGATGCCATTATTTCAACAAAATTTGCAGATATATTCAAATTAAATTCTATAAATATTGGCCTTGTGCCAATTGAAACATCTTCAGAAAATGTTGAGGCTCTTTTTAACAAGATTGAAAATAATCCGAATACAAACATATATATCTCTATTGAGGAAAAGTCTGTTAAATGTGAAGAGATTGAGTTTACGTTTGATCTTGATAGCTTTTCTCAAAATAGAATTTTAGAAGGACTTGATAAAATCGATATTACTCTCGAATATATAAATGATATTGAGAACTTTAGTAAATCAAGAAAAGATTGGAAACCTAGACTAACTTAGTTACTGGCAAACTTAAACTATCTCCAACCTCAACAGATAACAACATTCCATTGTGTATCTGCAATGAAGGTCTTAAATTTGGATTACTTTTATATTTTTCAAACCAATCCTCATTAAGTAAATCATCTATATAATTTTGCAAGATTGTAGAAAGTTCTATTGAGGATGTTTTTGGAACTGCCCCTGGCAAGTTTGCAATTGCTGAAACTATTACCCCATTTCTTATTTCAAATGGTTCACTATGTGTATTTGGTTTTACATTTTCTACACACCCTCCTTGATCAATTGCAACATCAATGATGACGGTGCCTTTTTCCATTTGATCGATGTCTTCTTCCATAATTACAACAGGGGGCTTTCTTCCTGGCAATAGTACAGCTCCCAAAACAAGATCTGCAGATCTAACTGCCATTTTTGCCTCTTCACTCCCACCAATTATTGTTGTTATTTTATCTTCGTATTTATTTTTTAGTTCTGTCAAAGTTTCCTTATTTAAATCAATTGCAACGACAGAGGCTCCAATTTGAATAGCTTTATCAATTGATGCTTTGCCTACTTCACCACAACCAATAACAACTACCTTTGAATTGCTTTCATCTGAAATTGAAGATAATAACAGCCCTTTACCTTGTGAAGAATATTCTAAAAAATGCATACCTTTTTGAATTGCTAGATTTCCAGCTATTTTGGACATAGGTATCAATAAAGGATACTTATTTCCATCCATGATCATTTCAGTAGCAATAGCCGTTAACTTTTTTTCTAAGAGCTTTTTTGTCATTGATAAATTTGATGCCAAGTGTAAATATCCAAATAAAACATGAGATGGTTTTAAGAGATCAAATTCTTGTTCTTGTGGTTCCTTCACTTTGCAAATAATTTCTGAAGATTCATATAATTCTTCAGCTGAGAATAGTATTTTTGCACCCGCAGATTCGTAATCTTTATCTGAAAACCCAGAGCCTTGACCAGCACCTGATTCAACAAATATATCAGCAAGGCCTGTAAATTGTGTTATATGCTGAGGTATTAATGCTACCCTTCCCTCATCTTGTTTTATTTCTTTGGGTATACCAAGTTTTTTAATCATTCGATATAATCAAATTCTTTTGAGAAAATAATTGATATTTTTGATGGCAGAAAGCAGTTTCCTAAAAATAGAAAATTCCAATCAGTCCTCCCCTATGATTTATTTTGTTGTTACTAATAATGGTAAACTATGTTTTGAAATCATGAAGGATAATTTTTTTGTTATATTAGGAAATCAATTATTTGATCCAAAATATCTAAAAGACCAAGGCTGCAATGAAGTTTTTATGGCTGAAGATTATGGTCTATGCACATATGTTAATCATCATAAATTAAAAATTTATCTGTTCTTAACTGCAATGAGGGAATATCGAGATGAACTAAATAAAAAAGAAATAAAAGTCAATTATTTTGATCTTGAAAGTAGAAAGGACAAAAAAGACTACTTCGACTTACTGATTAGTTTTTTGAAAAAAAGAAGAATTGATAAAATCCTAATTTTTGAATTGGAAGACAAGCCTTTTGAAAAGAAATTCCTAAAAAGAATGATTGAAAATTCAATTGATGTAGGAGTAATTAAATCCCCTATGTTTATTTTTGAAAGAGAAAAATTTAATGAGATGGCAAAAAGAAAAAAAGTTTACAGGATGGCATCTTTTTATCAAAAAGCGAGAAGAGACTTAAATATTCTGATGGATAAAAATGATCAACCAGTAGGAGGTAAATGGTCATTTGATGAAGAAAACCGAAAAAAGATTCCAAAAGATACATTAATACCCTCATTACCAACTTTTAAAGACTCTATACATAAAGATGACGTAATTAAAGTAATCATTAAATATTTTCATAATCATCCTGGAGAATTAACAAACTTATGGTTTCCAGTAACTAGAAAAGATGCAAAAAAACAACTTGATGAATTCATAAAAAATCGGTTTTTAAATTTTGGAATTTATGAGGATGCAATGTTGGAAGGTGAAAATTTTCTTTTTCATAGCTGTATAAGCTCACTTCTAAATATTGGCCTTTTGACACCTTCTTATGTTATTGAGAGATCAATCAAACTTGCAGATAAATATAATGTTCCAATTAATTCTCTTGAAGGGTTTATAAGACAAATAATCGGATGGAGAGAATTTATTAGAGGGATATATCAAGAAGAAGGCGAATATCAAATCAAACAGAACTATTGGAACCATAAGAATAAATTAACTGACGCCTGGTATGAAGGTGAAACAGGAATTATTCCTTTAGACGATGCAATTAAAACGACAATAAAGGATGGTTATGTCCATCATATTCCACGCTTGATGGTAATAAGTAATATTATGAATCTTTGTGAAATACATCCTGATGAAATATACAAATGGTTTATGGAGATGTATATTGATTCTTCAGATTGGGTAATGGTTCCTAACGTTTATGGCATGGCAACTTATGCAGATGGTGGTTTGATGTCAACAAAGCCATATACCTGTGGATCAAACTACATACTAAAAATGAGTAATTATAAAAAAGGTGAGTGGTGCGATACGCTAGATGGACTGTACTGGAGATTTACTGAAAAAAACAGGGATTTTTACGAATCAAATCCTAGACTTTCATTGCTTACGAGGTCTTTAGATAAGATGGACCCTCAAAGAAAGAAGAAGATATTTGGAGATGCAGAAAAATTTATTAAGTCTCATACAAAGTAACTAGCTATTTCGATCTAGATATGTTCTAAGTTTTAACGGTTCATCAGTCATAATTCCATCACATCCAAACTCCAAACATTTGTCAAAATCTTCATTATTATTTACAGTCCAAATGTGTAAATATAAGTTATTGATTTCACAAAAATCCTTCAACTTTCTGGAGTGGACTTTTAATCCTCTATAAATAAAAGGTGCTTGAAGAGCTTGGATTTTAAGATTACGTTTTTTTGTTGGAAAATATCTTGCAATGACATTTTCCCTAAATGATCCTGAAGTTAATATTTCACCATTAGAAACCTTTATAAATTCATCCAATCGTGATGGACTAAAAGAAGAAACTAGGGTTCTATCTTCGGCCTTTGTCTCTTTTATTATTTTGTAAACTTTTTCCGCCATACCAGATTCTTTTAAATCTAAATTAAAGCAAAGTTGATCAAAAATAGATAAGGCCTCTTTTAATAAAACAAAGCTGGTGTTTCTATTTAAATCTTTTCTTTCATAAAATTTTGATCCAGCATTAATTTTTTTTAAATCTTTCCAATCTAACTCAGATATGTTCCCTTTTTGATGAGTTGTTCTATTTATTGTTGCATCATGATTTAAAATAATCTCCCCATCTTTTGTCATTCTCAAATCAGTTTCGAAGTGTGTAAAATTGTTTTCAACTGTATGTTCTAAAGCATGTAAAGTATTTTCAGGGACTACATTAATTCCACCCCTGTGGGGAATTATGATTGGTTTTTCTCCCCTGAAATAATAATTTCTATCCAGAAACACCACCGGTGAAATTAAATTCTTTTAAATGCAACATTGGTACATTTAAAATACCTTCACCAAATTCGGAATCAGCAAATCTACTTTCTGATCCAACTCCCATAACGTTACCTTGTCCTAAAGATGACATAAAACTTTGTGTAAATCTTAATCTTCCAACAGGCTTTGTTACTTTACCATTTTCAATTAAATATGAACCATTTCTATTTAAACCAGTAACTACTTGAGTTATAGGATCTAGAACCCTACAGTACCAAAATTCATTTATATAGATTCCTTTTTTAACATTAGAAATCATTTCTTGTTTGGAGATGTCACCAGGCTTAAGATATAAATTTGTTCCAAGTCCCCCAAAACTATCTCCCCATCCGAACATTTCATGAAATGTGTTGCTTTGATTAAGTTCATTTGCTGTGCGTCTCGTATGAAAATAGTTTTTTGGGATACCATTTGTAATTATTTCTATTTTTTTCTTAGGTGCACCTGATGCGTCAATTTTAAAATTAAGTGCTCCCGTTTTGTGTGGATCGTCTTCTAGATTTATCTTTTCATCAAATTGCTCTACATTTATTTCTATAGGAGAGGTCCCATCAACTTTACTCTTTGCATTAAATCCATAAACAGATAGAAAAACTAAAATTGTACTTACCGCATCAGGTCCTAAAATTACCTCATAAACTCCAGGGTCAATGTCTTCTGGATTTTGAGATTCTTTAGTTATTGAGAATGCTTCTTGTCCAACTTTCTGAGCATCTATATCATTTAAGATTTTATTTCCAATATGAGATGAACCCGCAGATGTCTCCGATCTAAAGATTCCATCTAAAAAGGCACTTGTTGCGGTATCACTAGAGTTCAGTCCATTGGTGTTCCATACAAAAACATTAGATACATTTGAAGAACAATAACCAGCACCATTGTAGGTTTGACCTTGTTCTATAAATTCTTTTACTTTCTGTGCTCTGATGTCAGGATCATCAGAAGATATGTGTTTATATCCGTTAAAAGAATTTTCCTTACTGGTTAGCCCTGGCCAAGTTGAGTCTTTGGGGTTGTTTCCAATATCTGAAAGAGCTTTTTTGATAATATCTTCAATTGATCCCATAGAGGTAATGTTTAAATTTAAATTTGTTGTTTTTCCATCGGCATGGAAAGTTAAAAAAATATCTGTTAATTCCTCTTCAACATTTTGATGTATATGGGAGTTGGCAAACCTTGTAAGAGACTCTGTAGAATTAATCATTTTTATCTCACACTCGACATCTGTAGGAATTAATTTTCCAATATCATCGATTAAATTATCCCAGATTTTCATCCTCTTACACCAATTCTCACATTTTTGAATCGTGCTGGAGAAGCTGGGTGACCAGTGTGTCCTATTTGGCTTGGTTGCCCTTTACCACAATTTGGTGTTCCCCAAAATATCCATTCATCTTCACCAGCCAGCATGTCCATACTCCCCCAGAAATTAGGAGTAATACCTGTATAAGTCGGATTTTTAACCATGTCGGTTATCTTCCCATTTTTGACAAGCCACCCAACTTCACATCCAAATTGAAAATTTAACCTTAAATCATCTATTGACCACGAACGATTTGTTTCCATATATACACCATCGTCTGTTGAAGAAATTATTTCATCCAAAGATGAATCACCTGGAAGAAGGCCAACATTTGTCATCCTAACCATTGGCAACCTTCCATATCCATCAGCTCTTACCATTCCTCCTGGACTAACACCGGCAATGGCTGCACTATCGCGTCCAGTCAATACTCCCGTCCATATCCCCTCTTTAACGATGTCTACTCTTTGGGCAGGAGTTCCTTCATCATCATATTTGAACGTTGCTAAAGCTCCGGGCAAGGTAGCATCTGCAACTATATTCATTAATGGTGAACCATATTTATGCTCATTTAATTTACTAAGTTCAAGGTGTGACGTACCAGCATATGCAGCTTCCCAACCTAAAATTCTATCTAGCTCAATCGCATGACCAACTGACTCATGTATCTGAAGTGCAAGTTGACTGCCTTCTAAAATCAAATCTCTTGTTCCCTCAGGACATTGTGGAGATATTAAAAGTCTTTTAGATTCTTCAGAAATTCTCTCAACATGATCTAAAAATTTAAAACTTTGAATGACTTCCCATCCTCCTGTTCTGTATTCACCAAAAGATTGCGGATATGATCGTATTTGTGTTTCTCCATCACCAATACTTAATGAAGAAATGCCACCACCAGATTCAATTATGTTCTGGTATATTTCATGACCCTGGCTCGATGCAAACCACTTCTCAGTATCCCAAAAATTTAGCCTACCAAAGGCTCTGGAGCTACCTATTTTTTTCATTTCATGAGTTGAGGAAACTATTAAATCTATTTGATCAGTTGTCGAAACCTTAAAAGGATTTTGTTCATGAGGTGTTACATATTCATCTTTTACAATTGGAACATCAGCTAATGGAAAATCTTTACCTGGTACCTTAGAGGATGCTTTTGCAATTAAATATGCTTTTTTTCCGGCCTCCTTTAGTGACTCATCTGATAGGTCATAAGTAGCATAAAACCCCCATGACGATCCTACTAAGGCTCGTATACCTAAACCCATGTTTTCAGAGTTACTAAAATCTTCCAACTCACCGTCTTTTGAAGATATATCTCTACTTTTTGATATTAGAATTCTTGCGTCAGCGTATTGTGCACCTAAGCTTATTGCTGTATCAATACTTTTGTTTATTTCATTAAACATTTATTTTATTTTACACCTCTATATGATTGAGCGTCTGTAATCTTTTTATATGAAACAAATTACAGTATTTGGATCTTCAAGATGCAAAGAAGGTGACTCAGAATATGAATTTGCTGAAAGTGTTGGTAGCTTGATAGGTAAATATGGACATAATGTTGCAACCGGTGGGTATCAGGGGACTATGGAAGCCGTATCAAAAGGAGCAGCGAAGCAAGGAGTTACAGTTACCGGAATTACTGTGCCAACATTGTTTTCAGATAAAGCAAATAAAGGTTTCGAACGCACACCTAATTCATATGTAAACAATGAAATTAAAGCTGAAAGTTTATCAAATCGAATTCATTATTTGCTGAACGAATCAAAAGCTTTCATTGTGTTACCGGGTAAAATTGGAACACTTACCGAGCTTTTTGTTGCTTGGAACTCAAATTATTTGTACAACATTAATAAAGAATATGACTTAATCCCCATTTACTTGAAAAAAGATTTTTGGAAAGAAATTATTGATAATCTTCCCGAGAATATGGAACTTGATAAACAGTTTATAAATTATTTTGAAAGTATTGAAGATTTAGAGGAAATTATTTCTAAATTAAACTAAGTCTTGCTCTCTAATTCCAAATGAAGGATGTCTTAACCTACAAAGTGCAAGTTTTTCAAGCTGTCTGATTCTTTCTCTAGTTAAATCAAATTCTTCACCGATTTCTTCTAAAGTTCTTGGTACACCATCATAGAAACCATATCTGAGAGCTAGTATTCTTCCTTCTCTTTCGGGTAGCCTACTAATACTATCTCGTAAACTTTCAGCAACATCAAGATCTTGTACGATTAATGATGGATCACTTGCATCTTCATCTTGAATAAAATCTCCAAGTTGAGCTCCATCTTCTCCGACAGGTTGCTCCAGAGAAACAGTATCAGCTACGCTCAAAGCTAATTCAACTTTGTCTACACCAACACCTGCTTCTTTTGCTATTTCTTGTGGTTTTGGATCTCTTCCAAGTTCAGCTTTTAATTGTGCTTGAGCAGCTCTGACAGCAGCCATTGTATCGTGCAAGTGTACAGGTATCCTTACTGTTCTTGATTTATCAGCAATTGCTCTTGTAATTGCTTGTCTGATCCACCATGTTGCATAAGTTGAAAACTTAAATCCTTTTCTCCAATCGAATTTTTCAACTGCTCTTATTAATCCTAAGTTCCCTTCTTGAATTAAATCTAAAAAGTCAATTCCAGAAGTGTTTGCATATCTTCGAGCATTTGCGACTACAAGTCTCAAGTTAGCAGTTAGGAACGCGTCTTTTGCTTCAGCTCCTTTTTTTCGGTCTCGCTTTAACCTAATTTCACCTTTTTTATCTTTGTATTGCTTTTTAGTTAATTTAACGGCAGCTTTTTCACCAGATTCAATTTTTTGGGCTAATTCAACTTCTTGCTCAGCAGTTAAAAGATCAAAGTTTCCGATAGCAGTAAGATATTGGCTAACTAAATCGGTTGTAAGTTTTCCTTTATCGTCAGCAAGTTTCTTGACCAATGATTTTGCTTTTTCTCTAGCTTCAGCTTCTTGCTCAGGGGTTAATGAATCTTCCTCAGCAGAAAGTTCTGCTTCCATTTTTGAAGCTTTAGGTTTAGATGGGATTGTTTTTGTCACCATTGTTTTGACCTTTAAATTTAGTTTCTAGTTACCGAAAAGTAAGGATAGAGCTGTTTTTAATTTAAAGCTAATTAAATTCTCCAATATTTTCAGTGTTTTCTAACAATACTGATTTTTTGGCTGATTTATATATATATGTAATCCACAAGAGGTCAGCTAGTAACAAATGAAGGATGCTTAAGGGCAAAATAATATTTGATACTACATTTAATGTTCCAAGTGTTACACCAGTGTAAATTAACAATTTTATACTTTGAGTTTTAATTCCGAATTCTTTACTTAACCTATTCGATTCCGAAAACAGAAAAATTGATAGAATCATCGACACTATTGGATGAACTATTCTCAATCTTGTAAGTAGTTCACTTGTTGAGTCAAAATCGTCTGCAAGTCCTTCAATAAATGATGCGCTTGGAAATAGTACGTCTGCCAATGCTGTAATTGAACCCGTCGCTCCGGTTAAGAAGAACAGGATGAATGCAATCTTTAATCTTTGATCAAAAAAATAATTTAAGCTACTTTTTGATTCATTTAGAAGAAAATAAATTAAAGTATAGAAACCTAAAAGTGCAAAGGTATTTACTAGGTGTAATGGTACTGCGATAATTCTTGGTAATGATGAATTCAGACCTACCCATTCATAAATTACAATTACTGCCCCTATTAAAGCTTCCAGTAAAATAAAAAAAGTTAAGTAATTTATAAATTTTTTTTGAAGCAATGGCGTATCCGAATCTCTACTTTTTAAAAACAACATAATTGTAATGATTAACAAAACTCCACTGATAGACCTATGACTAAATTCAATAATCTCAGATGTGGTATCAAGACTTGGAACTAATCTTCCATTACAAGTTGGCCAAGATGCTCCACATCCGTCTCCAGATCCTGTTGCTCTAACAATTGCTCCTGCAAGAATTGAGAGAATTGAGGTTACAAGGCCTGCTGTTGCTAGAGTATGCAATTTCATAAAAGATTATCAATAAATAAGTTGAAAGAATTTAAAAACATTTGGAATGCTTTTACTGCAATATACAAAAGTATGCTTACAGAAATGAATGTTTTTATGTTCCTAGAAAAATAAAATGATAATTGTTTTGGATCTCTAATATAAGGTCTTTCTTCTAATGCATTTTCATATAATTCATCAAAATCAATTTTTTTGTCATCATCAATAACTTCCTTATCTGAGTAAACATCAAAAACATTCATTTCTGATGTAGTATTTTTTTGCTTCTTCTCTTTGTCTGATTTAAATCTATTAAATATTCCAGACTTTAGATCAACATTCTTTTCCTTGTCGATTGTAAATAATGAGTCTTCGATTATTTTTTCTGAAGTTTTGATTGGTTTAAACTCATTTGATTCTAAATTTTGAGAAATTTCTTTTCCCAACAATCCTTCAAGCGCGGCTATTATTTTTATATCTGTTGGTAAGCTTGTTCCAGACTCCCACTTTTTTACATCTTTTGTTGTTGCCCCAGTAAAAGAGGCTACTTGCTTTATAGAAAGACCTCTCTCTTCCCTAAGCTTTACAAAGTTTGTAGAAAAATTATTCATTATTTAATAATTGTATTCGATAATTTAGTTTTTATACAATTAGTCTTATTTGTGGAGGTGAATGAGCGCCTGGTGGGCTCCACAGTCTTCAAAACTGTTGAAAGGCTTAAGTGTCTTTGGCGGGTTCGATTCCCGTCCACCTCCGCTAGTTTTATTTATTAATATAGATAACATTAAATTAGAAATTAATGAGTAATTGAACGAAAGAAATAATCCAAACCAGGTTGATAGACGATTACTGACGGTATCTGATAGGGATATCTTTGTAACTGTGCAGAGAGCTCTTCTGGTTGGAATAATTTTAAAAAATGAAACTAGAGCAGATAAAGAAGAATCTCTTAAAGAACTTACTAATTTAGTAAAAACTGCTGGTTCGACTCCATATATTGTCCAAACTAAACGTGTTGATAAAATCGATCCAAAAACATTTATTGGCAAAGGTTCGATAAAAGAATTAGAAGACATTTCTAAATCGAATGATATTGACGTAGTAATATTTGATTGCGAACTAACACCAAACCAACAAAAAGAACTAAGAGCGATTTTTCAATGTGATGTTGTTGATAGAACTGGTTTGATACTGGATATATTTTCACTACATGCTCAATCAAAAGAAGCCTCATTACAAGTTGAGCTTGCAATGTCTGTGTATTTAAAGCCAAGATTAGCTGGACTTGGTAAAACCTTGAATCAACAGGGTGGTGGGATTGGAACAAGAGGTCCAGGTGAAACCAAATTAGAAACAGATAGCAGGCTTATCGATAATCGTATAAATAAATTAAAAAAAGAATTAAAGAAGATAGAGAAACAGAGAAACGTTCAATCAAGCTCAAGAGAGAAAAATAATATTCCATTGGTATCAATTGTTGGTTATACAAATGCTGGTAAATCTACTTTATTAAAGAAATTAACTAATTCTGATGCTTACGCTGCTGATGAACTCTTTGCTACTGTTGACTCTTTGCAAAGAGAATTACGAATTAAGGATATTCAAGATCCTTTAATACTTTCGGACACAGTTGGGTTTATTCAAAATCTTCCCACTACATTAATAGAATCATTTAAATCAACATTAATGGTTGCGACAAAAGCTGATTTGTTAGTTCACGTTGTTGATGCCGCCACTGCCCTTCCTGAGATGCATATCAACACGGTTGTTATTATTCTCAAACAAATTGATGCAAAATCTAATGAAATTATGGTATTTAATAAAATTGATAAGATCGATAAGGCATCATTAAATCAACTTAAAGAGTCCTACCCTCAAGCATTATTTGTCTCATCTCTAAAAAATGACGGACTAGATTTATTAAAAGATAGAATCGCGGAAGAAATTTTTGGTATTGTTAGCCTTGGGTCTTACCGAATCAATCCATCAGAATTAGACACTGTTGCCAAATTTGGAAAAATTCTTAATGTTAAGAATGAATCAAATTACTTAGTCTTAGAATTAGAGATGAGAGATAAATTAGTCGATAGGCTTCTAAATCTTAAAATAATGGAAAAGAATATAAATGCTTAATGAAATTGGATTAGTTGGCCTTGGTGTCATGGGTAAAAATATAGCTCTAAATTTATCAGATAAAGGAGTAACAATTAAATCGTTCAATGATTCAATGAAAAAACTTGATGACATTAAGAAAGAATTTTCAAATGAATTTATAGGCTACACCAATCTTGAAGAATTTGTTGAGAGCTTAGAGACCCCAAAAACAATATTGCTTATGGTTCCATCAGGCAAAGCAACTAAAGAAGTAATAGAAAAACTGGCTGATTTATTGGAAGAGGGAAGCATGATTATTGATGGAGGTAATTCTTTTTATGTAGACAGTATTGATAACGGGAAGTATCTCTCAGAAAAATCTATACATTTTATTGGAATGGGAGTTTCAGGTGGTGAAGATGGAGCTCGTAATGGCCCTGCATTAATGGTCGGTTCAGATTTATCTTTAGAGACTTCTCTTTTGGATACACTCAAAAATATTGCTGCAAAAAGTGAAGTGGAGTGTCTGGGAGTATATCAAGGTCCTGGAACAGGTCACTTTATAAAAATGGTACATAACGGCATTGAATATGCTGAGATGCAAACAATCGCTGAGATATATTTAATATTAAAAAATTTAAATAAAACAAATGAGGATATGTCCAATTTCTTTTCCTCTCAAACAGAGAAGAATAAATCATCTTACCTTATTGAAATCACATCAGAAATTCTTCAAAAAAAAGATGGAGATAAATTTATTATTGATCAAATAAAACCAGTCGCACAAAATAAAGGTACTGGAAGACTAACAATACAAACTTCATTGGCATTAAACGTGTCCATACCATCTATTGCAGCCTCTTACGATGCACGTGTTCAGAGTAGCAATCAATACACTACAAAAATTAATCAGGAACTAATAGGTGAGGATATATCTACTAAAGAACTCAGTGATGCACTATATTTTTCTAGAGTGTGCTCAATGATTCAAGGTTTAGAATTAATATCAAAATTTAGTATTGATGAAAATCATAAAATATCAATTCTAGATGTTCTTGACAATTGGAGAGGAGGATGCATAATAAGATCCAATTTATTATCCGAATTAAAAAAAGAATTTGGCGAAAATAATGATGTTTTTAATTTAAATAATATTTTTAGTACTTTGAGCAAAAACAGAGCATCTATCAGCAAAGTTCTACAAATAACAACTAAATACAACATACCAACACCTGTACTATCAGCATCTTTAAATTGGTTCAATAATGTGACTTCTGTAGATAATCCATCGAACATGATTCAGGCTCAAAGAGATTTTTTTGGAAGACACAAAGTTCAACTAATTGACTCATCCAACGACATAAATATTGATTGGGATTAAGTTTACTTAATGAACAAAAAGAGGTTGCCCAAGTCAACTTACCCCAGTAGATACGAAATCGAACTTGATGTTGATTTAGATAGTTTCTCATATACCGGAACACAAAAAGTCAATTTCAATGTTGTAGAAGCAACAAACAAAATTGTTTTAAATAGCATAGGAATTGAAGTTACAAATGCAAAAATTGAAACCACTAAGCAAGATATTTCATTAGAAGTTACTTATGTTGAGGAAGATGAAAAAATAGTTTTTGAATCGCAAGAGACTTTGAGTGAAGGTGTGTATGATTTATCTCTTGAATTTAATTCAGAAATTACAAATGACCTTAAAGGATTTTATAAAAGTAGCTACATATCGGAAGATGGTGAAAAAAAATGGATCGCTACCACACAGTTTGAACCTACTGCAGCAAGGTCAGCTTTCCCTTGCTGGGACGAACCTGATTATAAAGCTATATTTTCAATGACAATAATTACTAATGAAAAATATTTAAGGGTCAGCAATGAAATGGTTATTGAGGAAGAAAAAGTAGAAAATAATAAAGTACGAACTAAATTTGCAGACTCTATGAAAATGTCATCATATCTTGTAGCTTTTGTAATAGGGGATCTTGAAGCTACTGTTGTTGGAAAATCAAAAACAACAGATATACGGATAATACATAGACCTGGGTTTTCACACCAAACTTCCTACGCGGGAACAGCTGCGATAAAACTTTTAGACTTCTTTGAAGATTATTACAAGATACCTTATCCAGGAACTAAATTAGATCTAATTGCTATCCCTGACTTTGCAATGGGTGCTATGGAAAATGTAGGAGCAGTTACTTTTCGTGAGAACTTGCTTTTATTTGATAAGGATAAAGCTACTAGATCAGAACTTGATAGATCAATAACAGTAATCGCTCATGAACTTGCTCATATGTGGTTTGGGGATTTAGTGACTATGAAATGGTGGGATGGAATTTGGTTGAATGAAGCCTTTGCAAGTTTAATGGAAGTAATTGCATCATTTAACACATATCCTGAGTTCAAACAGTGGAACGCAATGAATATGTCAAGAACCGCTGGATTCTCTATAGACTCACTGCAAAATTCCAGACCGGTCGAATTTGATGTTGAAACTCCAGACCAAGCAGAAGAGATGTTTGATGTTCTAACCTACGAAAAAGGTTCAACTGTTTTAAGAATGTTTCAAATGTTTATTGGTGAAGAAGCTTTTCAAAATGGAGTTGAAGCTTATTTAAACAAATTTAAATTTGAAAATACCAACTCTTCTGATTTATGGGATGCATTGAGTGAAGCAAGTAATCAACCTCTAAATAAAATACTACCTTTCTGGATAAGAGAAAAAGGATATCCTTTTTTACAAGTAGACTGCTCAAATAATTTTTTAACAATTAAACAGTCACCTTTTCTACTTAAGAATGTTGATACTGATAAAAGTAATATAAAACCAGTACCTGTTCATATTAAGTTTCTTGATACAGGAAATGAAGAAAAATTTTTGCTAGACGAAACTGAAAGAGTCATAGATTTAAAGAATTTAGGTAAAGTTCCTCATGTAAATAGTGGAGGTTGGGGGTTCTTCCATACATTTTATGATGATGAGGTTTTTGAAAATATACTTGCAAACTTTGACAAACTAAATGATCTCGAAAAATACAGACTGCTTGAAGATAAATGGATGCAATTTAAAAAAGCTCCGACAAATATAAAAGACTTTTATAAATTCTTAATGTTCTTTAAAAAGGAGAAAGACGAAGATATCTGGATTTATATGACTTCGATAATAACAACATTAGCAAATCTTTTTGAATCTAATAACTCTGATAGTTTTAAAGCTTTTGTAAGGGACTTGACAGACGAGTTGCACATTGAGCTTGGATTTGAAGTTAAAAAAGACGAAGAATTAGAAATCAAAGAAGTAAGAGACACTATTAACAAGTTGAGAGCTAAAAATTTAGATGATGATGACTTTATAAAAAAATTTAGTGACATTTTTAAAGAAAATAAAATGGAGTCTATTCCAGAAGGAACATTTTTTAGCTCGATCCTTTTTATATCGGCACTTGATGAGACAAACAAAATTGAGACTTTTTTAGAAAAGTTCGAAAACGCAGAGTCTCCTCAAATGCAAGGAAGATATAGAGCGGTATTAGGTCAAGTAAGAGACCAGAATGCAAGTAAAAAAATTGTTGAATTTATGCTTAATGGAAGAATACGCGGTGCAGATTGCCCATATATATTAGCTTCAATGATAACCAACAAATATATCGGGAAAAAATCATGGAAGGTAATTAAAGAAAATTTTAACGACTTGCTAAGTGTTATGCCAGATTGGACCGCATCAAGGATTTTAGACGCACTTCCAGCAATATATGACGAAGAATTTGCTAATGATATAGAATCCTTCATCAAAAAGAATCCACTTCCATCATCTGAAAAACTTGCAGCTCAAAAATTAGAAAGATTGGAAGCTAACATAGAATTTATGGATAATTTAAAGGAAGTTAACAATGAAACCTAGAATTGCAGTATTTTTACACCCACAGCATGCAGAATATGATCAAATAAGAAATGCAGCTGTAGAAGCTGAAGAATTGGGGGCAGACGTTCTTTATAATTGGGACCACTTTTACCCCTTATATAAAGAAGATGGTACACAATGGGCTGAAGGAGAAAGAAGAGAGGGTAAACATTTTGAGTGTTGGACTATGCTTGCGAGTTGGGCAGAAGTAACTGAAAAAATAGAAATAGGTCCTCTTGTAACCTGTAATTCATACAGAAATCCTGAATTGCTTACTGATATGGCAAGAACTATTGACCATATATCAAATGGAAGACTTGTTTTTGGAATTGGTTCAGGTTGGTTCGAACAAGATTATCAGGAATATGGTTATGAATTCGGAACTGCTATCTGGAGGTTAAAAGAATTAGAAAAGTCTCTTGAGAGAATTGAAAAAAGAATGGCAATGTTAGATCCTCAACCAAAAAGAAAAATTCCGATATTAATTGGCGGTGGAGGAGAAAAAGTTACTTTGAGAATCACAGCTCAGTATGCAGATGTTTGGCATGGATTTGCAACAAAGACAGAAGATCGTTCAGGTATAGAGACAGTGGCTCATAAAAACAGTGTTTTAGATAACTGGTGTAAAGAAATAGGAAGAGACCCCTCTGAGATTGGAAGGTCAATAGGAATAGACCTAAAGAGAATTGACAAGGCCGATGAACTTGTTGAAGCAGGAGCAACTGAAATAACTCTTCCCCTAAATGGACCAGACTATGACATGTCAATCGTCAAAGAGTGGATTGCTTGGAGAGACTCTAAAGACTAGATTCCTATGGAAACTTTCTTAATATTCGGTGGTTTTGTTTTAGGACTAATACTTTTAGTTAAAGGCGCTGATGAAATGGTCAAATCTGCTATTCAAATTGCAGTTAAATTTAAACTTCCAAATTCTGTTATTGGTGCTACTTTTATAGGTTTTGGTACATCAGCACCAGAATTATTTACAAGTACAGGAGCTGCTATCAACGGTGATTTGTCCCTGGCCATCGGAAATATTATTGGATCCAATATTGCAAATTCATTACTTGTTTTGGCCGTCCTTTATTTATTTATTGATAAAGACTTTTCCAAAAAAATTAATATAAATCAAATTAGTCCTGTGTGGATGATGATATTTACCACAATATTTGTATCAACTTATATACTTACAAACCAATTTCCATTAATTTTAGGGATTGTTTTACTATCGCTTGTTATTTTTGTAACTTACAAGATGGTTAATGAAGAAGCAATTGATGAAGAAGAACTGGTCTCGGAAGAAAAAAAATTTATTTGGTTCAGGGGAATATTAGCGATCTCAATAACAATATTTGGAAGTTCGTTAGTGGTTGATAATGCCATTGCAATTGCTGACTTATTAAACATATCATCCTTAATTGTAGGAGTGACAATAATTGCAATAGGAACAAGCCTTCCTGAAGTTGCAGGCGCAATTTCAGCAGCAAGACTAAGGAAGCCAGATTTAATAATGGGAAATGTTTTTGGATCCAATCTATTTAATATTGGTCTCGTTGGTGGATCTGCAATTATATTTGAACCTGGCGAAATTAGTTCAAATATTGATTATCAAATGTTTCTTATGTATTTTGTATCTTTCCTCGCAGTTCTCTTAACAAGATACGTTATAAAAAGAAATGTCCTTGTGGGAATTATTTTCATCGCTGCATATTTTGGATTTATATATAGCTTATTTTAAATTTTTATTTTTTTGAAAATATAAAAATCCCAATAACGCTAACAATAAACCTCCTACTTGATTCCAAGTAAATGAACCAATTGTTGCATCGCCCATACCAAACCTTAATGTATCTAAGATCGATCTTTGTACTCCGTACCAAACTGCCCATAATCCCATCCATGAACCCGGTCCAAATTCATATCGCTTCTTTAAATTCATAAATATATAAAAAACTACTAAAGCCAATAGCATGTCATACATTGCTACATGATGATAGGTTCCACATGTTGTAAGTGGCTCAGCACACTCTAGACCATTGTGTTGTGGAGCAACATCATATCCGGGTAATATTTCATAACCCAAAAAAAAGTTTGTTTTTCGACCTAGATGCTCAACTATTGCTAAATCACCTATACGTCCAATTACAGTTCCTAGGATTAATCCAGTAGCTGCATAATCACCATATCTTTTGAAACTTTCTTTTCCAACTATTTGAATTCTGTAAAAAGCTGCAATTATACCCCCTGCCATTCCTCCCATGATTGAATAGCTTCCAGCTAACGTAAAAATATCATCTAGACCGTAGCCAGTTTCGCCTATGTGCGCAGGTATTGTAAAAAATCTAGCACCCAATATTGCTCCAAATATTGCCCATGTTAACCCATCTGAAAAAAGGTCTGAGTTAGCACCATCTTTTTCAGCAAGTTTAATTGCATGATTTGCACCAAAATAAAATCCAATCGCAGCAAAGACACCATGCAATGAAAAAAATACCGGACCTATCTTAGTTATTGGAATTGGTGGGTAGGTTATTGATAAAAATGAGTCAAGCAATTTAAATATTCCTTAAAGTCCAAAATACATCTGCCACAATACTTATGAATATAACAGCCAAATATGTGTTAGAAAATATAAAATAATTTATTGGTTTTATTTTTTCCCTATACAAATTAAATGCTTTATACATTAAATTGACTCCAAAAAATATAGATACGAATAAATAAATTATTCCTAATTGAAGAATTGGTGCTGCTACTAGGGAAATTAAAACTGTTGAACAGCTGTAAATACCTATAAATATACATGTTCTTTTGTAGCTTTCTTGAATAGGAAGCATTGGAAATTCAGCATTTTTATAATCTGTTTTGTTCTCAATTGACAATGCCCAGAAATGTGCAGGTGTCCACATAAAAACCAATAGGAACAAAACCCAAGGTCCTGTCTCCAGTTCTGAACCTGTTGCGGTCCAACCAATTAATACTGGGGCTGCTCCCGATGCGCCTCCAATGACAATATTTTGATTTGTTCTTGGCTTCAAAATTAGGGTGTAAATAAATACATAGAAAATATTGGCAGCTAATCCTATAAATGATGAAAGAGGTGTAACTAAAAAATATAAAATTAAAAATCCAATTAGTCCAGATGAGATAGAGTAGATTATTCCATTGGTTTTTGTAAGCTCACCTGTGACAATTGGCCTATCTGATGTTCTTTCCATAAGCTTGTCTGTCTCTACTTCTAAAACTTGGTTCATAACATTGGCACTTATTGCTAGGAGAGTTCCACCGGCCAGTGTGTATATGACAAGTGATAAAGGTGGCATACCATATATTGAAATGACCATTGAGGGAACTGTTGTGACTAGCAACAACTCAATAACACGTAATTTAGAAAGTTTTAAATAACTTTTGAACGTGGAAGGTTTATTTGACTTCATATTGACATAGTAACGACGCTTAGACTTTAACTTATAATTACCCTATTTCAGGTGTAGACGCTATTCTTAAATATTGACTAGATAATTTATGCATATAAAAAAATTTTTAAAACCTAAAAACTTTATCCTATGCAGTTTTTTATTCATTACTGCATGTATTGAGGATGCTCCTCTTGACTCTTTGAGTCCAGCTGGTCCCTATGCAAGAACAATTGATGAGTTGTTTTGGTTAACATTTTGGATTGCAGTTGTTATATTCTTTATTGTTCAAGGTGCTTTACTGTTTTCAGTTTTTTATTTTAAAGATTCTCCAGACAAACCTGAGCCTAAACAAATTCATGGAAATAATTTTTTAGAAATTTTGTGGACAATAATTCCGGTAATTATTTTAGCTTCTATCGCGGTTCCTACAGTAAGAACGATATTTGATCTTGCAAGAGAACCAGAGGATGCTCTAAAAATTGAAGTAATTGGGCACCAGTGGTGGTTTGAGTATAAATATCCAGATTATGGAATAACGACAGCAAATGTACTTGTAATTCCTGAAGATACTCCAATTAGATTAGAGATGTGGTCAAATGATGTCCTTCATAATTACTGGGTTCCTAAATTAAATGGAAAAAGGTATCTTGTTCCTGGACAGAAAACTTATTTAAATTTACATGCTGATAATGCAGAAGAATTTTGGGCACAATGTGGAGAATACTGTGGATTAAGTCACTCAAAAATGAGAGGTAGAGTTTTATCAATGTCTGAATCAGATTTTGATGCCTGGGTAATTAATGAACAAAAAAATGCTGATAATACACTTTCTGAAGGTTCCTTGGCATATGAAGGGCAGCAGGTATATCTAAATGCAGGCTGTACCCAATGCCATGTTATTGGTGGAGTTTGGGATGTTCAAGGTGAACGGATAGCCCCCAACTTAACACATTTTGGAAATAGAAATGTCTTTGCAGGAGCAGCATTAAAAAACAATAGTGAAAATTTAACAAAATGGTTAGCAAATCCAGCTGAGTTAAAACCAGGTACTTTCATGCCTAATCTAGAATTGACTGAGAGAGAGATTGAAGCTTTAATAGAATATTTAGGAACACTTAAATGACGAAAATTATAGAACCAAAAAAACAAAGGAATATTTTTTCAAGACCTTCCTCTGAAGAAGGTGTGTGGAGCTGGATCACAACTGTTGATCATAAAAGGATTGGCATAATGTATGGTTATGCTGCATTTTTCTTTTTGCTAGTCGGCGGGCTTGAAGCTCTTTTATTAAGAATCCAGTTATCCCAACCTGATAACAACTTCTTGAGTGCTGCTGAATATAATGCAATGTTTACAATGCACGGAACAACAATGATATTTTTAGCGATCATGCCGATAAGTGCTGCATTCTTTAATTATCTTTTACCGTTACAAATTGGAGCAAGAGATGTGGCTTTCCCAAGACTAAATGCACTTTCTTTTTGGATATTTATTGCAGGTGGATTGTTTCTATACTCAACTTTTCTTTTTGGTACAGCCGGTGCTCCAGAAGGAGGTTATCTAGCTGAGGAAGTCAGTCGATTGGCTTCAGCACCTAATGGTGGCTGGTTTGGATACCAACCTAATGCAGGTCTTAAGTATTCACCTGGTACCGCAATGGACTATTGGGCAATTGGACTTCAGATTCTAGGTATCGCATCCCTCGTTTCTGCATTTAATTTCATCACAACAATTCTTAACATGAGGACTAAAGGAATGAGATTAATGAGAATGCCAGTATTTACCTGGATGACATTTGCCGTTTCATTCCTTCTCGCTTTTTCTTTGCCAATAATCGCAATTGCTTTATTTTTCGTGACATTTGATAGGCAATTTGGCACAACTTTCTTTCTCACTGAAGGTGGTGGCGATCCAGTGTTATGGCAACATCTCTTCTGGTTATTTGGTCATCCAGAAGTTTATATTCTTATCCTTCCAGCTTTTGGGATAGTTTCAGAAGTCCTCCCAACTTTTTCAAGAAAACCATTATTTGGATATCCAGCAATAGTGTTCGCTGGATTTGGAATTGCATTTATTGGATTTGGTGTCTGGGCACATCATATGTTTGCATCTGCAATTAGTCCTGTGGCACAGGCTGGATTTGGTCTATCAACAATGATTATCGCAGTACCTACAGGGGTTAAAATATTTAATTGGCTTGGGACAATTTGGGGAGGAAAACTAACTCTTAATACCCCAATGTTATTTGCTTTAGGATTTATAGGGATGTTTGTAATTGGTGGCTTAAGTGGTGTTACACATTCAGTGGTGCCAGCAGATACACAACAAACAGATACATATTATATAGTTGCACATTTCCACTATGTACTTTTTGGTGGTGCTCTTTTTGGAATTTTTTCAGGACTTTATTTCTGGTTTCCAAAAGTATGGGGAAGAATGTACAACGAGACAATGGGGAAAATTCACTTTTGGCTAATGATTATTGGTTTTAATTTAACTTTTGGACCAATGCATTGGTTAGGACTACAGGGTCAAGTTAGAAGAACTTGGGTGTATGCTGAAGAAACCAATCTTGGATTTTGGAATCTAATTGTTACGATTGGTGCGTTCATTCTAGCCATTGCAACTCTTGTTTTTATGGCAAACTGGATATATTCAAGAAGAAAAGGTGAGGTTGCTCCTTTTGATCCCTGGGACGCAAGAACAATTGAGTGGAGTATTCCTTCTCCTACTCCGGTGTGGAATTTTTCAAACGCACCTGAAGTTAAATCGTTAGATGATTTTTGGCATCAAAAATATGGAGAAGATGAGGATGGTAGAGCAGTAAGGAGAGAAGGTACGGATGATTTGTTACTACAACTTGAGGAAGAAGGACTAAATCCAAAAGAGGAAATACATCTTCCTAGCCCGTCTTATTTTCCAGTAATTATGGCTTTTGGTCTTCCTTTTTTGGGATATGCAATAATTTACAAGTCGATACCACTAGCAATGATTGGCGTAATTATGCTACTGATTGGTGGTTTTGGTTGGGGGACCGAGCCTCTAGAGGAAGAGTTTGAAAGCTCAGAAGAAGAGCCAGAATCGAGAGAGTCTAAAAACTATGAGTGATGCCCACGCTTATCCTCATGAACCAACTGGAGTTGAAACAAGAAAATTAGGGTTTTGGGTATTTTTATCAACCGAAATCTTATTTTTTGGAACCTTAATCACTACTTTTTTAATCTTTAAAGGTAGAGATTTTCCAGGTATCAAATTAACTGATGTTTACGATATTCCATTTACATCTGTCAGTTCTTTCGTCTTGTTAATGAGCTCATTAACAATGGTCCTAGCGCACAACGCGCTTGAGACTAATGATCAAGAAAAAACTAGGGTTTGGTTACTTGCAACAGCTATGCTTGGTGCTGTTTTTTTAGCTGGCCAGATCTATGAGTTTACAGAGTTTTATCATAAGGGGTTTGAATTATCAACCAACATCTTCAGTTCAACTTTTTATGTTTTGACTGGCTTTCATGGACTTCATGTATTTATTGGTGTTGTTTTGTTACTAGCTTTATGGGGCATTGGGCAAAGACAAAAAGGCTTGTCTCTAAATGAAGGTATGAATCTTGAATTTATTGCACTTTATTGGCACTTTGTTGACATTGTTTGGATTGTGTTGTTTACGGTAGTCTATCTTATCTAATGTCAGAAACACATAAAGAACACCCCAGCCCAACAAAATATGTACAAATTGCAATTGTTCTAGCAATACTTACAGCAATAGAGGTTGCACTATATTACACTGAAGATATTGTTGGCGCTCTTGCACCACCATTATTGATTATTTTAGCTGTTGGGAAATTTGTAATTGTGGTTGGTTGGTTTATGCACTTGAGATATGAAAATAGTTTGGTAAATAAATTTTTTGCAGGTGGAATGATTCTTGCTTTGATATTGTTTGCAATTGTAATGATTGAGCGTGCTGTAGGTAATTTCTTTTAATATGATTCTTGAATGGCATCCACATTTTGACGTATGGGCACTTATTATCTCATTAGTTATATTTTTTGAATACACAACCGATAACAATGAATTAAAAAAACCAAAAAGAAAATTTTGGTATTCTGGCTTGTTTATTCTTTGGCTCTTTACAGACTGGCCAATACATGATATTGGAGAAAAATATCTGTTTTCAGTTCACTCTGTTGAGCATTTAGTACTTGCACTTGTTTCTCCCCCATTGCTTCTTCTTGGTCTACACAGTTCACAGAAAAAATTAATATCAATAAAACCTTTTATAAATCTACTTAAAATCACTAGTAAACCTGTAGTTGCTTTCTTTTTATTTAATTTTGTAATGGTAGGAATGCATTGGAGTACAGTTGTTAACTTGATGGTCACTAATCATATATTTCATTTTTTTGTACATTCAATAATGTTGCTTGTATCACTTAACATGTGGGTCCCAGTTATTGGTTTCAGCGATGAAATAAAAAGGTTAAGTTCGGCTGCAAGCATAGGATACCTGTTTTTACAATCATTATTACCGACAGTGCCTGCAAGTTTCTTAGCATTTGGTACCGAACCTCTATATTCAGCATATGTTGGCATTGATAACATATTTAATATTTCTACTTTGAATGATCAGGTTCTTGGTGGATTAATTTTGAAATTAGGTGGAGGAATAATTCTTTGGGTATCAATATTAACAATTTGGATGAGATGGTACAAAACAGAAAAAACCTTTGATGACGTGGTTAGAAATGTCTCATCAGACTAAAATTTAAATAAATCCTATGGACGAAAAATTAGTAGAACAAATAAGTACAGATACAGGTGTACCTCAAGAATTGGTTTCTCGTTCAGCACAAGCTAGAGCACAAGCAAATGGGGTTGATGTTAACGCAATTCTCGCAAGTTGGTCCAGTGGAGAAGCTCCAGCAGTCAGTTCTGCTCCAGTAGAAACGGTTGTAGAAGAGGCTCCAGTAGAAACGGTTGTAGAAGAGGCTCCTGTAGAAACAGTGCTTAGTTATGTTGATGAAGATATTCCCCCACCAGCTCAACTCTCAGTTAAGATTTTTAGAGCTTTACAGTACGGAACAGTTTTTGGAATCGTTGCTGGGTTTATTCAGGCGTTTATTGTAAGTTCATATCTTTATGAAGGTCTAATTCTTGAGTCTGAAACTCTAAATTTAATTGCAAACTATACCCCCACTCAGTACATTTTGAATATTGCTTTAACTACAACTTTTTTTGCTGTAATAAGTTCAATAAACTTAAAAAAAATTCTCGAAAAAAATTATGAGGGTTTTGGGATTCTTACAAACGATAGAGAGTCGTTATTTCTTGGAGTTGGTCTTGGTTTAATATTTGGTTCTTCAATTGGATTTGTAATAACTTCAAATATCGGGGTAACTATAGAAGCAATACTTGAAGAAGATGTTACGACTTTTCTAATTCCGGTGATTGGATCTTTTTGGAGGATTGTATTGTTTTCAACTATCTCTCAAGCAATAATTGCTTCAATCGTGATGGTCCTTGGTATACCTAAAGGTTTGGACATATATGAGTTGAAAGAGGCAAATGTAATTAGAAATAGAGTAACTGGATCTATTGTAATTCCATTAGGGGCAATTTTATTTGGTGGTGTAATATCAGTATTAATTTCTCAAGTATTTATTAATTTTCACGATTATGCACCTTTATTTGCGCTAATAATATCTGCAGCAATTTTATTGTTTGCTTCTGTAATGAGTTCTGCACCAAAAATTAAAATTACTAGAAACGAGGTGCTTATCGCTGCAGCAGGTGTTATTACACTAACTGTAATAATTGCTAGTGTGGCAGCTAGCCAAAATTAATTTAACAAAAATGTAATACATTATTGCAAAAGGACTGCTATATTATTCTCATGTTTAAATTAAATGCGGCAAAAGTGGTGGTGATCTACATATAGATAGCCCTGTCGCATGCGTTTGATGGACCGGGCAGATTGCCCGGATTTTTTTTGAAAGGAAAAAAATGATTGACGAAAACACGTTTTATGATGAAGAATATTATGAAAAAGATGATGAAAAAAAATCATCTAAATTCGTGAATAATTTTCTTTCTTTTGAAGATAAAATCTTCAGAGCTCCTTACAACTTTTTGAAAAAAATTGGATTTATACGAACTTATCGAAATGTTGCAAAAAAATTAAAACAAACAAAAGACGACATTTACGAAAGTTTTTATGATGGAGAATAAAGATCACTTAGATGCCGCTTTGTTGGCTAAAGAATGGGAATCTAACCCTAGATGGAAAGATACTAAAAGAAACTATTCAGCAGAAGACGTTGTTTCTTTAAGAAACTCAATACATATAAATTATTCTCTTTCACAAAATGGCTCTTCAAACTTGTGGAACTTACTAAATCGAGAAAAAGAATGGATTTCAGCCTTAGGTGCTTTGTCAGGTAACCAGGCAGTACAAATGGCGAAGGCTGGACTTGAGGCTATTTATTTAAGTGGTTGGCAGGTAGCTGCAGACTCAAACCTCGGAGATACGACATATCCTGACCAATCTCTATACCCAAGTAACAGTGCGCCTAACCTTGCAAAAAAAATAAATAATGCACTTTTAAGAGCTGAGCAGGTAGATAAAACCGATGGAATTGAGTCGACAAACTATATTATTCCAATTGTTGCTGACGGAGAAGCAGGATTTGGAGGAGCATTGAATGTTTTTGAACTTACGAAAAAATTCATAGAGGCTGGAGTTGCTGCAGTTCATTTTGAAGATCAACTTGCTGCTGAAAAAAAATGTGGCCATATGGGAGGAAAAGTTCTTGTTCCGACAAGCCAACATATCCGAACATTAACCTCTGCAAGGCTTGCAGCTGATACACTTGGAGTTCCACTTGTAATAATTGCTAGAACTGACGCTCTGGGTGCAAATTTACTTACCAGTGATATCGATGAAATTGATTCAAAGTTTGTAACTGGAGAGAGAACCGCTGAAGGATTTTACAGAGTAAATAATGGACCTGAAGCAGCTATTTCAAGAGCATTATCTTATGCTCCTTATTCAGACTTAGTTTGGTGTGAAACATCTAAACCAGATCTAGGCTTTGCAAAAGATTTTGCAGAAGCTGTGCGTGAAAAATATCCAAATAAGCTTATGGCTTATAATTGTTCTCCATCATTTAATTGGAAAGCTTCACTAAATGAAAAGGAAATTGAAACATTTCAAGAACAGCTAAATTCATTTGGATATAAATTTCAATTCATAACATTGGCAGGTTTTCATGCCCTCAATACTTCAATGTTTGAATTAGCTACAAACTATAAGGGTGGAAATATGTCATCTTATGTCGAACTTCAAGAAAAAGAGTTTTCACTTGAAGAAAAAGGGTTTACCTCTGTTAAGCATCAGAGAGAAGTTGGAGCCGGTTACTTTGACAAAGTATCAACAATAATTTCAGGTGGCGATGCCTCCACGCTAGCACTGGAGGGTTCTACCGAAGAAGAACAGTTTTAATGATTGAAATCGAATCAAATAAAAAAAATGAATACCAATCAATATTATCTAATGAGGCAATAAATTTTTTAGAAAAAATTTGCTCAAATTTTGAAATCAGTCGTCAAGAAATTTTAGAGAATAGAAAAAAAATACAAAATGCAATTTCATCAGGTACTAAACTCTCTTTTCCTAAAGATAAAAAAATAAGAGAGGGTGACTGGAAAGTTACTCCACCTCCAAAAGATGTAACAAATAGGAACGTTGAAATTACTGGTCCAGTTGATAGAAAAATGATAATTAATGCCTTAAATTCTGGTGCCGATGTATTCATGGCAGATTTTGAAGATTCAACTTCACCTACCTGGAACAACATAATGAATGGTCAAATAAATTTACTTGATGCAAATTTGAAGAAACTTGAATTTATTGATCCAAAAAACAAAAAGACATACACGCTAGATTCAGAAAGTAATACAAGCCTTTTTGTAAGGCCAAGAGGTTTACACCTTGATGAGAAAAATGTATTGATAAATGAATTACCAATTTCAGGAGCATTTTTAGATTTTGCTCTATATACATTTCATAATGCACAATTAAGATTAGATAACGGCATTGGTACGTATTTCTATATACCAAAGCTTGAAAATAGTAAAGAATCACAACTCTGGGATGACATATTTTCTTTTTCTGAAGATGAATTAGATCTACCCAGAGGAACAATTAGAGCTACTGTTCTCCTTGAAACAATTTCTGCTTCATTTGAAATTGAAGAGATGCTTTATTCTTTAAAAGACCACTCTCTTGGTATGAATGCAGGCAGATGGGATTATATTTTTAGTGCAATAAAAAAACATAGGGACCTAGAAGAAATCAATTTTCCAGATAGATCACAAATTACCATGACTGTTCCATTTATGAAAGCATATACTGAGCTGCTCGTACAAAGTTGTCACAAAAGAGGAGCTCATGCAATAGGAGGTATGTCTGCATTTATTCCAAATAGAAGAGATACGGATGTTACTGAGAAAGCATTAGAAAATGTTAAGAAAGATAAAGAGCGAGAAGTTTCTATGGGGTTTGATGGTTCTTGGGTAGCTCATCCAGATTTAGTAAAAGTATGTAAAGATGTGTTCCAAAATGCCTTAGGTACAAAAGAAAACCAAATTGACTATGTACCTAACGAACCAATTATATCTGAAGAGATGCTCCAAGATTTTAACATTCCCAATTCAACAATTACCGAAGAAGGGATAAGAACAAACATACGTGTAGGTATCTTGTATATCCAATCATGGCTTCTAGGACAAGGAGCAGCTGCATTATTTAATCTCATGGAGGATGCTGCTACAGCTGAGATTTCAAGATCACAATTATGGCAATGGCTAAATAATAAAGCAGTGACTGAATCAGATAATATGATTGATAAAGGTTTTATAAATGAGTTAATTGATGACGAAGTAAATAAAATAAAAGAAATTCAGAAAAATTCAGAAATGCTAAATGAAGCAGTAGAGGTATTTAGTGATCTTATTTTTGATGAGAATTTCGAAGAATTTTTGACTTTATCAGCTTATAATTTAATAGATTAGATTATGTCATTTTTTAAAGATAAAACAATAATTATGAGTGGAGGGTCAAGAGGTGTTGGCCTTGAAATAGCGAAAGCACTTGGTAAAGATGGAGCAAACATTGCTATACTCGCAAAAACAACCGAACCTCATCCTACGCTTCCAGGAACAATTTATACAGCTGCAGAAGAGATTGAGTCAGTTGGTGGGAACGCTTTGCCTATCGTTTGTGATATAAGATTTGAAGAACAAGTAGAAAGCGCCGTCAATGAAGCTGCTGAAAAGTTTGGTGGAATAGATATTTGTGTAAATAATGCAAGTGCCATTCACCTTACCGATACAGTAAATACTCCAATGAAAAGATATGACTTAATGCATGGAATTAATGTAAGAGGGACATTCTTATTAAGTCAAAAAACAATTCCTCATTTAAAAAATGGAGATAATCCACACATCCTCACACTTTCCCCGCCTTTGAACTTCGATAGAAAATGGTTTGGAATGACATTAGCTTACACAACTGCAAAATATGGTATGACATTGATAGCTCATGGATTAGCAGAAGAACTTGGTAAATTTGGAATCGCATCAAATTGTCTATGGCCAAGAACTTCATTAGATACAGCTGCTGTAAGGAATGTAATTGGGGCAGAGCTTGTGAAAGGATCAAGAAAACCTTCTATATATGCTGATGCTGCATACGCCGTTTTAAAGAGAGATTCATCATCATGCACCGGAAACTTCTTTTTAGACCAAGATGTTCTTGAAGAAGAAGGTATCACAGATTTTGATCAATATGCAGTAGATCCAGACGCAACTTTAGTTTCAGATTTTTTTGTTGATGATAATCCTGAAGACTGGCTACAAGCTTAATAACAACAAAAGTCTATTAATTCTTTCATCCTTTAAATTAAGTGAGTGAAAAGTGTTTATTTTCAATAACCCAAAACTTAGACAAATTAACGTTTGTAGTGGTAATTTGTCTTAGGTAATTCTTAGGTTAAAGTGAAATGACCTGATCAGGCATATTACCTGATAATGCACTATAGAGATCTGGAAAACAACCCACTGTTACTCCATCAACTGTACCTTCAGGTGAATAGCCACCATCGCTGTTTTCAGAAGCTAAACCTCTTTGATTTGCACATTGGTCACACATCATTAAGAGCATGCCTTTTTCTGCAGCAATTTTTGCAAGTCTTTCTCCTTTAGGGTTTCCTTTCTTAAGAAGCATCGTATTATCATCAAAAAAGAAAATTCCTACAACATCAACACCGTGACTATCACTTTCAAGTTGAGGAAGTATCATTTCTCCAACTTTATAATTTGCAGCGTTGGGTGTATTTAAAACATAGGCGACTTTCATTTGTACCTTTCTAATTTATTTTCGAATTACAGAGTATTCAGTTTTTGGATTAATTCAAACTTAAAAGATAAAGAGTTCGGCTGTTAACTTCTGATATTTCTTCAAGAATATTTTCAATATCATCAAACTGGTTTGTCTCATTTAATTCAGATACAAATCCTGAAATTTTAGTTACCTGTTCTTTAAACTCAACAATTTTATTTTTAGTTTCTTCTTTTGAAAAATAGTTTTCAATTGAATAGGGACCTTCACTAAATCTCAGTCTGGTATTTTGATTTCCCTGCCATGACTCGACAAGCTTATCATTTAACTGAGTAAGAGTTTCATAGTATTCGCCCAATGCTTCATGTTCTGAATAAGACTGGGTTTGCCAATGATAAACTTGGATGTTGTTTAAAAAACTCATCGTGTTTGATACAAATTCATCAATTTTTGCATTTAATGTTTTTACGTTCATAATTAATATTTAAACAAAATTCGGCTTATATGATAAATTTTTAAAGCATAGAATAGTAATTATGTCCTTTAATAATATATTGAGTTTTGGCACTCTGAATCCTGATTTTATATATTTCATCGATGAACTCCCAAATTTAGGTGGAGACATAAGGAGTAATAAATACCTAATCAGAGCAGGAGGTACAGCAACTAATTGTGCTGAAAATATAGCCCACTGGGGTCTAAATGTTGGGGTCGCAGGAAATAGTATAGGAAATGATGAATTTGGTAAATATATGATCAAACATTTTGAAAATTCAAACATAAACTATGAAAATATAATTTTTGAAAATCACGATACACCAACTTGTTCGATTTATGTAGATAAAAATGGTGAAAGAACAATAATTTCCTCGGGTTATAACTTTTGTAAGTGGAATAATTTGAAAGAAGTTAAAAACTTTGACTCTTTGATAGTAGATAGGTATTCTATTCCGTTTATAAAACAAGATTTAGAAAGTATAAGCCATGATGTGTTTATTACACAGGCAGGCTATCAAGAAGAAATTACTTACAGAATTAATTTTTTAGTTGTAAGTAAAGATGAAATTGATGTGATTGAAGCAAACAGATTAATAAATGAAGAATACGTTGATTGGATACTTTTAACATCATCAAATCTTCCTGCAAGGTTGATTAGTAAAGATGGGGTTTTAGAAATTACACCGCCAGATTTCAAAACTATAAATTCAACTGGGGCTGGAGATGCAACAGCTGCATACATTGGTGCATTTGGTGTAGAAAACTTAATTGAGAATGTTAAAGGTGCTTGTGCATCTGGAGCAATTGTTGCTGGAACTAATGAACTTCCCACTATGGAGAAAATAAAAGAAATCTCAGAATTAATTGAAATAAAACCACGCTGAGAATTTTATAATTTTGATACTTTACGTTTAAAATAGAATATGGCTGTCGCATACAAGGCCCCAATTAAAGATATAGTGTTTGGATACGAAGTAGTAGACACTTATGACGTTATTGGTAAAATACCAGCATTTAGTGACTTCACTGAAAATATTGTCATTCCAACTATGGAAGAATGTGCAAAATTTGCAGAAGAAGTTTTGGCACCAATAAATGCAATTGGTGATCAACAAGGGGCAACTATTGAGAATGGAAAAGTATCGATGCCACCTGAATTTGTCGACGCTTATAAAAGATTTGCCGAAGCTGGGTGGGCTTCAATTTCGTTACCATCAGAAATTGGTGGAGGAGGAATGCCAATTGCACTCTCCGGAGGAACTCTTGAAATTTTAAGTAGTGCAAATCTCGCTTTTGGACTAGCACCAGGTTTAAGTGCCGGAGCAATTTCAGCAATTAATTTTCATGGAAGTGAAGAACAAAAAGAAAAGTTTTTACCTAAATTAGTTTCAGGTGAGTGGACAGGGACTATGAACCTTAGTGAGCCACAATCAGGATCTGATCTTGGTACAATCACTACAAAAGCAGAGCCTCAAGATGATGGAACTTATAAAATAACTGGAACAAAAGTTTGGATTACTTTTGGAGAACATGATATGACTGACAACATCATTCATTTAGTACTTGCGAAAGTACCTGGTTCACCTGAAGGAACAAAAGGTATTTCTATGTTTATAGTTCCAAAAATGATGGTCAATGAAGATGGCTCTTCTGGACAAAGCAACAATGTAACATGTATCTCTATTGAGGAAAAATTAGGTATTCACGCAAGTCCAACATGTGTTATGGAATATAACGAATCAGTTGGCTATTTAGTTGGAGAGGAAAACAGAGGCCTTAATTACATGTTCACAATGATGAATGAGGCAAGAGTATGGGTAGGTGGACAAGGTCTTGCTTGCGCATCAGGATCTCTTCAGGGTGCTGCTCAATATGCTAGGGATAGAGTCCAAGGTCGCCCTGTTGGAATGTCAAAAGAGGATGCTAAAAATTCAACAATTATTGATCATGCAGATGTTAGAAGAATGCTTATGACAATTAAATCATACGTTGATGCAATGAGATATATGATGTATGACAATCAATTAATGCTGGATGTAGAATACTTTGCAGAAGATGAGGAAATGAAGGCGTTTGGTGAGGAAAGATGTGGAATCTTGACTCCAATTACTAAAGCATGGATATCAGATTTAGGAGTTGAGCTTTCTTCTATGGCTATACAAGTTTATGGTGGAATGGGTTATGTCGAAGAGACTGGAGTAGCTCAATATCTGAGGGATTCAAGAATTGCACCAATTTATGAAGGAACAAATGGAATTCAAGCCTTAGATTTAATGTTTAGAAAACTGCCATTAGACAATGGTCAAGCAATGCAAAGATTATTGGGTGATGTAAATGAACTTATCGAGGAAATGAAGAAAGATGATGAAGTAATTTCATCTATGGCAGAAAAGCTTGAAAAAGAAGTCTCTACATTGTCCGAGGTTACATTGTGGCTTGGTGGAAGAATGTTAGAAGGAGAACTTGTTGACGCAAGTGCTGCTGCTACACCTTATTTGAAAATGTTTGGACAAGTTCTTGGTGGATACTATATGGGTAAAGCTGCTATTTTGGCAAACAAAAAATTTAAAGAAACTAATGATGAGTTTTATACCGATAAATTAACCCTTTCAAAATTTTACATGGAACAACTACTTCCATTGACATCTGGTTATGCTTCAGCTGTTACAGCAGGTAAAGATGATCTTTATGCCATGAAGGCTGATAATTTCTAATTGATTGAATCTTTAAAGAATAAAAGTAACTCTATTGCTCTGATTGGATCATCAAATGATCCCAGAAAATATGGAAATAAAATTTTATTAGATTTAACAAAAAAGGGATACACTGTTTATCCGGTTAACAAGAAGGAAAAACAAATTGAAGGACTTAAAGCATATAAAAATATAGAAATGCTCGAAGAAATCCCCTCGATAATCAATTTTGTAATACCTCCAGATGAAGGATTAGTTGTTACAAGAGATTTGGTTGAGAAGGGGTATGACAATTTTTGGTACCAACCAGGTGCAGAAAGTGATGAAATCTCAGAATTCCTAAAAATTAACAAAAAAAATTATATAGATGACAAATGCATTATGGTTGTAACAAGATTATCTTCTAATTATTAATCTTCAAGTTGTTTATTTACCTGATCAAGTTCTTCAAATGATTTTTCAAGTTTATTGACTCTTGTAGTCTTTAAAGATTCAAACGATTGAACAGTTTGGTCTAATCTCTTTGTTACATCATCAAATGAATCAATAAATTTCCTAATTTCATTTTTTATTTTTTCATGAGTAGCAAGAATATTCTTAGTATCTGTTTGTAAACTAAATAATTTCATTGAATGTCTTATTGTCTCAAGATAGGCCATTAGTGTTTGTGGGCTTACTAATATAACTTTCATTGAAAAAGCATATTCAATAACTGGCGTTTTTGAAGAACCAATAACTGAAGTAAGAAGAAAGTGATATAAATTCTCAAGTGGAATATACATTAAAACAAAGTCTACGGTATCTTCATCAGGAGCAATGTAGCCCTCCCTCGAAGCAGTATCATCTATTTTTGTTTTAATTGCTTTATCTAAAAATTCTTTAGTTTTGGCCTTAATAGAGTCTGTTATTTCTCGTCTTGCTATTTCATCTAAAGTTTCATCTTCTAAATCTCTATTAAGTTTTGAAATTTCCATATATATCGTAAGCGGGAATTTTGAATCCATATTGATCGATTTATCATCTGGAAGGTAAAAACTAAAGTCAGGTTTTGTACCACTCTTCATTATTTTTTGAGTTTCATAATGGATTCCTTCTTTATAATCCATAATTCCTAGAAGATCTTCAACTTGAAACTCAGCCCACTGACCCCTACTTTGATTATTGTTTAATACTGATATTAAATTTCGAGTTTGTTGATCTACTCCTGATATAGAACTTTTTATTTCACCAGTTTTTTCAAGAAATTCTTTTACAGTTTCATCTGATTTGTTTAATAATTTATAAATTTGAGATTCTTCATTTTCAATAATTTCACTAACAATTCCTTTAATCAAATATTCGTCCTTATTTTGTTCTTCAGAATTATCTTTTTTTGTAACAAAATATAAAATTGCGATTAATAGTGCTGAAATTATCCCTAAAAATAAAGTTTCCATGTTACAAGAATAGCAAGTTGCGTGGACAGTTTTGAAATTAAACCGTATCAAAAAGTTTTTTGAAGCTAAATTTAAAATTATCTTCAGAATAATTAGATAAAATAAATCCCTTTGCATTCTTAGCTACTAAAGATGCCTCTTCATAATTATTTTTTATATATTCAATCTTTAATGAGAGGCTATCAAGATTATTACTTTCAAATACATATCCTGTTTGGCCATCAATAACAATATCACTCATTCCTGGAGCATCTGTAACAAGTACTGGACACATTGCTACTTGTGATTCGAATATTACCCGTGCAAGCCCCTCTGATATTGAAGGTAGAATCATTAAATTTGAAGTTGAATAATAATCTTTAACACTTTCCCTATCAACAGGCCCTATCAATGAAACTTGATTTTGAAGGTCTGATTTATCTATTAAGTCTTTGAGCTCTTTAAAATATTTTTCATTAGGAGCGGGCCCAACAATTGATAAGTTATAACTTTTGTCATTGATTCTTTGAATTGCCTCAATAATCATATGAGGTTTTTTTCTATCTGTCACACTTCCAATAAATAGAATATTAAATTTGTCTTTAGAAAATGGCTTAGGTTCAATATTTTGAAAATCCTTAAAATCAATCCAAGCAGGAAACCTTACAACACTTTTTGAAGAATCTATATCTAAAACTTGTTGTTCAGTCGAAGATGAAACTGCTCTTATAATATTTGATTTACCAATAGAGTATTTTGCCATTATGTAAAATAGTTTTTTGTACAACCTTGGTAAAACTAAATTTTTCTCTAAACTCAAGGTCTCAATAAAATCACCATGAGTTTCAACAATTATTTTTACTTCAGCTCTTCTTACCTTTAAAAATAGAATTGAAAAAAAAGAAGATACTGGATCTTGAAAACATACAATATCTATATTTTCCTTTTTAATAATTTTGTTGGTGGTAAAGATTGAAATTTGAATAATTCTAAAATAATTTATTAAACGATTTTTTATTTTCTTATTTAAGTAGAAGTTTCCATACGTCTCGTTTAAAAAAGTTTTACTGTTTGCAAAAGCTAGAACAGAAACATTACAAACTTCACTTAATGTAATGAACTTTTTTTTTAAGTTTTCAGTTAAAGGAAGTTGATATGTAGTGGGTGCAATAAATAGAACATTTTTCATAAATTTAAAAATTTAGTGAGTTCTTCAACAAGTTCTTCATCATGTGTCCATGGTATTCCATGAAGTGCATTAGTAAATGTTATTGGTGTAATATTTTGCATTTTTGTAGTCACTTCTTGCGATGCTTTTTGAGGTACAAGACTGTCTTTACCACCAATTAGCGCCAAGGTTTCAGTTTCAATATCACCTAGCCAGTCTCTTGAATCAAAAGCTACTACGTGTCTTCCACCATCTCCATAGATAAAATCATCTTTAGAACGATGAAGATTGTTCCACGCCCAATCAGTAAACTCATTTTTTAGAGCACTAGATTTTTTAAGAAAAGAATATTTAGATTGTGGATTTTTGTTGGGAAAAAGTCTTTCTCTAATCCTTACACCACCAACAAGTAATTTGAAAAGAAAGTTATCTTTATACCTCTCTCCCTCGATCCAACTAAATGGTGTAACCAAAACCATTTTATTTATTCTTTCCGGAATTTTTTTGGATATTGTTAGTGCAACTGCACTTCCCATTGACCAACCTACTAAATGGTATTCTGATACATTTAATTCATCTAGAATGCTTATTACTATGTCTGCATTCTCATCAACACTCCATCTTTCCCAACTGGCATCCGATCTTCCATGATTTTTAAAATCAATAGTTATAAATGAACTAACATTTTTAATTTTAGGAAGAACATTAAACCAACTCCCAAGTGAGTCAGTACCCCAACTATGCAGAAAAACAATTGGTATTGTGCCCTCAACAATGTTTTCTCTAATAAAATATTCTTTTTCTCTCACAAAGACAGTTCTTCCAGGAATCTTTATAGGATGTAATTGGGTTATTCCCTCTGTTTTACTTTTTTGAGTCAAAACCAAATTCTTGAATATGGAAGTGAAAGCGAAAACTTTAGCAATTGTTTTTATCATCTTTTAAATAATATTTATCTTTTCATTATATTTAGAATTAATTTCACCTATTTCCCAAATATTTTTGTTGAGCTCCATATCTTTTTGAAGTTTAATATTTTGGTTCTTAGGTATTGAAATGAGAAAGCCACCATTAGTTTGTGCATCACATAGTATTTTTAAAGATTGCTCATCCAGATCAGAAATAAGTTTGTCTGATAGGTATTCATAATTTCTCAAGCTTCCAGAAGGAAATATTTCTTTATCCAGATAATCATAAATATTTTCAATCAAAGAAACAGAATCAAATTTAATTGTTGCTGATAATTTGGAATCATTTAGCATTTCATACAAATGCCCCAACAATCCAAAACCAGTTATATCTGTAATTGCATTTGCATTATTATCCAGTGAAAAATTTAAAGATTTTTTATTTAGTTCAGTCATAATGTCAGTAACAATTTTTACGCTTTCGTCAGAAGCAACTCCTCTTTTAATTGCAGTTGTAATAATCCCAGTTCCTATTGGTTTTGTTAAAAAAAGTCTATCTCCATCCTTAATTTCATTATTTTTAAATATCTTATCTTTTATAACACCAGTGATGGAGAAACCATATTTTGGTTCTTTGTCATCGATACTATGACCTCCAATGACAGTACAATTTGCTTTTTGCATTGTGTCAAGACCACCTTTAATCACCTCAGACAATATATCAAAACTTAATTCACTTCGAGGCCAACAAACTAACTGCAAAGCTGAAATAGGTTCTCCTCCCATTGCATATACATCTGATAGCGCATTTGCGGCTGCTACTCTTCCCCAGTCGTAAGGATTATCAAGAATGGGTGTAAAAAAATCAACAGTTTGAATTATTTTTTGATCACCAACTTGAATAACTCCTCCATCATCAGGATTATTTAGTCCAACTAATAAATTTGGAGATTCAGTAGCTTTATGATTTTTAAATTGCGTCAAAACTTGAGCAAGCTCACCAGGTGAGAGTTTACAAGCTCAACCAGCGCCATGAGAGTATTCAGTTAATCTCAATTGAACCTCCTTTGATTACTTGTTTAATTGTCTTTCTTTTTCTATAAATTCAGTAAATGAATGTCGGATTCTCTCTAAAAGAGGCGATTGAGTATAAACTTGGTCATCAATTTTACTTACAAAAATTGCATGTTTAGCTGTTGATAGGGCAAAAACTGTATCGACATTATAAATATCATTAATATGAATTCTGGAAATTTCTAAATCTAAATCTGTCTCGTTTGCTATGTCGATGAGAGATCGGCGAGTAATGGAATCCAATATCCCAAGTTCTAAATCAGGTACATAAATTTTGTTATCAATTATCCAACTTACACAAAATGTTGGACCCTCTAGTACTATTCCATCTTTGTTCAATAACAATGAATCTGTGTACCCGTTTTTTTCAGCTAATCTTGTCTGATTAAGATTCATTGCGTAGGAAATTGATTTTGAACCAATATTTTTTACTTCATTTAAATCAAAATCACCTCCAGCATGCCAGTGCGCTAAATGAGATTGCAATGTGAAGCTCTCGGGGAAGTTTATAAGTTCTTGATAAAAAATATAGACATCACTTTTATCTTTATCCGAGCCTCTTCCAATAATTACCCTCATGTAGCCATCATCATAATTTGAAGCAATTGAAATAAGATTGTCTTTTATTTCTTGAAAATTAATATTGTTGAAAAACATTTTTTCTGCAGAATGGGCGAATCTTTCCATGTGCTTGTCGATTCCAAATAAATAGCCTTTATGTATGGCTATTGCTTCAAAAATTCCATCACCTCTCCAAATAGCTAGGTTTTCTACAGGTATATTAAATTCTTCTTTTGATACCTCAACCCCATTAATAAGATACATTTAATTTCTTTCCCTTTTATATGTATTTGTAATTGGCATTCTTCTATCTTTCCCAAAAGCTCTGTTTGTCAATTTTACACCAGGAGCGACTTGATTTCTCTTATATTCATTTCTGTCAATTTTTTCGAGCACATCGTATACAACATTCTTATCAATTCCAGAATTTATAATTTTCTCAGAGGAAAAATCTTCTTCAATATAAAGTTTTATTATTTTATCTAAAGTGTCGTAATCAGGAAGAGAGTCTGAATCAAACTGATTTTCGCTAAGCTCTGCACTTGGTTCTTTGTCTATCGTGTTTTGTGGAATAACCTCCGATATTGAATTTCTATATTTTGCCAGATTATATACATCTGCTTTGTAAACATCTTTAAGGAGCGCAAATCCACCAACTAGGTCTCCATACAAAGTAGCATAGCCTACGGCCATTTCTGATTTGTTGCCTGTAGAGACAACCATAGCATTTAACTGATTTGATAGTGCCATAAGGAGGTTGCCCCTAACCCTCGACTGAATATTTTCATCTACGACACTTTTCAATTGTTCTTCAATATTTGCAGAAACTAATGTTCTTATATTTTCAACAGTATCCTCAATAGTGATTTCTTTAATGTTTATACCTAAGTTTTTAGCAAGTTGTTTTGCATCATCTAAGGATGATTTTGGATTGTATTTTGATGGCATTGCAACACCTATGACACGTTCTGGAGTTAACGCATCACAAGCTATAGTTGCCGTTAAAGCTGAATCAATTCCACCAGATAGTCCAACAAGTACTTTGTTGAATTTGTTTTTTGTTACATAGTCAGATAGACCTAATTTCAAAGCAGCATACATTGACTCGATTTTATCAAGCTCTTTTGTACTAACTAATGGTTCTAACTCAACATTCTTATCATTCAAATATAAATTTGACTCTGAAATAATATCTTTTACATCGAGTTCAACGTCTAAAGTAAAAAAGTCTTCTTCAAATTGTGGAGCCATGTATATAATTTCTCCATTTTTATCAACCACAAATGAACCACCATCAAAAACAAGTTCATCTTGGCCACCAACCATATTTAGATAAACAATTGGTACACCTAGTTTTTTTGCTTTATTCTTTACTTTGTCTTTCCTTTGGTTAATTTTGTTTAAATCAAATGGGGATGCATTTATATTTAATATGATTGAAGCTCCTTTTTTTATTTGTTCTTCGGCTGGACCATCTTCGATCCAAATATCTTCACATATATTTATCCCTACAGCAATATCTTCGTACCAAAAAAGAGTTGAAGGATTTGTACCTTTGTCAAAATATCTTGCTTCATCAAAGACGGAATAATTAGGTAGGAAACATTTATGATAAATTCCTTTTACATCACCATTTTGAACAATCGCAGCTGCATTGGCTATATCTCTGTCAACATTATCATTTTTTTGTTTCTTTAAGCTACGATCAACAAACCCGATTACACCACTTGTTTTTCCAGAAAACTCTGCAATCTCTTCCATAACCGCAAAATTTTTTCCGACAAAACTTTCTCTTAGTAGCAAATCTTCAGGAGGATAGCCTGTTAGTGCAAGTTCTGGAAATAAGACAATATCAGAATGTACTTTTTCAGCCTCTTTTAATGTGTTGATTATTTTATCTTTATTTTCTTGAATCGCACCAACAGGAAAAGATAATTGTGCACAAGATATTCTTAGTGTTTTTGTATTCACACAATAATGATAATTAAATGATTAACTAAGAAGATACCGTTATGACAATATCTTTTGAATCATCAATCCAATTAGTTACTCTTTTAAGTGAAGGCATTCTATCAACAATTTTTTTTGCCTGATTTGCATTATGCATCATCTCATGAAGGCTTTCAGGGTTTCTTCTTTTAAGATCAGCTACACTTTCAACACCAACAGCTTCTAAGAGATCTGCATAATCTCTACCAAGGTTCTTAATTTTCATCAGTTCGGCGCGTTTGGCCCAATGCAAAAGTTTTGGAGATGTTATTCCAGTCTCTTTTGTAAGTAAGGCTCTTCCAGATCGAGTTGATGCGATTTGGAGAAACGTTACTGTAGTTCTGACTCTAGCTCTTCTTAATTTTGTAGCTTCTGTATGCGTCATTCCATTTATTGAGTCAATTGAATTCATGTTAAAAGTTTACAAAATTTTTTTTAAAAACTAAGAAAATTTTTAGGGAGATTTTCCCACTCTTAAAAATCAGACTGTTTGTCAAAATCTGTAGGTTTAAGAAAATTAAAATTTAGAATTTTCATTTTTGATTCAGATGATTCAAAGAAGTCAATCAAATCAAAATTTTTAAATACTGAATCATCACCATCAATATCATCTTGAGTAATGAGTTCAAGTTTATTCCAGAAATATCTAGGTATCAAGATTGGGTATCCTGTTTCGTATCGGTATTGAGGGACTACAACCTCATCATCATCATTCTTTGTTAATAGTAATTTTTCAATTACTTCTGAATTAATTGCTGGTTGATCTCCCATGAATATCAATACTCCATCGATATTTTTATCCGAGCTCAAATAGAATAAACCGGTTCTAATAGATGAAATAATTCCTTCCTCCCAACTTTCATTGATTAGAATTGTGCTGTTTTTAAAATCAATCTTTTCAGTAAGAGTTTCGTTTTCATGCCCTAATACAACAATTGAATTTTCAATACTATTCGAAACGGTTTCTACAACAGTTTCCAAAATTGTTTTACCTTTATATTCAGCCAATTGTTTTGGGAATCCCATCCTAGACGATTCTCCGGCGGCTAAAATAATTGCTGCTTTCATTTATATTACTTGTGAAAAAAGTGAGCTACCGAAGCCAGAAACAACTACTAATAAAAAAGCTTCAATGTTTCTTAGAAGATATACCTGTTTTAAACCTGACCCTAAACAAACCAGTGCAAAAATAGCAGTTCCAATAATTAAAAATATTTGAAGAGGGATTGAACTTGTAAAGAAGATTACTCCATTTAAAAAAACTGGAATATTTGAAAATCCATAAATTATTCCTACTTGCCTAAAATCTGTCTCTTTTCTAAAAAAACGTGTCAACAATAAATAAACAAGGCCTACACCAACAAACCCTGATACAAAGCTAGAAATTAAATAACTTGTGAGTAATCCAAATAATTGTTGAGAATTGAATACATTCTCAAACTCTCTTATTAAATTATTTAATTCATTGACTGTTTGTACCGGAAGGGTTCCAACAATTAATCCAAGATTTTCCTCAAGATAAACAAGTGAGTTTCTTAAAAAGTTTAAGGCAGCAAGACCACTAAACAAGAAGCCAGAAATGTAGATTGCAATAGCAATTTGGAAATTGCTAACCTCTGACGCAAGTTCATTGTAAATATTTTTATCCAATCTAAATATTTTTAAAATTACTTGTCTATTGTTTCCCATATACTTTTCTTCTTCTTTAAAATCTAATGTATGACTATAACAAAAGTAATAGCTTATTTAATAACTATAGCTATGGTATCAACAATATTTTGGGCTCAGAACCAAGTCTCAGTATTCGATTCGATAATTCCATCTCTTCCTTGGGGTGTCGTTTCGCTTGTCGATCTGTATTCTGGATTTATTCTTGTAGGAATTTGGATATTTTATAAAGAAAAAACGGTATCTGCATTAGTTTGGATTTTTTTCTTAATGACTTTAGGCAATCTGACTACAGCAATATATGTGATTTATAGCCTTAATAAGTCAAAAGGAAATATCACTAAATTCTTTATGGGTAAAAATAGTTAATCTTTTCTTAAATTATCAAGCAATATAAGAGAAACGTCTCTTACTCTGACATTATCTCCTTGGCCAATCTCTTTCATTCCATCATCCATCATTATGTAACAAAATGGACAGGCAACAGCGACCTCATCAGCACCAGTTTCAACAGCTTCCTCTACTCTTTCGATATTAACTTTTTTACCGGTTGCTTCTTCCATCCACATTCGTCCACCACCAGCACCACAGCAGAAGCTTGTTGTTCCTTGTCTTTTCATTTCTCGAATTTCAATACCGCCAATAGATCCAACTATCTCTCTTGGAGCAGTATAAATATCATTATGTCTACCTAGGTAACAGGAATCATGATATGTAATGACATGTGGTTTGTCACTTGTTCCTACTTCAATATGTCCTGATTGGACAAGTTCAGTCAACAATTGACTGTGATGTATGACCTCAAAATTTCCGCCTAATTGGGGATATTCATTTTTAATCGTATTAAAACAGTGCGGACACTGAGTGATAACTTTTTTAACATCAAGGTTATTCATCGTCTCAATATTTTGAATTGCTAACTGCTGAAATACAAATTCATTTCCAGTTCTTCTTGCAGAATCACCTGTACAAACTTCTTTTGGACCCAGGACTGCATATGATACATTTGCTCTTCTGAGGAGTGTTGCAACAGCTCTTGTTACAGGAACATTTCTATCATCAAAAGCTCCTGCACAACCTATCCAGTACAGGTAATCAATTTCCTCTTTATTTTTTTCATCAAGCAAAGGAACTTCAAAATCTAAATCTTCTGACCATTTCATTCTATCTTCTTGAGATGCACCCCAAGGATTTGAAGAATTTTCCATTGCAACATATGCCTTTCCTAACTCAGAAGGAAAATCGGAAGCCATCAATGCTAAGTATCTACGCATATCAAGTATCTTGTCTAGAATTTCAATGTTTACAGGACAAATTTCATCACATGCTTTACAAGAAGTACAAGCCCAAAGCTCTTCCGGTGTAATTCGCTCAAATACACTTGATGATTTCACTTTTAAGTCTATAGGAGTTGATACGGTTGTAGGTACAGCAGGATTTCCGGTTTCTGACATAACCTGTCCAACTTTCAAGATAATCTCTCGGGGATCCAATGGTTTTCCTGTAAGGTTAGCTGGACAAACAGAAGTACAGCGACCACATACAGTACATGCATCAAGATCTAAAAGTTGCTTCCATGTAAAATTTTCAATTAATTCAACACCCACAGTTTCAATATCTTCCGCCTCCATTAGATTTCCAATATCTCTCATCGCACCTTTTGGTCTTTCTTTTGGACTCAAATACATATTTACTGGAGATGTGATTATGTGTCTTAATTTTGATTGTGGAAGTACTAGTAAAAATACAAAAAAGCTTACAGTATGAAGAATCCACGAGATTCTGTGAAATAACACACCACTTTCAAGAGGTAAAAGGGTGGCAATAAAATAGCCTACAAAACTCCACTTCTCATAGTTAGGAAATCCTTCAACAATTATCCTTCCTGCTTCAGTTGTAAGACCCGAAACACCCATAAAAGCTAAAAGGGACAGAGTTAAATAATCGTCCATTTTTGTCTTAGTTTTTATTCTGTCTTCAGTACCAAAAATTCTTCTATAAAAAGCCCAACCAAGACCAGCGAGATAAAGAAGTGATGCTAGTTCTAGTAAAAAAGAATAAACAATATATGTTGTACCTTGTAAAAATTTTAAGGATGGCGGCATCAAGTGGTGAATCTCCAAAGTTATTGTTCCTGCAAACAATCCAAGAAAGCCTAAATATATCATTGAGTGCATCAAGCCAGCTGCTTTAAATCTTAAAGTTGTTCTCATGAGTATTCCATCAAAGAAGCTAAATATCCTATCTGAAATTTTTACTTTTCTTTTTTCTTCAGATCCTCTTGACCAATTTTTTGCACGAAGGGAAAACAAATAACCGGAAATAAATATTGATGATGCACTAAGTATATAAAATATATATTGGATTGATTTAGGTATATTTTCAAAGACTCTTCTCCCACCAATAATTTCACCCTCAGGAAATATGTAGCTAGCAAGCCATAAAAATATTACCGAGAGGGCGGCACCAGCAGAAAACAGTAAAACATAATCATTAACTTGTTTTTTCGGTTTACTATTATTCATTGTTATTTTCTTTTGAGATTTCAATTGAGCGGTTAGTCGCTGCTTCAATTGCGTCAAATATTATTTTATCAAAAGAGTTTTCAGACAGCGAATTGATACCAGCCTCAGTAGTGCCATTTGGTGATTTAATGTTATCAACAATTTCATCAAAACTAATCTCACCTAATAATGAAGGCAAAGATAATATTAATTGTTCAACAATAACTTTGGCTTCCTCTTTTTCCATTCCGAGTTTTTCAGCAGCATCAACAATTTTTGAAGACATTTCAAAATACCAAGCTGGTCCACTTCCGTAAATTGCGGTAATAATATCAAATAAATTTTCAGGGTATTCAGCAGTTTTTCCAAGTTTGTTAAGGCATTTAATGAAGCCTAGGTAATCATCTTCATAATTTTTTGTGTAAGGAATAAAACCATTATTGTCTTTTATGGACAGATTAGGCATCAATCTCAAAATTTTATTCTTAAAAATATTTTCAAAGTAGGTTATATTTAATCCAGCAAGTGCTGTGACTATTAAGACGTCAGGTGATATAAGTTCTTTGTTTGTTGTAATAAATTCATTTAAATTATTTGGTTTTATACATAGCAAAAGAACTCCCTTATCTAGCTGTCCTAAGCTTGATTTGAGTTCTTGTTTTCCACTAAATGATGCAACAATATCCTCATTTAATTCATATAGATATAGTTTTGGTCCTTCTGAGATAGATTCAAAACCACTTAGAAAAGACTTCCCAAGGTTGCCAATTCCAACTATATGAACATCTATTTCTGCCATTATTTAATATTATCAAGCACAGAAACTATCTAAAAATAAGGATATTCCAAGAAATCTAATTAAAAGTTTGCATAAAAAACTAATTATATTATATTAGTAATAAATCTAAGTTAATATACTTAGATAATATAAATAAATATGGTAAGATTGAAAGGAAATAAATGAGCGGAACATTAACAGCCTCAACAGTTAAGCCTGGGGTGAGAAGATCAAAAAAATACACATCTGGTAGAGTTTGCGAATTTGATTCATGTGAAACAGTAATTAGTGTCTACAACAAAAAGAAATTTTGTTTTTTACATGCCCCTATCTCCTATCCAAGGGTGCGTGGACATCTACCAAGAGAACAAGAACCACAGATTGATTAGAGAGGATTGAGTTAAATATGGGAAAAGCAGTAGGAATTGATCTCGGAACAACAAATAGTGTTGTTTCGGTTTTAGAAGGTGGTGAGCCAACTGTAATTGCAAATGCTGAAGGTAATAGAACTACTCCTTCAATAGTTGCTTTCAAATCAGATGATGTACTTGTTGGAGAGCTTGCAAAAAGACAAGCGATAACAAATCCAGATAATACAGTCAGGTCAATAAAAAGACATGTGGGTACCGATTGGAATCAAAATTTTGAAAATAAAGATTATACCCCTCAAGAAATTTCAGCACGTATCCTTCAAAAATTAAAGAGGGATGCAGAAGCTTATCTAGGAGATAAAGTTACCGAGGCTGTTATAACCGTTCCTGCATATTTTAATGACGCTGAAAGACAAGCCACCAAGGAAGCTGGGCAAATTGCTGGCTTAGAGGTTCTAAGAATAATTAATGAGCCGACAGCTGCTTCACTAGCATATGGGCTTGAAAACAACGAAGACCAAAAAATTCTTGTATTTGATTTAGGTGGAGGGACCTTTGATGTTTCAATATTGGAAATCTCGGAGGGTGTGTTTGAAGTAAAGTCTACATCCGGTGATTCTAAATTGGGTGGTGATGATTGGGACCAAAGAATTATGGATTGGATAATTGAAAAATTTAAGTCATCAACTGGAATAGACCTATCAAATGACAATATGGCAATTCAAAGAATTCAAGAGGGTGCGGAAAAGGCAAAAATTGAACTCTCATCTACAAGTGAAACAGAAATAAATTTACCATTTCTTACTGCTAATGATTCAGGTCCCCAACATTTAGTTGAAAAACTAAGCAGGTCCGAGTTTGAAAAGATTACTGCTGATTTAGTAGAAAGGACTAAAGCTCCAGTCGAAAATGCACTAAAAGATGCTGGTATGACCTATTCTGATATAGATCATATTATTTTAGTTGGTGGATCAACAAGAATGCCATCTGTTCAAGAGCTTGTAAAGTCACTAACAGGTAAAGATCCTCACAAGGGTGTAAATCCAGATGAGGTTGTTGCTTCTGGAGCAGCCATACAAGCAGGGGTTTTAAAAGGTGATGTAAAAGATGTCTTATTATTGGATGTAACACCACTTACTCTAGGAGTAGAAACAAAAGGTGGGATTATGACAAAAATGATTGAAAGAAACACTACTATTCCTACAAAAAGATCTGAAGTTTTTAGTACTGCTGAAAACAACCAAACACAAGTAGAAATTCATATTCTACAGGGAGAAAGAGAGGTTGCTTCTGGAAATAAATCTCTTGGAAGGTTTGCCCTAACCGACATACCTCCAGCAATGGCTGGAATACCTCAGATTGAGGTAACGTTTGATATAGATGCTAATGGTATTGTCAATGTAAACGCTAAGGACCTTGGAACTGGAAAGGAACAGGCAATTACAATAACTGGCGGAACTGCATTAGAAGATGATGAAATTGACAGAATGATTAAAGATGCCGAGCAGCATGCTAATGAAGACGCAAAAAAGAAAGAACTTGTTGAAACAAGAAATATGGCTGAAGGCATGGTGACATCTACAGAAAAGATGCTTGAAGAGAATAAAGAGAAAGCAACTGAAGAAGAAATAGCTTCCATTAACGATGCTAATGATAAGTTAAAAAAGCTTTTAGAAAATGAAGATATAGCAACCAACGACTTAAAAGTTGGTATTGAGGACCTATCAAAAGCTAGTCAGTCGTTTGCAGAAAAATTATATTCTGAAGCACAAAATGAAAAAACTGACCCTTCATCAGATGAATCCGATGATGTAGTTGAAGGCGAAGTTATAGAGGATGAATAAAGAAGAATCATCTACTGAGGATATTGAGGACTCTATATCCGAAACTGGTTCCAAATCAGAAGAAAAAGTTGCTTTGTCTGAATACGAAAAAATTAAAGATGAGTATCTCAGACTTGCTGCAGATTTTGATAACTTTAAAAAAAGATCAGAGAAAGAAAGAGACAGTATTGGGAATGCTTCGATAGCTTACTTTGTAGAAAGTCTCTTTCCTCTCATTGATAATTTTGAAATAGCTTTGTCACAAGACAATGTAAATGAAGAAATTAAAACTTTGGGAAATATGCTTTCAACAGTTTTGAACTCTTTACAAATAGAAGAGATTGGAGCTCACGGAGAAGATTTTGATCCAAACATACACGAAGCCGTTGAACACAGTGGTAATGGGGACTCACAAAAGGTTGAAAGTGTTCTTAGGAAAGGATACCTTTTTCAAGGCAACTTAATACGCCCTGCTATGGTAAAAGTTAAAAGTGAGTAGAGACTGGTTAGATAAGAATTTCTACGCTACATTAGGTATTCCTCAAGATGCCTCAATTTCAGAAATAAAAAAAGCGTATAAAAAATTAGCTCGTGAAAATCATCCAGATCTTAATCCTGGAGACTTAGAAGCAGAAAAAAGATTTAAAGAGGTCTCTGAAGCTCATTCAGTGCTTGGAGATGAAAGAAAGAAACAAGAATATGATCAGATAAGATCAATGGGTGCTTCAGGGTTTGGTGGCTTCACAAGCCAGGGGTTTACAGTAGATGACTTTGGAGATATATTTGAAAATTTAGGAGATATATTTGGATTTGGTGGCCGAAGGAAAGGTCAGACATATCAAACTAATATTAATATTTCATTTACAGAGGCTGCTTCAGGAATTGAAGTTGTGCTTCCCCTCGAAAACGAATCAATTAAAGTTAAAGTTCCAGCTGGCGTTGACAATGGGAGTGTAATTAGGCTTAGAGGTCGAGGTGGTCCTGGTGCAGCTGGTGCTCCTGATGGAGATTTATTAGTCCAAGTAACTGTAGAGCCACATAAATTCTTTAAGAGAAGTAACATGGATTTAATTCTTGAGGTTCCTCTTTTGTTTACAGAAGCTGCGTTAGGTGCAAGCATAAGAATTCCAACATTAACTAAATCTGTTACATTAAAGATTCCTTCTGGTACCCCAAGTGGTAAGACATTCAAGATTAGAGGCGAAGGTGTAACACCACAAGGTAGAAGATCAGGAGACTTGTATGTGAAAGTATTTATAATACCTCCAACAAACTTATCAAGATCTGCAAAAAAACATTTAGAAAAATTTAGAGATCAATTTGAATCGGGTGATTCTCCAAGAAAGTATTTAGATGAGTAACGAAGAATCAAACGCTATATATTTTATTTCAGTTGCATCTTCTTTGTCTGGAATACATCAGCAAACAATACGAACTTATGAAAATAAAGGGCTCATTAAACCTTATAGAACAGGTGGAGGTACTAGGCGCTATTCTCAACAAGATATAGATAAATTAATTCAAATTCAGGAATTATCACAACGAGGTATAAATTTAGATGGAATAAAAATTATTTATGAAATGAAAGATAAAATTGAAAACCTACAGGCAAAATTAATTGCGTTAGAAAATGAAATAACAAATCAAAAAACTCATTCAAAACTCAAGGAGAAAGAGATTCATAAAAGCTATAAGAATGAGATAGTGAAAAAAACAGATAAATCAATCAGGAAGTAACTAATTTCTAAATTTCTCAATAAAACTATCGATTTTGTTTTCTAAAATTAGAAGTGTGATTCCCCCATCACATAAAACTTCATCATGAAAATATCTTATATCAAATTTTTCACCAAGCTCTTTTTCAGCCTTTTTTCGTAGTTGCTCAATCTTTAATTGTCCCATTTTATATGAACAGGCTTGACCTGGCCATGCAATATATCTGTCGGTTTCTATATTTGCATTTATTTCTTCAATTGGTGAATTACCTCTAAAAAATTCAATTGCTGAATTTCTAGACCATCCCATTCCGTGCATTCCTGTATCTAGTACTAGCCTACATGCTCTCCAAGCATCATTACCTAGTCTGCCAAGTTGTTGAACATCATTTGAGTACAAGCCCATTTCGTTTGCTAACTGTTCAGAATATAAACCCCACCCCTCTACAAACGCAGTGGAGGCTGTATATCTCTGAAAATCAGGAACATTTTTAAGCTCTACAGCAATTGTCCTATCAAGATGATGTCCTGGTATTGCTTCATGAAATGCAACAGATTCAGCTTCAAAAATGCTTTTTGTTTCTGGTTTATATGTGTTTAAAAAATAAGTTCCGTCTCTTGAACCGTCTGGTAAAGGAGAATAGTAATATGCTGGTGGAGCGTGTTTTTCTGACTCTTCGGGAACTGGCAAAACATTACAAGGGGCTTTTGGAAATACTGTAAACCAATCTGCGAGAGGTTCGTATGCTCTTTTAATAATATCTTCTGCCATTTGTAGCATCTGTTCTTTACTTTCATAGCGCATCGATGGTTCAGTTTGCATTTTATAAAGTACTTCTTCTGGAGTTGTTATATCTTCAAACACATTTTTTCCAATATCAAAAAATTCTATTTTTAATCTTTCAATCTCAGATAAACCTGTTTCATGAACTTCTTTGACAGTTATATCTTTATTTCCTGTAAATTTTCTTAAACTTCTTAAATAAATATCTTCGCCACCATCAATCCACATTATGCCTGGATTTGTATCCGACCTACCCTTAGGTAAATGCTCTAATTTAAGTTGTTCAAGATATGAATTAACACTTGGCCTCACATTACTCTCAATGATTAATTTTGCTTTATCTTTCCAGCCATTTACATCCTCTTCAGAGATTTGAGGGGAAAAATTTACTAACAAAAGAGGATCCGATTCTAATGATGTTTTGAGATAGCTTTCAATTTGATCGATTGATCTTAACAAATTTCTTTCAGTTGCTACTCTATTATTATCTAGGCCTTTCTTTTGAACTGCAGATACTTGATTAAAGAATTGATTATATAGTTCTAATCTTTTCAATAAAAGATCAGCTGATTCTAAATTAGGAATAAACATTTGCTGGTTGTAATCAATCAAATAGCCTGTAAAGCCAGAAACTCCCGCTCCAAACTCCCAGCTTTTATCAAGTAATGAATCTTTGTTTGATCCAAAAGCATACTCCAACATTCCGTGGGTAACTTTTTCCTTGCTTGATAAATTATTGAAATCTATCTCGTTTAATCTTTTTTCAAACTTATCTAGATCTTTTAAGTTTTGATCAAATCTGGCTTCAGTTAGTTCTTCGATTTGATCAAAATATTCACTGTACCCTCTCATGATTGCAGATGTTGGGGATGAGTTTAAAGTATTTTTAAAGAAATCATCTGCTAACTTACTTAATGCCTCATTCATTTTTTTCTTCCTTTATTTTTTCTATTTCATTTTCAATTTTTTCAAGCTTAATAAGAACATCATCAAGAGTAGTTTGTTTTTCTCCAAAATTCGATAAGAAATAAGCAGAAACAGTTGCTGTTATAGTTGCTATAAATCCAATACCCAAAATCATTAGGGAACTTGCAACAATCCTTCCGAGTGTTGTATAGGGCGTTATATCTCCATATCCTACAGTTGTTATCGTAACCAAAGCCCACCATATTCCATCACTAAATGTTTCGACCTCCGGTTCAGAAACAAAGAAAAGGAATCCAAAGAAAATTATTAAAAATATAGTTGCGTAAACAATTGACCTTAGTCCCCTGCTATTAAAAATAGCTTTTATATCAGCTCCGAATTTTGCAACTACAACTGCAAGTCTAAATAACTGTAATACTCTTAGGAGTCTTGGTAGTCTAACAAAGCGTAGAAATCTCGACGATTCTAATCCTTGGGGGACAAATGGTATTGAGCCAATTACAATAAAAAGTTCCAGTTTGTGATTGAGAACATAGTCTTTTTTGTTTTCTGAAAGAATCAATAAATGGACGTACTCTAACAAAAATACAACCCATATCCCCCAATTGAGATAATTTGCAAATTCTTTTAGTCCTGAACTTCTATATTCAATGATTATCACAGGTATTAGTAAGACAACTGCTATAAAAACAGGAACTTCATAAAACTTTTCAACTTTTTGATATCTCGAATTTTGCATATAGATATTATAAAACTAGCTTTGAAAGAAATTAATAAGTATTCTTAAAATAAGAAGATGAACAGGGTAACAAATTTTTTTCTTGTGTTTGTATTGGTATTTGCCATTACAAATTTTTATTCAAGAGATATCAACAGTGAAATATCCAATAATCAAACAGTTACGAACACAACCATATACAAAAGAGATGTTGCTGTAGAAATATCAAAAACTATTAAAAGTATTGATACAAATAAGATCGATGCAGACATAGCCAGTAAAGAACAAAAGTTTAGTTCAAAACTAATCTCAGATTTAAATGAAGAGCTCATTGTTCTCAATCAAGAAATTACTTTTTTAATACAACAACAAAAATTTTCTCAATTTAGAGAAAAGCATGGAGGAGTCAGAGGAATTTATCTCAATGGTTACCACATGACCAATAGTTCAAAGTTAGAAATAATCAACAACATCTTAGATAATACAAATGTCAATAGCCTTGTCATTGATGTAAAAACTGATAATGGACATATTTTATTTGATTCTGTAAATGAACTTGCTGTAGAAATGTCAAGCGTTAGAAGTAAATATAACAGTGAGACATTAAATACTTTAAAAGATAAAAATGATCTTTACTTAATAGGAAGAGTTGTTGTTTTTCAAGATCCGTTATTTGCTAAAAATTATCCGAATGAAGCAGTATTTGATTCATATAAGAACAAGATATATTCGCAAGATGGTCAATATTTTATTGATCCTGGTAGTGAAAAGGCAAGAAACTATGTGATCAATATCGCAAAGGAGGCCTGCGAATTAGGTTTTGACGAAATCCAGTTTGACTACATTAGATATCCGGATTCGAACTACAAGTACATGGTTTTCAAAGATGAAAATACTTACGAAAACAGAATAAAAAATATTAATAGTTTTCTTATGATTGCCAAAAAAGAGATAAACAGTCTTGGGTGTTTTGTTTCGGCAGATGTATTTGGATTTATTTTAACAAATAAATTAGATGGTGGAATTGGTCAAAATCTTGAAACAATTATCGAAAATGTTGACTTCTTATCACCAATGGTTTATCCATCACATTACAGTAAAGGTTCATTTGGATATCAAAACCCGAATAGAAACCCATATGGAGTCATTACCTCAGCTTTAGATGATGCATTACAAAGAGGTGTTGAAAACATAAAATTAAGGCCATTTTTACAGGGGTTTTGGCATACTGATGCTGAAGTACAAGAAAATATTCGCGCAGCTGAAGATAAGAATTTGGATTGGATAATTTGGAACGTTTCCTCTTCGTATAATTTGGGTTATTTTAGTAAGCTTGATTCATGACAATTAAAAAAGAATTCAAATCTGAATTAGAATCTTTGCACAAAAGCCTCATTGAAGTAAATGACTGGATGTACGAAAATCCAGAACTTGCCTTCGAAGAATTTGAAACCTCGAAGTATCTCGTTAACTACATAAAAAAATATGATCCTGAAGTAATGTACCCAACACACGGTCTTGATACAGCTTTTGAGGTAACTTTTGGTAAAGATGGTCCTCTCGTTGTTCTTTGTGTCGAATACGATGCATTGCCAGAGATTGGACATGCCTGTGGCCACAACATAATTGCCACTTGCTCGATTGGAGCTGGATTAGGTCTGAGAAATCTTGTCGACAAACTGGGTATCAGAGTCAAACTACTAGGAACTCCTGCCGAAGAAGGTGGTGGTGGAAAAATAATATTATTAGACAATGGAGCATTTGAAGATGCAAAATGTTCGATGATGATTCACCCTGGTCCTTATGATGTGGCTAATCCTACATTTTCTACAATTCAACAATATAAAGTTGAATTCTTTGGGAAGGACGCACATGCTGCTGGTGCGCCGGAAGAGGGTATAAATGCACTAGATGCCCAAATACAACTATTTGTAAATGCTTCTACCTATCGTCAACAAATGTTAAGAACTGATAGGATGCATGGAGTTATAAAAGATGGGGGGTTTAAGCCGAACATTATTCCATCTTATACTTCATCAGAGTGGTACCTTAGATCTTTAAACGAAGATGGGCTGAACAAGTTGGAACAAGATTTTTTAAATTTTGTAAACGGAGCGGCTATTGCAACTAAATGCAAATCAGACGTTACTTCTCCAGACTTTAGATACCAAGAAATTCTGAATAATAAAACAATGTTCGAGTTGTTTATGGAAAACTGTAATGAAATTGGAAGAGACATGCCACTACAAGATCCAGCACAACTTGGCTTAGGATCAACAGATATGGGAAACATATCCTTCGCGATGCCATCTATTCATCCTATGTTGGCTATCGACTCAGGAGACGCAGTCAATCATCAGCCTGAATTTGCATCAGCTACCATTGAAGCTGGTGGTCATAAAGCTATATTCGATGGAGCATATGGAATGGGTGCAACCATTATTGATTTAGCTGAAAAAAATCTCTGGGATAAACTCTAAAGAATCTGACTTAAGAACAACTTGGTTCTGTCATTTTGAGGATTATCAAAAAATTCTGTGGGGGTATTTTCCTCAACCATCAATCCCTCATCAAACAACATAACCCTGTCGGCAACTTCTTTAGCAAATCCCATTTCATGAGTAACGACAATCATTGTCATTCCAGATAAAGCTAACTCTTTCATAGCATCCAATACCTCTTTTATCATTTCAGGGTCAAGTGCTGATGTTGGCTCATCAAATAACATTATTTTTGGTTCCATTGCTAATGCTCTTGCTATTGCCACTCTTTGTTGTTGGCCACCAGATAGTTGGCCTGGAAATTTTGATGCTTGCTCAGGAATACCAACTCTTGTCAAAAGCTCCATTGCTTTTTCTTCTGATTCACTTCTGCTTTTTTTTCTAACCCAAATTGGAGCAAGAGTTACGTTTTGCAATACTGTCAGGTGTGGAAAAAGATTGAAACTTTGGAAAACCATTCCAACTTCAGATCTAATAGCTTCTATATTTTTCAGATCATTAGTTAACTCAATACCATCAACGATAATTTCACCCTCTTGGTGTTGTTCAAGTCTGTTTATACACCTTATAAACGTTGATTTTCCAGAACCTGAAGGTCCACATATAACTAAAACTTCACCTTCTTGAACTTCCATGGATATACCTTTAAGAGCTTGGAAATCTCCAAACCATTTTTTAACATCGTTTGTTTTAATAATGCTCATAAATTATCTTTCTCCTAATCCTAATCTTTTTTCAACTTTCATGCTTCTTCTGGATAGAGTAAATGTAAATATCCAATAGAAAAATGCAATGAATAATAAGTTCTCTCTATCGTGGCCAACAAAATTTACTGGTATTGATTGAGTACCTATTATCACCTTACCGATTGTAAGGAAATCAATAAGTCCGATAATCGTAACCAAACTTGAATCTTTAAATGCAGTTATCGCACTACTAACTAATGTAGGAATAATTGCTCTTAATGCCTGTGGCATTACAATCAGTGAAGTTTTTTGAAAAGGACTCATTCCTATTGCGTCAGCCGCTTCATATTGTCCTTTTGGAATAGATTGAAGTCCCCCTCTAATATTTTCTGCGAAATATGCTCCACTAAAGAATGCAGTTACCATAAGCACTCTTACAACTAACTCAAAGTTGACACCTTCTGGTAAGAAAACTGCCATGGTAACGCTGGCAAAGAAAAGCCATGTAATATAAGGAACAGAACGAGTTAATTCAATAATTCCTGTACAAACAAGTCTAACAATAGGTAGTTTCGAGTTTCTTCCCAAGGCTAAAAGCACTCCCAAAGGAAATGAAACATAAGTTCCAAATATTGCAAGAAGCCAAGTTAGAGAAAATCCGCCAAAAATACTTTGCTGTTGTACGATAATCTGTGTATCTGAAGAGCCACCACGAATTAAAACAGATAAAGTAAATAGTGAAACACCCCAAACAATAATAAGGTTTCTCTTACCTTTTGTAGATGAAGACACGGCTGGAATTACGATAGTAAATAACACAAGTAATAAGAGAGCTGATTTAAGAAGAATAGGGATCGAGATAAAAAGTGCTATACCCGTAATAGCAATAAGTACACCCAAATATATAGAAAAATATTTCTCAACAACTGGATTGTTAATAAAGGTAATTGTCAATGCTCCAATTAAAAAGATCCCTATAAAAATTGGTATATCCTGACCAAGAATTGTTGGTAGATCTATTTCTGGCTTTTTAAAAATCCATGAAAAAATAAATAATGGTAAAAGAACCCACGAGATAGACATTGTTCTCTTAATATTTTTAGAATCTTTAAATCTAGAACCTATAAAGTAAAAAGCTAAAAATAATCCAAAAATGATAGTCCAAGGAGTCTTTGTTGTGTCAGCAATTGGCATTAAAGGATCTGGAAATATTCTTTGGTTACTGCTATCAAGCTGTATTGTCGGGAGCTTTATAATCCACATCAAAACTATTGGTATTGCCAAATAAAAACATAATAAGTCTGATTTATTGAATTTGTAATTAAGTTTTAGATTCTTTAGTACAAAAAATACAACAACTAATATTGCAGAAGGTATAAGGAGTTGTAAGCGTGTTTCCATCGGGAAGGACTCCTCTGTTTGAATGATTCCGTCATTGTCTGTAACACTTGAAAACGTAGGTGCTACAACAGTGAAGAAAAGAAAAGCTAAACTGACTCGCAGAAATTTTGAGAATACCTCAGATAATGATGATTCTTCAGTACTTTTCCACAACCCTATAGACATTCCAGCAAAAACTAGAGCTAATCCTACAGATATCCACACCCTAATAAAATCTTCTTCAGGATATGCCTGGACCATATAAAGTTGCATATTATTTAAGACAGACAGCCAGTCTTTATCAGATGCCATTGCAAATCCAAACAATCCTCTAAAGAAACCCAAGACAAAAAATGATGTAGCTACGGTAAGTATTGATGATGGAATTGAAGAAAATAAGTTTTCTCTCATCCAGGCTATTGATTTTTTAAATTCTAAATTCATTTATCTCTCAACAATCTTCAGTTTTCTGTTGTAAAAATTGATTATGCTAGAAATTGTTAAACTTACGGTACTGTAAAAGATCATCCATACAATAAATACAGGTAAAGTTTGTCCTTCCTGATTGTATAAAGTTTGACCGACAGCAACAATTTCAGGGAAAGCTACAGCTATCCCCAATGAAGTATTTTTTGCAAGGTTTAGATACTGATTACCCATTGGAGGCAACATTACTCTAATTGCCTGGGGTATAACAATTAACCTCAGAAGAGCACTTCTTCTAAAACCTAAAGAGAGTCCAGCTTCAGATTGCCCTTTGGCAACAGCCATAATGCCTGCTCTTACTACTTCGGATATAAATATTGCAGTATATAAAACTACTCCAACCCAGGTTGCAAAATAGCCAACTGACAACTTTTTACCATAATCATCAGAATATCTCTTAAATTTTGTGGTACCTGTTTGCTCAATCCTTGGTCTTGATAATGTAAAGGGATCACCCTCTGTGACTTGAATTTCGTAAAACTCTTCGCCCACTTTAAGTGATTTACCTTCTTCAAGATAAAGTGTTTCAATAGTACCTGCGTACTTAGCAACAATTTCATACTCTACTTTTTCTTCATTTGGCTTTTTAATAATGTAGGCATCAGCAATTTTATCCCCAACTTCTACTCTTGATCCTGGTTCGACTACCCAATTAATAATCTCTGCTTTTTTCATTTCTACATTTTCTTTTTCGATTTCAACATCATGCATTGGGAACCAATATAATTTATTTTCAATACCGTGGAAGAGTTGTGGAAGCCCCCAATCGGCTTTATAGGTCAGTTCATCTCCTACTAAAAATTTTGAGACACTTGCTCCAAATGATGTAAGAAAAAGAAAAACTAATAATACAACTATTGCAACATTAAATATTATTTTAAAATAATCATCATCACTATAAATTCCCTGAGCTTCTTCAGATTTTTTACTATCAATAAATCTTTTGGTAACTCTAAATCCAATAAAAACTGTAATTGCCGAAAATAGAATCTGGTAAAAAATTCCTGGAACACTCTCTAAGCCTATTGAAAGATATCCTGCAATTAGACCAATTATTCCAACTACTCTAAAACCTCCGAACCATCCGACAATAATAAGTACAACAAAAGATATCACGGCCCATAATGTTGGATATGTCTCTCTTCCTTCTTTTTCAAGGGTTCTAACTCTCCATTTAAATATCTGGTTAGCAATGTATAAAACTAAAATAAAGTAAACCATAAATAAAATCGCATTAGGTTCTCTATTTGGCCATGGGAATGCGATACCTTTTGCACTTGCATGAATTGTATATGTTCCAATTTCTGATACTTCTAATCTAGGTAGTGTAAGTATCAAGGCTTGAAAGAAAAGAATTTGAACTAAAAGTGGTACGTTCCTCACGATTTCTAATATTCCTGTTGCACTTTTTTCCACAATATAGTTTTTTGATAGTCTTGCGATACCAAGCATTGTCCCAAGAATTGTTGCCGCAAAAATTCCTGTAACTGTAATCCTTAGCATGTTTAACATACCAACCTGAAGCATCTGTAAACCAGAAACTGGAAGGGTATACATTCCTTCAGCAATAGAAACACCTGGTGTTTCTCCCAAAAAATCCCAGGAAAATGCTATGTTTGTTGATGCAAAGTTAGTTGATGCATTTCCTAAATATCTTAAGACAATGCTTATAAAACCAACAAGAAAAACTATTTGGCTTAACCATTTTAAGAAAACAACATTTCTAAAAAAAAGTAAATATTTGAGAGCGCCTTTCATTATAAAATTTTATCAAATAAATATGGTACTTACAAAGCAAAAGGGGCTTTTCAGCCCCTTTTACATTTATATAAAGATAATTAAATTATCTTGCAGGAGGTGCGTAAATTAACCCACCGTTTGTCCAACGATCGTTAGCTCCACCTTCTCTGAAGAGACCTAATGGATTTAGGTTTCTTGAGTAGATTTGGTCATAGTTACCAACTTGCTTGATAACATTGTAGAACGCGTCTGCGCTAAGACCCATCTTTGTTTGAAGCTCACCATCATTTGCACCAAATAATCTTCCAAGTTCTGGAAGTGCGTCTGTGTCAACAGAGTCAACGTTTGCACTAGTAACACCATACTCATCTGCGATGATTGTTGCGTATACTGTCCAGTTGACTACGTCTGCCCATTCGCTGTCATTTGATCTATATGTTGGTCCTAATGGCTCTTTTGATATTGGTGATGTTGGGAAAATTACCCAATCATTAAGAGCGTCATTAACTGCTCTTCTACCAACAAGTGCTGAACCATCAGTTGTGATAATATCACATTCACCTGCAATGAATTTGTCAACAGCTTCTGCGAAAGCTTCAACTGTAACAAGTTCGATTGTTGCACCAGCAAGTCCTGCACCTTCAGTAATATTCTTTTCGGTTGTAGTTCCTGCGTTAGTACATACTCTAAGTCCGTCAATATCAGCTAGTGTAGAACTTTCGGTAATACCGTCTGCTTTTCTACCAAGTAATTGCTGACCATCAAAGTAGGTTGTAGGACCGAAGTCATTACCTAACTCTGTGTCACGGCTTTGAGTCCAAGTTGTGTTTCTAAAAAGAACATCAACCTCACCAGCTGCTAGAGATGTGAATCTTTCAGCAGATGTAAGTTGCTTGAATTCGACTTTACTGTAGTCGCCGAAAACAGCAGCTGCCACTGCATAACAGAAATCAACATCAAATCCACCAAAGGATCCGTCATCAGCTTGCTCACTGAATCCGGTAGCACCAGTACTGATTCCACACTTAAGAAATCCTCTTTCGATTACTTCATCTAGTGTAGATTCATCTGAGTGATCGTGTTCTTCTTCAACTGCTACTTCCTCAACTGCTTCTTCTGTAGCACAAGCTACTGCAATCATAGAAAGTATAAGTAAAGAAACGATTGCTTTTTTACTCAATGTTTTCTCCTTTTATATAAAAGCAGACAGGAACAAAACAACTATAAATAAATTAAGTTCCCGTCTAAGTACTAATCTAATCTTTATTTGATTTTGCACCAAATTAATTTAATTATTAGATAGAAAAATCTTTCTATACATCAGAAATGCATGTATTATCCATTGTTGTAATTCAAGGAGAAAAGTTGTCAACTACCATTGTTTTAGGCGCTCAGTGGGGCGATGAAGGCAAGGGTAAAGTCACAGACTTTTTTGCATCAAAAGCTGATCTCGTAGTCCGATTCCAAGGTGGCAATAATGCAGGTCACACAATTGTTGTAGGTGATGAAAAATTTGCCCTTTCAATGGTTCCGTCAGGAGTGATGTATGAATCATGTACTCCCATCATTGGTTCAGGATGTGTAATTGATTTTGAAGTTTTAAAAAATGAAATTGAAACTTTAAATGGTAAAAATATAGACACCACTAAGTTAAAGCTTTCATATAATGCACACATCATCATGCCATATCACAAAATTCTTGATGAATTAATTGAAGATAGCTTAGGTGATAAGAAGATTGGAACAACTAGAAAAGGTATAGGGCCTTGTTATGGCGACAAGATACAAAGAAAAGGTATACGCATACAAGATTTTTTATCTGAAGAAAATTTTTATGAAAAATTAAAAAATAATCTTGAAGAAAAAAATCAAATAATTGAAAAAATTTATGGTGGAAATTCTATAAACTTTGACGAAATAGTCGACGAGTATAAAAATTACAAAGAACTTGTTTCATCGATTGCAGACGACACATCATTGGTTATATCTAATTCATTAAAAGAAAATAAAAAGATCCTATTTGAAGGAGCCCAAGGCACTCTTCTAGATATCGATCATGGAACATATCCATTTGTCACAAGTTCAAATACAAGTGCAGGTAATGCAGCTACTGGATCTGGAATTGGTCCTTTAAATTTTGATGAAGTTGTTGGTGTAACCAAAGCCTACATATCTAGAGTTGGTACTGGTCCTTTCATAACTGAACAAGAAAATGAAATTGGTGATTACATGATTGAAAAGGGGGCTGAGTTTGGAACGGTTACTGGAAGAAGACGACGTTGTGGATGGCTAGATTTAGTTTCATTAAAATATTCGAAAAGGATTAACTCTCTAAGTCAATTATTTATAACAAAATTAGATGTTTTAAGTGGCCTTGAGGAAATCAAGGTATGCATAGGATACAGCTTTGAAGATAAAAAAATTACAGACTATCCATTAGTTGATGAGATATTAGATAAGTGTGAACCTATTTATGAATCGTTTGAGGGTTGGAATGAAGATATTTCTGGAATTACGAAATATGATGCACTTCCTGAGAATGCTAAAAAATATATTGAATTTATTGAAAATTTCAGCGATGTGCCAATTAAATATATATCTGTTGGACCAGAGAGAAACCAAAATATAATTAGATAAATGATAAAAAGATACGAAGTAAAAGAAATAGTTGATATATGGAGTCAAGAAAACAAGTTAAGCACTTGGAAGAAAGTTGAATCCTCTGTTACAAAAAGTCTTGAAGAGGAAGGTATTGTGCCTAAAGGTTTGTCAGAAAAAATACTTGATGCAAATGTAACCGTAAAAGAAGTTGAAGCTCGAGAAAAAGTAACAAACCATGACTTAGCTTCATTTGTTGACATATTACAAGATAAAGTAAATGAAGATTCCGAATGGATACATTACGGCCTAACTAGTTCAGACGTAGTTGATACATCAAATAGTTTATTAATTTTAGAATCATTAGATTTCCTAATAGGAAAAGTTGATGGATTAATCAGTACTTTGAAGAATCTTGCGATAAAAGAAAAAGATACCAAAATAATCGGGAGAACCCATGGCGTATTTGCAGAAGTAACTTTCCTTGGAAATATAATTTCAAACTGGTTGTTGGAGATACATCGAAATAAAGAACGTCTTGAAAGAGCAAAAGAAAATATTAGCATCGGAAAGCTAAGTGGAGTTGTTGGTAACTACACCATAATTAACAGTGATATTGAAAAAAAATCTTTAGAGACTTTAAATCTTAAGCCAGAGCTATTTGCTTCTCAGATTGTTAGCCGTGATAGATACGCTGAAGTAATCAGCTGTATTGGAATGCTTGCAAGTTCCTATGATCGTATAGCTATAAATCTTAGAGGTTATCAACGTTCAGAGGTGGGTGAAATTCATGAGTCATTTTCAAGTGAACAAAAAGGTTCTTCTGCAATGCCACATAAAAAAAATCCAATTACTTCTGAGAGAATATCAGGAATTTCAAGAATCCTCAGAGGTTATGTTGTAAGTGCGCTTGAAAATATATCTCTTTGGCATGAAAGAGATATATCAAATTCATCAGTAGAAAGAATCATTTTTCCAGATAGTTTTAATCTCATTTGTTTTTCAACAATTGAGATGGAAGAGCTATTCAAAAATATCAACATTAATCATGAAAAAATAAATTCAAATATTAATTCAGCAAAAGTGAGTTTGCTAACTCAATCTTTTCTATCTCATTTAGTAACTAAAGGGATTGAAAGGGATGAAGCATATAGATTTTTGCAATCTCAATCATTTGAAATCGATAACTTAGATTCTTATATAAAAAATATTTCAACAAATTTTGAGGAAGTTGAAGAAAAAGAATTACAGGAAATTAGAAAAAGTTTTCTTTCTGAGAAAACCAACAAAAATTTTGAAGAAAAAATAAATTCTGTTGTTTAAAAGATTTAAAAATCAATTCACTGAGATAAAAAGTGAAGTACTGGGTTTAAATGAATCACAAAATAATATCTTTGATTCAATTCTTGCTCCAGTGTTCTTTGTTTTAACATTTAGATTTTTTGATTTAAATATTGCAATTATAAGTACAGCCGTATTGGTTGCCCTTACGTTTGGCTACAGGTTGGTAAAAAAAGATGAAATTAAATTTGCATTTTACGGTGTTCTTGGAACTTTAGTTGCTTTGTTAATTGCTCAGATCCAAGGTACTGCATCAGGTTTTTTTCTACCAGGCATTATAAGAGATTTAAGCATTGCATTTATAGGATTGGTATCAATCGTATTGAGAAAACCATTTACGATCTATTCATCAATGTATTTTAGAAAATGGCCTAGAGAGTGGTATTTATTACCAACAGTAAAACCAGCATATAACCGGGTTGCAATCTTGTGGGTCATATTTCTTGGAGTAAAAGGTGGTTTACAAGTTTTATTTTTTGATAACCCAGAAGTGCTTGCAGTTATTAAATTGGCAACTTCAAACCAAACTACTTTAATTCTTTTGGTAGTTTCATATTTTATTGGTTTAAATAAATTGAAAGCTTTACATGGTCCAAGTGTTGAAGAGTTTAAAAACAATACTCCTCCCCCTTGGAAAGGTCAACAAAGAGGATTCTGACTAAGGTATCATGCTTATATGGTAGAAGATAATTTAAAACTCTTGATTGTCGCAGGAAGCAGTCTGGGTATTTATATAGTCTTAAGAACACTAATTTTTCCACTTCTCAAACGTATAGCGAAAAAAACAAATACTATCATTGACGATCTTTTTTTAGAAAAAAAATTTTTAAATAGAGTATCTTTTGTCGCTGTATTTACTTTTTTAAATGGAATATTATTTACAGACTTTTCAACAGAATTATTAGACAGTGAAATTAGTCAACGAATAATTAGTTCGCTATTAGCAGTGTTCTTAGGTTTATCTCTAAATGAATTGCTTTCAATATTTAATAATGCATCAAATAAATATGAAGCATTGAAAGACAGGCCAATTAAAGGTTATATTCAAATCGTTAAAATTATTCTGAACGCATTTATATTCATTATTATTTTTGCAATTTTATCTGGACAGTCAGTTACATATTATATAAGTGGACTTGGGGCGTTAACAGCAGTTCTCCTTTTAGTATTTCAAGACACAATTCTATCTTTTGTTGCATCGGTTCAAATTGGACAAAACAATATCATAAATAATGGTGACTGGATTGAGGTCCCAGAATATGGAGCTGATGGGGATGTAATTGACATAGCTCTTCACACAGTAAAAGTACAAAACTGGGATAAAACCATTACAACCATACCTACCTCAAAAATAATCTCTACATCAGTCAAAAACTGGAGAGGAATGTCTGATTATGGTGGCAGAAGAATTATGAGATCAATAAGTATTGATATCTCAAGTATTAAATTTTTAACATTTGAAGAAATTGAAAAATTAAAAAAAATTGCGCCTATTAAAGATTATCTGAATGAAAAAGTGCAGGAGTTGGAAACATTTAATAGCGAACTATCGTCTGGAGAATCAGTAACAGAACAAAGAAATTTAACAAATATTGGTACATTCAGAGCCTATATAGAAAGCTATCTCAGACAAAATGAAAACCTAGATACTGAAAACATGACATTTTTAGTAAGACAATTATCACCAACAAACCAGGGTGTCCCTATACAAATCTATACATTTACAAAAACTACTGACTGGGTTGAATATGAAAACATTCAGTCAGATATATTTGATCATTTAATAGCAGTGTTACATAAGTTTGATCTGAGAGCCTACCAAGATGGTATTGTCGAAGCTGCAGCAATGAAAAATTTGCACTTTAATGAGGGTCTTGAAAACTAACTTAAAACTCTCTTTCTTAAGAAAATAACAAATGCAATAGCAACTATTAGATAATTAAAGTAATTTCCAAACAAACTAAATGGAGTTTGTGAGTTAATTGGATTTATGTTTTCGTTCAAGATTTCAGAAGTGAATAAATTTGTCTGTGATAAAACCTTTCCATTATTGTCGATGAATGCAGATTTTCCAGTTATTGCAGAATGTATGACAGGCCTATCATTTGAAATCGCATTTGCACGAGACATTAATATAAATTGATCAGACATTCCGCTTTCTCCATAGCTGGCTTGATTTGTAAGAATTACAATAATCTCTGCTCCAGCCTGAACACTACCTCGAATATATCTTTGGAATGATCCCTCAAAAGAAATCACAGAGGCCAATTTATGTGATCCCATTTGAAATATTTTCTCTTGTTCTCCCCTAATCATATCTCTCGGAACTAGCGAAAGGGAAGGAATCCAATCAAGATATCTCCTAAAAGGAATGTACTCTCCAAAAGGTACTGGGTGTTGTTTCAGATATTGATCTACAATTGTTCCCTCATTATTGATAAATAGACCATAATTTTCAAAATTAGCTTCCCGTATTGGTCTGTCTCCACCAATTAAAAAATAAGAATTTAACCTCTCAACTTCTATTTGAATATCGGTCAAGACCCAATCGTGAATCAGAGGATCATTGTTAAAACCGGTAGAGCTTTCAGGCCAAATAATCAGATCTTTTTCAGAGCTAATACTTTTTGTTAAATTTATATGACTTTCATATATTCTTGCTCTTTCATTATTACATCTGTTTTTTGCTCCAGGACAAGGACTGTTTCCCTGGACAATCACAACACTAATCTGTTCAGATTTATTATTTTTGTCTAATAAATTAAAACTGTCGTTTAGTAAAAATAATGAAAGAGGTGTAAATATTAAAATGAAAAATACTAGTGAATCTTTCAAGTATGTATATTTCTTTTTATTTTCAAGTACAAATAAGACAACTAAAAGAGTCAACGATTGAATGATTAAAGAATAACCTGTCGGACCAAATGTTTTAAAAATGCCTGGTAGGAGATTGAACGAGGTATCTCTATATCCTGAAATTAAAACTGTTGAAGTTGAGCCCCATGGAAAACCGCCAAATGGAAAGTAAGCCCTTAATAAATCAAAAGTACTTATTATTCCAATCAATATAAAAAAATTGTTATTGGTTTTTACAGCAACAAATTTAAATAGTTTTCCATAAAATCCATATAAAAGACCCATAAGAACAGAAAGAGGAATCCAAGCTTCGTAACCAATTGATTGGATACCAAATAAAATTACACCAAATGATATTGCTCCAAATACTAGGCCTGAAAGAAATGGTTTACTACTTAATAAAATCCCTGAGTAAAAAAAGAACAGGGATGGAAATATTAAATACCAGAAGTTAAATGGGGGGAAGCTCAAAAAAAATAGGACTGAGGATATTATGATTCTAGTTTTCATTATCTATTTAATGTTAACTCCGAATTTAAATTTCAAAACTAAATTATATTTCTGAATATAACTACCAATCCTGAGATTATTGAAAAGTATGTTACGGCTTTTGAAATTGCATTGTCAGAGACCTCTGAAAACAGTAAGGAAGATATTTTTAACCCTACAGCAACTGGAATTGCAAGATATAAAAATAAAACTATATGATCTCTATAAATCTCACCACTAAAAAGCAAAAGACTAAGTGTTATCATTATTCCAAACGTAAAAACAGCGTTTAACGATGGTCTGAACTCCTTACCAGAAGCTCCTCTATATAAAATTGCAATAGGAGGGCCTCCTACTCCTGCAATCATTGCAAATATTCCAGATAATGTTCCAGCGATCCATGACGAATTATTATTCCTATTCACAGTCCAGTTAAATAATGTTGCAATTCCTGCAAAAAGCACAATTGCTCCTACGCTTATTGAAAGTAGTTTCTCGTTCAAATTAATAAGGAGCAATAAACCCAAAGGGCCACCAATAATTCTTCCTAGAAATAAGAATTTAAACGGTTTCCAATCTACTTCCTTTTTTTTCACGTTGATATATACGAAAAGCCATAGGCAAGGCAAGTAAACTTAGAATTTGTGGCACTAGTAGTGGCTCAATTTGGACAAGTATTGGTGAAGAAATAACAGCAAAGCCAAAACCTAATATTCCTTGGATCGCTGCACTTACAAATAGAAGTATTGAAATAAATATAAGCTCAACTAGGGAAAGATCAAATGGATATGTCAACTAAGTGCTTTTTCCATTAACTCTAATATTTCACCTTCGTTTGTATGCCTTCCCGTTTCAAGTTTTGAATAAATAAGTTCACCATTTAAATACAATTCAAAAACACCACCTGTTCCTGGAATAAGATCAATCGATTTTACTTCTTTTCCGTATTTTTCAAGTATGTCTTCTACCGTACTAACTGCACGGGGTGTATAGTTTCAAACAATACAAAATTCTAGTTTGATTTCCATAAACAAATGTTACTATACGTAGCTGGATAAAAAGTTTGGAAAAACTTGCAGGTTTTTCAAATATTTGTTAAGCTTGTGAATATATTCACAAAGTGGGGAATCAAATGACTGACGGATTAAAAGCAAGTCAAATTAAAGGTGGTATAAGACCTTCGAAGAGTTTTGACCAGGGCAGAGTTTGTAAAGAAGAATCTTGCAAAACTCAACTAAGTATCTATAACAAAAGAGAGCACTGCTTTAACCATGCTCCTGTTAAATACCCAAGAGTTAGAGGAAGAATTCTTCAAGAAACTGCATAAGTTTAAAAATTCAACTTAACAATATAAACAACTAACAATTATTATTCTTATATGGCTACCAAATTTAGCGTTCCCGAAATAAGTTGTGATCATTGTAAAAGTACTATAGTAAACACTTTGTCAGGTGTTGAAAATATTGAATCAGTTGATGTTGACGTTCAGACAAAAAATGTAACACTGGAGTCCTCAGAAGAGATAAATTTAGATCTTGTTAAATCACTTCTTGATGAACAAGGCTATACCATTGTCAGCTGAGACAAAAACGTTAGTTTTATCTGTTGAAGGAATGACCTGTGCAGCATGTGCTGCAAGAATAGAGAGGGTTTTAACAAAAGAAAAATCTGTCAAAGATGTAGTTGTAAACTTTCCCCTAAAAAAAGCAATCTTAGAAGTTAACCCCAAAGATAATAATTCGGATGAATATATTCAAAGAATTAGATCAATTGGATATTCAGCACGAGAAGAAATAGCTGAGGAGAAAAAAAGTAATGCTAGAAAATTTCTTACTCCGTTTCTTTCTCTAATACTTACACTTAGTATCAACCCACTCATTGGGGCTGATCAAGGTCTCGCCGCATTAGGAGTAGGTGCATTAATAATTTTTATTTTTGGTAGAAAATTTCACGTATCTGCTTTAAAAAATATAAAAAAACTTAATTTCAATATGGATACATTAATCTCTATTGGTAGTCTCTCCTCTTTCGCCATTGGAATTTTGCCAAATAATGGAGAATTAATGTACTTAGAAACAGGAGGATTCATAATTAGCTTCATTCTCCTTGGTAAGACAATAGAAGATATTTCAATTAAGTCATCGGTTTCAGTATCAGACTCCATAATCGAAAGTATTCCCAAAGATGTAAATGTTTACGAAAATCAAATAATTGTTCGCAAGCCTTTAAATCAAATTGAAATTGGTGATGTCATTATAGTTAAGAAAGGCGAAATCATTCCTCTTGATGGTGTAATCAAACGTGGTAGTTCTGAAGTTGATGAAAGCGTAATCTCTGGTGAATCCGAACCTCTTACAAAAAAAGAGGGTGATGAAATTGTATCAGGTTCAATTAATCTTGGTGATGATATTGAAGTTGAAGTAGTAAAAAAAGAGGGAGAGACAACTGTAAACCATATTGAAAAATTAATTTTGAAAGCCCAGACAAGTAAGCCTGAAGTTCAAGATCTCGTAGATAAAATAACAAATATCTTTGTTCCTTCTATTTTGATTTTGAGTTTTGCAAACATAATTTTTAAATTATTTGTTTTTGAAAATGATTTTTCAGAGACAATCAGTTCAACAATTGCAATTCTTGTTGTTGCATGCCCTTGTGCCCTGGGCCTTGCAACTCCTATCGTATTATTTAGGACCGCCTCAGTTTCAAATCGTAATGGTTTTATTTTTAAAAATTTTGACTATCTTCAAAGATTCAAAAATTTAGACATAATAGTTTTTGATAAAACTGGAACTCTTACATCTGGTATTTTCAAAATAAAAAGCATCTCAGATTCAAAAGGTAAAATTGTTGGTGATGAAGTATTGAGAGTGCTTGCGTCTGTTGAACAAAAATCAAACCATCCTATTGCTAAAAGCATACTTTTGGAATCGGAAATAAAAAATTTGAGTCTCTTCCCTGTAGATAATTTTATTGAAACACCAGGAATTGGTGTTAGTGGAGTTGTTGAAAACAAAAAAGTTTCTGTTTTTAGGTCGAAAGATGATTTAAAAGGAGATCTTGAATTAATAATTGATAATGAGGAATTTATGGTAAAGCTAGTAGAAGATAAAACTGTAAATAAAGATATCATTAAAGATCTTTCAAAAGATTATGAAATTGAAATTTTATCAGGAGACAAAACTGAAAAAGTCCAAGAAATTGGAAATGATTTAAATATTAAAAATGTGTTAGGCAATCAGTCACCGGAAGATAAATTAAAATATATTCAAGAAAAACAGATGGATAAAACGGTAGGTTTCATTGGCGATGGAATTAATGATTCACCTGCACTTAAACAAGCAAATGTAAGTTTATCCTTTTCTCAAAGCACACAAATCGCGCAAAGTGTTAGCGACATTATTATTTTTAAAGGAGGCCTTGAAAAATTAAACAAAATTTTTAATATTTCAAAAAATTCAAATAAAAGAATTATTCAAAATTTATTTTTTGCCTTTATATATAACATAATCATGATTCCAATTGCTGTAAGTGGGAGTATTGTTCCAAGTATGGCTGCTTTAGCTATGGCTTTATCAAGTTTATCTGTAGTTTTAAACTCATCCAGAAAACTCTAATTTCTTATTATATAAAATTTTTTAAATATTAATCTTCGTTTATGGAAGATGTTGTTTGGTATAGAAAGCCACTTCTATCTGACCCTGTAGCAATTCTTGCTTTTGAGGGATGGAGTGACGCTGGTAACACTGCAAGTGGTTGTATTGAAAATATTTGTGGTACTTATGATGTCGAACCATTCGCAGAACTTAATTCCGAGGGTTTTTATAACTATCAAATGAGAAGACCCGTTGTTGAAGTAAAAGCAATTGGTGAAAGAAATTTTCACTGGCCACAAACAACTTTTTATTCTATTGAAGACTACAAACTTAAAAGAGAAGTGATCTTAGTCTTTGGAGAAGAACCTTCAATGAAATGGAAAAAATATTCACAGAATATATCAGAAGTTCTAATTGAACTTGGCGTAAAAAGAGCAGTTACTTTAGGTGCATTCTTTGGCCAAGTTGCACATACTTTACCAGTACCAATATTTGGTGTAAGCGATGATCCAACTTTTAATTCAAGATTTAATGTACTTCCAACAAATTATTCTGGACCTACTGGAATTACTAGTGTTGTTGGCCATGACTTAAGAAGTAACGGTATAGAAACTTCAGGTTTATGGGCAGCAGTTCCCCATTATTTAAGTTCTGGGGCTTACCCAAAGGGTATTGGTGCATTAATGAATAAAACTTCTGAAATCTTGAAAATTGATATAGATGATTCAGGTATTCAATCAGAGGGACAACAGTTTGATACAAAAATTAGTAAAGCTATGGAGAACTCTGAAGATCTCGCCGAATACGTATCAAAACTTGAAGAGGCAGAAGTAAGCATTGAAGATAGTTTTTCAGAGGATAATCTAGTCGAGGAAATTGAAGATTTTCTTAATAGTGAAGGTAGAGAGTTCTAGACAGACTTCTTTTTATGTCTATTTGATTTACGACGTTTTCGGTATTTATGTTTAGACATTTTCTTACGTCTTTTTTTAATCAAAGATCCCATAAAATTTAAATTTATCCTTTTTTCGTACTGCGAAATTCTAACCCAAGTAGATTAATATAGTTAAATCTTTTAAGAAAAATTATTATCATACTTTTCTAGTGCGGAAACTAATGCTTCTTGACCTCTATTGTCTTTTGGAGATTTTCTTTTTGCCCAAAAGCCCCAAGTAATCATTGATAAAATCTGAAATAATTCCATTTTTGTTTTAATTTGATCATTGTTAATTCCAATTTTTGAATAAATATCATTAATTACTTCGGTATTATCTTCTAGCTCGTTCTGCCATATAAAATCTGCGTAGTCAAAGAATGGATCCCCTTGTGAAGAGTATTCCCAGTCAATCAAATATGCTTTTTCTTTAAAATAAACAAAATTTGCATGGTAGAGGTCTTGATGACATGGCTTACTGTCAAGGCCAATTTTGTTCAGTTCTTTGACTATCACTTCACCGACAATTTTTGCTTCTTCTTCAATTTTGTCATTTGTTTTGACTAATTTTTTAAAAACAATGAGAGGGGAGAAATTTTCTTTAAATTTAAGTTCTGAATTATGCAGAATAGTTAGTAGATTCAATGCGTCATCTCTAAATTTTTTATCAAACATATCGGTTGATTTAAATGTATATAAATCTTCAAAATATTCTGAAATTTTTAGACCAGTTTCTTCTTCAAATACAATTAATGGCAATGATATTCCGACACTCTGAATGAGTTTTTCATTATATCCTTCAGATATTCTGTTAATTAAATCTGGATTTTCTCCAGGAACTCTAAGAACAAATTTTTTATCACCTATCTCAACTTTATAATTTAGATTTGTAATACTTCCCAAAGTAGAAATTTTATATTTGCTCTCATCTTTGATTGATGAAATATCAAATCTATTAAAAATATCTACTATATCTCTTGTATCCATTATTTTATTATGATAACAATAATGTCATGAATGACCCATTTGCACTCGATTTAACTATAAGACTTTTAATGTTAGGCCTTGGGTCAGCTATGTTTGCTGGTAGCTTTCTTGCTTTTATAAATAAAGATAAAAACGATAATGAGTTTTACAAATCAAGAACAATTTTTTTGGGGACAATAGGATTCATAATTACTGCATGGACAGTTGCTTCTTTGCTAAATAATTAAAAACAAAAATTTTTTGATTAGTATATTCTTTAAACGTGAGGAAAAATGCTTTCAGATAAAGATATTAAAAAAGCCTTGGAAGATAAGTGGATCGAAATATCACCTTTAGATCAAGGATATATACAACCCTCCAGTGTTGATTTAAGGGTCGGGACAGAATTCAGAGTTTTTGAAAATCATAAATATAGTCATATAGATCCGAAATCACCCCAGGAAGATTTAACTACTCTTGTGGAGGCCTCAAAGGACGAACCATTTGTCCTCCATCCTGGTGAATTTGTTTTGGGCACAACCTATGAAAAAGTTGCTTTATCTAATAAGATTGTTGCAAGACTCGAAGGCAAGTCATCACTAGGTAGGATAGGTTTATTAATTCATTCAACTGCAGGATTTGTTGATCCTGGATTTTCAGGTTATTTAACATTAGAACTTTCAAATGTTGCAAACTTACCAATCAAAATATATCCAGAGATGAAAATTGGACAAATATCTTTCTATTATTTAAATTCACCTTCAGAGGCTAAGTATGGTGACGTCAGCTATGGAAGTAAGTATCAAGGCCAAGAAGGGCCTACACCAAGTAAAAGCCATAGCGATTTTAGCAGCTAATGATCCCAGGAATTGGAACGCTAATTAATGGATTTGGTGTTATTGTCTCTGGTATTCTTGCCAGAATAATTTTTAAAAAAGAACTCAAAAACTTTGATGAAAACCTCCTACCACTCGGTCTTTTAGTTTTGGCTTTAGGGTTTAGAGAAACTTTAAAAAGTCCAGATTTTATATTCACCCTGTTTGCTGTAATAGTTGGCTCAATTATTGGAAGCTATTTAAGGATTGAAGATAGAGTAAAAAATTTTGGAGATTATCTCTATTTAAAATTTGAAAAAGGTGAAAGTGATCAAACTAAATTTATAGAAAGTTATCTAACAACTACATTAATTGTAATTACTGGACCACTAGCAATTATTGGGCCTTTCTTTGATGTCGTCGAGTCAAACTTAGAATTATTATTGATAAAAACTGCTTTAGACTGTTTCCTTGTAATTTTCATAACTTCAAGTGGCGGCAAAGGAGCCGTATACTCTGGTGTCTCAATATTGATCTATCAAGGAATATTTACTTTGCTCGCTTTATTAATTAATACAAATATTGAACAACAAATATCTGACTCGATTGCAGGAATTGGAGGGGTATTGTTAATTGGTGTTGGAATAAACTTGTTAGGATTAAAGAAAATTCCCGTAGGAAATTATATGCTTAGTCTTTTTGTTCCATTTCTTCTGGCATTTTAAATTCTCTTAAGGCTCCTTCCACCCCTTCAAAAAGTGAAATAATTTTTTTAGACTCTTTTTCAAATGACATCGATACGAACTGTTCTTTTTGTACATGAAACCTTCTATTTTTAAAATCTAACTCGATTGGTAAGTAAGGTATATGCAGTTCTTTTGCTAAATAATAAAATCCACTTCTAAATTTATTAACCTGTTCTGTCCCAGCTTCTGGAGCAATTGCAAGAACATATTCTTCCATTTTTGAAAATTCTTCGATAGCACCCTTTATTAGTCCTTTTGATTTATTTCTATAAACAGGTATTCCTCCAAGTTTTAAAAGTATTATTTTTTGCAACCATCCTAAAGGCCAGGGAATTCCTAAACGATCAACATCTTTTGAAAAAGTATAAGGGCTTGGAAGTCTGGTAAATATCCACCTTGCACCAAAAAAATTTATCTTTAAATCCAAGGCCAGTACTGCAAGAAGTGCGTACCAGGCATCTCTATTTGCTGTATGAGGTACTCCAATTAATATTATTTTTTTATAGTTCGGAAATTCACCTGTAATTTCCCAGTTTGAAAGTTTAAGTATTTTCCTACTCAAAGGTCCTAGAAAAAATCTTTTCTTTCTGGGAACTTTATTTGGTATAGAAATCATTTTTGTATAGGTAGTTAGCTATTTGAACAGCATTCAATGCTGCTCCTTTTAAGAGATTGTCACCAACTGCCCAGAAGTTTAGTATTTTATTGCTTGTAAGACCGGATCTCATTCTAGAGACTAAGATATTTTTATTTCCTTGAGCATCAAGAGGTGTCGGATAAGTTTCTTTCCAGTATTCTACACCTTCAAATGCTTCCAATGATTCAATTGCAGATTCAACATCAACATCTTTTTCAAATGTTGCAGTACAAAATATACCATGTCCAGTTTCAACCCCTACCCTTGCATTAGATGGTTCAACATTTAATTCCGGTATGTTCAAAATCTTTTTTGACTCATTAGAAAACTTCATTTCTTCATCTGAGTATCCATTTTCTGTAATATTTCCAGCAATTGGAATTACATTCTTCGCTATCTGGGATTGATAATATTTTTCATCAGGCGCTGATCCTGGTTTTGAAAGGTTAGCAAGTTCATTTTCTAACGATTCAATTGCACTCTTCCCTGAACCTGAGACAGCCTGATATGAAACTGGAACAATACTTAATAAATTAAAAAGATCGTGTAATGGTTTTAAAGCCATAACAAGGACCATAGTTGTGCAGTTTGGATTGGCTATAATTTTCGAATCGTTTTTTATTATGTCTTCATTAATACCGTAAACAACAAGAGGAACTGTTTTTTCCATTCTGAAAGATGATGAATTATCGATTACGAAAGCGCCTTTGTCTACAAATTGATTTGCAAATTCTCTTGATCTTTCTCCTCCAGCTGAAAACAAAGCAATATCGCATGACTCAATATTCTTTGAACTTAACTCTCTAATGGGAACTTCTTTTGCATTAACTTGCAGTGTTTTTCCTTCAGACTCTTTGGATGCATAAAGATGGTATTCAACAGAATTGTCAAAATATTCTTCACAGAGCTCAATTATATTTCGCCCTACAAGACCAGTAGCTCCAACTATTGAGATTTTCATTTATGCTTCAATAAATTCTTTGTGTAATGAGTCTATAGCTTTTTGCATATCATCCTTGTTAACAACACATGAAATTCTTATCGGTGATGTTGAAATCATTGCAATATTGATTTTATTTTCGCCAAGTATTGAAAACATTTTCGAAGCTATTCCAGACTCAGCTTTCATACCAGCACCAATTAAAGAAACCCTTGCAATATTTGGATCTGAATCTGCTCCTTCTGCTTCGAGCTCAGTTGATAATTTTTCTAATATATTTTCAACTTCGGACTTTTGCTCCAATGGTGCAGTAAAACTAATATCCGTTTTTGATTCTTTTGAAACGTTTTGAACAATCATATCTACAATTACACCATTTTCTGAAAGAGGTCCAAAAACTTTTCCAGCAATGCCTGGCTGATCTGGAACTCCAAATAGTGTAAATTTGATCTCTTTATCGTTGTGAGTGACTCCACTTACAATTGCTTGTTCCATTACTTTGTCCTTTACAATTGTGCCTGAACCTTCGCTAAAGGTAGGTTTTACAATTATTGGTACATTATACCTTCTACCAAATTCTACAGACCTAGCCATTAAAACCCTTGCACCTGATGAAGCCATTTCCAACATTTCATCGTATGTTATCTCTTCAATTAATTTGGCTTTTGTAACTATTCTTGGGTCTGCTGTAAATACACCCTCAACATCTGTATAAATCTCACATTTTTCTGCACCAAGTGCTGCAGCTAACGCAACTGCTGTAGCATCAGATCCTCCTCTTCCAAGTGTAGTAATCTCTTTAGTCTCTTTGTTTACTCCTTGAAAACCAGCAACTATTACTATCTTTCCTTCATTAATGCCCTCTTTAACTCTTTCACCAGAAATATTTTCGATCTCCGCCATTCCATGTCTTGACGTTGTAGTTATTCCTGCCTGTGAACCTGTTAAAGAAAAGGATTCATAACCAAGATTATTTAAATGCATTGCTAGTAGTGACATTGTTATTCTCTCTCCTGCCGACAACAACATATCCATTTCTCTGGGGGAGGGTGTATCGGATAGTTCATTAGCTAGATTAATTAACTCATCCGTACTTGAACCCATAGCAGAAACAACTACTACAACCTCATTTCCTTTTGATTTACAATCAATTATTTTTTGTGCAACAATTTTTAGTGTTTCGGGATTTTCAACACTAGTTCCACCAAATTTTTGTACTATTAAATTCATCTGAAACATTCTAATGAGTTTATTAAAGATTTAACAGACCTAGTATTCTAGATTTAATGAGCATTGATCTCCATATTCATTCATCTAATTCTGACGGGACTGACAAAATTGAAGATATATTGAATATTGCAATAGAACAACAATTACAGGCTATATCAATAACTGATCACGAGTTTTTGTCAGAGGTTGAAAACACTAATTTAATTGAAATAATTCCAGGGGTTGAAATGAGTGTTAGTTGGTATGACTTAGAGTTAGAAAATCCATTTGCGGGAATTCATTTACTTATTTATTTTTTAAAAAAAGATACCCCTATATATGAGTTGCTTTCAAAAATTAGAATTGAAAAGAAAAATAGAAATTATGAAATATTGGAAAAACTAAAAAAAGTAGGTGTAGAAATTGAAAGAAAAGAATTGGATGATCTTGAAACAAAAGTACCGGGTCGTCCTCATATTGCTAATTTGATGAAATCAAAGGGGTATGTAACTTCACTAAATGAAGCATTTAAAGAATACTTAGGAAATGGTAAAGTTGGTGATTCTAGAATTCACCAAAACCCAATTGAGGAAGTCATTGATTGTGCGAAAGAATCTAAATGTTTAGTTTTTCTTGCACACCCTCACACACTTATGAGTAATAAAGATTACTCTTTTTCAAAAAATTGGCATGATTCTGTATTTGTAGATCGATTAAAAACATTGAAAAATCTGGGTATTCATGGAGTTGAGACATATTATTCAAGTTACTCCAAAACAACTTCAAGCACAC
>CACIJJ010000004.1 GCA_902587025.1 uncultured Candidatus Actinomarina sp. | reverse complement strand
GGAAGTAAAAGTTACAATCTGATTTATATATGATGGATCACTTAATATTTCGACAAACCCAGTCATCGCTGTATTGAAAATAAGTTCTCCAGTTGTAGGCTTAAATGACTCAGTTGTCCAACCTAGAAATTCATCACCATTTTGATTCAACAGTATTGCTTTTTTATACACCTGAAAGAACCCTTTCAATTTCTATATTTTCATTTTCAAATAATGAATTTTTGAATATTGATTTTGTAATAAAAACTGACTTTGATTTCTTCCATGTATTTACTGTCTTTGGAATTTCGTAACCAAGTTCAGTGAGTATTTTTGTAGGATTTATAACTAAAAATTTCAACATTTGATCTATATCAAAAATATTTGAACTATAAATCAAGGGAAAAGCTGATTCAAGACCAACAACGCCACGATTAGCATCTTTAAAAGGGACATTTTTAGTTTCTGCTTTATGAGGTGCATGATCTGTAGCAATGACATCTATAATTTCAGACTGTAACCCATCAACCAATCCTTCTCTGTCTTTTTCAGTTCTGAGGGGTGGGTACATCTTAAATAGTCCATTATTTGTGTCTAAATTTTCATTATTTAGAAGTATGTGATGTGGTGTTACTTCTGCAGTGACAGGGAGACCTTCTTGTTTTGCTTTTTTTATCAGCTCAACACTTTCAAAAGTTGAAAGGTGCTGAGCATGGTATCTTGTCCCATATTTTTGAGATAAACTTAAGTCTCTTTCAAGGACTTCCAACTCCTCATCATTATTTATTGGAATCAAGTCACTATTACTATTTGGAGGAGCAATGTCACCAGGCTTTGAGTGACAACTTTTTTCACAATGTTGAAAGACTGCACCACCAAGTTTACTGATTTGTTTAAATGCCTCATCAGCTAGATGATCATCTATCAAAGACTTTCCATCATCGGAAAAAATTGTGATACCGTTTTCAACGAATTCTTTATAATTTACAAGCTCCTTTCCTTCTAAATTTTTTGTTAATGAGCCAACACGATGTACCTTTGTTTTTAATTTTTTATCTATTTCCTGAGCAATTCTTAGGTTTTTAATCGAGTCAATAGGTATTTCAGAATTTGGCATTGCGAGTATTGTTGAGAAGCCACCATTAATTGCTGAATCATCGATATCGATGAAAGGAAATTTATCATTGTCCGGATATCTTGTGTGAGTATGGAGATCGATAAATCCAGGAATTTCAATCATATTTCATCCCTTACATATTTGAATGCTGCAATTCGTGAAGGTATAGCGTGTGAAAGCTGGTCCTTGTATTTTATTTTCCTATCTTCAATAGCATCTTTAGAAATCTCAATACCAATATTGATTGGCATTGGATGAAGAACAGCCAAATCACTTTGTGATTTACCTAAAATTTCTAGTGTAAGTTGATAATTATTTATATATTCATCAAAGTTTATTTCTTCATTATCTTGTAATCTTTCTTTCTGTACTCTTAGAAGTTCAATTGCGTTAGAACTCTCAAATACCTCATCCCATGATTCATAAATTTCAAGGTCATTTTTATTTTCAGGTAATAGATTTTTATCCGTAAAGACACCAACTTTGAATCCTAATAAATTTAGCAGCTGTCTTCCCGATTCAAATACTCTTGAATGTTTTACGTCGCCAATATAAGTTATTGGGGTAAGTTTTTCATTGATTTTATTCAAACTAAACAGTGTAGATATATCAATCAATGCTTGAGTTGGATGAGATTTATTTCCAAAACCAGCACTTACAACACCAATGTCTTTAAATTCTCGATAATCATCAATATTATTTTCTTTTGTCCTTAACACTAGAATCTCAATACCCATAGAAATGTATGTCTCTATTTCATGTTTAAGAATTTCTCCTTTTTGTTTTGCCGATATAACATCTGAAGATTCGAAAGTTTTAATTCCAAGTTTTTCTGCTGCTATTGCAAAAGAGAGCCTTGTTCTTGTTGAAGGTTCGTCAAACTTCAAGAGGGCTAAAGAGTTTATATTTTCTGATTTAAATTCAAGACTTCTGGTTTTTTCAATTAGATTTTCTAAATGGTTCTTATTTACATCTTGAAAATCTAAAAGATGTCTCATTTCTATGTAACCTCGACCTTGTCTTCATTATCTATTTCTTTCAAAAAAACAGAGACATACTCGTCTTGATTTGTCGGTATATTTTTACCAACAAATTTAGGCGTGATAGGCAGTTCTCTGTGTCCTCGGTCAATAAGACATAAAAGTGAAATAGATTTTGGTCGCCCAGAGTACATTACTGCTTCAATAGATGCCCTTAATGTTCTACCTGTGTAAATAACGTCGTCAATTAATATCACCTCTCTATTTTCTGGTGATATATCAAGAATATTTATCTCTAAGTTTTTATCTAAATCATCTCTAAATGGTAAGTAGTCCACTTTTCCTAAGTCATGTTTAAAGTTTTCTCCTGATAAATTATTAGATATTCTTTGAGCTAAAAGGTCGCCTCTTTTTGGAATACCTAATAGATAAGGATTTGAAATATTTGATTCAATGATTTCTTTACTGAGGCGATATAGAATTTTGTCTATAGTCATTTTATCCTTTCAATACTCACAGGCATTGTTTAAAGTTCCTTTAATAATAGCAAATTACAACAGTAATTTCTGTTAGCTATCTATTTTCTCTAAAGAATGGGATTCCGATATTTTTGGGAGCTCCAGTTTTTCCACCTTTGTAAATTGTGAGCATAACTAAAACAAGAATTGTTATTATATAAGGGGTAATTTTTACAATGTAAGGATTCAATTCAAAACCATATGTTTGCAATCTTGGGACTAAAGCTTCAAGAAATCCAAACAAAAGTGCTCCTAAGGCTGTTCTGTAAGGCTTCCATCCTCCAAAAATTACTAATGCCAAAGCTATCCAGCCTCTACCAGCAGTCATGTTATCAGTCCAATATGGTACGTAGCTTAATGTTAAATATACTCCTGATAGTCCAGCGAAAGCACCACCAATACAAGTAGCAATAAATTGTGTTTTTGAAACATTAAGCCCCATTGAGTCAGCTGCTTTTGAGTCTTCTCCAACAGCTTGAAATCTTGTACCAAACATTGTGTTCTTAAGTATGTAAGAAATTGTAATTGTAAATATAATTGCAAGATAAAAAATTATGTTTTGACTTAAAAAAACTTCTAAAACATTAGAGGGATTTTCAATAGTAAAAAGACTATCAATCTTTGTTTCAAGTTTCCTACCAACATAATTTTTTCCAAGTAAAGAGGAAACCGCTAAACCTAGTATTGTTAATATCAAACCTGAGACTGTTTGATCTTGTTTTAAAATTACTGTCACAATTGCATGCAAAGAAGCAAAGATTGATGATGAAAGAATTCCTACGACTATTGCAAGAAAAATATTGTTTGTATTTACTGCAGTCATAAATCCTGTAACTGCTCCAATCGATATCATTCCTTCAACTCCAAGATTAAGAATTCCTGATTTTTCAGTAATTAATTCTCCAAGTGAAGCAATAAACAAGAGTGTTGCGGCTTGTAATGTTGCATTTAGTAATCCAAGAAATTGTACATCAACCATCATCAGCTCTCTTTAATTTATAATTGAAAAAAAACTGAATAACTAATGCACCAAAAAGAGTAGAGGCTTGAATTATATCAGCAATATATGTGCTAACACCAATTGTTTGAATTACAGAACCTCCAATAGATAAAGCTCCAAACAGAGATCCAACAAGAAAAATACCAATTGGACGCATCCCAGTTATTGCGGCCACAATTATGGCAGTGTATCCAAATCCCTGTGATATACCTGTAGAAACACGATGTGTCTGGCTTAATAATTCTACTCCACCAGCTAATCCTGCAAACCCTCCACCTATTAACATTGCAAAAAAAGCTTTTTGTTTAGCATTGATTCCTGCATAAATTGCGGTCATTTCTGATCCACCAGCAATTCTCATTTCGTAGCCAAAAACAGAACTATTTTTAAGGTAATGTGCAAAAACAGTAAATAATATACAAATTAAAAATCCATAACTTAATTTCCCAAAAATAGTTGGTAAATATACTTCTTTTCCTACATAAGCTGCAGCAGGAAAATTTAATGATCCAGGGTCTTTCCAGGGTCCGTTTACGAGATATATAGTTAAACCTATAACAATATAGTTTGTCAGTAAAGTTGTAATTATTTCATTAACCCCAAATAGTACCTTTGTAATAGCAGGAATTAATATACAGAATGCACCTCCGATAAATGCTGAAACCAAAAGTACAAAAATAAATGAAGTTGAGTTGGTCAATTGAAAATTAATATAAATTAGATTTACAGCAATTGCGCCCATAAAAATTTGGCCTTCTGCGCCAATGTTCCAAAGCTTTACAGTATTTATTATGGCTATTCCCAAACCTGCGAGGATAAGAGGTGTAGCTTTATTTAAAGATGAACTAAGACTGTTAACACTTCCAATTGATAATTTAAACATAAGCGAAAAAGTATCAAATGGATTTTTATCCTGAATTAATAAAATGATTGACCCAATCATCAGGGCAATTAAAAAACCTAATAGAAATGAGTAAAAAGTAGATAGTTCATTTACAACTTGGCGCTTTGTTAAAATATATTTATTCATTAACCCCCGCCATTGCCAAACCAACATCATTAATATCCGCATCTACAGTGTTGAAAGATTTTACAATTTTACCTTCAAAGATAACCAGTAATCTGTGAGATAACTTAAATAATTCATCTAGATCTTCCGAAATTAAAAAAATTGCCGAACCCTTATTTCTTTGATCAATCAATAAGTTATGAATTGCATCAACTGCATTTACATCTAAACCTCTTGTTGGTTGGGAGGCAATAATTACATCAGGATCACCAACTAATTCTCTACCCATCAATAATTTTTGCATGTTTCCTCCAGATAATGTAGAAATTTCAGCTTTTGGATTAGGTGCCTTTATTGAAAATTGTTTGATCAAACTCTCAAGGTAATTTGATGTTTTGTTTCTAGATAAATGTGGACCAAGTTTTGTATGAAAATAATCTTTAACTATCGAATTATCTATGACAGATACACCTGGTGCAAGGCCAACCCCGAGTCTATTTTCAGGGATATAAGATAAATTTAGTTTCTTTCTGGACCTCACACCTTTACTTGAAACATCTGTGTTATCAATAATTATTTTTCCTTCATATATTCTTTCGATTCCTGAAATAATATTTGCAAGTTCTACTTGACCATTGCCAGACACCCCAGCTAAACCTAAAATTTCTCCAGCCTTTACTTGGAAATTAATGTCTTCAAGTTTTTTTATATTATTAACAGAATCTGTGTAGTTTATATTCTCAACATTTAATTTAATTTTTCCAACTTCATTATCTTTGTTTACAGTAGATGTTTTTACCGTACCCATCATCAGTTCAATAAGCTGATTATCTGTCACATCTTTCGTTGGCAAATCTTGAGCAACCATCTTCCCATTTTTCATAACTGATACTATTTCAGTAAATTCTTTGATCTCTTTTAATTTATGAGTAATCAATACCATCGTTTTCATATCTTCTTGTGCCAAAGTTACGAGTGAGTTTTTAAGTTGAGAAGTTTCCTGGGGAGTGAGAACAGCTGTTGGTTCATCAAGTAGCATAATTCTGCTGTCGTTAAAAATTAATTTCATTATTTCAATTTTTTGTTTTTCACCAACTGATAAATTTGAAATTATTTCATTTTCATTTACATTAAGTGCAAATATTTCTGAGTATTTTTTAAAAGATTTTAAGAAATCATTTTTGTAAATATTTGACTTGGAAAGTGTCAAATTGTCTTTAATACTAAAGCTTTCAACTAACCGAAACTCTTGATGAACCATTCCAATACCAAGTTTGGAAGCAAAATCGGGATTTAAAATTTTTTGTTTTTCGCCATCAAGATAAATTGATCCTTTATCTGGTTGGTATATTCCAGATAATATGTTCATTAATGAAGATTTTCCAGCACCATTTTCGCCAAGTAACCCATGAATTTTTCCTTGGTATAGATTAAAATTTACGTCATCTAAAGCTTTTAATTTTCCAAAAGTTTTGGTTACATTTCTGGTTTCTAAAAATTTATTATTCATAAAAAAAATTACAGCACCTCTTAATAGAGGTGCTGTAATATAAACATTTAATCTAGTGTACCTACAACGTTGTCAACAAAGTAACTCATGCCTAACAAGTCACCATCACTTGAACCCTCAAAAATTTCAAAAGTTCCGTCAATAATTTCTTGTTTTCTATCTTCGATGAGTGTCTTAATATCACTTGATACGTCATCTGATACTTCAAATAAATCAACAACATTCCCAGACATTCCTGTCCAATATGGAGTTGTTGTGAATTCGTCGTTAATTACTGCGTTTACCATTTCAGTATAAAGTGGACCCCAGTTCCATACTGGCGCAGTAACAAATGCGTTTGGAGCAGCTTCTTTACCATAACCTGTGTGGTAACCAATCCATTTAGCTCCAGCTGCCTCTGCGGCAATTCCTGTAGATGCAGAATCTTGATGTTGCGTAAGAACATCAGCCCCAGCTTCTAAGAGTGCATTTGCAGCTTGTGTTTCTTCCTCAGGACCAAACCATGTATTTGTCCATACAACTTCAACAGTTGCGTTAGGATTTACTTCTTTTACACCATTTGCAAAAGCATTAATTCCTCTTATGACTTCTGGAATTGGAAATGCAGCTACATAACCAATCTTGTTTGACTCAGTAAGTGAACCTGCTGCTAAACCTGACAAATATCTTGCTTCGTAAATCTTTCCAAAATAATTTGTATAGTTTGAGTCATTAGATTTATATCCAGAACAGTGAAGGAATGTTACATCAGGGTATTCCAATGCCATTTCCTCCATGATATCTAGATAACCGAAAGTTGTTCCAAAGATAATATTGTAGCCTTGTTCAATATACGCTTCCGCAACTGTTCTAAATTCAGTTGCATCTGGGGGAACATCCTCTGTGAAAGCTGTCTCTATTCCTGTCTCTTCAACAAGATATTGACGACCTTCGTCATGTGCTTGTGTCCATCCTCCGTCATTCGCGGATCCTAAATAAACAAAAGCAGCTTTGTAATCATCTACGTCTGCGGCTCCACCGCAGGCCATAGTAAGAATACTGATAATAATTAGGCCTACTGCCCAACTTCTGCGCATCCTTACCTCCTTTTCATAATTTTCATTATAGACATTGGCATCAGTACATTATTCTTTTACACATCATTTTTTTATGGAAGAAACAAGATTTATGATTTAAATTTTTGATAGAATGAGCACTTACAATTATGGAAAAATTATTTTACTCTTGGGATGAACAACTAAAAGATACAAACGAAATTTGTGAACTTATTCAGAAAGATGATTTTGTTCCAGATGTCATTGTTGGTATTAGTCGTGGAGGGTTAATACCCGGAGTTATGATTTCTCATAAATTAAATATTCCATTTAAGCCAGTACATGCATCAACAAGAGATTTTCCACATTGGGAAAATTACTTACCCAAGTCTAAAGATGAAAAAGTTCTTATTGTTGATGATATTTGTGACAGCGGCGAAACTTTTGAAAGGCTTTCTGAGTATATAAAAGAAAATATAAATCATGAATGTGACGTTCGATTTGTATCGCTCTGGTGGAACAATGAATGCGATTTCGAGCCTCACTACTATATAAGAGATTTAGCAAAAGATACAGAAAATGTATGGGTTGATTTTCCACATGAATCTTGGTGGAAATAATAACTTAAGAGATTAGATTTTTAGCATACTCTTTAATTGTTTTAAGCATGCTGTAAGCTCCATTTCTACGAGCAGGACTTAAAATTACACCTAGCTCAAATTCTTCCATCAAATCAATTTCTGACGAAACAATATCTTCAGCTTTTTCATCAGAGTATATTGATGCAATTAAAGTAACCAATCCTTTTGCAATAAGAGCATCTGAATCACTATTAAAAAAAAGTTTTTCATCTTTTTCTTCAGGAACAAGCCATACTTGGCTTTGACAACCATTTACTTTAAAGTTATCGAGTCGTAGTTCTAGAGGAAAAGAATCATTCTCTTTAGCTTTTTCAATTAAATATTGATATTTTTCCTGATCATTTGGGAAAATATCTAGTATTTTTTTGTATTCATCAACTTTTTCTCTTATAGACATTTTTATCTCAACATTTCAACACTAGATATGAGTGCTGACTTTAATGTGTCAATATCTTCTTTGTCGTTATAAATGTAGGCTGTTGATCTTATAGTTGCATCAATACCTAATTTTCTGTGAAATGGTTGAACACAATGATGACCTGCTCTTACAGCAACTCCATGTGTATCTAGCATCAACGAAAGGTCTGCTGCATGAACACCGTCAACATACATACCAAAAGTACATCCTGCAATATCTTGTTCGGCATGTATTACATTCACACCATCGATATCTAGTAAAACTTTCCTACCGTATTCACGCAATTCATCAGAATGTTTTTCAACCTCAGACATACCTAAATTTTCTAAATAATCTACAGCTGCTCCAAGGCCAATTGCCTCTACGTATGGGGGAGTCCCTGCTTCGAATTTATGAGGAACTGGTGCCCAAGTTGCTTTATCATAATGAACTTCTTCAATCATATCTCCACCTCCATAAACTGGATCAAGAGAATTCAATAATTCTTTCTTGCCCCAAACAACACCAATACCAGTAGGTCCAAGCATTTTATGTCCGGAGAATACTAAGAAATCAATTCCTAAATCCTGAACATCTACTTTTCTATGTGGTACTAATTGAGCACCATCAATAATTAGTAAAGCATCAGAATTTGATCTAACTAAATTATTTATTTCTTTAATATCAGGAAGCATTCCGGAAAGATTAGATTCACCAACAATTGAAACCACTTTTGTTTTTGATGAAAGCTTTGAAGACAAATCATCAAGATCTAGTGAAAAGTCATCATTTACTTTTACGTAATTAATGGTTAATTTGTATTTTTCTGCAACCATTTGCCAAGGGATAATATTTGCATGATGTTCAATCTCCGATAAGATAATCTCATCACCCTCACCCATAAATTTATTTGCTATTGAATTAGCTAAAAAATTAAGTGCTTCAGTTGTACCCTTAGTAAAAATTATCTCATCTGATTCAGATGCATTTAAGAAAGATTGAAGCTTATACCTTACTGATTCATATTCATGGGTTGTTTCTGATGAAAGCACATAAGTTCCTCTGTGAACATTTGCATTATTAAATTTGTAAATATCATTCATCTTATCTATTACTGAGTTAGGTTTCTGTGAGGTTGCACCTGAGTCTAAGTAAGTTAATTTCTTTCCATTGATATCTCTTTCAAATATTGGAAAATCTTTTTTTATGTCTGAAAATTTGCTCATTGGTAAGATTCGTATCCTTCTTTCTCAAGTTTTTCAGATAATTCTACACCACCAGTTTCTACAATATTCCCATCCACAAATACATGAACATAGTCTGGTTTAACATATTCCAATAATCTCTGATAATGGGTAACGACCAAATAAGCACGATTTGGAGTTCTTAAATTACTTATTCCTTCTCCTACTATTCTTAAACCATCAACATCAAGACCTGAATCAGTTTCATCTAAAATTGCAAGTTTGGGATTTAGTACTGCAAGTTGTAGAATCTCATTTCTCTTTCTCTCTCCACCTGAAAAACCATCGTTTAAGTATCTATCAACAAAATCTGGTGAAAGACCTAAATCTTTCATTGCTTCAGCAACTTTTAATCTGAGCTCTACTGTTGTGTATTCAGTTTCTTCAATATTTGTAAGAGCAGTTTTAAGCATATTAACTATCGTTACTCCAGGTATTGACTCGGGATATTGAAAAGCAAGAAACATCCCTTTCTTTGCTCGATTGTCTACTGGTTCTTCAGTGACATCCTCTCCACTGAATGTAATTTTTCCATCTGTAATTTCATATACTGGGTTACCCATTAAAACATTTGCAAGAGTTGATTTTCCTGAGCCATTAGGTCCCATGATTGCATGAACTTCACCAGGGTTTATTTCTAGATTCACTCCATTTATAATTGGAGTTGATTCTACAGATGCATGTAAATTTTCAATTTTTAACACATAACTATATTAATTCTATAAAAAAACAAACGACATTTGATTAGTCAAATTTGAAAACAAAATTAGAATAAGGGGATGCAATTCAGTCATACAGAACTTCAAAATGAAATTAAAGAAAATGCTCAAAAGCTTCTTTCTGAAAAAGTTGATTTGCTTGAGTTAATTAAAAAAATTGACGATAACACAAGAATTGACAGTGAGTTATGGCAGCTTATAAGTGAACAAGGTTGGTTGGGTTTAGATGTTCCTGAGGAAGATGGAGGATTAGGTTTTTCAAAAGTGGACTCATCCATACTCTCAGAAGTATTTGGATATTATATGCCTATAGTTCCCATTTTTAGTTCAGGTGTTGTATTCAAACAACTACTTTTACACTCTCCTTCCGAACTCAAAAATAAAATTCTTCCTGAAATAGTTTCAGGCTCAAAGATTGGTTCCTTTGGCATTTATGAAAATGACCGATATGAGATTAATGATGAAAATATTTCAACAGTAGCTGAAAATAATGACAGTGGATACATACTTAATGGCAAGAAAAGTTATGTGATGTTTGGAGATACTTCTGATTATTTTGCTATTCTTGCTAAATCTGAAGATGGATTCAAATTCATAATGGTAGATAAAGATAATCCTGGAGTAACAATTTCAGAAACAACTTCCTTAGATCAAACAAGACCAATGGCTGAGATAATACTTGAGAATGTCGAGGTTGGTAATGAAAACTTTATGTTCGATATTCAAGAAGATGAAAATATATGGAATAAGGTAAAGCATATATCCATCTCTTTTCTTGCTATGGAGCAAGTTGGGGGAGCACAAGCTTGTTTAGATATGTCTACTCAATATGCAAAAGAAAGAATTCAATTTGGAAGACCAATTGGATCTTTCCAAGCAGTACAACATATGTGTGCGGATATGCTTCTTCAAATCGAAAGTGCAAAATCTATTGCCTACAGTTCTGTAAGAGTTGACTCTGACGATATTGTTGAACTAGAAATGAGTTCTTCAATGGCAAAAGCTTATTGTTCCGATGTATTCAATAAAGTATCAGGAGATAACATTCAAGTTCATGGTGGAATTGGGTTTACTTGGGAGCATCCAGCACACCTTTATTTTAAAAAAGCTAAATCTGATTCGCTTATTTTTGGAACTGCCAAATCTGCTCGAAATGATGTATCCAGACTCTTAAGTTTATAAATTGCCAAGACTTCCAAAATTCGAAAGTTACAGATTTATAGGATATAGAAAAAATATGAAAGTTTATGATTGTGATAATCCCGATCATTTTAAAGCACTAGAACAACTTGAAGAAGAAAAAGAACTTGTTAAAAACAATCAATTACAATCTTTTGCTCCTGATTCTTTAGAGGAAGCAAAGAATAGAAGTTTTAAACCTTTAAAGTAAGGCTCCAAGTATTCACATCTGAAACTTTTTGTTTAATTTTCCCCTGTGACTCAATATATTTAAGGTGTGCCATGGTTTCTTGGAAAGCTAGACGAAGATTCATTGAATCAAGCGGTCGCGAAAATAATTTCTTCGTAACTTCCCATCCCGTTAGTTCACCATCTTTTAAAATATTAATTATTTTCTCAGACCTCTTTTCGTGGTGGAGAAGTATTTGCTCAACCCTATTTTGTGGATTATCTATCATTTCAAAATGACCAGGTGCAATTTTTGTATGTTCAAAGGACTTCATTTTATTTAGTGAGTCGACATAATGATTTAACATACTTGTTTCTTCATCATGAATAGGAATGAAAGGTGTAATTCTTGGAAGTATGTGATCACCAGAAAAGATAATTTTACTTGATGGGTCATAAATTGATATTTCTGAAATATCATGTCCGGGTGTAAAAATAACTTCTAGATTTCGACTTATATCTTTTATTTTCCCTTCTTTCAATAGAACATCGGGGGTGGTTAGGTTGCCAGTCGTAGATGGAGTTGTAATCGAGTTAAGATCTTCTACAAATTCTTTTGGAGCACCTTGTTTTTTTGCAAACTCACTAATAAATCTAAATCGATCAGTCCAATCATTATATTTGGGAATAAACTCTTCAGAATTTTCATAAAGTCCAAATTTCAATCCTTCCTCTCTCAAAACTCCAGAAAGACCGATGTGGTCTGAATGCATGTGTGTACCGATCAATAAATTTATATCTGAAAAATTAATGTTTAAGTTTTGTAGATTTATTTTTAGTTCATCAAAATACTCATCCCCATTAACTCCACAATCAATCATGATGAAGCCTTCATCATCCTCAATTAAATAAATGTTTACAAAACCTGGAGGAGCCCAAGGAAGTTTTAAAGGGAAATGTAATATGCCGTGACCAAGATTAAAACTTTTCAATTTAGTTAGTCATCACCCAAACACCAAATGCAACAACAATAACTATCGCTGTAATCAGGGAAGCAATTATTAGATGTCTAGTTTGCATAAAAGTATTTTATCTTATTAATGAGTTATCTTGAGTTGGAGGATGCCATCTTTTAGGTTAGATTTAATAGTGAAAATAACTTTGATCACCATATTCAGGGAACCCCTAGATATGGTGTAGTTATTATCTCGATTTGATAGAAACCCTATCTTGAAAGAGGTAATTTGAAAAAAATAACAATTATTGGCGGGGGACCAGCTGGATACGCAGCTGCACTATACGCTCACAACTTTAATCTTGAAGTAACACTTGTAGAGTCTGATGTCTTAGGTGGAACATGTCTAAACCGTGGTTGTATACCTGCAAAATATTGGCTCCATGTTGCAGAGTTAAACCATGAAATTTCAACATCAAAAAATTATGGAATAAATGTGGATGGGAAATCAATAGATTGGAATAAAACATCACTTAAAAGAGTTGAAATAGTAGAAAAACTTGTATCTGGCATAAAAATGCTTTTAAAAAGTAAGAATGTAAATGTCATAGAAGGATGGGGCTCTATTGAAAGTCAGTCTTCAGTTTTAGTACAAAAATCAGATGGAACCAGCGAAAAAATTGATTCCGATTATATTATTCTTGCGACTGGATCTAAACCAAGAAATCTTCCAAATATTGAACCAGATGAAGACTTCATTATCACATCAGATACTGCATTGAACTGGGAAGAGCCGCCAAAAAAAGTTTGTATTGTTGGTGCTGGTGCGATTGGTTGTGAATTTGCAAGTCTGTTAAATGATCTTGAATCAGAAGTGACAGTTGTTGAATTAGCTAAAGAGATACTTCCTGGTTTGGATAAGAGAACATCGGGAGAACTAAGAAAGCAACTAACCAAGCGAGGAGTTGAGTTTAAGCTAAATACATCAATTGATGGAATAGATGATAAGACTGTTAATTTTTCAGATGGTGAAAAGAAAGAATTCGATGCAGTGTTAATTGCCGTTGGCAGAGCTCCATTAACTGAAAACATTGGATTAGATAAGGTAAATATTACTTCAGAAAATGGTTTTATAAATGTAGATTTAGACACCTTTGAAACATCTGTTGCTAATATTTTTGCACTTGGGGATATCGTGAACAATACACCTCAATTAGCTCATGCAGCTTTTGCCGAAGCAATATCGGCGATTACATACATTGCTTCTGGTGAAAAAAAGCCATTAGATTATAAAGCAATACCATATGTTGTTTATACAAGGCCAGAATTGGCAGAAATTGGGCTTAATGCCGAAAAAGCTAAATTAGAAAATATTGAAATTGAACAATCTCAGCATAGCTTTGCTGGGGTAGGAAGAGCAATGATTACAGATCAAAACCAAGGATTAGTAAAAGTCTATGCAGAAAAAGAGGGGCCTATAGTAGGCGCAAGTGTTTGTGGACCTTCTGCTGGAGAAATGATACATGAAATAATGTACATGGTTGGATGGGAGGCTCTACCAGAAGAGGCAGCAGAGTTTATTCATGCTCATCCAACATTAAGCGAGGCAGTAGGAGAATCATTACTTGGTTTGACTGGGAAAGGGTTGCATTAGTGAAAGTAGAAAAAATAGTAAGAAAAGGATATTCATCAACTCTCTCAAGTGAACAACTTTGGGAAGTATATAAATCTATGAAAACACAAAGACTTCTTGAGGATCGTTTATTAAAAATGTACAAAGGTGGACAATTAAGCGGTGCAGTTTATCCAGGAATTGGTCAGGAAGCTTCAATGGCAGGTATAGGGGCAGGAATGGCTAAACAAGATATATTTGGAGGAACTCATCGTGATTTAGGTGTCCAACTCATGAAAGGTGTAACTTTAAAGGAAGTTGCACTTAACTTTTTTGGAAAAAAAGATGGTCCATCAAAAGGAAGAGATGGAAACAGTCACTTTGGAGTAGTTGATAAAGGAACTTTAATGGTTGTTTCTCCACTCCCTGATTCTGCACCTGTTGCAGTAGGTTGGGCATTAGCCTCTCAACAACAAGGAAGTGGTGTTGTAGCTGTTGCAAACTGTGGTGAAGGTGCAACTGCAACGGGAACTTGGCATGAAAGTGTAAATATGGCTGGCGTTCTAAACCTTCCAGTCGTTTTTACAGTTCAAAATAACCAATTTGCGTACTCTTCACCGAATGAGACTGAATTTGGAACTCCTAATGTTGCTGATAGAGGAGCAGGATACGGTATTCCATCTTTAATAATTGACGGTAATGATATTTATGACATCATTGATACCATTCACGAAGCATGTGAAAATGCTCGGAACGGTCAAGGTCCAACATTAATTGAATTAGTCACATTTAGACATTATGGACACGCTGGACATGATCCAGCTGATTACGTTGAGGATGAAGTTAGAGATTTTTGGATGAAAAGAGATCCTATAGCTAGGTTTGAAGATTCATTAGTTAATGAAGGACTATTTACAGAACAAGACTTTTTAGATTTAGGATCTAATTTAGAAGTTGAAATTAGAGATACCCTTGAGTGGGCAAAAAGCCAGGAAGATCCTGATCCTAATGATGAACTTAAAGATATGTTTGCTATTCGAACAAAACCAATTATTGAAAATAATTTAAATAATTTAAAAACAATGAATTATATTGAAGCAATAAATAATGCTTTAGACGAACTAATGACAGCTGATGAAGGTGTATTCATTATGGGTGAAGATGTTGGTGTGTTTGAGGGAGCATTCAAAGCAACAAAAGGATTATTTGATAAATTTGGACCGTTTAGAGTAATTGATACTGCAATATCTGAAGGTGGTTTCACAGGTGCTGCAGTAGGTGCTGCATTGGCTGGTCAAAAACCGATTGTTGAATTGCAATTTTATGATTTTGTTTATCCAGCACTTGATCAATTAACAACCGAAGCTGCAAAATATTATTGGAAAGCTGGAAAAGCTGTGCCAATGGTTGTTAGAGGACCAACTGGAGCAGGAACAAGATCCGGCCCATTTCATTCAATTAGTCCTGAATCTTTATTAGCTCATCACCCTGGGATTAAAGTTGTTGCACCATCTAATCCTTATGATGCAAAAGGACTATTAGTTGCTGCAGTTAATGACCCCAATCCGGTCATGTACTTAGAGCATAAGAAACTTTATAGAAAACCAGATCTCAAAATGGATGTACCAGTAGGACTTTATGAGGTTGAGATTGGTAAAGGAAAAGTTGTTCGTGAAGGATCTGATGTAACCTTAGTTACTTGGTCAGGTATGGTTTCAGTTGCACAAGAAGCTGCTGAAAAACTTGAAAAAGAAAATATCTCGGTAGAGATAGTCGATATAAGAACTGTAGTTCCTCTTGATGAAGAAATAATATTGAATTCTGTCGAGAAAACATCAAATATTTGCATTCTTCAAGAAGATGTTCCATTTTCATCAGTTGCTTCAGAAATTTCATCACTTGTTGCTGAAAAAGGTTTTTGGAATCTTGATAACCCTATTAAAAAAGTTACATCTCCAAATACCCATATTCCATTTGCCCCTGTTTTAGAGGATGCATTTATTCCAAGCGTTGAAAAAGTTATAAATGCCCTAAAGGAATTACAATAACTATATGAGTGAACGCATAACTATGCCACAGCTTGGGGAAACTGTTACTGAGGGTACGATACTCCGGTGGCTTGTAAATGTTGGAGATTCAATAAAAGAAGATGATCCAATATTAGAAATTTCTACAGATAAAGTTGATACTGAAGTGCCAAGTCCCTTTTCTGGAACAGTTTCTGCATTATTAGTTGAAGAGGGTGAAACTGTAGAAGTTGGGTCTCCACTACTTGAATTGGATGGAAAAAATTCTTCAGAGGATGTTACAAGTGATACGAATAATGTGGTTGAAGAGGTTGTAGATGCTCCAACTGATCAAAATCTAGTCGAAGAAGTTGAAGAAAATAAAGAAGTTGTAGAAGAAGATCAGCCAACAACTAAAGTAGAAAATATCGGTAAAGTCTCACCAGTAGTCAGAAGACTAGCATCAGAAAATAATATTGATTTAAAATCTGTACAGGGAACAGGTAAAGATGGTAGGGTCACAAGAAAAGATATTGACCACTATATAAACAATGGCTCTGGAAAAATTAGTAGTCAAGAAAAACCCTCAACGACACAAACAAAATCTGCTGATATTGGTACATCAGAGATTCCAAGGTTGAGGAAAAAAATTGCTGAAAATATGATTTTATCAAAACAAACTTCTGCACACGTGATGACATCAGTAGAGGTAGATTTCGAAAATGTAGAGAATATAAGAAGCAAGGTAAAAGATAAATTTAAGAAAGAAAATAATTTTTCATTAACTTATTTGCCATTTATTGCAAATGCTGTTGTTAGTGCATTGAGAGAGCATTCAGTAGTCAATAGTTCATTTGATTTAGAAAAAGGAGTTCATACAGTTCATGAGAATATTGAACTAGGTATTGCAGTTGATATAAATCAAGAAGGACTTCTTGTTGGAACTATCAGAGGAGCTGATTCCTATAATTTAAAAGGTACTGCAAGAAAAATTACTGAAATTTCAAAGCTTTTAAGGGATGGAAAATTTAATCTAGACGATGTAACAGGAAGTACCTTTACGATATCAAATAACGGATCATTTAACTCATTTCTCACTTCACCAATTATAAATCAACCGAATGTAGCAATACTCTCCACTGAGTCAGTTAAAAAACGACCAGTAGTTTTAGAGATGGATGATGGTTCTGACTCAATTGCAATTCGCCACATTGGCATATTGAGTTTAACTTGGGATCATAGAGTTTTTGATGGGTCTACAGCTCTGATGTTTTTAAATTCAATTAAAAATAAGCTTGAAAATACAGATTGGTCTCAGGAAATATCATGAGAGAATTAAATATCAGATGGCTAGGAAAATTACCTTATGGAGAAGCCTATATACTTCAAAAAGGTCTTCACTCGGCTACTAGCCTAGAAAATTCACCATTTGATTACTTACTTTTGTTAGAACACAATAATGTAGTGACAATTGGAAGATCGGGAGATATTAACAATTTACTAGTTTCAAAAAATATACTAAATGAAAATAATATTGAATTTTTTGAAACAGATAGAGGGGGAGATATCACCTTTCATGGTGATGGTCAATTAATTGGATATCCAATAATTAGATTAGATGATCCAAAAAAAGTAGTTCCTTTTGTTCGTAAAATTGAAAATGTTATTATTGATACACTTGCTGAACTATCAATAGAGGCTTTCTCAAAAACTGATGATACTGGAGTATGGACCAAAGAAGGAAAAATTGCTTCTATTGGAATAAAAGTCAGTAAATGGACAACACTTCACGGATTCTCATTAAATATAAGTGAAAATACAAAAGGGTTTGATTTTATAAATCCGTGTGGAAGCAGTGATGAACATGTAGTTTCTATCCAGCAATATGATGAGACAGTTTCATTTAAAGAAGTCACCGAAATAATTTCAAGAAAATTTGTTGAAATATTTAAATATGAGAAAGTAGATAAACAGTTTTCTCAATTTACCCCAAGACAATTAAAGAAGAAAAAAGAATTTCATATCGATCAATTGGTAAACAACGGTGTGTTCAATGCTTCTAAAAACTCCGTCCCAATTACTTTAAATTCATCAGTAAAGAGTGAACCAGAGAGACCAGAATGGATGAAAGTCAAAGCCAACCTTGGTAAAGATTACCTCTCTCTAAAAAGTTTAATTAAAGAAAAACGTCTTAACACAGTATGTGAAGAAGCATCATGTCCAAATATATATGAATGTTGGTCCATGGGCACCGCAACATTCATGATTATGGGTGATACCTGTACAAGAGCATGTGGATTTTGTGATGTGAATACAGGAAAACCATGTGATCTAGATATGGATGAACCTTATCGAGTCGCAGCAAGTGTAAAAATTATGGGCCTTACCCATGCTGTTATAACCTCTGTAAATAGAGATGATCTTGATGATGGAGGTTCTGCATTTTTTGCAAAAACCATTGATGAGGTCAGACTTAAAAATAATCAAACATCTATTGAGGTCTTAATTCCTGATTTTAAAGGTAGTAAAGAGGCAATAGATAATATCATAAATGCCAATCCTGAAGTATTGAATCATAATTTAGAAACTGTTCCACGCCTTCAAAGAGAAATAAGAACTGCGGCATCTTATGGTCGTTCTCTAGCTCTACTTCAATACGCTAAGGAGTCTCATTTTCTCGGAAAGACCAAGACTGGTTTAATTGTTGGCATGGGTGAAGAATTTGAAGAGGTAATAGCCGTACTTAAGGATTTATCTCGTATCAATATAGATATCGTCACTATTGGACAGTACTTAAGACCTACTCAAAGACATAGATTAATTGATAGGTATGTATCAGAAGAAGAATTTGAGCAATATAAAACTATCGGCCAAGAGCTTGGTATCCCTCATATTGAATCAGGACCTCTTGTAAGATCTTCATATCATGCAAAAGATTCCTTTGCCTCTGTTTGATATATAAATATACTTAGAGCAATGTTTGACGATGTAACAAAATCTATAAGAGTTCTTTCTGCTGCCGCTGTTGAAAGAGCAAACTCTGGACATCCTGGTATGCCACTAGGTATGGCGGATATTGGTGTTGTTTTGTACAAAAACTTTTTAAAAGTATCAAATAAACATCCAGACTGGATCAATCGGGATAGATTTGTTTTAAGCGCAGGACACGGTTCAATGCTTCTATATAGTCTTTTACACTTTAATGGATTCGATATATCTTTAGATGAAATAAAAAATTTTAGACAATTAGGATCAAAGACTGCAGGACATCCAGAAAAAGATTTTGAGATTGGAATAGATACAACAACAGGACCACTCGGTCAAGGATTTGCAAATGGCGTAGGTTTAGCAGTAGCTGAGAGATATCTAGCCTCTGTATTTGGAGAGGATGTTGTGGATCATCATATTTATGGGATTGTTTCTGATGGTGATTTAATGGAGGGTATTTCAACTGAAGCCGCAGAATTAGCTGGATTATGGGAGCTCGGAAAACTAATTTACTTTTTTGATGACAATAACATATCTATTGACGGAAATGTTACTCAAGTATCAGCAACAAACCAAAAACAAAAATTTATTTCGATGGGATGGGATGTGCACGAAATTGATGCACATAAAGAAAATGAAATTATTGACGCAGTTGAATCTGCAAAAAGTGTTACTAATAAGCCAACGTTGATTATTTCTAAATCAACAATTGGTAAATACGCTCCAAATAAAGAAAACACAAGTGGAGTTCATGGTTCTCCACTAGGTGAAAATGAATTTGAACTATTTTTAGAGAATATCGGTTTTTCAGTTGATCCTTTTATTCATGATTCGGAAATTTATTCATATTTTGATGAAAAAAGAGCAGATGATAATTCAAAATATGATGAATGGAAAGCTAACTTAGAATTGAAACTTCAATCTGACAAGAATTTTAGGAATTTATGGAACCAGTTTAATAATTTAGAAACCCCAGAGGTTGAATTGGAATGGTCAAGCGATGAAGCTTCAAGGGTTGTCGGTGGCAAAATATTAAATGAGTATGGTTTATCTAACAAATTTATTATTGGTGGATCTGCAGATTTAGCTGCTTCAACAAAACAAATAATTAGTGATAATACCTTTGGCTCAAATAATTTTGGAGGAAACAGTATTGAATTTGGAATTAGGGAACATGCAATGGGTGGAATTGTAAACGGTCTAGCATTACATAGTAAATTAATACCATATGGATCAACTTTTTTAGTTTTCTCCGATTATATGAGGCCAAGTATACGATTAGCATCTTTGATGAATGTTAATTCGTTATTTATATTTACTCATGATTCAATATATCTTGGAGAGGATGGACCAACACATCAGCCAATCGAACACTTAATGTCGCTAAGACTGATACCTAATCTTGATGTTATTAGGCCATCAAACAGCATGGAGTTAATTCATTCTTATAGATATGCATTGGAAAAAAGAGATAATCCTAAAGCAATAATTTTATCAAGACAGAACATGAAATTTTTTGATAATGACATTAGCTATAAGGATTTTCAAACAGGTGCTTATGAATTTATGCCTGGTTCAGACATTTCTTTAATTGCAACAGGTTCAGAACTTGAACTTGCGTTTGAAATAAGTAGGAAATTAAAAGATTTATCTGTCCAAATAATTAGCGCGCCAATTTTAAATAGATTAGATGAAGAGAGGCTTGAATCATTAAGTCTTAATCAAAATATTTTTACAATTGAGTTGGGAAGAACAATAGGTTGGGATACGTATATTCAGAACATTAAAAAATCATTCTCAATAGATTCTTTTGGTGAATCAGCTCCGATCGATCAATTAGCTGAAAAATTTAACTTTAATGCTGAAAAAATATCTGATGAAATAAGAAGTTTATTGAATTAACAACCTGTATAAGATTTCATTGCTGCTTTAGTTCTTGTTCCCGCAACTCCATCAGGGATCAAACCAACTTTTCTTTGAAATGCTTTTATAGCCTCTCTGGTGTATGAACCCATTTCACCATCAATAATTCCAGGATTAAATCCATTATTTGCTAAAAATGTTTGTACCCCTGCAACGCTATCAAGTTTTGCTCCACTATTATCCCTTGCTTTACAAACGTTTCCAGACTCACAACCGGTGTAAGCTTTCATTGCTGCTTTAGTTTTATTACCAACAATGCCATCTGCATACAGACCCGCTTTTTGCTGAAATGCCTTGATAGCAGCTTTAGTTTTTGGTCCAGATTGGCCATCTACAGGCCCAGGGTTATATCCGTTATTAGCAAGAAATTGTTGAACATCTAATACTGAATTAATTATGATTCCAGAATTATCTTTTGGCACACAAGCATCATTCCCCGCGTTGGGATTTGAAACAGCCGTTTCAGCTACATTTTCAACCTCACCACCAGATGGTTCCCAAGAGTTATTAAAAGGTGATGAATCAAATAAATTACTTGAAATTAATGATTTACCTACAAGCTTATCAATAATGTATGAGACTTCTCCTATTGAAATTTTTCTACTCGGGCAAAATTTATCACTTATTGAACTGCATGCTGGAATCACATCGTTAGCTGCAAGGGTGTTTATCTCATTTGTCCACTTACTTGCACCTTCATCTGAATATTTATCAACTGATCCAGAAAGATTTGTTGTTGTTCCAGCTTTAATTGATCTAACTAATAGACATGCAAACTCATCTCTAGCGACTGTTTCTTTGGGTAAAATTTCGAATGGACTTCCAAAACATACCTGCATTCCATAGTATGGCAATCCATTAATTGCAGATTGGTAAATACTTGTATCGTCATCACTATAAGCATTTGGTGAATCTTGTGGAATACCTCCAACTACAGTGATAATCGCTGCAGCTTCTTCTCTAGTCAATGTTTTTGCCTGACAACCAGATGAATTACCATCACACTTATTTATTAAACCTGCTTTTGCAAGATAAGAAAGTCCTGCGCTAGAAGTTGCATATTGAGCTGTTTCTCCTGCTGACAAACTCTCTGATGCACCGTTAGCGCTTGAAGAAGTATTAGCTTGAACTGGACCTACTGCAAGGTTTGAAACGTCAGACGTACTTGAAGTTTTAAAGTAATGAGATCGAAATCCTAACTGTGATTTAATATTTCTTCCAGATTTTATTACTGACTTTGCTGATCCATTTTTGAAACCTTTCATTGTCACTTCTAAAGCAGCACCAGACTCTGCAACTGATGAAACATAAATGTCAGTAATTGCATCAAAACAAGGAGTATCACCACATAATATATTTTTAGATAGTTGATAGGTATTGAAGTCAAAGGACCACGCAGCTTTAGAATTACCAACTCTATTATCTATTGACCATGGATCATCAACGGTTTTAAGGTAAGGCCACGGTGTAGCAGATCCAAATCCAACAACATTTGTGTTCGTCTTACCACCAGTTGATGAAGAATAAAATGCTTGAATTACTGAGCTACGAGTATATGAACCGTCATAAGTAATTACTTTTCCAGAGGTATTGTTTACAGCTTGTACCCAATTTGGTCCGGAAATTTCTTTAAGATAACCATAATAATACTGGCTAGAAGCCGTAGATCCTATATGACACCAACAATAAGCCTTTTGTTTTTCACTTAAGCCAGCATCTAGATTTGTTGACGAAGATGGTATATTCTCATCTAAATAATGGAAAACTGCATAACTTCTCCCAACAAGAGCCTGGGCTTCAAGCGCTTTAACATTCCAATGAGAGGGCATTTCAGCTAGGCCATATAAATATTTTTCTATGTTTACTGCCAAAACAACATGAAAACCAGATGATACATTTTTTGATCTCAATTTTAAAATTCCGTGCTTATGTTCTCTGGGTCCAACTCTAATTCTGCCACCATCAGACCATTTAATGCTCATATTGCAACTCGCTCTTATTTTTGGAACAAGTGGATGGCCTGTCATGTAACATTCACTTCCACTGTTTATTACACTGATAGTTGCACCACCACCAATTTTCAAAGGACCCCAAGCAGATTCGCATGGGCCATCAGATGTTGAATCAGATTTTATTTTATTGATTAGCTCATCATTTATAGATCCTGTTTGACCTAATCCTACAGATGCTTGATAATTTCTTATTGCATCTGCCGTTTTATCACCATAGGCACCATCAATAGGACCTGGCTCAAATCCTCTTGAAGTGAGAAATAATTGCACTCCAGCAGTATTTGACAATCCATCTTGACAGATACTAAGAGATGGTGGACTCGACGAAGGCAAAGTTGTTAATGTTATACTTTTTGCGTTCCTAGCTAGACCCACCCATAAAGCATTGTTATTTGATGCTATATCTGGTGAAGACAGAGAAATATCTCCTAAATTTCTTACATTTGTACCTTGAAAATAATATTTAACAACCTCGTCAGAAGTACAAGAACTTGTGTTACTACAAAATTGTGCACCAAGCTCTGTTAAGCCTTTTGTTCCATACTGGCTTAAGCCAACACCATGCCCCCATCCACTCCCAGTAAAAGTAAAAGTAGTTGAACTATAACTTCTCATTGCCTGCTTTGTTGCCGGACCAACAACGCCATCAGCAGTTAGTCCTACGCTAGCTTGAAAACTTTTTATAGCCCCGGTAGTTCTTCCACCAGATACACCATCTATCGGACCTGGACTAAAACCGTTACAGTTTAAAAATGTTTGGATATCTTTTATTGAATTCAATGGTGCAACAGCATTGTCTGCACAACCTATATTTACATCATGTCTGACAATTGAATGAGAATGGGTATTAGAAAGTGCTTCTGTCTGTCCTATGGATATCACAAAAACTGCAGCAAAGAGAAAGTATGATGTAAATTTGAAAACGCCCCGTAACATTATTCTATTCTAACCTACCCTTTCTAATTTATTTAATTTAGATAGTCGTTTTCCACTTTTTATACATTTCAACACCAAAGTGATATGTTAAAAATAAAGCAAAAATAACATATGTAACTGGAAAAAGTTGTCCCTCTAGTTCAGGGTACATATTTGGTGAAAGAAATGTAATTGAAAAAAACAATATTAAACCAACCAGCTTATTTAAGTTATAACCAATAAGGGCTACGTAGCTAAGAATTGAATAAATACCCAAGGATATGAAAAAATTTATACCTAGAGTAAATTCATTCAAATTAAAAACATTATTTGTAATGTAAATGAATATAAATGATATGACTACCGCTTTTAAAATCCTAAGCTGATTTATATTCTTTAACATATATTGTTATTGTAAAAGATATATGGAATTGAACCTATTTGTTTATGTTTTACTAACATTTTGTATTCCCTATCTTTCATATTCAAACTTCAGAATTAAGCCAAGAAAAGGATTCAGTATATTATTTATTTCGATTATTTCTACTATTATCTTGCTAAATTTTAGCCTTTTAACTGTACTTGGCACTCTCTTGTTGATCGCAACTTTGCTTATAAAAAATAAAAAAATATATCCCTATTTTTATGGTTCAAGTTTTACCTTGCTTAACTTTGAGATTTTCAATATATTAAATTTAAACATTTTCGATTTTTTCCTAAATTATTTGTTTCCAATATCCTTAGTAAGTGGTGTTTTTTCATCTATGATGATTGGTCATTGGTTTTTGGTAGACCCAACAATATCAAAAGAAGGTATGAAAAAAATAGCTATTACCAGTACTTTTCAATCTTTAATTCTTATACCACTTGTCTTTTTTGAATTTATTGGTCAAGATATTGAGAATATATTCAAAAATGTAATCTTGATACTTTTTCTTTCTACATCAATTTTGTCGTTTGCTTCCTATAAATCGTTGGGTGAAAAATCATATACAGGAGTTATGGCTTCTACAGGATTGAGTTATTTGTCATTAATTGTTTCACTAGGAGCTTCTGGAGGTCTTTTACTTTTGTCCTAGGACTATATTGATAGTAATGAAGATATATACAAAAAAAGGAGATAAAGGTGAAACCCGCATGCTTTTTGGTGATGCAGTTTCAAAGGATGATTTAGCTCCCGATGCATATGGATCTGTCGATGAACTTGTTGCTGCACTGGGCTTAATACGAGCAGATAAAGACTTACCAATTGAAGTCCAAGAAAATGTTCTAAGGATTCAGAGAGAATTGTTTATTGTTGGAGCTGAATTAGCGACAACAAAAGAAAATAGAAAAAAACTTGAACCTAACAAAACTTTAGTTGAAGAAAAAATGATTTTACAACTTGAAAAAGATATCGATTTTCTTGAAGAAAAAAATGGAATTCCTGAATTTTTTGTAGTTCCTGGTGAAAATAATATTTCCGCAAAATTTGATTGGGCTAGGGTAGTTTCAAGAAGAGCTGAAAGAAAATGTGTAAGATGGCAAAAACATCTTGAAATAACCGATTCCGAAGTAGTGATATATTTAAATCGACTATCCGATCTTTTATGGATGCTAGCAAGAGAGTTTGAGAATGATTGGACACCAAGTAAATGAAAATTGATATATTATTTCTGAATGATGAAATGAACGGTCATGATGAATACTTCGATAATGATTTGTTTCAAGAATATTGCGAAACCCATTCTTTTGAAGGTAAAAAGAATCAGATTCTTTCAGTTCCACCATCATATTCAAAGAGTGAGAATTTAACATTAATCGTTGGCCTTGGTGAAAATAAAGATGATATTAATTTTTATGATCTGGGGACCTTAATTGGATCAAAAATTAGTTCCGATGCAGAAATTAAATTTTTGAACGTTGTGGAAGATACAAATTTAATTATTGATGGAATCTTATATGTTCAATATAAATTCAATAACTATAAATCTGATGATGATTCTTCTGTAAACAATATTACATTTCAAGATCTAGATTCCTCAGAAAATGAAATAAAAAAGAACTCAGTATTTTGGGTAAGAGATTTAATAAATACACCTGCTTTGGATAAGTCACCAGAGCAATTTATTAACAAGGTAAAAGAACTAGTTGACTCTTCACGAATAGAAGTTGAAGTTTATGATCAAAAGTGGCTTGAGGAAAATGACTTTGGTGGTGTTTTGGGTGTTGGGAAAGGCTCCGATAGGCCCCCATATTTTTTGGTTGGCAAATACAATTCAAAAGCAAAATATCAAGTATCTTTGATTGGAAAAGGAGTGCTTTTTGATACAGGTGGATACTCATTAAAGAGTCCTACTGGTATGGAAACAATGAAAACGGATATGTCAGGAGCAGCTAGTGCCTGGGGTGTAATCAATATCATTGCAAGAACAAATCAGGACATAGGTTTAACAGTTTACACTCCGATTGTAGAAAACATGGTTAGTGGGTCCGCGATCAGACCCGGTGATGTACTTAAAACAAGAAATGGTAAAACAATTGAAGTCATGAATACTGATGCAGAAGGAAGATTAATTATGTCTGATGCTTTGGCATTTGCTGCAGAGACTGATCCAGATTTAATCTGTGATATCGCTACTTTAACAGGAGCTTCATACGTAGCATTAGGCCTTGATATTGGTGCTATATTCTCAAACAACAGTGATTTAGAAAAAAAATTCATTGAATCTGCCAAAAATACAAATGAAAATTTTCACCCTCTTCCATTATTCGATGGTTACAGAAATCTAATTGATTCAGATTTAGCTGATATGAAAAATACTGGTGGGAGATTTGGTGGAGCAATAACTGCCGCACTTCTTTTAAAAGAGTTTATTGGTGAAAATGACTGGATACATTTGGACATAGCCGGTCCGGCACGCTCAGATAATAGAAAGGGTGCAACTGGATTTGGAGTTTTATCACTTTATGAATTTTTTAAAAATTTAGATTAGTCTTCGTTTTTACTTCCAATAATAAATGAAAGTGTGTCGCCAGTAGATACCGCACCACCTTGAGCAACATTAGTTCCAATGACTTTTCCTTCACAATTTATTAAGTCGGTTTCTTCAAATGTATTTTTAAGGAAAAGTATTACATTTGTCTCTCTCATAAATTCCTTAACTAAACTTTCTGCCTCATCGATTGTGTATTCACAAGGTGGTAAATTTGGAAGATTTCCAGTAAATTTTTTACCTGATACTTCAAGAATGACTTCTGTACCCTCAGGCATTTCAACTCCAATACAGTCGTCTTCCTCTTCAGAGTTATTATCATTTTCATCTGAATCATTGGATTCTTCTTCACGATTACAATTTTTAACATTTTGTTTTAGGACTAATCCAGGTGCTTCTTCTGAGTCAACGAGGTTTATTGTTGGAAGTATATACCCAGAGAAAGCAATTTCTTCTGCATCAAGAACGTTTAATCCAACTAATTCTGGAATTTCTATTTTAGGAATTTCATAATATCTATCTATATCAATAGGATCTTCAGGCCATTCTTGAATAGGTAAACCCTGAACGACTTCTTCCATAAATTCTTTCCAAATTGGCGCGGGAACTCTACCTCCCGAAACATTTTTAATGAGCTCACCATTAATCTCTACATCAGTAAGTGGTAATTGTTCCTCAGCAAAACCAATCCAAACTGAGGAAGTATATTGAGGAATGAATCCTATGAACCATGCTTCTCTGAATCCTTGGTGGGTACCTGTTTTACCGGCGATTGGTCTATCGTCTAAAACTGCCCTTGTACCTGTTCCAATTTGAGCTGCAACCTCAAGTGTTTTTCTGACTGCAGCAGCTGCTGCTGGATCTGGAATACTTGTTCTAGTAGAGACAATATGTTTATATAGTAGTTGTCCATTTGAGTCTTCAATTTTATCTATTAAATATGGAGGTGCTAATTTTCCATTTGTAGCAAAGGATGAATATGCAGACGCTAATTCAATGGGTGTAACAGCTCCAGCACCAAGAGTTAAAGAAATTACTGGTTCAAGTTCTGAATCAATACCAATTCTTTTTGCCGTACTGGCGAGTTTTTCCCCTCCAATTTCTGATGCCAACTGAGCAAAAACTGTATTAATTGATCTTCTAGTAGCTTCCTCAAGTGATACCATTCCAGATGTATCAAGTAGTTTTATAGATCTGTTGTACTCCGATTTGTCCTGACATGGTTTGAAAATATATTGCTTCTCAGCTTCAAGATTAATTTGTATTAAGTTACTTTGCTCATCAATAAGTATTTCATCTGAAACTACAGTTTGATTCTCTTCTTTCTCAATATTTTCATTTTCACTATAAATTATTGGAACACCTTCTTCATCAAATTGGTTTAGTGCCTTTCCTATCTCTAATAATTTATCACTATCTTCTTCAATATCATCAAGGCCTTCAGCTAAAGGAAACTGCTCTATAAAGTCTTTATTTTTAATTTCATCTATGTGGGTTCCAATGCATTGAAGTTCAATCGCACGGTCTTGGGCAGCAATTTTATTTATGTATCTGTCAGCAGTGATGGATGTTCCATAGTTTCTTACAACCCAATTAGTTCCAACTCCATCTGGAGCACATGGATATCCGCAATCAATTTCAGTAGGAGATCTGGAGTCTCGATGACTGTACAATTGAGAGCCTGTTTCTAATGCTGCAAGTAGTGTAATTGGTTTAAATGCAGAACCTGGATTTCTTTTACCTTGAGTAGCTAAATTATATTGCTCTTCATCAAAAGGAATTCCTGACGCCATTACCTCAATTGCACCTGTAAAGTTATTTAACAGTGTTATTACCCCTGTCGGTTTTGGTTCATCTTCCTCTTCTGAATCCTCATCAATTGAAGATGGAACCCATTTGTTAAGAATTGAATTTGCATGTTCTTGCAATGCGAGGTTCACAGTTATATAAATTTTTAATCCACCTCCACCAGTACAACTTGTATCGTCAGACGGGCAACCAAAAAGTTTTTTCTTTCTATCTTCTTTGGTATCTCCTAAAAATGCAAACTGAGGTTCATTTAGTAATTGTCTTTTAACTTCAGCTGATACGTGCTCTGCATTGTTTTCGATATTATTTGGTTCTGATATAACCAAAGGGGCCAACCTTGCTGACCTATGCTGGACGTCAACAATGAACCCTTCTTTTAACATAATATCTAATACATCATTTCTTCTCTCAAGAACTCTGTCAGGATATTTTCTCGGATTGTAATATGCGGGACTTCTGATAATTACAACCAAGGTTGCAGCTTGATCTAACGTAAGTTCAGATACCTCTTTATTGAAATATTCTAATGCTGCAGATTGAAGTCCATATGCACCCGATCCCCAATATATAGAGTTAATGTAATACTCTAATATTTGATCTTTTGTATACCTTCTTTCAAGCTCAGCTGCAACTACTGCTTCTGCTACTTTTCTCCTTATTGATATTTCATCTCCAACAAATGATTGTTTAGCTACTTGTGATGTTATTGTAGATCCACCTCTGGTTACACCTCTTAAGTTATCAAGAACAGCGCTTAAAATTGCAATAAAATCTACACCTTCATGTTGATAATAATTACTATCTTCCGCTGCTAGCAAAGTGTTAATAACAAATGGAGGAACATCAGATAATTTAATTGGATCTCGATTTAATCCATCATGTAACTCATCAAGAATTACATCGTCACTTGTAATAATTATTGATGGCTCTGATAAAGATACAAAATCTAATACCATTCCTTCTGCTCTTGGAAGAAATCTATCTTCAAGTTCATATATCGTACTCATTCCAGATTTAATTGGAAGAAACACAAAAAATCCAATCCAACCAGCGACTAGAAGAGTTGAAATTGCTAAAATTATTCCGACTATATACCTAGTGCCAAATCTTGATTTTGATTCAAGTTCATGAATTTGTGCCATGAAAAGATTTTAGTATTCATAAAATTCAACTTTGCACTAGTCGAATTTATTAATTTACATGTAGAATTAATTAACTATGGAATATTCACCTGGCTTAAGAGGAGTAATTGCTGGAGAAACTAAAATTTCTACCGTCGGAATGGAAGGCACCTCTTTAAGATATCGTGGTTATGATGCAATAAAGCTTACAGAAACACATACGTATGAAGATGTTGCATCCCTAATAATAAGTGATGATTTAAACGGTTCTGATTTTACAACTTTTTTCAAGCAATACTATTCAGAATTAAATGGGGACAATGATGTTAATAATCTTTTCAAACAAATTAAATCAAGACTCCACCCAATGGATGTTATTAGAACAATTGTTTCTTATATTGGAGAATCAGACAAAAAATCTGATTTAGATTTAACAACTCAAATTTCTGCCGCTGTAGCTTATGTCATAGCGAGTTACAACGAGAATGATACGAGCGAATTAGATGACAAGTATACAGTTGCAAGTTCTATGTTAAGTAATAATGCATCAAGTGATCAGTTACAAGCGCTAGATGATATCTTGATTCTTTATGCAGAGCATGGATTTAATGCCTCAACATTTGCTACAAGAGTTACAGGTTCTACAAGGTCAGATTTAACAAGTTCAATTGTCTCTGGTATTGGAACGTTGAAAGGTGAATTGCACGGTGGAGCAAACGAGCGAGCAGTTGAATTAATAAACTCATTTAAAGATGTAGATGATGCAAAATCAGGTGTTATGAAAATGCTTGAAGAAAAGAAAAAAATTATGGGATTTGGTCATGGTGTTTACAAAATTCAAGATCCTAGAAGTCCGGTTGTTAAAAGCTGGGTTGAGAAACTAATTTCTGATGATGATGCAAAACTGAGATATGAAATCGCTCAGAAAATTGATGAAATCATGGATAAAGAAAAAAAATTATTTCCAAATGTTGATTTTTATGGTGGTCTTTTGCTCTCCGAGTTAGATTTTAATGTAAATTTATTCACTCCTATTTTTGTTGCAGGTAGATCAGTTGGCTGGGCAGCTCATTATTTTGAACAAAGAGCAGACGATACATTAATTAGACCTGCTGCAAAATATATCGGAGTTGAAGAAAGAGACTAATTTTTGGTTCAACAAAATATTGATAAAATAATCTCGAATTATCTTACAAAGAATATTGTATTTTCTGAGGAAAATTTACTTGCCACGAAATTGTCACTGTTAGATACTCTGGGTTGTATTTATAATGCTTCAACTTATGAAGATCCAATGAGATTTGCAACACGAGGTAAGTATGGTTCTAATACAAATCCTTTTTTGATTATAAATGATATGCAATCTGCCAAAGAAATTACAAGGTATCTTTCAATATTGACCAGATGGTTTGATTATAACGATACCTTTTTGGCAAAAGAGTGGGCACATCCGTCTGATAACATTGGAACAGCATTTAGTTACTTTTTTAACCACAAAGACAAAAATTTATCACAATTTCTTCAATCTATAATCCAAATGTATGAGATACAAGGTTGCTTAGCATTGGGTACCTCCTTAAACGAAAAAGGTTATGACCATGTCTTTTATGTCAAACTTGCATCGGGTGTAGTATTTTCGTCTTTATTATCAAATCAAAATGAAGAATCAATATCAAGAACAGTAAATAACATTCTACAAGATGGCCTCAATTTAAGATCTTATAGACAGGCACCAAATGTTGGAAAAAGAAAAAGCTGGGCTGCAGGGGATGCCGCATCAAGAGGTATTGAAATTGCTGAAATAAGTGAGTTTCCTGATAATATTTACGAAAAGATACAAGATGATCAGATTTGGGGATTTAACAAAGTTTTTTTAGATGAAAATATTTTATCCTTTGGTAAAGAACTTAATGATTGGGTAATTCAAAACATATTGTATAAGGTATTGTATCCGGCAGAGTTTCATGGACAATCTGCAGTTGAGGCTTCTTTTCAATTATCTGATTTATTTCATGAAAAAGAGAAAGATATTAAGGAAGTAATTATTGAAACGCATGAGCCAGCATTGAGAATCATTAGTAATAAAAATGAACTTAACAATTCCTCGGATAGAGATCACTCTCTTGAATATATGGTATCTGCTGCTCTAATTTTTAAAGATTTAACCTCGGAAACGTATAGTGATAATTTTCATGGTTTAAACCAAGTAAATTCTTTGAGAAAGAAGATAAAAGTTTATGAAAATAAAGACTTTACAAAAAATTATTATGATATTGCTAAACGACATATTTCAAATGAGATTTACTTTAAATATAACGATGGCTCATTTTCTGATAAAGTAAAAATTGAAACTCCTATTGGTCATCCAGATAGGAGGGTTGAGGCTATACCCTTATTGAAAGATAAATTTGTGCAAAATGTTGAAAATTACTTTTCAAATAAAAAAGCTGAAAATTTATGGGAAAACATATTACAAATCGATATAGAATCTGGCTTTAAAGAACTTTTAAATTTTTTGGACAATGATTAAAGACATATATCTTTTAGTAGGAGGAGAAGCTACAAGACTTAGACCTCTTTCAGAGGGTATCCCTAAAGCATTACTTACGGTAAAAGGAAGACCATTAATAGATTTAATTCTTGAGAATTTGGAAGAATCAAATTTAGATAACATAAATTTAATTTGTTCAATAAAGCATGAAAGCTACTGGATAGATTACAAAAAAAATTCTAAATATAATGTCAACTTACATTTTGAACATGAAAAATTAGATACTGGTGGATATGTAATTAAGAATATAGAAGATTTTGATGATAAATTTTTGTGTATGAACGGAGATTTACTCATTGATATGAATTTTGAATCATTCCTGGAAGTGGCAAATAATTCAAAAAATTCAACTATCTGTTCAATACCCGTTGAAGATCCATCAAGATATGGCGTACTCGAGTTGGAAGGTACAAAAATAATAAACTTTATTGAGAAGCCAAAAGATATGAAATATGGAAGAAATATAAGCCTAGGTGTCTATTGTTTTCACAAAAAAGATATCAGAGAAATCAAAAACAATTTGGAAGTACCCTGTTCTTTTGAGAAAAATGTATTTCCTGAATTAGCGAAAAACAATTTATTGGATTGTTTTCATGTAAATGGAAATATGTTAGATGTAGGAACGAGAGAGTCGTATATATATGCTCATACAGAAAATCAAACCAATTGGATTTCTGATTCAGCGACCATCGGAAAAGACACATTGATAGAGAATAGCGTTATATTAGGTTCAAGTTCCATCGGAAATAGTGTTCAAATTAATAATTCAATAATTTGCAGTGAAGCGATAATTGAAGATGAGGCAGTAATAAATGACGAAATTTTTAAATCATGAAGTATAAAAAAGCATTAGTAACAGGTGGAGCTGGATTTATTGGTTCCCATTTAGTAGAGGAATTACTGAAAAACAATGTAAGAGTTTTAGTTATTGATAATTTATTGACCGGAAAAAAAACAAATCTAGACAGGTTAGAAAACGTAGATGTAATCTATGATGACCTTGGATCTGATGAATCAACAAAAGAAATTGAAAAATTTAATCCTGAAATTTGTTTTCATTTAGCAGCGCAATCTTCAGTTGTAATTTCTGTAGAAGAACCGTTACTAGATTTTGAACATAATCTCTTACAGCCTATTAAGTTAATACAAACATTAATAAATACAGATTGTAAGAAGTTTGTTTTTAGCTCTTCTGGAGGAACAATATTTGGTGAACCTGATGTAATTCCAACTACTGAAGAAGACTTTGCAGGTGAGCCAGTTTCTCCTTATGGTGTAGCAAAAAAAAAGCTTAATGATTTTATAAAATTGATGTTAGAAAATGAAAAAATGTCATACTCAATTTTGAATTTATCAAATGTTTATGGTCCGCGTCAAGACCCCCATGGAGAAGCAGGAGTAATGTCAATATTTACCGGAAAAATGTTAAATAATGAAAAACCAATAATTTATGGTGATGGAAACCAAACAAGAGATTACATATATGTTACGGATGTTGTGAGTGCACTAATTAAATCATCTGAAAATGATAATGATTTATTTTTAAATATAGGTACTGGTGTTGAAACATCTGTAAATGAGTTAGTGTCATTAATCGCATTAAAAACTTCATGGGATGGAGATCCTGATTACAAACCTAAAAGAGACGGAGAATTGCTGAGGAGTGTTTTAAATAACAACAAAGCGAAGAAAAGTTTGGGTTGGGAACCAGAATATGATTTAAATAAAGGTATTGAAGAATTAGTAGATTGGTTTAAGAATTCATAAAAATTATTAAAGAAAAAAATCTTCGTCTTCTTTTCTTATTAATTCTCCAACTCCCAAATCAGAGGATTTATAATCAACACCTCTTATGATTGCTACAGGAATATTGTCACTTTTTTTCATAACTAATTCAGCAGCACCAGCTAGTTCGTCAATAATTGCAATTTCAGTGGCAAAAAGCTCATTATCGAAAGCATCTTTTTCACCAATATAGCTTTCCAAAGGTTCAATTCCAGATGAACCTATAGCAACATTAGTTTGCCCTTTTCTCCATGCTCTTCCAAACGTATCGGATATGATCACGCTGACTTTTTTATTAGTTTTGTATTCAATTTTCTTTTGTATGTCTCTAGATGTCTTATCTGGGTCTTCAGGCAATAGTAAAACAGAACCTTTTTTTATATTTGATTTATCTATACCTGCATTTGCACAGATAAAACCATGTTTTGTTCTTGCGATTATCGTATCGCCTCTTTTTCTTAAAATTTCTAAAGATTCTTTTTTAATCAATTCTTCAATATTTACAAAATTGTTTTCTATCAATCTATTCTCAGCTTTAGATACGATCTTTTGGGTTACAACAATTACATCATTGTCTTCTAGAGCAATATTGTTTTTTTCAAATCCTTTAATTAACTCATCGGCTAAATCATGCTTAGGTGAAAATTCAGGTAGATTTTTAATAGGAATGATATTTATGTTATTCATGATCAATAATGAATTTAGCTAATGTGGTCGAGTCTTCTATAGATTTAAATAATATATTTGTTTCGATTGTATTTTCAGCCCCATCGGAATCACCATTATGCACTACATAGAAATTTCCAACATAATCATAAAACTCTTTTATTCCACTTATGTCACTTTTATAACCGAGATCTTCAAAATTTTTCTTGGAAGGACCCTTAATTGCTTTATCTTGTATGAATGGTGAAACAATATATGTTGTATCATCGTTAATTAATTTTTCCTTTAAATTTTTTATAGAGAGAATTGGTCCAATTGAAAGTACTGGATTTGAAGGTCCAATCACTATTTTGTCAGCTTCTTCAATTGCTTTAGAAACTTCATTAGTTATATCTGCATCCTCAGAATTTAAATAAATAATATCACTTAAATCAGGTTCGGATTTTAATTCAACAAAATATTCTTGAAAGTCTAATAATTTATTTTCAGTGGTTTTCAATTTTGTACTAACTAAATTATCTGTCATTGGAAATATTTTGCAATTTAATCCAAATTTATCAGAAATTATCTTTGTTATCTGAGTAAGTGATTTGCCCTCAGAAAATAATTGATTTCTAAAAAGGTTTAAAGCAAGATCTTTATCGCCAATAGTAAATTCTTGAGGAAAATATTTTTTAAATTCTTCAGTTACAACAAAACTGTCATTTTTTTGGCCCCATCCAAGATCACCCTCAATTCCAGCTAATGCATAAATTACAGAATCTATATCTGGAGATAGCCTAACTCCTTGTATAGTTTCATCATCACCCGTATTGATAATTATTGTTAGGTCGATTTCGTCGAGATTGTAAAAACCTTTTGCAAGTTTTGCTCCACCAATTCCACCTGATAAATAAACAATTTTTTTCATACTTTATTACTCTTACCAATATTCCATTAACATTTTAATAATGGTAGATAGAGAAATTCTAGAAGCAATATCTGAATTAGGAGAATCGGATTTAAAAAGATTACGTATCCTAATTGATAACAAGCTTGGGCCGACAAGAAATGAACAAAAAATATCCTATAGGCAAAAATTAATCAAATGTGGAAGAGAATCTTGTAATAGTTGTCCTCATGGACCGTACTGGTATGCTGAGTGGTCAGAAAATGGTAAAAGAAGTACTAAATATCTTGGAAAGATTTTAAATGAAATCAATTATTAAAAGTTTAAATTCAAATATTTCGCAACAATTATTTTATTTACTGGTTTTAGTTTTATTTCTAAGAATTGATTTAGTTTTTGAAAACAATACACCTACCGGTGGAGATATGGGAGCTCATATTGTTGCGATAGATACTTTTATAAAAGACTTTATGCCAAATCTTCAAATAAACGGATGGTCAAATGATTGGTTTGGTGGATATCCTCTGTACTATTTTTATTTCCCTCTTCCAGCCATAATCACATTTATCTTTAATCTTATATTTCCTTTTGGAATCGCTTTCAAAATTATGGTTGTAATGTCCACCATTTTAGTTGTTTACTCTATAGAAAAACTAATGAGAAAAACATCGAATCAAATTTCAATATATGGTGCTACGGCTGGATTGTTTTACGTTTTTACTGAGTCGTTTACTATTTATGGTGGCAATTTAGCATCAACATTGGCAGGGCAGTTTTCTTTTGCGTATTCTTTAGCATTTGCAAATCTATCAATTTTTTATTTAATAAAATCTGAAAATAATTTTAGATTTACAATTAGTTCAATCTTTCTTGCTCTCTGTTTGTTGTCTCATGTAATTCCATTTATTATCTATTCGCCAATTTATGCATTTTACTGGTTATCAAAAAAACAAAATCTAAATCAAAGAATACTCTCAATCTTTATTTTTTTAGCACTTGCATCAAGATGGTCTATCTCATTGTTGATGAATTTAGAATATACAACAAATATGAGTTACACTCCATTTACTAGATTAGATGATTTGATCAAGAAAGATATTTTACCCATCATCTTTATCTTGGTTGGTTTATTTATAGCAAAGCATAAAAATCTGATTAAAAAGAAGACATTAAACTTATTTGATCTTTATCTTATCTCCTCATCTATTCTGCTTTATTTTTATGTCCCAGAAGGTGCTCTTTGGAATGGTAGATTGATACCATTTTTCAATCTTGGAATTATTTTTTTATCTTTCAAAGCAATAGAAATTTTTATTGATGATATAAATCTTTTTCAACAGGGAGTCAATGTATTAACGGCTTTATTTTTAGGTGGAACAATTTATTGTTTGTATATATTTTATGAAAAATGGTCTACTAACCAATCATATTTAAATCTTTATCTACCAATCATTTTTATAATATTGATTTTTGCAATTCTAAATTTAAAAAATGTTGTTGTACAACTTAATTTGTTAATTGTTTCTATTATTTTTTCTACTATATCCTTCTTGCCACATTGGCTTAATTGGAATTTTACAGGCTACGAAGGAAAGAACGACTGGAATCAAATTCAAAGCTTATACACACAATTAGATAATTTAAAACCTGGAAGGATTATGTGGGAACCTAATTCAGATATGAATAAATATGGAACCCCAATGACACTAATGACAATTCCTTATTTTACAAAACATACAAGTATGGAAGGTTTATATTTTGATTCAAGTATTACAACCCCATTTCATTTTATCTCTGTATCTGGTTTGGCAAAAAGACCATCAAATCCAGTAGGTGGACTGTCATATATAAATAACCAATTTGATAAAGGTGTAGATTATCTTTATGACCTAGGTGTAGATTATTTTATTACGTATACAGAAGAAATTGAAAGTAAAGCAATGAATTCGGAAAGACTGACATTTCTTTTTTCATCAGAGCCGTTTTCAGTATTTGAAGTCAATTCCTTAAAAGTAGAATTAATTTATCAAGATATTGATGTGTTTTCAAAAGTAAACAAACAAGAAGGTATTCTTAGTTCAGTTTTTAGAGATACTAATATAACTAATTTTTTTCAAAAAGCATATGAAAATTTTGATGAACTTGATGAAAAGAGAGTTATTGAAGTAACTAATAAAATATTGATACAGCCATCGAATAAGAACGATTTAGAAGTTACAGACATAAAAATTACAAATAAGAAAATATCATTTTTTACAAACAATCCTGGCGAATTACATTTAATTAAAGTTTCTTACTTTCCAAATTGGTCTATTTCAAATGGGTTAGGGCCATTTAGAACCTCTCCCTCATTCATGTCAGTAATACCTAATCAAGAATATGTGGAGATCAACTTTGAAATAACCACACTCGAAAAAAACAGCTTCTATTTTTCAATATTTTCATTATTCTTATCATTGATTATTTTTATTAGATCTATAAAAAATGTTAAAAAAACTTAAAAATTCTAGATTGTTAACAGGTGATTCCACTTATGCACAGCTATTAAGAACGTATATTGTTGGTGGATTCAATTTAGTATTTGGTCTTGGAATAAGCTATTTATTTCAATTTTTTGTTTTTTATTCAATTGAAATTCCTTTAAGAACTTACCTAACAAATATTTTTGCATTTTCGATCGGAGTTCTAGTTTCATATTTTTTATCTAGAAGAATTATTTTCAAATTATCTATTTACGAGGGGGGAATTAAAGAATTTGTAAAATTTTTGGTTACTAATTTAATCAACTTAGTTGTTCCATTGTTTATCTGGTTTTTAATTGACTTGATCAGACCATCAATTCAAGATAACGAAATACAATTTTTAATAGCGACTGTTTTGATACATGGTTTCATTCTTCCCGTTAAATATTTAATTTATAAATTGTTTGTATTTAAAGACTCTTTAAATAATTGAAGCCGTAATAAAAATAAACTTTTTAGTGTTCTAGGAATTCTTGTAAAAATAACAGATACACTTGGTCTAATCTCATTTACTTTTGCCGGTACTTCAAGAATTTTATATCCTGATTTCTCTATTCTAATTAAAAGTTCAGTATCAAAAATATCCTGTGTTGATATCACGTTATTGATTTCTTTTTGAATATTATATCTTCTTATGGCTTTCATTCCATGAGTATCACTAAGGGAGGTTTGAAATAAAAGTTTTAAAATTAATACAAATATTGATGTTGCCATTTTTCTAATAAATATTCTTTCATCCTCAGATTCATTTAATCTTTTCGATGCAACTAGTGCTACGTAATTCTCATCTAGTTCTAATGATTGCTTAAGAAATTTTTTTGAAAAATAATCAATGTCAAATGATATTACAATATCATTTTTTGCAATTTCAAATCCATTTTTTAATGCAAGTCCATAATTTGCATAATCACTATTAATCGTAAAACAATTATCTTTATCTTCTGTAAAAGCTTGAATGAGATTTTTTGTGTTGTCCATAGATCCGTTCTCAGAAAAAATAATTTCAAAAGGCATATTCATCTCTTTGCAAATATTGAAGATTTTATTAGCAGATTCTAAAAAGATTTCTTCTTCATTAAATACTGGTATTACAACTGAAAAATTATTAATCATGTTGTTCATTTTCATAAACATTACAATACATATGGAGTGGATGAAAATAAACTAGATTTAATTTTTAAGGCTTACGATGTAAGAGGTGTTTTTAATGAAACAATTACACCAAAAGTTGGTTTCAAAATAGGCGCAGCTTTTGCATCCTTTGTAGATTCAAATGAAATTATTGTTGGGCATGATGGCCGTATTTCAAATAATGAAATGTTTGCAGCTATAAGTTCTGGAATACATTCAGTAAATAAAAAAGTTTTGTATGTTGGTATGGTTCCAACAGATGTTGTTTATACCCTTTCAGGGATTAAGAATTTACCTGGTTTAATTATTACAGCATCTCATAATCCAAAAGAGTACACAGGTTTGAAGTTTTGCAACAGTGGAGCAGTAGCGATCGGTAAAGAAACAGGATTAAATGAAATCAAGAATTTAGCAGAAAAATTTAATGATGATTTAAATATGTCAGAATTGCCTGAAATGCAAACTATGAATCAACTTTATCTAGAACATTTTAAAAATATAGTTGATCCATCTGAAATAAGTGACAAAGTGAAATTTGCTATTGATGGTGGAAACGGTGTACTTGGTGCAATTATTGAAGATCTAGCAGAATCGTTTAGTTTAAATTTTGAAGGCCTTTATATGGAAGTAGATGGGAACTTCCCAAATCATCCACCAGATCCTTCACACCAAGACAATCTCTTTGATTTAAAAAATAAAGTATTGTCACAAAATTTTGATTTTGGAGTTGCTTTCGATGGAGATGCTGACAGGTCTGTATTTGTCGATGATAAAGGAAACGTAATTAGTGGAAGTATGATGACTTGTTTAATCTCTGATTGGTTATTTGAAAAGAAATCTGAAATAAAGATAGTTCATAATGTAAATGTTCAACCATCTGTTATTGAATATTTAAAAAATAAAGGAGTAAAGACAATAAGATCTAAAGTTGGTCATTCATACATAAAAAAAATTATGAGAGATAATGACGCAGATTTTGGTGGAGAACATAGCGCTCATTTTTATTTGAGAGAAAATTTTTATGCTGATTCCGGAATATTGACATTATTAATATTTTTAAAAATTTTATCTGAGAAAAATATTAAAAGTTCAGAACTTTTACAAAATTACAACTTTAAGCCGTCATCTGGTGAAATAAATTACATTGTCGAAGATGTAGAGACAAGTTTAAAAAAAATTGAAAATTCTTTTGAGGGTGAATTTGATAAATTAGATGGAATATCATATTTTTCTGATGACTTTTGGTTTAATGTGAGGGGATCGAATACTGAGCCCATGCTTAGATTAAATGCAGAAGCAATCAATCAAAAAACTTTAGACAGCATCATTGAAAAAATTTCAAATATAATAGATTAATAGATGTTAAATATCGCATTCGACCTAAAAAATCAAATAATATCTGATCTTGAGTCTTCTAGTAATCTTGAAAAAATTACATATGAGAATTTATTAATTATGGGAATGGGTGGTTCAGGTGTCGCAGGAGATGTGATGAAAGTACTTTCTAATGAAATATCTGATAAAAATATAATTGTTCACAAAGATTATTCAATCCCAAAACAGTTTTTAAAATTTAGACCTTTATGTTTATTTATTTCATATTCTGGCAATACAGAAGAAACGTTATCAGGTATATCTGATGCCAAAAAAAATAATTTAGATTGGATCGTTATTTCAAGCGGCGGGAAGTTAATTGATATCGCACAAGAAGAAGGTAAGGAGTATATTAAGATACCAAGTGGATTACAACCAAGGGCAGCATTTGGATATCTTACTTTAGCTATTTCAAGAATCTTAGATATTGTTGAGAGTTCAGATTATGTATCTCAATTGAATGAAGCAAGTTCATATTTAGAAAAACTAACTGAAAAGGCTGAAGATTCTGACATCAACAAATTGTCTTTAGATATATGTGAAAGTATCAACAAAAAAACTGTGATCATATATTCAGGAACCAATATGTCAAAGGTTGTATCGACACGTTGGAAAACTCAGATTAATGAGAACGCAAAATCCAAAGCTTTTGTTGGTTATCTACCAGAGGTACATCACAATGAAATTCTCTCATGGGATACTGACATAGATGGAAGTAAAAATAATTATATTGTTATTCTGATTCGGGATAGAAATGAACATGAACAAATTAGTAAAAGATTTGAATTTACCAAAGAATTGATAAGAGAGAAAGTAAATATTGTTGAAGTTAATTTAAACAATCAGGAAAGTACGCTAAAAACCCTATTGGAGTTAGTATTACTAGGTGATTTAGTTAGTTTAAACTTAGCAAACAGATTAACTATTGACCCAAAAAATATTGATACAATTGAAAATTTAAAAAAATTATTAGGAGGATAATGTCCACTATAAAAGATAAAAATCTAGCAGTTGTAGGTCAACAAGAAGTTGAATGGGCTGCTAGACAAATGAAAGTTCTTGAAGAAATTAAAACAGAGTTCTCAAATAATAAGCCATTAAATGGTTTGAATATAGGTGCATGTATGCACGTAACAAAAGAAACAGCTAATTTAATGCTCGCTTTAAAAGCTGCCGGGGCAAACGTTGCATTGTGTGCATCGAACCCACTATCAACTAAAGATTCAGTCGCTGCCTACCTAGCTGAAAATGATGTTGAAGTACATGCAGTACATGGAGTATCAAATGATGAATTCTTTAAGCACCTTAATTCTGTTTTAGACACAAAACCTGACATAACGATGGATGATGGAGCTGATTTAGTTACCCTGCTTTTAACTGATAGATCTGATATTTCAGTTATGGGTTCAATGGAAGAAACAACAACTGGGGTAATAAGACTTAAGTCAATGGAAAAAAATAATAAACTTCGTTTTCCTGTCGTTGCTGTTAATGACTCTGACACGAAGCATTTATTTGATAATCGGTTCGGAACAGGTCAAAGTGCTATGGATGGTGTTGTAAGAGCAACCGATCTCTTGATTGCTGGTTTAGATGTGGTTGTTATCGGTTTTGGTGATTGTGGTAAAGGAGTAGCAGAACGAGCATATGGAATGGGTGCTAAAGTGACAGTCGTTGAGCCTAACTCGGTACGTGCTCTAGAAGCTTTAATGCATGGATATGAAGTAAAAAGTAGTGTTAATGCTGCAAAAATTGCTGATGTAATTGTATCTGTAACAGGAAACATGCATGCATTGGACAAGAAACATTTTGATGTAATGAAAGATGGAGTAGTTTTAGCTAATGCAGGACATTTTGATGTAGAAATCAATTTAGAAGCATTAAAACAAGATAGTGCTGAAGTACATAGAGTTAGGGATCATGTAGAAAGCTATTTGTACGATGGTAAGGAAATCTTAGTACTAGCTGAAGGAAGACTAGTTAATTTAGCTGCTGCAACTGGCCATCCTGCTTCAGTGATGGATATGTCATTTGCCAACCAGGCCTTGGCTGCAGAATGGATAAAAGATAATCATGAAGATCTAGAGCCAAAAGTTTATACTCTTCCGAATGAAGTTGATTTAAAAATTGCAGCTACAAAATTAGGACTCATGGGTGGAGAATTAGAAATCCTTACTAAAGAGCAAATTGAATATCTCGACTCCTGGGAGCATGGCACAAGCTAAATTTGAGTATTTTTAAAAAAGTTTTATCTGTAGGAAGTGGAAAACTTGCACAAGAGCTTGATAAAAAAGTCGAGTTAATTAACTCTAAAGAATCTAAAGTTGAAAAATATTCTGATGAAGAAATTAAAAATAAATTTCAAAATTTAAAAAAAGAGATAACCTCAGAAAACAAATTTGATTTTGAGGTTGATGCATTTTCATTAGTGAGGGAAGCATCTAAAAGAACAATTGGACAACGCCATTATGATGTTCAGTTGTTCGGGGGAATGGTTTTATTAAGAAATAAAATAGCTGAGATGAAAACAGGGGAAGGCAAAACACTTGTTTCTACACTCCCAATATCATTTATGTCGCTTTTTGATCAAAGTGTTCATGTTGTAACAGTTAATGACTATCTATCAAGAAGAGATGCTGAATGGATGAGTCCAATTTATAACTTTTTAGGACTTGAAGTTGGCCTTATTTATTCAAATCAAGATTACCAAGAAAAAGTTTCAGAATATAAAAAAGACATTGTTTATGGAACTAACAATGAATTTGGTTTTGATTATTTAAGAGACAACATGGCACAATCCTCAGAGCAATTAACTCAAGGTAACCTATTTTATGCAGTAATTGACGAAGTTGATTCAATTTTAGTTGACGAGGCCAGAACACCTTTAATTATTTCTGGAAGGGTTGAGGAGTCAACGAAATGGTATCTACAATTTTCAAAATTAGTTAAGCAAATGAAAAAAGATATCCATTATGAAGTAGATGAATCAAAAAAACAAATTCACCCTACAGAGGAGGGGATTGAATTTATCGAGGGTAAATTAGGTATTGATAATCTATATGAAAACACATCTACAAACTTTATTCATTATTTAACAGCTTCACTACGTGCTAAAGAAATTTATAAAAAAGATATTGATTACATAAAATCTGATGGACAGGTAAAAATAGTAGACGAATTTACAGGACGTGTTTTAGAAGGAAGACGCTATTCTGACGGACTACATCAAGCAATTGAAGCCAAAGAAAATGTAAGTATTCAGGATGAAAATCAAACATTAGCATCGATCACTTATCAAAATTATTTTAGGATGTATGAACATCTATCTGGGATGACAGGTACGGCAAAAACTGAAGAAGAGGAATTAATCCAAATTTACAATCTTGAGGTGGTGGAGATACCAACGAATCTGCCAGTAGCAAGAAACGACAATCAGGACACAGTTTATAAAACAAAGAAAGCCAAACTAAATGCAGTTGTAGATGATATAAAAAAAAGACACGAAATTGGACAACCAGTTTTACTAGGTACAGTCTCAGTTGATTCATCAGAAGAAATTTCAAAAGAATTAACAAAAAACAGTATTAAGCATTCTGTTTTAAATGCAAAAAATCACTTGGAAGAAGCATCAATTATTGCTCAAGCCGGGCGATTAAAAGCAGTTACCGTTGCAACGAATATGGCAGGAAGAGGTGTAGACATCAAATTAGGTGGTAATAGTGAATTTATGGCTAAAAATGAAGTAGAAAAAGAAAACAAATTAGATGATGAAAAATACATGGAGGAGTTAATTTCGAAATTTGATTCTTTGATCAATGACGAAAAAGAAAAAGTAATTGAACTTGGAGGTCTTTATGTAATTGGGACAGAAAGACATGAATCTCGTAGAATTGATAACCAATTAAGAGGAAGGTCAGGAAGGCAAGGTGATCCAGGTGAATCAAGATTTTATATAAGTCTTGAAGACGACTTAATGAGAAGATTCCAAGGTGAAAGAATTCAATCAATTATGGATAGGCTCAACTTGCCTGATGATGAAAAGATTGAGCAGAGTATGGTAACTAAGAGTATCGAAAGAGCTCAAGCACAAGTTGAATCATTAAACTTTGAAATAAGAAAAAATGTTCTTAAGTTCGATCAGGTTCTTAATCAACAAAGAGATGTAATTTATAAATGGAGACGAGAACTCCTCATGTCCGACAATATAGAAAATCTGATCACTGATTGGAGAGATGACATATTTGACGAATTACAAAATAATGTTGATAACTACAAAACACAATATGAAACACTTGAAGATTATAGAAATTTCGTTGAAAATGAATTAAGTTTAATTTTATCTGACAATGTAAAAAAACAGTTATTGCAAACCATAGAAGTAAATGATAATTTAGAAATAATATCAAGTATGGAATCCCTGTACAATAAAAATTTCGAATCAGACAAAAATAATTTCATGAATTTAGCAAGAATGGGCTCACTTTCGTTTATAGATCAATCCTGGAAAAATCACCTTTCAGAAATGGATTATCTCAGGTCAGGTATTGGATTAAGAGCAATGGGTCAGAGAGATCCTTTAGTTGAATATCAAAAAGAAGGATATGATTTATTTGAAGATTTAATTCACAATGTTAAGTTATCTGTTGTTAGACTTTTATTAAACTTTGACAAAATCTCACAAGAAAATAATGATTTAAACAAGGAAAAGAAAAAAACATCAAATGTTGATAATAAAGATAAAATTGGAAGAAATGATCCATGTCCTGAGGGTTGTGGGATTAAATATAAAAAATGTGGAATAGATGATAGATGTATAAAGATATCCGAAACAAAATAAAAAATTTTAAAGAAAGATTAACTTCTGCCAAGGAGTATCTTTGACTTTGATAATAAAAAAGAAGAACTAGAAAAACTTAATATAATAATCTCAAAAAAAGATTTTTGGTCAGAAATATCAAATCCTCAAAATATTGTTAAAAATGCTTCAAACATTGAGAAAGTAATTAATTTATTAAATACTTTAGATAATGAGATTAAAGATTTGGAAGAATTAACAGAATTAAGCAAAGATAATCTATCTGAACTGGAAGAAATAAAACCTCAATTTGAAGAAATCGAGCAAAAGATTATAGACCTAGAGGAAGAATCTCTGTACTCAAGTGAGTTCGATAATCATTCAGCTGTTCTTACAGTTAATGCTGGTGCGGGAGGTGTTGATGCTCATGACTGGGCAGAAATGTTATTAAGAATGTACACAAGATATTTAGATAGTATAGAAATGAGCTATGAGATAGAGGAAATTTCTTCTGGAGAAGAAGCAGGAATAAAATCTGCATCGATAAGAGTAGAAAGTTTCAGAGCTTATGCAAATTTAGAAAGTGAAAGAGGAGTTCATAGATTAGTTAGAATAAGTCCTTTTGATAGTAACAAAAGAAGACATACTAGTTTTGCAGGAGTTGATGTTATTCCATTAATTGATGATTCGGATGAGTTTGATTTAAATGATGATGACATCCGTATTGATGTTTATAGATCTTCTGGAGCTGGAGGTCAACATGTAAATACAACCGATTCAGCAGTAAGAGTTACCCATATTCCTACAGGAATAGTAGTTGCTTGTCAGGCAGAAAGGTCACAATTACAAAACAAAGTTCGTGCTTTGGCCCTTCTAAAATCAAAACTAATACTGTTAGAAAAAGAAGAAAAATTAAAAAAACTTAACTCAATTAGAGGTGAACAAGTTGAAGCTGGCTGGGGTAGGCAAATTAGGTCATACGTCATGCAACCTTATCAACAAGTTAAAGACTCAAGAACAAATATTGAAGTTGGAAATATCCAGTCAGTTTTAGATGGAGATATTAACATATTTATCAATGAGTATCTAAAATGGCGTAGACAGGGATTAAATGATTAAGTTAGATAATGTTTCGTTAGTTTTTCAAGGTGGAAGTGTTGCACTTTCAAACGTATCTACAGAGATTTCAGAAGGTGAATTTGTCTATCTTATTGGTCATTCTGGAAGTGGAAAATCATCCTTACTTAAACTTCTTTACAAAGAATATTCTCCGACAAAAGGAGATATAGAAGTTGTAGATATGGATGTAACGAGCCTGCCAAAATGGAAAATACCTTTGTTGAGAAGAAAATTAGGAATTGTTACTCAAGAACCACAGCTTCTTGAAGATAGAACAACTTTTGAGAATATAAGTTTTGCTCTTGAAGTACTTGGGTTTGAAGAAAAAGAAATTGATGAGAAAACCAGTACGTTGATTGATTTAGTTGGATTAAACGAAAGTATGTATAAATTTCCCAGTCAACTTTCAGGAGGAGAGCAAACAAGAGCATGTATAGCAAGAGCACTAGCATCGAATCCACTTGTCCTTTTATGTGATGAACCTACAGGCAATTTAGATCCAGAACTTAGCATTCAAATTATTACATTATTAGAAAAAATCAATAGGGCTGGCACAACTGTCTTAATGGCAACACATGATTCATCGATAGTAAACAGAAGAAAAAAAAGAGTGTTACAACTAAAGGATGGCAAATTAATGAGTGATGTAGATCAAGGAAGGTATGTTTAAAGGTTAATGAAAAAATTAAACTATGTTTTCAAGAACACTTTCATAAACATGAGAAGAAATCCATTACTAGTAGTTGCAACAATGCTTGCAGTATTGGTATCTTCATTTCTTGTTTTCACCACACTTTCCGCACGTGCAATCGTTGAAAACAACACATCGCGTTGGCAAAATGGAGTTCATGTTGTTATTTTTTTGGATGATAGGGTAACTTCTACAGCTCATAAGCAACTTCAAGATACTTTAGAAAGTTATCCAGAAGTCAGGATGGTAGAGTATTTTACGAAATCTGAAGCTTCTGATGAATTCAGGTTATTATTCAAAGATCAACCTGAATTACTTCAAGAAGTAGATTTTGATATATTACCTACGTCATTACGTATAAATCTAAATGACCCCGCAGATTATAAATTGATTATTGAAAGAATGGACGGCAACCCAGCTGTTAAAGAGATCAGAGCTTCTGGTGAAGCGATTGAACGACTTTTAAGTTTAACAAATACCCTTGTTTTATCTGCAACAATTTTTGCTGCGTTAATTGCCTTTGCAGCATTTATTTTAATTATCAACACGTTAAGACTTACTGCTTACGCAAAGAAAAAAGAAATAAAAATAATGAGAACTATTGGTGCTTCATCAACATATATAAGACTTCCTTTTATTTTCGAAGCAGTTTTCGAATCCTTAATAGGAACAAGCATAGCTGTGGGTCTTGGTTGGGGATTTATTCAGTATTCAAAAACATCATTTATTGCTGAAAGTATTTTTGATATTGCTATTTCTGACACATATTTGATAAATCTAACTCTTATTTTGTTATTGTCGACCATTGGTTTCGGATTTTTTGCTAGCTTTGTCGGAATCAGGAAAGCCCTAAATGACTAAAAAATTTTTTTCAGTTCTAATATTATTTCTGATTTTTATACAGACAATATTTGTTGATCATTCTTTTGCAATCACAGCCGAGGAGAGACTCGAAGAAGTAGAAAAGCAGCTTATTGCAATTGCAAACCAAATCAAACAATACGAAGGTGATAAAACAGATTTAGAAAAAGCAATTTTAGCAAACGATTCATCACTTAAAAAAGTAAATGATGAGCTTGCTGAAGTTCAAAGAAGACTAGTTGCAGCTGAGCTTGCGCTTGAAAATGCGCTTGAAGGATATGATGAATCTCTTGATAATCTTGCGGCTGTTCAACAAAATATTGTAAATGAACAAGTTAAATTAGGAACAACTAAAAATGAAATTTTAAAAGTAAAAGATGATCTATTTGAAACTCAAAAGAATCTAAATTCAGCGAAAGATGAGTTACAAGAAAAAGCTGTAGATATGTACATTAATGGGGTTATGAGTCCAGCAACAGCTTTATTTATTAATTTGAATGATTTATCTGATTTTCTTGCTGCATTAGGTTATGCATCTGCAATTGTAAACACAGCTTATGAAATTATTGAGTCATTAAATTCGTTTGAGAGTTTGTCAGAAACACAAACAGAGTTCTTATCAGAACGTGAAGAAGAAAGAGAAGAAATAATTTCCTCTCTTCAAGTTGAAGAGGAAAAGAAAAATCAAATTTCTATCGAGGCTGAAGAGTACGCAGATGAAGTTGAGGAAAGTAAAAATAGAGTAGAAAGGGAAAAACGTCAAGTTGAAAATAAAAAGGCTGCTGTTTTAGCAGAAAGAAAGAAAGCTCAGAACCTTTTGACAGAAGCAAATAATCAATTGGCCAAATTAGATGCTGAACACGCAAATCTTGAAAAGCTTGAAGATGCTATTCAGGCGGACATAAACAGATTAAGCACCCTTGGTGGAGCAGCACCAAATAAGCTAACCTGGCCTATAACCGGCAGTTATGTTTCAAGTGGCTACAAGTGGAGAAGATTTAGGGGTACTACTAGTTTTCATGGAGCTATAGACATTCCAGGAAGAACAGGTACACCTATAAAGGCTGCAGCAGGTGGAGTAGTCATTCTTGCCAGATACTATGGTTTAGCTGGTAGAACAGTTTTTATTGATCATGGCGGGGGAATGACAACACTTTATTTTCATATGAATGAAATACGAGCATCTGTTGGCCAAACTGTTGTTACAGGTGATACGATTGGAACAGTAGGTACAACAGGTAGATCAACAGGTCCACACTTACATTTTGAAGTAAGATTAAAGAATCCAAATTCTGTTAGTTGCAGCCTTCCTTACTTAGATCCTACTTCTAGAGGAAGAATGAATCCTTATTGCTTTTTAGATAGATGAAAGTTTTTGCAGAGAATCGTAAAGCAAGAAATTCCTATGAATTTCTTGAATTTTTTGAAGCTGGAGTTGTTCTTACTGGTCCCGAAACAAAAAGTGCAAGAAATGGAGGAATCTCGATTATTGATGCATTTGCCACAATAGAGGAAGAAGAAGCTGTAATAAGAGAAATGAATATTGAACCTTACAAATATGCTGACTTAATTGATTATGACCCCAAAACCCCCAGAAAACTTTTGCTCCATAAAAAAGAAATAAAAAGACTTATCGGATTAATATCGACAAAAGGTCTTACCCTTATTGCAACAAAAGTTTTTGAGCAAAATGGGTATATTAAAATTCAATTAGCTCTTGCAAAAGGTAAAAAAGATATCGACAAAAGAAGAAAGATTACAGAGAAAAGAGTTAAAAAAGAAATTAGAGACTTTAAATAATTTCTTTTTTAAATTACTTTTATAAATTTATAATTTATAAACTTAGTAAGAAATTAAAGGAAATAATGGTAAAAGAAATAAATGCTGAAGAATATTCAGAAATTGTAAATTCATCAAATCCAGTTGTTATTGATTTTCATGCTACTTGGTGTGGACCATGTAAAGTATTGAGTCCAATTTTAGAAGAATTAGATGATGAAATAGAAGGTGTTGAGTTCGTTAAACTTGACGTTGATCAACATCCTCAAATTGCTGGACAAAATCAAGTTATGGGCGTACCAACTGTAGTTATTTTAAAAGATGGTGAAGTTAAAGATAGGTTTGTAGGCGTTCAACCAAAAGAAGTTATAAAAGAAAAAATTACTTCACTAGGTTAATAGTGTTACGAATTGTATTAGTTTTACAAGTGCTAATACTTTTGTTGTTCGGATTCTTTATTTTAAATATTCAAAATACAATAAATGAGTTATCAGGTCAATTTGAAACTGCATTACAAACCATTGATGATATAAAAAAAGTGCTTCCTGAAATTGAAGAAGCAGTAGAGAACTTCAATCAACTAGAGCCATTATTTGAAAATCTTGGAAAACTTAGTGAATTACTCTCGGTACTGACTGATCCATTTGGTTCAAATGGATAATCAATCAGGAATTGTAATGTACAGCACACAGTGGTGTGGAGACTGTGTAAGATCCAAAAAAGTTTTCGATAAGTTGAATATTAAATTTACTGAAATTGACATTGATTTTGATAAAGACGCCTATGAAATAGCAAAGAAATTACAAAATCAAAATCCTAGAATACCGACTATAGTTTTTGAAGATGGAAGCTATTTAGTTGAACCCTCTGATGTTGAGCTCATAGATAAACTAAACTCTCTATAATTTTAGTGATGTTGGATAATAAAATAAATTCTCAAGATTTTATAAATTTTTGTAATGAAACTCTAGATATTTCTGGAAAAATAGCACTAGCTCATTTTCGCGACATAAGAGATCTGACAATTAAAAATGATGAAAGCCCAGTTACTCTTGCAGATAAACAAATTGAACAAGTAATAAGAAGAGAAATAGAAAAAAAGTATCCAAAGCATAATATTGTTGGTGAAGAGTTTGAAGTTCTCAATAATGAATCTGAATATACATGGTATATTGACCCAATTGACGGAACCAGAAGTTTTATAGCTGGAAAAAATGATTTTGGAACTTTGATTGGATTGGTCAAAAATGATGAGATTATTGGAGGAGTTATTGATTGCCCAGCCTTAAAAGAAAGATGGGTTTCCTTTGAGAAAAATATAACTATGGTAAATGGAAATATTATTCAATGCAGAAAAATCGACAAACTTGAAAATTCAGTAATGGCAACAACTTCTAGTCATCAATTTGGTTTGAAAAAATGGAGAGCTTATCAATCTCTTGAAGAAAGTGTTAAAGTTACGACTACTGGAAGCGACTGTTATAACTATGGATTGTTAGCTAGTGGGTATGTAGATATTGTTGCTGAAAAACTTACTGCTCCTCATGATTATTTACCTCTTATAAAAATTGTTGAAGGCTCAGGTGGTGTCATGACAGACTGGGATGGTAACAGACTTCCATTTGATGATAAAGACGTTTATGTTCTAGCCTCAGCATCTATAGAACTCCATGAGTTAGCGTTAGAGAAATTAAAAAATAAATAACATGAAAATCTTAGTTTGCGATAGGTTAGAAAAAAAAGTTTTAGATAAATTTGAAGAGCTCGGTGAAATTACAAATATTTCTGAGTCCAAAACAAAAACTGAAGATTTGATAAGTAATATCGTTGATACAGACATTGTTGTTATTAGAAGTGGTACCAAAATAAACAAAGAAATTTTAGAAAATGCAGATAATTTAAAAATTATTGCAAGGTGTGGAGTAGGAGTGGACAACGTTGATGTAGAGGAAGCAACCAATAGAAAAATTTACGTTACTAATTCTCCAAATGCAAATATAATTTCAGTTGCTGAATTAACAATTGGGCTTATCATTTCAGCTGCTAGAAAAATTCATGTATCAAATAATTCCCTCAAAGATAAAAAATGGGATAGGAATAAATATCTTGGAACTGAACTTTATCAAAAACAATTAGGATTAATTGGCTTTGGAAAAGCGGCAAAAGAAGTTGCAAAAAGATTGTCTGCGTTTGGAATGAATATAGTTTTTTATGATCCTTATGTAGATGATTCTATTACCGAGGCTAAAAAAGTTGAGCTTGATGAATTATTGAAAACATCAGATGTCATATCAATTCATGTTATTAAAACCGAAGAAACAACAAATTTAATCAATGCTGAAAAGCTAGATTTAATCAAAAAAGGTGGGATTTTAGTAAATACATCAAGGGGAGGAATAATTGATGAAGAATCTCTGTTTCAAAAAGCAAATGAGGATTTTATTTTTGCTGGCTTAGATGTGTTTAGTCAAGAACCCCCTGACATTAATGAAACATTTTCAAATTCAAACATAGTTACAACTCCTCACCTCGGTGCATCAACTTATGAAGCACAATTAAAAGCAGGTTTGGAGACAGTGCAAAATGTCTCTGATATTTTGAATGGTGAGCTTTCAAGCGTTCTAAATATTTAAAAAAATAAAAAAAGTATTTGTTATAACAATTAAATTTGATGATAATGATATAACCAATTAGTTGTTACTGGCACCAATTAATTATCGCTATCGGGCAAATATGAATACGTATTTATACCAAATTCTTTTTCTAAGATTTCATATATTGGCCATCCATATGGTTCACAACCCATCGTAGATTTGCTTTGTTGCATCATAACTGGTGCCAAAGCACCTTCTTTTGGACAACCAACATGACCCCATTCTAAAATGTGTCCAACTTCGTGATTGATGAGATACAATCTATACGTTTCTAAATCAGATCCAAAATCAATTGCACCATTAACCCATCTAAAATAATTAATAACAATTTGTTGTTCATTTCTACACGAATATATTCCATTTGTCTCGAGTGGATAACATAACTCATCAGTTTTTTCAGGTGATGCAAAAATGAATTCAAACTCACTTTCGACATTATCTACAAGCTGAAATTCTTTATCTGTTACTTTAATCCAACCTCTTGAATCATTAAGGATTGAAGTGATTAACTTTCCGATACAATCAACATTTAGTTGAATTGTTGACTCTATTTGTAAGTTGAAATTTATTTTATTTTCGTCATATGTAAATACCTCAATAGGTTTTATCCATTCTTCATCTGTATTATTTGGCTCATCTTTTTTACACCCACTTTGCAAGTAATCATAAGAGATCTTTTTACTATTATTTATTTCTTCTTGTGTAGCAAATATTGCTGTCTGATTTGGTGGAATAGTAGTTGTAGTACTCGTACTAGTTGTAGATGTTGTTGTAGTTGTTTCCATCAATGTTGTTGTAGTAGAAGTTGATGTTGTTGAATTAATTGAAATTGTTGTAGTCGTCTCAATTTCAGCCTCTGATTGGATATTAGTTTGCTGATCAACATTATCCTCAGAAAATATAAAAAATGACAATCCTGCTATTCCAATTAATGCAATGAACAATATAACTAATCTTGAGTTATTACTCATTGTTTAATGTTATATCTTGAAAAACAATGAAACAATATTTATTTGTTTTTATAACCTTTTTTATCTATGAATTCTTCTGGTTCTAATCCAAGTCCATCTGCGACTCTATTTATATAATTAAAATATGCAATAATTTGTACGATTTGTGAAATATCTTTATCTGATAAACCGTAACTCCTCAATAATTCAATATCTTTTTCATTAACTTTATTTGGATTTTCAGTTAATTTATTCGCAAATTCACACATTGCCATTTGTACTGGTGAGATAGAGCTTGTAGTCCAATCCTCTGCTATTTCATCTACTAATTTTTGATTATCTGTCTCCGACCGAAGATCATACAAATGCGCCCTTATTCAATATTCACATTCGTTTGAAATAGAAGTGACGACAGCTAATAATTCACTATCGAACCTCGAAATATTTGAATTACCAAACATTGTTGATCCATATAGATTCATTGAGTGTTTTAATATTTCAGGAGTTTGTGATTGAATTGTAAGAACATTCCAAATTCTTCCAGCTCTTCGCATACCTTTTTCGTACTCTTTTTTTAATAAGCCAGATGATTCCTCAAATTTGAATAATTTTATAAATGCCATATAAGTAATTTTTACTTAAAATAAAAGCGTATGCAACTTCCAGGTGAACTTAAACAAGCAATTGATAACAATGCTTTTTGTGCATTATCAACCAAAATCAATGAAAAAGAGATGCAAAATCATTTAATGTGGGTTGATTACAAAGATAATAAAATTCTTATCAATACAGAACAAGGAAGAAAAAAAACAGAAAACATAAGGAAGGAACCAAATATTTCACTCGTTATATTTCATCCATCTGATATGTATACATGTTGGGAGATAAGGGGTGTTGTTAAAAATATTGTTCAAGATTCAACTGCAAATGACCACATAGATTATTTATCAAATAGATATTCAGGTAAACCCTATGGTAGAACAGAAGATGTTACTTGGGAGCAAGCAGGATTCAAATCCAGAGAAATATGGGAAATTGATGTCAGTAAAATTATATCAATGGTCAGTAGAGCTCAGACCAAATCAGAACCTGAGTGAAATTTCAAAAAAGGACTTTCTTCAAATAATTTTGCCTGAGTGTCGTTAAGGTTTTTCTTTATTAACTCTTCAGCATCGAAAGTTAAATTACCACCTCTAGATTCAAGGTGTCCTGTTTTTCTAAATATTTTGTCTGGAATTTTCTTTAATAGTCTTTTAAAAACTTCTTCAGATACTCTTAAATGTTTTGCAAGAGTTAACTCTACTTTAATTGATTCGGGAATAACATTACAAGCAAAAACATATAAGGATGCAAACATAGACCAATCAAGATCACTCGGTCTTCTTGATTTTTCAAATACAGAAAAATCATATTCTAAAAACGAATCGAATGGTGAATAATTAAACGTTGATTTATCACTCAACTGTTTAAATAAAAATCTATCGAGAAGTTTAAGATCTAGATTATTTAGGTTTTGCTCTAATCCAACTTTTGACAGGGAGAGCTCATCTTCAAGGTGTTTTATAGATAAATTATTTATAACAATTTTTCCAAAATAGTTAGCTATTTTAATTTCTACACTTACATTTTTAGGTATAAATATTAAACCATCATTATCCTCAAAATCTATTGAGATATTTAGTTCTTCATCTAAATCAAAAGTTTGTTTATCAATTTTCATATAATAAATATGTATTGGCTAATAACTATTGTAAAGGCATAATAGTGATATGGGGGTGAACTGGCTTCGACTTTGAAGCGAGCCTCTCAGTAGCGAGCTGAGGGTCCTAGGGCCTCATTAAAAACGTAGGAAAAAAAAGATAACTGCCAAACCTAAATTGGCCGTAGCAGCTTAATTGTTGCTCGTCGACTATCGGGGCTCCCACCTCGGGTAGTATCGGCGTCGAAATGTGGGATGCTAAGTTAGATTACCGGCTAACTTTTAAGATTTAAGGTAGAAACTATTGAGAATTTGTTTCTGGTGACTCTCTCAATAGTATTTCACCAGATGCGCTCGGAGAAGCTGTTGGGTAGCTTAAAAGGACCGGGGTTCGACTCCCCGCACCTCCACTATAATAAAATAGAATGAGTAAAAAAAATACCTATGATTTTGCAATAATTGGAGCTGGCATTGTAGGGCTGTCTACCGCTCTTCACTTACAAAGACAAAATAAAAGTGTTTTAGTTCTTGAAAAAGAAAAAAAACCCGGTCTTCATCAATCTGGGAGGAATTCAGGAGTAATTCATTCCGGAATTTATTACAAGCCAAATTCTTTCAAATCTGAACTTTCAATAAGAGGTAGGAATCTTCTTATTCAATATTTAAATGAAAAAGGTATCAATTATCGTCAAGAAGGAAAAGTAGTTGTTGATAATGATTTAGATAAATTAGAAAATTTACAAAGTCGAAGTAAAGAACTTGAGATGGATGGAGTAGATATCGTTCAAAATGATGATTTGTTGTCTATCGAACCAAATTCTGTAATGAAAAAAGGATTATTTGTACCTCAGGCTGGTGTCGTAGATTATGGAGAAGTTGTAAGAACCTATGCAGATGAATTTGTCGATTTAGGTGGAGAAATTCAATATATTGAAGAAATTATAGAAATAGAAAATGTAAATTATGTAAAAAAAATAATAAGTAAAAACAATTCTTTTACCTGCGAATTTTTAATAAATTGTGCAGGTCTTTTTTCAGACGAGATAGCAAAAATGGATGGTATGTCTCCAAATGTTAAGATTATTCCATTTAGAGGTGAGTATTACAAAATTAGAAATACAAAGAATTCAATTCTAAACAATATGATTTATCCTCTAGCTGACCCAGATCTACCATTTTTAGGTATTCACTTAACTAAAACGGCTAATGGAGATGTTGAGGCGGGTCCAAATGCCGTTTTGGCTTTTTCAAAAGAGGGTTATAAGTGGACAGATATTAATTTTATCGACTTAACAAAAGTTCTAACCTATCCAGGCATGATTAAGCTCGGAAAAAAATATTTGAAAACAGGTTTGTCTGAAATGTATAGATCTTTAAATAAAAAAGTATTTGTTAAAGAGATTCAAAAATTAATTAACGGTGTTAGTTCAGAAGATATTACTCAAATTCCATCAGGAGTACGTGCTCAGGCAGTTGATCAAGAAGGAAATTTACTTGATGATTTTCTTTTCGAAGAGGGAACAAGTTCCTTACATGTATTGAACTCTCCAAGTCCAGCAGCAACAGCTTCTTTAGCAATTGGTGAATCAATAGCATCTAAAATATTGAATTAATATTTTTTAGTTTTTCCTGTTTGAACATCCCATAGATTAGCGTAAACATTATTATTTCCTAAAAGTTGATCATGTGTTCCATTCTCAACTATCTCACCATCTTCTAACACATAAATTAAATCAGCATTTCTTATGGTTGAAAGTCTGTGAGCAATTGCAATAACAGTTCTACCTTCTTTTAAAGTTTCGAGTGATTCTTGTATTGCTGCTTCAGTTTCATTATCTACTGCTGATGTTGCTTCATCAAGAATAAGTATCTCTGGGTTTTTAAGGATTGCCCTGGCAATTGAAATTCTTTGCCTTTGCCCACCTGAAAGCTTTTGACCTCTTTCCCCAACAATTGTATCTTCTTTATTTGGAAGATCATTGATAAATCTATCTGACTCTGAAAGCCGTGCTGCATTCCAAACTTCCTCACTGTTTGCTTCGACATTTCCATATGCAATATTTTCAAAGACACTTCCCTCGAAAAGAAATACATCTTGGCTTACAAGCCCAATTTTGTTTCTTATGCTTTCTAACGACAATGATTCTATTTCATGTTCATCAAATAAAATTTTTCCAGAATTCTTTTCATAAAATCTTAAAATTAATTTTATCAAAGTTGATTTACCTGATCCTGTACTACCAACTATTGCAGTTGTTTTACCCTTTTCAATTTCGATATTTATGTTTTTTAAGACCGGAAAATCTTTTACATATTCAAAATTTAAATTTTCAAGGCTAATTTTATATCTAAGCTCTAATAATTCTGTCTCACCATCATCAATGGTTGGATTTGTATCTCTTAGATTCATTATTCTTCTGAAAGATGCCATAGCTTTTTGAAATGAGTCAAAAATTATACCTAATTCTGTAAGAGGCCAAAGCAATCTTTGAGTAATGAAAAGCATAACTGAATACATACCAACTTTTATCTGACCGTCTAGTGCTAGAAAACCACCAATTAATAGTGTTGCTGTAAAACCAAATAATATAGCCACTCTTATTATTGGTATAAATGCAGCTGATAACTTTATAGCATCATAATTTGAAGTTTTAACTTCATTTGAAGCTGAATCTATTCTTTTATATTCTTTTTTCTCTCGATTGAAACTTTTAACTGTCAAGATTCCAGTAATGGAATTAGACAAATGTGCATTAAGTGATTCAACATTATTTCTTATTTTTGAATATCTTTCTCCAATTCTTTGAACAAACTTATAGGAACCAAAAACGATTACTGGAATTGGAATGAAAGCAAATATTGCAACAAGAGGAGAAATGTAGAGAAACGTTGCACCAATGACAATTACTGTTGTCGCTGTTTGAATCAATCTATTTGCAGCCTCATTTAAAAAATTCTCCATTTGATTAACATCATCGTTAAGTATTGCCATCAACCTTCCCGATGATTTATTTTCAAAAAAAGATAAATCTAAATTTAATGTCTTCTTAAACGTCTCTGTTCGCATTGAGTGTTGAAGGTCTTGAGCTATATTTCTCCATGTAACTGCAGCAACATAGTCAAAGATTGATTCAAAGCCCCAAATTACAAACGTAATAAAAGCAAGAATAATTAATTGCTGTCTTCTGTCCTCAAATCCAAAATTTCCGATAAAAGATTCTGATCCCTCAACAACAATATCTATAGCAATACCAATTAAAACGGGAGGAGCGAGATCAAATAATTTATTTAGAACTGAGTAAATTATTCCTCTTTTAACTTTTGCTTCGTTCTCTTGGGCATATTTATAGAGATCTTTAAAATTATTTTGTTTCATTATCAATCAATGTTACTTTGTTTGAAGGTTATTTATTCCATCCCTTATTTCTTTCAAAAGCGTGACTTCCTTTGATTCTGTTGCAACAACTTCTTCATTCTCTTCATCATCAACCATGTCTTCAAAATGATTGTATGCTTTGATTACCAAAAACATTACAAATGCAATTATGAGATAGTTGATTATCTCAGCTAAAAAAGCTCCAAAGCTACCTGATTGCAATCCTGAATTTGGATCAACATCACCAAAAAGTCCAAGATTGTCTAAGTTTGGAAGATTAATAATTAATCCAATTAATGGCTCTATCAACCTTTTAGTAAATACATCTACTAATGATTTGAATGATGCACCCATAACAAATGCAACCCCAAGTTCAACTACATTTCCTCTATTGATAAAATTTCTAAACTCTTTTACCATGAATCCTCCTATTTGTATCTCAATAGTTAAGATTACAATTATTCTTAAGTCCTATGAGAAAATATATAAATTATTTAATTGTTTTATGCTTAGTTTCTAGCTGCAATTTAGATACTGAAGCTGAGCCAGAAGTTCTTGAAACTTCGACAACGACTAGCTCAACTACAACATCTTCCACTACTACAACAGTTCCAAACATTGATGAGGAAATTGTCGTCGATGAATTTGGAATCGAACTGCTTGACGTAAGCCCAGAAATGAAACAGCAATTTGATGAACTTATTGCGTTTGTTGAAAAACGAACAGGCTTGTCTTACTCAGAATATCCAAAATTTAATTTGTATACATTAGATGGGTACAGAGATTATAGTGCCGCCTCTTATCTTGACGATTTTGAAAAAGATTATGAAGAAGGAGAGTGGGAGAGGGCTGTGTTATCAGAAAATATGTGGGGTCTAACAAACGCATCTCCTGAAAAAATGAAAGAGTTGATAGTAGAATTTCAAAGATGTGCATCAGCTGGTTCATACAATTTACTTGATCAAATATTACGAGTTCCAATAAAACGTAATCAGACAAAGTTGAATCTTTGGGAACAATCTGTGATAGTACATGAATTAGTACATTCGCTTCAAGGTCAAATAGTTGATCTTTCTGAATGGTATACAACTATGAAAGACAATGATGATTTTATGAATTATCCTGGCAGAAGGTCCATCATAGAAGCTCAAGCAGATTTAGTTCAAGCATATTGGGAATCTAATTTAGATTCCTATGATAGGCAAAGAATGGCTTCAGAACGGCCAAATTTCAGATGCTCGGTATCACTTCCAGAATATTTTTATATACCATTAGATCTTTATTATGATTTTGGAGGTAAGTTAGGTAAACAGATTCACTCTAAGGGAAAAATGGAGGCACTTAATGAAGCTCTTTATAAATTACCTACCGCTGAACAAATATACTCACCAGAAAAATATTTTTCTGAAGAACCATATATTTATGTTGATATTGAAACTTTAGAATTAGAAAATTTTACAGTCATTGACGAAGGAAAAATTGATTCATTAGACCTGGTATATTTGCTCCAAACCAAAATAGGTAAAAACGAGGCAGTTAATGCAGCAATTGGTTTGGGTGGCGGATCTTGGGTTGACTATGTTAATGACTCAAACGATTTATTTATGACAGTCAAGATATCAGGGGATGATGTTAATGAATTGAATGAGATTTCAGATGCATTCGAAAATTGGGCAGATTTCCAAACAAGATTTACTAAAAGTTCGAGCAATTCAAGCTGGAAAGGAATTTTATATGAAGGTGATACAAACTTTTGGATTTATAATGATGGAAATTATCTAAGACTGGCTTTATCAAACGATATAGAATTCATGGTATCTTTTCTAAATAATTGTTCTAGTGAACAATGTAATACAAGTTTTTAAAATGGGAACTTTTTACATTTGTCCAACTCCCATTGGGAACTTAAACGACATATCAACAAGATTGGTCCAGGTTTTATCTGATGTAGATATTGTTTATGCTGAAGATACACGTGTAGCAAAAAAATTACTATCACATTTGAACCAAAAAAAAGAAGTTCGTTCATATTTCAAAGGAAATGAAGTAAAAAAAATTGATGAGATACTTAATTTATTAGACAATGATAAGTCGATTGCAATGATTTCAGATGCTGGAACGCCTCTCATCTCTGATCCTGGCAATACGCTTGTTAAGAAATTAATAAAAAGTAACGTTGAAATTGTATCTATACCTGGCCCATCAAGTGTTTTAGTTGCTTTGACTTTGTCAGGTTTTGATACAGAAAAATTTACGTTTTTGGGTTTTGTTCCAAAATCAGGAAAAGAAAGAGCTGAATTTTTTAACAATATTCAGGAAACTCAATTGACATTAATATGTTTTACTTCTCCAAATAGATTAAAGAAAGACCTCGAGGAATTTGTTAATAAAAACATAGAAAATGAAATAGTTGTATGCAGAGAGCTTACGAAAAAATTTGAAACAATTTATAGGGGTACTGCTGCGGCCCTTTTAAAAGATATTCCAGATACTGAATATAAAGGAGAGGTAACACTCGTAATTGATAAATCACAAAAAATAAAAACTATTGATATAAACAGTGAAGATCTAGCGAAAAAGTTGATTGAGTATAGCGTTCCAAAGAGAGAAATTGCAAAAATTATATCATCGATAACTAAAGAAAAAGTTAATAATATATACGATTTAATTAAAAACCTTTAATTGTCTCCACACAGCTTTTACATAAATATTTATCTTTAATTTGTATTTCAATTTTTTCTTTTACACATATTGTGCAAACGTTATTATTTTTTGTAATTATTAATGCTTGATTTTCCACATGCATAGATATTTCATCATTGTGTTCAACATTAAGAGCTTTTCGAATAGATTTAGGTATTACAACCCTCCCTAGGTTGTCTATCTTAGATTTATTACCTTTGACCATATTTTTAATACTCCTATTCTTATAGTAGTGAATAAATCGCAATCATTTATGGAAATCAAATGGGTTGATACTCATTGTCATTTACAATTATTAAACAAAAATTTGGACGAAAATCATTACAACAATATTGAATTTTTAATAATACCTGGAGTTGATGTTGAATCATCTTCAAAGGCAAAAGAGATAAGTTCATCATTAGAAGTAGAAAGTTACTGGTCTGCTGGTCTGCATCCCCATGACGCAAAACTTTTAGATACTCAAAAACAAGATCTTGAAAGGCTTTTTGTAGAAGCGGATTTAATTGGGGAAACAGGACTTGATTTTTATAGAAATTTGTCCACCAAAGAGGAACAGAGAAAAAACTTTTTGTTCCACTTAGAATTTTCTAAACAATTAAATAAACCAATTATTATTCACTGCCGTGATAGTTTTCAGGACACTTACGATTTATTAGTTGAATTTAACAACCCATCATCGGTTATTTTACATTCTTGGACAGGGGGCAGAAAATGGACAAAACGATTTAGAGAATTAGATGTTTACTTTTCAATTTCTGGAATAGTAACTTATGAAACTGCAAAAGATTTACAATTATCTGTACAAGAGATACCAATAAATAGGTTATTACTAGAAACAGACACACCATACTTGACACCTATGCCATTAAAGGGACAAGATAATAGACCAAATTTTATTGAGCACACAGCATCAAAAATTTCGAGTCTATTAGATATAGATGAAAATAAATTATCTGAAATTACAATTAGAAATTCCAGAGAGTTATTAAAGAGGTAATCTTGAGCGAAGTATTTTGGATTAACAAATTAAATATAAAACCAAAAAAGAATTTGGGACAAAACTTTTTAATTGATACAAATATTTCAAGGAAAATTACGAAACTTGTCCAAGGTCAATTAGCTGATCCAATTATAGAAATTGGGCCAGGAACAGGATCACTTACTAATGAATTACTTAAGGATAATTACAGGATTAAAGCTGTAGAAATTGATAAAGAATTAGTCAATATTCTCTCTGAAAGATTTGGAGATGTACCGAACATAGAGGTGATTCATGAGGATGCAATGAATTATGATTACAACCAATTATCCGGCCCTTGGTGGATTATGGTTGGTAATCTACCATATAATATTGGAACTAGATTGTTGGTTAAGCTAATTATCGAAGTTCCTCAAATACATCGATATGTTGTAATGCTCCAGGATGAAGTTGCCGAAAGAATGGTAGCAATGCCAAATACCAAACAATATGGCTCTCTTTCTGTTCTCGCTTCATTATTTACTAATACAAAAATTCAGTTCAATGTAAGTAAAAACTGTTTCGAACCAAAACCAAAAATTTTATCAACAGTTGTAACAATCCAAAGAGAGACACTTGTTGATGAAGCATTAAGACTAAAAGCTTTTGAAATCTCAAAAGTCGCATTTCAACAAAAAAGAAAGAAAATAAAAACGGCCTTAAGTAAATATATTGATGATGATATTGCTGAGAAATTATCGTTAAATCTAGATTTAAGACCACAAGAGTTAACTCCTGAAGATTATTTAGCAATCGCAGAAAGGATACAATGAAAATTAAATCCTTTGGAAAAATAAATCTAAACCTAAGAGTGTTAGACGAATTAGTTAATGGATTTCATAAAATTGAGTCCTTAATCGTTCCAATAGATCTTTATGACGTTATTGAAATAAAAGAAATCAAGAATGATAAAGATATTATCTCTTTCGACTCAATGAATATTACAGAAAACAATACTGTATCTAAATCTTTAAACTTATTAAGAGAAATAAATGATTTTTCTAAGTATTTTGAAATAAATATAACTAAGAATATTCCAACTGAATCTGGCCTTGGAGGCGGTAGTACTAATGCAGGAGCGTTATTGTCGAAGTTGTCAGAAGTATATAACCTATCTATTCCATCCAATAAAGAAGTTGCTCAAAAAATTGGTAGTGACGTACCTTTCTTCATTAATGGACAACCAGCGTTTGTCACAGGAATTGGTGATATTATTGAGCCAAAAAAAATTGATATTGAATTGAATATGTTGCTTGTAGTACCTAATGAAATTGTCTCAACTGCAAAAGCATTTTCAGAATTTGATAGATTAAAAAATACTTCAACTTTAGTAAATACATATAAAGATATAAAAATATTTAACGACTTCTGGAATCCATCAACAACAATTGAACCCAATTTAATAAAAATTAAAGATTACTTAGAATCATCAACAGATGAAGAATTCTTTTTGTCGGGGAGTGGTAGCTCGATGTATTGTCTTGGCACTTTGGATAACTTACAAAAAAAGTTTGACCTTATAGATGAGAACCAATTTAGAATTGTAAAAATAGTAAAAAAAATTGATTTTAGTTTGGAAACAATTTCAGATTAGAATTAAGACAAGTATTGGGGGATGGTGTAATTGGCAACACATTGGGTTTTGGTCCCAACGTTGAGGGTTCGAGTCCTTCTCCCCCAGCCAAAAATTAAATGAGTATTTCAGGTGTAATTTTAGCTGCTGGTCAGGGGACAAGAATGCAGTCCTCCCTTCCAAAAGTTCTTCATAACGTACTTGGTATTCCAATGATAGAGTACGCTCAAGAAGCAATTAGTCATTTTGATAGTAAGTATGTAGTTGTTGGACATCAATCAGAAAAAGTATCCTCAACCATATTTGAGACTTTTATTCCGATAGTACAAAAAGAACAACTTGGTACAGGTCACGCAATTTCTACATTATTAGAAAGCAGCGAGTTTGAAAGTGATAACAGTCAATACTTGGTAGTAATTCCAGGCGATGTTCCTCTCATAAGAAAGGACGAGTTAGATAAATTAGTAAATGATGTCATAGAAAATAAAGCTGCAATCGGATTAATTTCAGCAAAAGTTAAAAACCCGTTTGGGTATGGAAGAATTGTAAAAAATAATGAAGAGTTTGAAAAGATAATTGAAGAATCCGACGCGAATGAAGCCGAGAAACAAATCAATGAAATTAATTCTGGAATATATTGCATAGATATAAATTTCTTGAATTCAAATATCGGAAGTTTAGAAAGTTCAAATAATCAAAAAGAGTTTTATCTTACAGATTTAATAAATATAGCTTTTCAAAACAATCTTGAAAGGGTTATAGTACAAGTAAATGAAGATTCAATACAAGGTATAAATTCCATGAGTCAGCTGAATGATGTTGAGAACACGCTTCGGAAAGAACTAATTGAATCCCACATGGAAAATGGTGTATACTTTCAAGATCCTAATTCAACATATATAGATAAATCTGTGAAGATAGCCTCCGGATCAAGAATCTTAGCTAATTGTCATTTAACGGGAGCAACAATCATTGAAAAAGATTGTGTCATAGGACCAAACTCGATAATTAATGATTCAAAAATAGGAGAGGGCTCTGTAATTCAATTTTCAGTAATTGATGAAGCAGAAATAAAAGGCAAGGCAACAATTGGTCCTTATGCTCATTTAAGAAAAGGATCTATTCTAGATGAAAATGTAAAAGTCGGAGCTTTTGCAGAAACAAAAAATTCAAAAATTGGGAAAGGCAGTAAAGTACCTCATCTTGCTTATGTCGGAGACGCAGAATTAGAAGAAGATGTTAATTTTTCAGCTGGAGCAATAACAGTAAATTATGACGGTAAAGAAAAACATAAAACTGAAATAAAGAAAAATGCATTTGTAGGTTCAGATACCATGCTTGTTGCACCTGTGACCATTGGTGAAGGAGCTATGGTAGGTGCTGGATCTGTTATAACAAAAGACGTTCCTCCAGGTGCTCTTGGTATTGAAAGAAATGATCAGAAAAATATTGAGGGCTATATGGATCGAAAAAATAAAAAAGGAAAGAAATGATTGAGAGAGCTGGCAAAAAGAAAATGCTCATATTCTCAGGTTCTTCAAATCCTGAATTGGCCGATAAAGTTGCAAAAGAATTAGGAACTGAACTTGCTGAAGTAGATAAAACTCAATTTGCAAATGGAGAAATTTATATACGTTTACAAGAAAGTGTGAGAGGTGCTGATTGTTTTGTAATGCAAAGCCATTCAGGCCAAGTTAACTTTACAATTATGGAGCAGCTTTTACTTGTAGATGCCTTAAAAAGAGCATCTGCAAAAAGAATCACTGCTGTACTTCCGTTTTACCCATATTCAAGACAGGATAAAAAAGCATTACCTAGAGAGCCAATATCTGCTCGATTAGTTGCCGACCTATTTATTGCAGCAGGAGCAGACAGGATAGTCTCAATTGATTTACACACACAACAGATTCAAGGATTTGTTGATCAGCCATTCGATCATTTGACAGCTATGCCATTATTTGTAAATTACTTTAAAGAAAAATTTCAAGAGCCTATAACAATAATTTCCCCAGACGCTGGAGGAGTGAGAAGAGCTACAACTTTTGCTAAAAACATGGAGGCTTATGTTGGTTTTGTACACAAGAAGAGAGATCCAAAGATACATAATGAAGTAAAGGCATTTACTGTCATCGGTGAAGTTGAGGATCGACACGCAATATTATTTGATGACATAATTGATACAGGAGGCACAATTGCTGCTGCATCAAGAGCTCTAATTGAGAGAGGTGCAAAATCTGTGAGCGTAGCAGCAACTCATGGAATTTTTTCTGATGAAAGTGTCGATAAACTTCAAGACACTCCTATAGAAGAAATCGTCGTAACAGACACACTTAAACAAAATGGGAATATAGAAAAAATCGGAAATGTAAACATTCTCTCCGTTTCCTCTATTATTGCAACGGCACTAACATCTATTTTTGCGGATGATTCTGTCTCTGCAATTTTTATGGGTGAAAACGTTTTATAAGGAGATATAGTGGCAAAGCAAAAAGTAAAAATCGCACTACTTGGTTCAATGAAGGAATTTCAAACCGAAGTTGATGATAAGAAGAAATTTACAAAAGAAATTGAAGAATTAATCCAAAATGGTGGAATGTATTGGATTAAAGATGAAGATGGTGAGATTGGCATCAACGCTAAACAAATACATTCCATTGAATTTGTTGATGATACCGATAAAAGGGAAGCTGGCTTAGTTTAGGAAGTTACAAGAGTACCTGTTTTTTTATACTCTCTTCTAATTGATTTTCTCTCGTCCTCTGTTGCTCCACCCCAAACACCAGAGTCTTGATTTGTTCTAATAGCATATTCTAAACATTCAATTTTTACGTCACACTCATTACAAATTGCCTTAGCCTCAGCAGCTTGTTTTAATGCTTTCATAGAAGAACCTACTGGAAAAAACAGGTCGGGATCAGCAAAAACGCATGCCCCTTCCTGCATCCAAAGTTCTTGTTCTAAGTCAAAATTTACTATTTGCACTTTATTCCTTACTTTGTGAAATGTTTCACAATCTAGTGAATTAATTGTACTAAAATTGGAAATATAAGGAAGTATTTTTGAAAAAAATTTTTGGTCATAGAGGTTTACCCAATTTATACCCTGAAAACACCTTTTTGAGTCTCAATAAAGCCCTTGAAATATGTGATTTCGTTGAAACAGATGTACGGATAACAAAAGATGAAGAGTTAATTCTTTTTCATGATTCGACAATTAATAATCAAGAAATTGAAGATTTGTCATTACAAGAGATATCAGACATTAAAAGTACTGACCTAAGTGATAATCATTTAACATCTAGAGATCAAATATTGGGAGATGTAAATTTTGAATTAAAAGTAAACAATAAACAAGAAACTCTAAACACCATCTTTGTAGAAAAAATTATTGAGTTAACAAATCCTGATGATATTGTTTCTTCATTTGATTGGGGAACAATTTTAAGCAACAGAGAAAAATTTAATTCAAGATATGGTATTTTGATTGATGAAGAAAATCAATTATTCGAAAGCAAATCTATTTCGAATTTAGATGATAATTTAATGTTTATGATCCAGAAAGATATTTTTCATTCTAGAAAGTTTGACCTACCAAAAGATAAATGTGTTGTGTGGACAGTTAATGATAAAGATGAAATAGATAATATTTTAAATACAGGAGTTTATGGTGTGGTCACTGATATTGGTGATAAACTTTAACTAGATAGGAAAGAAAATTATGGCACTAGCAGATGACTTAAGCTCAGCATTAAAAGATGCAATGAAGGCAAAAGATAAACCCAAACTTGATGCTATTAGACAAATCCAAACAGAGATTGCAAAAAAGAAAGCTGAAAAAGGCGAAGAAGTAAATGATGATCTTGTACTTGGAGTGATATCTTCATATGTTAAAAAAATGATAAAGGCTGTTGAAGAATATCAATCCTTGGGTGATAGGGGTCAAGAGATGGCAGAAAAAATACAATTTGAGATTGATTTTCTAAGTACCTATTTACCAGAACAACTTGGTGAAGAGGAAGTTGAAAAAATTGTTGATGAGGTCCTTTCTGAATTAGGTGACGTTGATATTTCCCAAATGGGAAGAGTAATTGGTGCAGTTATGGCAAAAGGTGACGGCATAGATGGTTCGGTCGTAAGTAAAATAGTCAAACAAAAACTGACTTAAATTATTTGAAATAGAAAATTTTACAACTTAGAATTTTTCTTTATGGGTTGGAGAATTTTTACTTGTTTTATTTTTGTATTTTTGATTATTTTCACAACTCTAATGTTTCCAACCCAAATTGAAGTAAATGAATCAGTCTTTAAGGAAACTGCTCAGGAATGTGTTGAAAATAATTACAGTAATGTAAATTTTCTTGAAGTTAGTAATTTATATGATTTTCTCAATGAAGAAGGTTTTTTCACTGGAAAAATTGAAGCTTATATGACAAAAAGTCTTAGGCTAGCAATCAAAAATTTTCAAAGATTTATTGGGATTAGAGTTGATGGCATTATTGGACCTTCAACACATAAAGCTATGACAACTTATAACAATTGTGAGATGGAGGTCAAAGCTATATTTATAGATTGCGGTGACTATTTAGCTTACAAAGAATGTACTTTTTTTGAAAATAGACCAATAAAACAAAATCTCTTAAAGGTCGATGAAGTTATCACAGAGGTTGATGAAATTATCACGGAAACAGTAAGTGAGAAAATTGATTGTGATGATGGTGGAAAGATGTGGCATGGAGAAGTTGGAACTTTATGGAATGCAGCAGGTGAATGGACTACATATAGAGACTGCGATGAACATAAACAATTAAAAAATAGTGGTTTTGATTTTATAGAAAAACCCATCCCAGGAATAACACCTGGAACTGGTGGAACTGGATCAGGAAATTCTTCTGAGGATAGCTGTAGCAATGGTCCAACAATTACTAATTTAACTACTCCAATAACAATAAATGAAAATCAAAAATCTATTGATACCATTTCAGCAACGGGATCAGGCACATTGTCTTACTCAATTACTGGAAGTGATTCAAGACTTATGTCGGTTGATTCAAACGGAGTAATAACTTTAAATACAAATGCTGACTATGAGCAAAAGACAAGTTATTCAGCAACTGCAAATGTGACTGACAGTTTGGGAATATCTTGCAAAAATTTTACAGTTAACGTGACAGATATATCAGAAAAATTTTCCATAGATCTTTTACTTGTTTACCACAATGACACAATTGGATCTGCACCAAGCGATTACGATACTACCAGTGAATTGCTTTCTTTTGCTCAGGGTCAGTTAGAGACAAATCAAAATGAGATTTTTACGAATAGTCAGATTACTAACTTGGAAATGAATGTTTTGGATATCCATTCTTGGAATGTGACTTACTCAGACGTAAGTAGCAATATTTTAAACTTTTTACAATATGATCAAGAAGTCCACAAAACTAAAGTTAAAAAAGGTGCTGATATTGTAGGTGCACTCCTTCCTGGAGAGGGAAGTTCTTCATATTTATATAGAGATACAACAAAAGACAGGAGAAATGTTTTCAAAGCTACAAGCTTGGATTACAGATATAATAACAAGCTCTTTCCACATGAGTTAGGACATGCTTTGGGGATAGCACATTCAAGAGAGCAAAGTTCGAATCCTGGATCAACAGGAGATGGAATTACCGATTATGCACATGCTTATAATCAGACAGGCGACCAACCTTTCTCAACTCTCGTAGGGTATGGAATGGCTTTTTGTGGAATTTATTCAAATCCAGATTTAACATGTGCTGGATTTCCAGAAGTAAATGATCTTGGCATTCCTTTCCACTATCAAAATGATGGAACACAAGGCACACAAAGTGCTGGAGTAAATGATCAATCTGATGCTTCGAGAGTAATGCAAGAATATGCACATGAATATGACAGATTTGGGCCATCTACAAATTATGGCGTTGACATCGGAAGTTATTCAATAAAATCAAAAGCATATTTTCCATTAATTGATGGTGGTTCATCATCATATAGCTTTACAGAATCAATTTCTGAAACTACTTCTGCAACAAAAACAATGTATGTCGAAAAAGGCTCAGATATTGAGGATGGTGGAACTACATACGAAACTTTTTACTGGTGTGATACACAAAATTGTGATATGAATTATGTGAATCCATTTAATACAGGCGATGTTAACCACAAATTTGGAATATTATTTTATATAAACAATGGTAATTACTTTATAAAGACTGTTGGTTGGGAAAAGATATTTGCCGGTTCAACACCAAGTGACGGCTCTATTGAAAGAGAATTTCAAAATCCTTGTCTATTCATTGACCATTACATGAAGACAGGTGAATATAATGAATCAGATTGTTCTTCAAGATATGAAAATACATCCACTTTTGGCACTACTTATTACGATACTTGGAATTTTACAAATTATGTAAATCAAGAGTTAGTTGTTACACCTCACGGTGCATACGATGCATACAAAATTACTCATTCACAAGTTAGTGTTGGTGCATCAAGTTCATTTCACCGGTCTTTACAGATACTAAATTTTTGGGTGAACCCTGAAGTAGGAATAGTAATGTTTGAAGATGAATTTATGAGAAGATGGAAACTAACTGCTGTTGATACAGATGGAGACGGTATCGATAATTCATCAGACACAGATGATGATGGTGATGGGGTATTAGACTCTTTAGATGCATTTCCTTTAGACCCAAATGCAAGCTCAGATGCTGACACAGATGGAATCGCTGATGGTGATGAATAAAAAACTGTTGTTTCAATCTGAATAACATTTATCCTTACTAAATATGGAAAATAAAACATTTAATGTAGCTGTTATGGGTGCTGGCAATATTGGTTCAGCTGTTATCTCACGCCTCATGAACTTAGATAAAGGAATAGTTGGATTAAATGTAAAAAGAGTTTTAGTAAAAGATAAAAGTAAAAAAAGAGAAATATCAGACGATATTCTCACCGACAATTTTGATGACATTTTAAATGATGATTCAATTGATCTTGTTATAGAAGTTCTTGGAGGTATTGATCCCGGTAAAGATTACATAAAGGCACTCTTGCAAAATGGTAAAGCAGTAATAACAGCAAATAAAGATATCATTGCCGATTCTGGATCTGATCTAATTAATACTGCAAAAGAAAATAATGCTTGTTTATATTTTGAGGCAGCAGTCGCTGCAGGTATACCTGTACTTAAACCAATTATTGAAAGTCTTCGAGGAGAGGAATTAACAAAAGTATCAGGGATTATTAATGGAACAAGTAATTATATGCTTACATCAATGGAAGAGGGAAGCACCTATGACGATGCTTTATCTACTGCTCAAGAACTAGGGTATGCAGAACCAGATCCAACAAATGATGTTGAAGGTTTAGATGCTAAATATAAAGCAGTTATTTTATCTTTACTTTGTTTTGGAACATCTCCAACCTCTGATGATCTATTTACTGATGGTATCTCAGGTATAACAAAAGAAGATTTTGAGTGGGCTGCACGACTTGGTAAAACAATAAAATTAGTTGCACAAATAGATAACAAAAATGGATTTAATGCAAGAGTTCACCCTGTGTTAATTGACACAAAGCATCCTCTCGCAGCAATAAGAGGTGCCTTAAATGCAGTCGTTGTTGAAGGGGATAATATAAATCAGCTTGTATTTTCTGGACCAGGAGCTGGAGCAGAACCAACAGCAAGTGCAATTATTGGAGATGTGTTAAGCGCTTGCCATCAACTAAGCAGCGATCAAACAAACTGGTACCCATTAAGAGAATTCAAAGGTGAGATGAAAAATTTTGAAGATGTTCAATCGAGCATGTTTATTCGCTTGTCTGTAAATGATGAACCTGGAGTTTTGGCAAATATATCTGGAACTTTTGGAGAGAACAATGTCAGTATTGAAAGTGTTATCCAAGAAGGTAGGGGAGATAAGGCTGAGCTCGTTCTTGTCACTCATGAAGCACCAGAAAAAGATATTAAAAATTCTATTGATCAAATATCTGCATTAGATTCTGTCACTACGGTGACCTCAACACTACGCGTATACGTCTAAGTGGTACAGTATCAATCAACCAGGGGACATAAAGAGAGACTCTCTTTTAAAGATGTAATTCTCTCAGGTTTAGCACCTGATAAAGGCCTTTATTTACCTAATTCATTAACAATCGATAATCTCAATCATCTAACTGAAGAAGACTTAAGTTATGAAGATTTTGTAAAAACAATCTTTATTGCACTGGATAAAAACTCAGCTAAATATGTTGATGACTTATCACTATATTCTGGATTTGAAAACTCTCCAGAACCAGTACTTAAAGATTTAAATGATACAACTGTCGTTATGGAGCTTTTTCATGGACCTACAAAATCATTTAAAGATTATGCACTACAACCTCTAGGGGCAATTGCTGATAAAAGACTAAGTGAATTAGGAGAGAGAGGACTCGTTCTTGTGGCAACCAGTGGTGATACTGGTAGTGCTGCCATCCAGGCTGTAAAAGATTCAGACAACATTGATATTGTTGTTCTTCATCCTGCAAACAAAATTAGTGAATATCAAAGAAAACAAATGACAAGTGTTATCAAAGATAATGTTTTCAATATTGCAGTTGAAGGGTCATACGATGACTGTCAGAGAATTGCAAAAGAGATATTATCTGACAATCCATTTGAGAGAAGAATTATCTCTTTGAACTCAATCAACTGGCTTCGAGTTATGGGACAGGTCTCTTATTATGTCTGGTTGACTAAACAGTTTACTTCACCAATAAATGTTGCAATACCGTCTGGAAATTTTGGTAATGCTTACTCAGCATGGTTTGGTAGATCACATGGACTGAAAATAAATCAGATCATGTGTACAACAAATGTTAATGATGTCTTGAAGCGTTTTATTGATTCTGGAATCCTAGAACCACAAACAACAAAACCCAGTGTTGCCCCAAGTATGGATATTCAGATCCCATCTAGTTTAGAGAGATTAATATATGACTTTGAATCAGATGCATCATCTTTCTATCAAGATCTTAATGAAAATAAAAAAGGAATGTTAAGGGAAGGTAGCAGAGATAAATTACAACATATATTTAGCTCACAGACCTTTGATGATGAAAAGATAAAAGAGGAAATAAAAACATTCAATGATCTTTTTAATTTTGTTTTTGATCCCCATACGGTTACATCTTTAAGAATGGCTATAGATATAAATTCAAGTGTTCCAACAGTCGCTGTAGCTACTGCATCACCTGATAAGTTCAGCAATGTAATATCTCCAATTATCGAAGATTTTCCTGTGTCTGAGATTGATAAGGATGAGGATTTTGAGACTTTAGGTCCTCAAAAAAATCAAATCATTGAATCAATAAAAGCAAAGTTTTCGTAGAAAAATTTGTTTGATTAGAAACTTTTCTAAGTTAAAATAAGAATTTGTTGTAGAAGTGGGGAATATAAAAATATTAAACGCCTTCAACTTTGTTGTGCTTTTGTTTAAAAAGCTGTTTTCGTTCGTCTTTAATAGGAAAACTTTCAATTTAGTTATGTCATTTTTAATGATTGTCTCACTTGTATATGTAACAATTGAGACAGTTGATCCTGAACCTGCTTATGCTACTGGAGAATTCACGTGTTTTAATAATGATGGAAGGGCATATGCTTATCAAAGTGTCTGGGATTCCGATCATTTAGATGTTTACAGATGGCAAGCGAGTACTGGTCAGACTGATGGCAATAATGGAAATACTACAGTTGTTGCAACATTTACACATTCAGATTTTTCTCCTTATAACGGATCCAATGGATCGAGTATAAGCGAGGTTAATTCATTCATGATGGATAGGGATGGAAACGCCTATGCCCTCCTTAAACAAACTGATGATGATCTGTACTTATTTAAATTAAATATGCCGTCAAGTGGTACCAATGGAACAGCTGATTTTATCGAGCAATTGGCTGATGGAGATAATAATGCTGGTACATATTACGAAAAAAATGGATACAAATATTTGGTGACTTCAAATGGTTTCATGAAGGGTAATAATATTGCAATAAGACTAAATACAGATGGCTCAACAACTGAGATTTCAATGTCCAGAACTGGAGAGAGCGGCACAAATAAAGCGAAAGACTTTACTTGGTTACCAAATGCGAACTTTACCGGATTATCAGATGGGGAAAATCCAGATGTAATTGGCTATGACAGAAAAAATGGAAAAGTTGTATATGGATACATATCACACACGAACCAAGGTGATAGTGGTGGAAGTGAGTCAATATCAATAAATGTTCAATCTCAAAGTGTTTCAACACCATCTAACTGGTCTAGTTCTGGTGATGCTGCAGGTGCTGTGTTTGGTTTTGGTAAAGATGAACTTTATGCAATAAACAATGGAACTGGACAGTTATATAAGATAAACCATAATGGAAACAATAGCTTTTCTGTTGATAGAGCTACATACTCAAGCTCATATCTCTATGCAAACAATACAACAAATAATGATGGTGCTGGTTGTCACGAGGGTAGTCCAACACTTGATTGGGATGTTGCATTTGATAAAGCACAAAGTAGTTCATGTAGTGGTTCTGAAAGAGTTGTAGATATTACTCTTGACAACTCAAGTAGTGGTATTGCTGCAACATTTGTCGTTACTTACAGTAGTACAGATGGACACTCAGGAACAGTAACAGCATCTGGAGGTACCACTGTTAGTGGTGGAGCAACTAACGATACACTTTCAACTTCAGACTCATTTACAAATGGTGCGACAGTTACATTGTCCTGGTATGCAGAGAATACCGATTATGGAGTTCGAACTCCTTCCTCATCGACAACATCAGTTACTGTAACTGTTGATGCCTCAGCTTGTAGCAGTGGTCCAAATGCAGTAACACTTATAGATTCTCAGTCACTTGGTGCTTGTTCAGCTGGTTCTAAAACCTCAACACTTTCTCTACAAAACAGTTCAGGATCTACAGCATATGTAACTGTTGAGTACTCAACCAATAGTGGGTCTACTTGGACTGTGCATACAGACGCAGAAGAAGCTGATAACTTAACCATTACAAATGGTCAAACGAATACTTCGTTGACAGCAAGTGTACCAAATGGATCATCTATTGAGTGGAGATATAAAAGCTCTGATACCTCAGCAGACTGGTCAGGTTTAAGTTATGTCACAGCTAGTGATATGAATAGCTCAACTGTATCATGTCCACAGCCTCCTGGAAGTTCGAGTATATCTCAATCTTTAGGTGCATGTTCTGGAGGTAGCAAGACATCAACACTTTCAATCGTTAACGGTGACGGGTCAACAAGGTATTTTAAAGTTGAGTACAAAATTGATAGTGGCTCTTATACAACAGTAAACGCTAATTTCTCTTTAGCGGCATCAACAACAGATAACTCGACATTTACACAATCGGTTTCTGATGGCAGTACGATAACTTGGAGAGTTACCGGATCAGATTCAAGCGGCGACTTTACGGGTCTTACTGCGTCGACAGTTACGAGTTCTACAGTTGATTGTCCACAGCCTCCTACAATGAGTATATCTCAAGCCCTTGGTACATGTTCTGGCGATAACGGAACCAAAACATCAACACTTACTATTACAAACGGTGATAGTGCAACACGGTATTTCAAAGTTGAGTACAGTATCGATGGTGGATCTTATACAACTGTAAATGCTAACTTCACCTTAGCGGCATCAACAACTGATAACTCTACATTCACTCAAGCAGTATCTAATGGTAGTGCAATAACTTGGAGAGTTACTGGATCAGATACGAGCGCTGATTTCACGGGTCTTACAGCATCGACAGTTTCAAGCGGTACAGTTGATTGTGATGATCCAAGCCTTACGGTAACGGAATCTTTTACAGGATCATGTTCAAGTGGATCCAAGACGAATACATTAAGTATTAGAAACAATGAAAGTTATACAGCTTATGCGTACGTAGAGTACAAAATTACTGATAGTAGTAATAATGACAGTGCATGGACTGTACACCCAAGTGGATCCAATGTGTCAATTACTGCAGGAGTCACAAACACAGATTTAACTGTCTTAGTTGAACATGGTTCAAAAATTACATGGAGAGTCAACGGTTCCCAAGTAAGTGGTTCTTACTCTGGAACTGGTACTGCAATAAGTGCAAGTTCTGCAGTTGATTGTCCAGTAACTGATATAACTGCCTCTGACTCAATGGGATCTTGTACCAATGGATCTAAAGTATCAACTTTTACTATTCAAAATGGAAGTGGTGCAAATACAATAGCTTATGTTCACGTGCAATATAAAATTGACAGCGGCTCCTGGACAACTCAAAGCTCTCACTCTGATGGAGGTAATATTGATTTAGCATCAGGGGCAAGTGCGGTAAATTTAACAAAGACTGTAGCTCATGGTGAAACAATTCAATGGAGATACGAGGTCTCTACAACAGATGATACTTATACAGGAACACCGACAGCAACCTTAACTGCCCAAAGTGCAGTTAATTGTCCTTTTACCGATGTTTCTGTCTCAAATACACTCGCAAGTTGTAGCAGTGGGACAGGTCTATCAACATTTACTATGACTAATAGTTCTTCAGCAACTACTTCAGCATATATTAAAGTCCAGTACAAAATTACAGACAATGATGGAAACGATGGTGGTTGGGTTGACTATGATAGTGATTCAAACGGTGCCCAAGATGAAATTACGGTTGGTGTAAACTCATCTGGAACCGCTACCTATAATGTCCCGGTAGGTTCAAAGATCACCTGGAGATATGAAGTCGCTACTTCTAGTGGTGGACAAACTGGATCATATACAACGGATCCAGCTGGTATATCTGCAGCGGTTTCTTGTTCAATTTCGACTACAGTCACACAAGCTTTAGATAGTTCTTGTAGTGGCGCATCTAAAAACTCAGTTCTTACACTAAGTAATAATGCAGGATCCGAGACCATTGCGTATTTTAAAGTTCAATACAAAATTGATTCAGGATCTTATCAGGATTTGACCGGCTATGGAAACAAAGCTGTTATTGTAAGTGGTTCCGATGCTACGGCCACAGTTGCAGTTCCCAATGGATCAAATATTACGTGGAGATATGAAGCCTCATCTATAAGTGGTTCTTTTGCAGGTTCTTATACAGAAGTTGGACCAAGTGCTACAGTCTCTTGTACCACGCCTTCTGTCTCTGCTGCTGTTGGATCTTGTTCAAGTGGTTCAGCAAATATTACTATTACGCTTGATAACACAGGTCAGGGCGCCTCTAATTACTTTAAAGTTCAATACTCAACCAATGGGGGTGTTACATGGAGTGATGGAGCAGGTACTGCTACATATGCAACAGTAACAAGCGATAATTCAAGCGATGTTAATTTAGCATCATCTGCATTTGCTCACGGAGATACTGTAAAAATCAGATATGAAACTTCATCAACAACCTCATTTACTGGTTCATGGGAGACAGATATTGCTGATATTACAATTGATTGTCCGGTGCTTTCTGGCTCAGCTACTGCTTCTGCAAACACCTGCTCTAGTGGTAGTGCCTCTATATCAATTACGCTTAACAATACTGCATCAAATGTATCAGGTGATTTTACAGTGAGATACTCTACAGATGATTCAGCTAGTTTTACCACTTTAAATACAACAACTGTTGGAGCTGGAGCTTCAGATTCAACTACACTCACAATCCCAGCACAAGCACATACAACTACGGTTGTAATAAAATATTCGGTTGCAAACACTGCTAATTCATTGAGTCAATCAGAGGCGTCTGTTGCGGCTATTAGTGATATCACTATTGATTGTGAAGTAAAAGCAGTTACAGCAACACATGCATTAAATGGATGCAAAAATAATGGAACTGGACAACAATCAACACTTGGAAAATCTAAAATCAACGTTGATAACAGTGGAAGTAATGTCGCTGTTACGGTTCTCCTCCAAAGAAGATCAACAAATGCTGTAACCGGAAATGTCGGTGACTGGGGTTATTTCTTTACAGGAGAAACAGGTGGTTCGAGTGGAACTACTATCTCAGCAGGTGTTGCTGATACAGAATTTAACTTTAATAATCCTGGGACTGCAAGAGGAACAGGTTTAGAACACAGATTTTCAATTGATGGTGGTACAACCTGGACAGTGATTACAACAAATTCTGATGGAAGTGGCGATAGCAAAATAACCCCAACATGTGCGTATGTGACTACCTCAATTGGTTCTTGTACAGATTCACTTACTCAAGTGCCATCAATAACCATCGCAAATGGCTCTGACAATGATCGAACAATGTATTTTAGAGTTCAATATTCTACAGATAATGAAAATTGGACTACATTATTATCAGATGAATCTGTCACTGTAGGTAATTCATCTACTCATTCTGCACCTGCTATTACCAATGGAACAACTATTTATTGGAGATACAGTATTATGAATAACTCTGATTCTCATGATGCCTCTTCATGGGTAATAAACGGTCAAGACATACCTGGAGTAGATCCAACCCTTTCATACACAGCTAGTTGTACTGCAACCACAACAACCACAACAACCACAACAACCACAACAACCACAACAACAACTACTACTACAACTACAACTACCACAACAACATTACCAACGACCACTACTACAGAAGAGCAACCAGATATATTCAAACCCTTTATTACAAATATCATGGAATGTAATGATGATGGAACTGCAACAATTGGTTTAACTGTGGACAACTCAAAGTCAACTGTAGGTATGACGATAAGGGTTAGAATCAGAATAAACAAAGCGAAAGCTTACGATAAAACTACTTATATTGGTCCTGGAGAGAGCAAGACTTTAACCTTACTTTCAGGGATTCCATCAGCTACATATAAACTCAGATTTATTATTAAAGACGACCTCAGTGGTCAAAAAACAAAAGGTGGTGTTAAGAAAGTTTTAGATTGTGTTGATGATCCGTCTCCAACAACGACAACAACACTGCCAGGACCTCCAACAATTAACCCTTCTGTTTCAAATACACGAAATGAATGTTCAGGAGGTGCAAAACTTACACACTTCCATATG
>CACIJJ010000003.1 GCA_902587025.1 uncultured Candidatus Actinomarina sp. | reverse complement strand
CCTTTCCTTCAAAGAACTGAATTAATTTTTGCTATTCTTCCAGCAATAGTTTGCAAGTCACTCTCGATCTCTGCCAGTCTTACTTGAGCTTTTTTATTGGAATCTTCAGATATAAACTCTCTTGAAGAAGATAAAGACTTTGAAATATCGTTAATTTCATGAAGAATTTTTTGAATTTCTTGATAAATTTCTTGTTTATTCATTTTTGGTAGATGTTTGTAAATTCCATATTAATATATGAGTGTCAAAAGGGGGAAATTTGATATCTGAAAAAATCCGAAAATTAAGGCGTTTTAATATCATTATGGGCTTTATGCACCTCGTCCAAGGATCAGCATTATTTTGGTTAGGAACTGTAGTAAATTCCGATTTTGTAGTTCCAATAACTCTTACACAATTGGTCGGAGAAGGGAGTCCAAATGATCCATCATCATTTGCTTTAGTACCAAAACTAGAAATATGGAGAGAAGTAACAAACTTTGGACCTGCTGTTGCAACATTCTTGTTAGCATCTGCAGTTGCACATTTTTTGATATCGGGTCCATTTTACGAAAAATACCAAGAAGACCTTGGAAAAGGAATCAATAAAGTTCGTTGGATTGAATACTCTATAAGTGCTTCTGTCATGATAGTTTTAATTGCCTTACTAGTTGGAATTTATGATATCTGGGCATTACTTGGTATATTTTTTATGAATGCTGCAATGTGTTGGTTTGGGTGGATGATGGAAGTCAACAATCAATATACTGAAAAAGTAGACTGGACAAGTTACATTATGGGTTGTCTTGTAGGTGTTGCTCCATGGATTTTCATATTTATTAATTTAATTGGGGATGGTGTTGCAACAGATTCAAACCCACAAGGTGTACCTCAGTTTGTTGTCTGGATTTTTATAAGTATATTTTTATTCTTTAACACTTTTTCAATAAACATGGTTCTCCAATACAAAGGCGTAGGCAAATGGAAAGATTATCTTTACGGTGAGAGGGCATATATATGGCTTAGCTTATTAGCAAAGACAGCTCTTGCCTGGCAAGTCTTCTTTGGGACTTACCAACCAAACTAATTACTTTATTTTTCTAAATAGAAAAATCATCATAATTAAGACAAACACCATACCTATATAAGACAAGACCATAATTAATTTATTATCTCAATCAAAGGTATAGAGACCTCTGTCTTAGAAATTCCTCCGTGATAGCCTTTTAAGTTTGCACTTAGATGATTTGGAAAAATTATGTTTCCATCATCAAGAAGAAAAATTTGCTCTGGATAAAAATTCTTTATATCTTCATTAGTAGGTTTACCTAACAAAGAAATTATTTCTTCTTTTTCTAAAAAATACCCTGGAACGTTCTTGAATACTTTTTCAATTTTTTCAACCTCCCCATTTATATACACTGCTCTTTGATCGCCATAAATTTTTACAGATTCATCATATTTAAGTCTATATTTGTTTTGGTCTTCAATATTTACAACTCCATGGTCAGCAGTTATACATGTATATCTATTTGAATCTATTTTTATCATTCTTGATAAAAAATCTGAAAAGATGTTAACTTCATTTTGCCATTCGTCACTATTTGTTCCATATATATGTGCTGCAACATCAATCACTGGATAATATATGTAATTAAAGTGATTATCTAATATTTCGGGTAAAGATAAAATATTTTCAAGCTCGCTTAAATTTTCATAGCCTATTTGATTCGCACCCATATATATGTGATCAGATAGAGGGCTACCAATCAAATTTTTAGGTTGAATAACATTGAAATTAATTTTATTTTGACTCAATATATTCCAAATAGTTTTTTGGGAAGAGAAGAAATCATTATTTTTTAGGTAACTTTCAGAACCTTTCCAATTTAAGGTATTGATTAATTTATTTTCCTTTTTAGCAAAATGAAAATATCCAATCAAACCATTATCTATTGGTTTAGAAGCAAAATTAATTGAACTTAAGGCAACACTTGTAGAACTAGGAAACGTAGAGACAATCTCATCGGTTTGGTTATTGGTAAATAAATTATCTAAATTTTCGATATTTTTGCTACCTAAGCCATCAACTAAAATAAAATTTATTTTTTTGATTGATTTATCGTACTTCTTTAGAACTAATTTTGAATTAACACTAAATATCTTTTCTGAACAAATGTTATTGATTAATACCTGAACAAGATCACTTAAATTTGGAGAATCTAGAAAAAAATTATTTTTATCCATAAAAAAATTTTACAAAAGAATTCCTCTGAAGTTTGAAATAAAACTAAACTTTTTAAGAGCATACTAAAGTTATTATATGATTTCTTATTTTCAGGATTACGTTACTGTTGGGGCAATGATAGGTCTCGGACTTGTCTTGTTTCTAGTTTTTATATCTGTATCTGCATTACTAAGTCCCAAAAAACCAACTCTAGAAAAAGTTAAAACATACGAGTGTGGAGTAGATCCAGTAGGTGGCGGATGGAGCCAAACTTATGTTAGATACTATATATTTGGTTTATTATTTGTGATTTTTGACGTTGAGGCAGTATTTATTTTTCCATGGGCACTGAATCTAGAAAATCTTGGATACTTTGGCTTGGTTGAAATGTTTATCTTTATTTTTATTCTCTTACTTGGTTTGATATATGCCATTAGAAAGGATGTCCTCAAATGGGAGTAATTGAAAAGTTTGGAATCCCCAAGCCTATTTCTAAAATATTGAATTGGGCAAGAGCATATGATATGTGGTATTTTCAATTTGGTTTGGCATGCTGTGCCATTGAAGTTATGGCAGCAAGTGGACCGAGACACGATTTTATGAGATTAGGTATAATTCCACTTCCTGCATCGCCAAGGCAAGCTGACCTAATGGTAGTTGCAGGTACCGTGACCGACAAAATGGCCCCAGCAGTTAAAAGATTATATGATCAAATGCCGGAACCAAAGTATGTAATTTCAATGGGTTCATGTTCAAACAGTGGGGGACCGTATTGGGATTCTTACTCTGTCACAAAAGGAGTAGATCAATTAATTCCAGTAGACGTTTATGTTCCAGGATGCCCACCAAGACCGGAAGCTTTGCAAGAAGGAATAGTTTTATTACAGAAAAAAATAAAAGGTGAAGATATGAAAGAAAAGTGGAGAGAGAAAGACATTGAACCAGTCTGATCAAAACGAATTCGTAAATTCAATTCAAAGTAAATTTCAAAATTCATCAGTTGAATTTGATACATTAAAAATTGAAGTAGATTCTCATTCTTGGGTTGATACGCATAAAACATTGAAAGCAGAATTTAACTTAAAATTTTTTAATTGGCTATCTGCTGTTGACTGGGATAACGATGTAAAAATTGGTGACGCACCAAAAGAACCAGTAACCCCAAGTTTTGAAATAATAAGTTGTTTATCAACAACAAATTCTGATGACTTAGTTATATCATCTACAAAGATTTCAAAAGAGGATCCGCAGATTGATTCATTAGTTGAAGTTTTTGGTGGAGCGAACTGGCATGAAAGAGAAGCTTATGAAATGTTTGGTATTAATTTCTTGAACCATCCAAATTTAAAGAAACTCTATCTTCCTGATGCTTATGAAGGAAATCCTCTACTCAAATCATTTGAGTTGATAAGTAGGGAAGTTAAACCTTGGCCAGGTGATGTTGATGTAGAAGGTATGCCAGAAGATAACATCGTAGTCTCAGAAGAGGGCAGCTAATGGCTCAAACAATGGATCCAAACAATATGCCAATTTTATCTGAAGCATCAGTTTCTGTTGAAATAGAAACAGAAGATATGACTTTAAATATTGGTCCTCAACATCCATCGACACACGGTGTTTTGAGGTTAGTAGCTAAAATTAATGGAGAAAAAATATCCAGTGTTGAACCTGTACTTGGATATATGCATAGAGGATATGAGAAGCTTGCAGAAGTCAGAACTTATCCTCAAGTAACAACATTAGTAAATAGAATTGACTGGGTTTCAGGTTTTGCAAATGAGATTCCATTTATCGCTGGCGCAGAGAAATTAATGGAAATAGAAGTACCTGAAAGAGCACAATACATCAGACTGATTTTGACTGAAATGGCAAGAATAAGTTCACACTTTGTTTTTAATGGTGCCTTCCCGCTTGAGATTGGTGCGCTTACACCTATATTTTTAGCTATGGAAGATCGAGAAAGGGTTCTTGATTTGCTTGAATCAGTTACTGGTGGAAGATTTCATCCAAACTTTAATCGAATCGGTGGAGTAAAACCTGCCGCAGGTGCTGGGCCAACAACAAAAAAAGACATACAGGATTTACCAGCAGGTTTTTATCACGATACCAAAGTTGCAATGCAAAAAGTTCTTGAAGCTGTTGATAGATTTGAAGATTTAATAGGTGGAAATGAAGTATTTCAAATTAGAACAAAGAATGTTGGGGTATTACCAAAAGAAGTAGCCGAAGAGTATGGAGTATCTGGTCCAATATTGAGAGCATCAGGTGTTGAGTTTGATTTGAGAAAACAATCAAATTACTTACCATATGACAAATTTGATTTTGAAATTCCAATAGGTGAAAATGGTGATTGTTTTGATAGATGGTCTGTAAGAACATCCGAAATGAGAGAATCTGCAAAAATTATTTTACAAGCAATTGATGATATGCCTTCTGGACCAATCCAAGCAAAGGTACCAAAAGTTATAAAAGTTCCTAAAGGACAAACATATGTTAGAGCAGAAAATCCAAAGGGTGAAATGGGATATTACATTATTTCTGAAGGTGGTTTAGGACCATATAGATTAAAAATAAGAACAGCTTCATTTAGTAACATTTCAATTTTACCAATCATGCTTGAGGGGGCCTTGCTTCCTGATTTGATAGCAATAATGGGTAGCTTAGATTTTGTTCTTGGAGATGTAGACAGATGAGTTTTAGTACCGAGTTACTTATCAAAGTTTTAGTTGTTTTAGCTACAGCTCCAGTTATGGCTTTGGGACTTACATTGCTAGAGGTTAAAGGTTCTGCCTGGATGCAAAGGAGACCAGGTCCTCTTCATGTTGGTTTAAGAGGATTTATATTTCCACTAGCAACAGCTGCAAAATATTTACAAAAGGAAACAATCATCCCAAATGATGTTGATGAGCCTGTATTTAAATGGGCGCCAGCTTGGGTTATAGCTGCGGTAGTAGGTCTATTCACAATTATTCCATTAAGTCCCACATTAATTGTTCGTGATCTGGAACTGGGTGTTTTCTTTTTACTTGCAATCAGCTCAATCTCCACAATCGGAGTCCTTACCGCTGGATGGTCCTCTGCAAACAAATTTTCCCTAATGGGTGGCTTGAGAGCAGCAGGACAACTTATTGCATATGAATTGCCACTAATTCTATCTGTAGTTGGTGTCGTTATACAAGCTGAAACAATGTCAACAGTTGGAATAGTTGAAAAACAGATTGAATTTGGGTTTCCTTTTGTAATATCAGGACAGGGTATTGCTTTTATTATTTTTATGATTGCTGCAACTGCTGAAATGATGAGAACACCTTTTGATATGCCAATTGGAGAATCAGAATTAACTATGGGCTTTTTTACAGAATATTCTGGGATTAGATTTCTTATTTTTTATATTTCTGAATACATAAATTTATTTGTAATGTGTGCGATTGCCTCAACTCTTTTTTTAGGGGGTTATCATGTTCCACTTTTACCGACAGAATGGGTTAATTTTTATGGTCCATTGGTTCTAATTGGAAAGACATTTTTACTAGCATTTATCCTCATTGCTATCAGATGGTCTTTTCCACGATTCAGGGAGGATCAACTTCAGACTCTTGCTTGGAAAGTCCTTATACCTCTATCTCTGTTGAATATAATGGCTACAGCAATCATGAAAGTTGTTTTTTAATGCAAAAATTCAAACCAAGGATTCCTGGATTTTTAACTGGACTAAAAATTGTTATTGGAAATATGTTTAAAACTCTTCTTCCTTTTTTTGAAAATCCAAATGTTAATTATCCTTTTGAAAAAGAAATACTCGCACCCAGAACTAGAGGTGTCATTGCTTTAGATTCTGAAGCATGTACAAGTTGCATGTTGTGTGCAAGATCTTGTCCTGACTGGTGTATTTACATAGAGGGTCACAAAGAACTACAACCTCCCTCAAAACCAGGAGGACGTCAGAGAAGTAGAGCAGTACTCGATCGATTTGATATTGATTATGCACTTTGTATGTATTGTGGAATATGTGTTGAAGTATGCCCATTTGATGCATTATTCTGGTCACCGGAATACGAATATTCAGAATTTACTATGGGAGATATGCTCCATGACAAAGACAGGCTTGATGAATGGTTAAAGACTGTTCCTGAAGGTCCAGGTTTAGAGACCTGATGGAAGCAGTAGACATATTTTCATATTTTCTTTTACTGTTGCTCTTACTAAGCGGAGTAAAAGTTGTCACCACATCAAATGTTATACACGCTGCAATATTTTTAGTCTTTACTCTTGCTACTACTGCTGTTTTATTCATATTATTATCCGCTGAATTTGTAGCTTTAGTCCTAATACTTGTATATATAGGAGCAGTTATTGTTCTGTTTCTATTTGGTGTGATGATCACAAGGGCTCCTTTAGGTCCAAACGCTGAACTAGATAATGATCAAAATAAATTATTGGCTGCTGTTATATCACTATCAATTTTTGGAATATTTACATATATTCTTCTACAAACATTTGACTCTACAGTTGTTATTAGTGAAGGAACATCTACTAAATTATTAGGAGAAATTTTACTGAGTAGATTTGTCTTTCCTTTTGAGCTAGTTTCATTTGTTTTGTTGGGAGCTTTAATTGGTGGCATTACACTAGCGAGAAAAGATAATGCATTAATGGACGAAGACCAAATATGAGCATTCAACCATTACTAATTGCAGCAGCAGCTTTGTTCTCCATAGGTATTTATGGAATTCTTGTCCGAAGAAACGCAGTAATGGTTTTACTTTCAATTGAGCTGATTCTCAATTCAGTAAATATAAATTTTGTTGCATTCAATGCTATGCTTTCAGATGTTTTTTTAAATGGCCAGATTTTTTCAATATTTATTATCACAATTGCAGCAGCAGAAGTTGGTATTGGATTAGCTATTGTTCTAATGCTTTTCAGAAATCGAGAAACAGCCAATATTAATGAATTTGATTTAATGAAATGGTGAATCAGAATTTTATAAATTTACTCGCTGAAGGTAAGCCAGAATATACTGATGGCGGTGTACTCTCTGAATTTACTTGGTTGATTGTTGTACTTCCTTTTTTAGCTGCAATTTTGATTACTTTTTTTGGAAAATATCTCCCATTACAAGGTGCAGAGCTTGCTTTAGGAACAGTTTTATTCATATTTTCATATAGCGCAGCTTTACTTTATGAGCATGCGACAAAAGGAATCGCCAATGAATTTTTTATCAACGTAGGAAGTATTGGTTCTTATGATCTTGAGTTTGGCTGGGTCGTCGATGGATTGTCTATTATGATGTACTTCGTAGTTGGTACTGTTTCGTCTTTAGTTTTTATATATGCAACAAATTATATGCAAGGTGAAATAAGATATACTTTCTTTTTTACATCACTCACATTATTTGCTGGGAGTATGTTAGTTTTAGTCTCTTCTCCAACACTTTTGCAATTGTTGATTGGTTGGGAATTAGTTGGAGTTTGTTCTTATCTACTAATTGGTCATTACTGGGAAAAAAAGGAAAATTCTTCCGCAGCGATGAAAGCATTTATAACTAATAAAATTGCTGATGTTGGGTTAATGATTGGAATCATTGTTCTTGCATTATCAACAAAAACCTTGAGAATTTCTGAGATATTGTATCAATCAACTCATGATTATGCAGATATCAAAACCGTAGCATATTTAGGTGGAGTACTTCTTTTTATAGGTGCAATGGGAAAGAGTGCCCAATTTCCACTTCATGTATGGTTACCTGATGCAATGGCAGGACCAACACCAGTATCTGCTTTAATGCATGCAGCAACTATGGTCACCGCGGGTGTCTATCTTCTTGGCCGCATGTTTCCTTTCTACCAAGGAATGGCTTCACAAGCCTTAGATATAGTTCTTTTATTTGGAGTAATAACACTTCTTGGAGCAGGATTAGTTGCTGTAGTTCAGGATGATCTCAAAAAAGTTCTTGCATATTCAACAGTAAGTCAACTTGGTTACATGGTTACAGCAATGGGTTCAGGTGCATACACTGCAGGTCTTTTTCACTTATGGACTCATGCATTTTTTAAAGCTTTATTATTTTTAGGTGCTGGCTCGGTAATTCATGCAGTGCACACAAATAACATGTCTGAAATGGGTGGCCTAAGGAAAGAAATGCCCAGAACATTTTCAACCTTCATTATTGGAACTGTAGCTCTTGCTGGACTTCCTCCATTAGCTGGATTTTTCTCAAAAGATGAAATACTCGCATCACTCAATCACGAAGGGCATAATTTATATTTTATTATTTCAGTTCTTGGAGCCTTCATCACTGCGTTTTATATGACAAGAGCAGTTCTTTTAACATTTTTTGGTGACTATCGGGGTGATGGACACCCTCACGAATCTGACAAGATGATGACAATTCCTTTGATAATATTATCAGGCTTTGCCATTGTTGCAGGATGGGCAAACATACCTGGTGTTTATACAGGATTTACAAAATGGGTTACAACCAGGAAGAATTACATTGTAGAATATCATCCTGAATCATTTGATTTGGTTGCTATGTTCAGTGGTCTTACATCCGGACTATTGGGCATTGGACTTGCTTACTACGTCTATCAGATGTCAGGAAATGCAACTGACGGCGATGAAAAAATTAAAATAAAACCAATATGGAATTTATTGGAAAATAAATACTACTTAGATTTTTTCTACTTCAAATTCATAATCGATCCTGTAAAAATAACTTTTGCAAAATTTGTTGACTCATTTAATTCAAATGTCCTTGATCGGTTTGTTAATGGTGTTGGGACAACTGCTTCAAAAGCAGGAGGAATTGTATATACAAATCTTGACCAAGGAGGTATTGACAAATTACTTAATTTATCATCAACAGGTACAGACACCATTGGTAGTAAAGTCAAATTAATTCAAACTGGTAAAACTCAACAATACTTAATGTATTTTTTAATAGGAGTGATAGTTATTAGCTTAATAATTTTGTTAGTGTTATGAGAGAGAGTGGTAAATGTTGAGTAGTTTTTCTTCTTTGGAGAGTGGATTAGGTTTAACCGTAGTAGTTTTTCTTCCGCTTGTATCTGCAATTTTTATATTCTTAATACCTAAGAAACAAGAGATGCTAATTAAATTAGTAACTCTTGGATCTGCACTTCTTACATTTGGAGTAAGTTTAGTTGTTGCCTTGCAATTTGATTTTAATAATGCTGGTGACCTTCAGCTTGGTACTAAAGTCACATGGATTAGTAGTATTAATTCAAATTATGAAATAGGTATAGACGGTATTTCTTTACCTTTATTACTTTTATCTACTTTCATTTCTGTATTAGCAATTATTTATTCTTTTGAACATTTACCTGAACCAAAAAATGCAAAAGGTATGATGTCTTTGATTTTAATTTTAGAAACTGGAATGAACGGTACATTTGTAGCATTAGATCTAATTTTATTTTTTGTATTCTTTGAACTTGTTTTACTACCAATGTATTTCATGATTGGTATTTGGGGAGATAAAACTGTCAGAAGTGTTTCTGGACTTAAGAATGACATTGAAACAAGACTTTATGCAAGTATTAAGTTTTTTGTATTTACATTATTTGGATCTGCTTTCATGCTTTTAGGATTCCTAGGTTTATATTTCAGGGGAAATAGAACATTTAGTATTCCAGAACTAGTTGAGCTTGGCTCTAGTGGAGCATTCACAGGTACATTTGCAACGTTAGTTTTTGCTGTATTATTTTTGGGCTTTGCAGTAAAAGTACCAATGTGGCCACTACATACATGGTTGCCTGATGCACACACAGCTGCACCAACTGTTGGATCTGTTTTATTAGCAGCTATTTTGTTAAAACTTGGATCCTATGGTTTTGTAAGAATTGCTTTACCTATTCTTCCAGAACAGGCTGTTGCTTGGGCTCCATCTATTGCAGTGCTATCTGCAATTGGAATAATATACGGCTCTCTTGCTTGCTTGGCACAAACAGACCTTAAAAGATTGATTGCATTTTCTTCAGTAGGACATATGGGCTTTGTAATGCTTGGGATATCTTCACTAACCTCAATAGGTATTAATGCTGCAATGATTGGAATGGTTGCCCACGGAATAATTACTGGTTTATTATTCTTTGTTTCTGGTTCTATGGCACATACTTATCACACTAGAGATATGGGAAGATTAGGTGGAAATATGAAACTTCTTCCAAAGACTGGAGCTATTTTAGCTTTTACAGCTATGGCGTCACTTGGCTTACCTGGATTGGCAGGATTTTGGGGAGAATTTATGGCTCTCCTTGGAGCATATAATCCATTACCAGGTTTAAATATTACAATTTTTAGATCCTCTATGGTTGCAGGTGCAATTGGAACTGTTTTAACTGCGGGTTATTTACTATGGATGCTTCAAAGAGTTAATCTTGGTGAACCTAAAGAAGAATGGTTAGATAAAGAGCTTCATGATGCAGACAATTATGAGCTTGTTGCTTGGATACCTTTAGTAATACTTACTGTTCTAATCGGAGTATTTCCAAAACTTATATTTGGAGCAACTAATGATGCAGTTATTGCTTTGGTATCTAAAGCGTTCGGAGGCTAAAAATTAATATTAATTACTTCGCTATATCAAGTGAATTAATAGTAATCCTAACGATTGTGGCTGCTATAACATTAGATATACTTTTACCAAGAAAATTTAAATTCATCATTGCAATGGTATCAATTCTTGGATCGCTATTTGCATTCCTTCCAATTATTTTTCAATTTGCAAACTATACAACTCCAGAAATTATGTTTGAGGGGAGTTATGTAATTGATAAATTTTCCTTGATTCTTAAAGGCCTTTTTATCTTGGTTACCTATCTGACATTTCTATTGTCCGTAAATTTTGTGGAAAGTGATGAATACTACCAGGGAGAATATTATTTTCTTCTGTTAAGTTCTCTCCTTGGAGCATTAGTGGTAACCTCTTCAAGAGATTTATTAACAATGTTTATTGGAATTGAATTAGCTTCAACGCCAATGTTTCTTTTATCTGGCTGGAAAAAAGGCGATCAAAAATCAAATGAAGGTTCAATTAAATTCTTTTTACTTGGAGTATTATCAGCATCTTTAATTCTTTATGGCTTTTCACTACTTTATGGAGTAACTGGAAAGTTAGTTTTTTCAGATATAGCTAATATTTTAATTCAGCAAGATCTTGCCCAGTCACCTGTTGCTTTATTAAGCGCAATACTTATTTTGGCGGGTATAGGCTTCAAGATATCGATAGTTCCATTTCACTCTTGGGCACCTGATACTTATGAAGGAGCACCTTTACCAGTAACTGCTTATTTATCTGTTAGTTCCAAAGCGACTGGGTTTGTTGCATTAATTATTTTGATGTCAAAAATATTTTTTGAATCTGGAGATGGGTTAGGGATAATACTTGTATTCATTTCTGGAATAACAATGTTTGTTGGTAATTTATCAGCTTTACAACAAACAAATCCAGTAAGACTTTTAGCATATTCATCGATTGCACAGGCAGGGTTTATTCTTGCGCCGATAGCTGTTGCAAACATAACAAATAATTTTGAAGATGGTGTTTATGCAAGCGTTACGTATCTAATAATTTATGCATTTATGAATATAGGTGCATTTTTAGTGATTAATTTGTTACAAAGAAATATCGACTCAGAAAATATGTATGACTGGGGAGGTCTTGCAAAAGAAACACCATTGGCAGGAATTTTTGCAGTAATATTTTTCTTCTCTCTTGCAGGGATTCCACCTCTAGGAGGATGGTTTGCAAAATTTGTAGTTTTCAGAAGCTTGCTAAGCACAGGTGAAATTTTTGGATTATCTCTAGCTATTGTAGGTGCTATAAATGCTGTTATAGGTTTGGTGTATTATTCAAGAATTTCAAAAATTATATGGATGGATAGTCCAAAAGAAGATGTTCAAAAGACCGAAAATTCAATCATCCCAAGCCCACTAAAAGTTGTTGGTTTTGTAAGTTTAATTTTGACAATTGTCTCTGGAATTTTTCCAGGCATATTCAGCAATCTAGGTGAAGCTTCATCAATATTTTTTAATAGCTAATTAAGTGGTAGAAAAAAAATTTATTGATTACCTGAAAAATAAATACAGTCAAAACTATTTATACTTTGATGAATTCATGCAGGAATGTCTATATTCTGATTATGGATTTTTTGCAAAGGGTGAAGTCCGCTCAAGTAAATCTGGTGATTTTTTAACCTCACCAGAAGTATCAAATTATTTTGGATTATTTATTTCAAACTGGATAAAAGAAAATAGAATCAATAGCAATTCAAATATACTTGAAGTTGGAGCAGGAACAGGTTCACTTGCGAATCAGGTGTCAAAGTATCTTGAAAAAGAAATCTATGTATCAGAAATTTCATTAAATGCCCTTAAAGCACTTAAGAGTAAAAATTTTTTGGTTGATAACAATTTAGACAACTATGGTTCATCACAGGTAAAAACCATTTATATGAATGAAGTGTTAGATAATATACCTTGTTCTGTCGGTATAGAAGTAGACAATACTTGGTATGAAAAAACAATTGAGTTTACAAACGATAATGAACTTAGATACGGAAAAGTAAAAATGCGTGAATCAAATCTTAAATGGATTAAAAAGTATAATTTTTTAGATAACCAAGATAATGAGCTTGAAATTCAATACAACACGGAACAATTTTTAGACGGACTCATCAAAAAAGTTGACCCAAATCATCTACTAATTTTCGATTATGGATTCGAATACGAAGAGAGAAATCTAAAACCATATAAATCATTAATTAGAACTTATAAAGAACATCATCTTTCAAGTGATCCAATAGAAATGCCTACGGAGACCGATATCACTTATGATGTAAATTTTTCCTTTTTAAAACAATATTTTGATGAAAATAATTTTGAATACAAAATTATGAAACAATATGAATTTCTTGATAGATATGGTTACCAGGAAATTTATTCAAGTTTAAAAAACCAATTTGTAGAAACTTATGGCGTAGACCAACTTAAATTAAAATCAGATATTGTTGGGCTAGAAGCAATACATAATGATCGTGGTTTAGGAGGTTTTTACTGTATTGAGGCCAAAAAACTATAAGCCAGATAAATTATAATTAAAAATATGAATATTTTAAAAACTACTACTTTACTGACGCTTATGACAGTTTTAGTAATATTTACTGCTCAAGCATTGGGTTTTGATCTTATTTTTTCCTTATTCTTTGCTTTTATCTTTAATTTCATAATGTATTTTTATTCATCTCGAATAGCACTTGCTTCAACCAGAGCAAGAAAACTTGAAGATGGAGAATATGATGAGGTTAGAGAAATAATTACTTTTCTTGTACAAAAAGAAAAAATGCCAATGCCTGAACTTTATGTAATTGAAAGTGACCAACCAAATGCGTTCGCAACAGGAAGAAACCCAAAAAATTCTGCTGTTGCTGTTACAACAGGGATTATGAAAGTTCTAAACAGAGATGAGCTTGAGGGTGTTCTAGCTCATGAATTATCACATATCAAAAATAGAGATATCTTGGTATCAAGTATTGCAGCGATGCTTGCAGCTGCAATTTCATTTATGTCAAGAATAGCTTTTTGGGGTGGGGGACAAAGGGATAGAGGAACACATCCATTTATTATCTTGATAGCATTTATCGCAGCGCCTATTGCATCTTTAATAATTAGATTGGCAATATCAAGAACAAGAGAATATGGCGCAGATAAAACAGGTTCTTCCATATCTGGCAATCCACTAGCATTAGCCTCAGCTCTTGAAAAGATTGAGATGTATTCAAAAAACCCATTGAATGTTAATCCTGCGGTTAGTCAGTTGTTTATATCTGATCCTTTAAAATCATTTACTGGTTCTGGATTGAGAAAATTATTTTCTACTCACCCACCTACTAAAGAAAGAGTAAGAAGGCTTAGAGAGGAAGCTAGTGGAATTAGATATAGATAATACCGGTGACTCAACAGGTGTTTTTCCAAATGAACTAGATGCTAAATTATCATCAGGCTGGAGCTTGATAGATGTTAGGGAAGATGATGAATGGACATATGGACATCATGAAGAAGCAAAACATTTAAAGATGAGTGAAGTACCAGAAAGCTTAGAATTATTTGATCAGGAATCTTCTTATATTATTGTATGTAGATCAGGTCATAGATCAGGCAAGGTTTCAGAGTATTTAAATTCGATTGGTTACCAATCATATAATCTTATTGGTGGAATGAAAAAGCTTTCAAATGAATCAAATAAAATTATCGGTTCTGATGGAAATCCAGGTATTATCATTTAAAATCAATTTGTGATTATTTGTATTGGAAATGCACTTGTTGATTCACTTCAACAAATCGAAGAAGATGTTATTGATAAACTAAACCTTAACAAAGCAAGAATGACTCTTGTGGATAAAGAGAGATCAAACTTTTTACTTAGCAATATGCCAAATCCAACTTATGCTGCAGGAGGCTCTGCAGCAAATACTGCTTATTGGATAGCGGCCTTAGGAGGCTCCGTAGGGTTTATTGGTAAAGTCTCAGATGATGATCTTGGAAAACAGTTCAGGTCAAGCTTATCTGAGCATGGACTCAGTGACTTTACAGTTCTTGAAGAAGAGAATGAACAAACTGGATTGTGTGCAATTTTTATAACACCAGATGGTGAACGAACAATGAATACATATTTAGGAGCTGGTGCCCAATTATCAATGGGAGATCTTAATGAGGAGTCTATAAAAAATTGCAACATTTTATATATGGAAGGTTATTTGTGGGACAGGTTACCAAGCAAGGAAGCATTTATGTATGCATCATCGATAAATAAACAATCTGGTGGAAAAAATGCTTTATCCTTGTCGGATGTTTTTTGTGTTGAGGCACATAGGGACAGTTTTATTGATCTAATAAAAGAAAATATAGACTATGTATTTTGTAACGAAGATGAAATAAAAGCTCTTACAGAACAGGACTCAACAGAAAAGTCTTTAGATTTTATAAGTAAAAATTTTCCTAAACTTAATCAACTTATATGCACATTAGGAGCTAATGGGGTCATAGTTATGAAAGAAAATAAACAGTATTTTTTTGAAGCTACAGAAGCAAAGGTTGTTGATAAAACAGGTGCAGGGGATTATTTTGCTGCAGGATATTTATTTGGAATAGAAGAAAAATTATCCATGCAAGAGACCGCATTAATTGCAAATAAAAGCGCTGCCCATGTAATTAGTGAAATTGGAGTAAGGCCAGAAAAACCCTTCACTCTTTAAATTTTTTTTATATCTTCTCGAAGCCTATTGAGATAAAGACCAGCAAAAATAAAAAGTGTTCCAATCACAAGATAGAGTAGAGCACCAAGTTCTGGAAATATTTCATAAATTAAAAACGAAAGATTAACTAATAAATCAATTGATCCTACAAAAAGAATAGTTTGACTAGTTAATCGAACACTTAACCATATCAAAACAGTTGAGAGTAAAATATTAAGAATTTTTCCGATTAATTCATCACTGCCAAGGTATGAATCAATAATTCCCATACCAGTCACTAATGAGAGACTTGAAAGAAAATATCCTAGCCATTTTGGTTCAAATTCTTTAAATGTATACCTTAAAAAATATGAACCAATTAATAACTGAGAAACACCATAAAGTAAATCATTAAAAGTATCAGAGGATACAAATTCCAAAAGGTTGAATAAAAGTACTTGTGAACTAACAAAGAGTGTAAATTGTTGATATAAATATCTTGTCTTATTGAATAAATATATAGACAAAATAAAAATTAAAAAAGATGTTATTGTATTTGTAATTTCTTCTGCAGTGTTGAAAAATTCAAAAATAAATAAGAATGTAAAACCAGAAGCTCCTGTAGCTAATAAAAATAAAAAGTTTCTTAAAGTTTCATTCGAATCAAATAAAAATGTGTTTCCTTGATATTTTTTTTCAATATAAAAAGCTGAATAAAAAAGTACAAACGTAAATAAAATTAACAATATTAATTGAGCCCAATCTGGAATTTGCCCGATAAGTGGAGTTATTCCACTAAAAACTAAAAGTCCTCCAATTAGAATTATTGTTTTTGAAAGGGTTCCTTTTTCTGTTGTTTGTGGCTCACTACTTTCAAAACTTTCAATCGAAGAAAAAACATCTTCAGTTATTAAATCATTATCAAGCCATGTTTTTAGTTTTTTTTGAATTTTTTTATCCACAAACTAATCCTAATCAAATTAAATTACCTCTTACGAAAATTCATATTTAATCTAAACTTTAAAAATGACTAATTTTTGCCGGGATGCCCGAGCGGCCAAAGGGAGCAGACTGTAAATCTGCCGGCTATGCCTACGTAGGTTCGAATCCTTCTCCCGGCACACGCCCTCTTAGCTCAGTTGGTAGAGCACTTCCATGGTAAGGAAGAGGTCTCCGGTTCAATCCCGGAAGAGGGCTCACAAGTCTATAATTAATTTTAGATTTGGCGGCGTAGCTCAGTTGGTAAGAGCGCACGACTCATAATCGTGAGGTCGGCAGTTCAAGTCTGCCCGCCGCTACAACAAAATAAAGGAGAAAATAATGGCTTCAGATAAGAGACCACCAATTACATTGGTCTGTACTGAAACTGGAGATCACAATTACGTGACTACTAAAAATAAAACAAATACGCCAGATAGACTGGAGTTAATGAAATATAGTCCAAGATTGAGAAAACACACTTTGCATAGAGAAAAAAGATAGAAAAACTAGAAATTTACTTTATTCTTAATATTGATGGAAAATATCGCAAAACTAAATCACTTTGGTGAAGACGTCTCAAATTCCGAACTTGTGAAAAAATCACAACTTGGAGACAAAAGTGCTTTTGAAGAACTTGTAAAGCGTCATCAAGAATTAGTTTTTTCACTTTCCTTTAAATTAACTGGAAATCGAGAACTTGCTAATGATGTGGCCCAAGAAGCATTTATTAGAGCATGGAAAGCAATAGGAAAATTTAGAGGTGACTCAACTTTTGGAACATGGATTTACAGGATTACAGTAAATACAGCTTGGACTTTAAGAAAAAAAGCAAAGAAACACTACTCACTTAATATTGAAGACACTCAAGAACCAGTCGTCGTTGACGAGAAAAAAGATCCTGAACTTGTTGCTATTAACTCTGACTTATCGTTAGTTTTGAGGAAGGCATTAAATCAAATCCCTTTGGAACAAAGAATTATTGTTGAATTAAAAAATATCGAAGGCCGATCACATAAAGAGATTGCAGATTATTTAGATATCAGTGTCACGGCTGCAAAAGTAAGACTGCATAGAGCTCACCAAAAATTAAGAAATATACTTGAGGAAATTGAAGCATGAAAGATCTATTTGAAAATATAAGAGATAATTTAATTTGTAGAAGAAAAAGAAGTCTTATGATGAAAACTTATTTGAGTGGCAAATATTTCATGTTCGATTCAGATAATCATATTTCTTTTTGTCCTAAATGCCAGATTTCTGGAAAAAGATATAAAGCGTTTAGGGAGGAACTAGAATCTGAGATAAATAAAGAAGTTGAAGTGCCAAATGATTTTGCATCCAAAGTAATTGACTCTTTAGATAAAAAAATAAAAACGACTACTAATAAGGGTACAAAAATAATACTATTGTCTTTGATTGGTTTAATATCATTACTAATTTTAGTTTTTGGAATAAAGCGCTCTTCTAACGAAACTAATGATATTGAAAAAGATTAGGGGTGTAGCTCTAACTGGCAGAGCGCCGGTCTCCAAAACCGGAGGTTGTGAGTTCGAATCTCACCGCCCCTGCTAAGAGGTAATTATGAATGAAATGAATAGAGAAATGAGAAGAATGTCTGAGCGTGAGGAACGCTTGGCAAAAAAGGCTGATAGAAATATTGGAAAATACAACAATGAAAAAGTTTCTCGATTTAAAAGAATCTCTAATTATATGGGTGAAGTGAGAACTGAATTAAAGAGAGTAAATTGGCCCTCAACTCAAATCCTTTCAACATTTACCATTGTTACTATTGTCACAATAATTACAATGACCTTACTTATTTTCGGAATGGATTTTGGTTTTAAAAATACTCTAATTAGCATGTTATCTCTTGGAGGATAAATTATGAGCGAAGATACAGTTGTAGAAGAAGTAGAAGATCAAGAAGTAGAAGAACAAGAAGTTTCAGTACATCCTTATGATCTTCCAGGAGAATGGTTTGTATTAAACGCCCAGTCTGGTCACGAAAAAAAAGTTCAAACAAACATACTTACAAGAATTAAGAATTTACATCTCGAAGAAAAAGTTTACGAAGTTATCATTCCCACTGATGAAGTGGTAGAAATTAGAAACGGAAAAAAAGTCAATATTGAGAAAAAAACCTTTCCAGGGTATGTCCTTGTCAGAATGGATTTAGATGACACAACATGGTACGAAATTAGAAACACTCCTTCTGTAATTGGCTTTGTAGGTTCTGGTAAAGTTCCTATCCCACTTTCAAAAAGAGAAGTTGAAAGAATTCTTGGAACCAATGAAGAAATCGAAGTTAAGAAGGAAAGTCCAAAATTCAAACCAGATTTTGAGGTTGGTGAAACTGTTCGTGTGACTACAGGGCCATTTGCAGATTTCAATGGAATCATAGAGGAAATAAATTTAGACCAATCAAAAGTTACAGTATTAGTTAATATATTTGGAAGAGAAACACCTGTAGAGCTAGGCTTTACAGATATAGTTAAAAATTAATAAATTATGGCAAAAGAAGTTAAAGCAAAATTAAAATTACAGATTCCTGGTGGCGGAGCAACACCTGCACCACCTGTAGGCTCAGCATTGGGACAATATGGTGTAAACATAATGGACTTTGTTCAAGCTTTTAACAATGATACATCAAGCAGACAAGGTGAAACAGTTCCTGTTGAAATTGTTATATATGAAGATAATTCATTTTCATTTGAAACAAAAACAGCTCCTGCATCTTATTTAATAAAAAAAGCAATTGGTTTAGAGTCTGGGTCTCCTGAACCACATAAAGAAAAAGTTGCATCAATTACTAAATCACAACTTGAAACAATCGCGGAAACAAAAATGAAAGATTTAAATGCGAACGATTTAGAAGCAGCAGTAAAAATTATTGCAGGAACAGCCAGATCAATGGGAGTCACTGTAGAAAACTAATATTTTGGGAGACAAAAGTCGACTGTACCAAAAGGAGAAAAATGAAAAAACAAGGTAAAAGATATAAAGCTATAAAAAACCAAATTCCTGAGGAAAAACAGGAAATTTCCAATGCTTTAAAAATTTGTAAAGAAACTGCTAATGCAAAGTTTGATGAGTCCATTGATGTTGTTTTTTCTTTAAATTTAGACACAAAAGATCCAGAACAGAATATTAGAACAACTGTATCACTACCAAATGGAACTGGTAAAGATGTAAGAATTGCTGTTTTTGCAGGAGGAGAGGCTTTAACTGAAGCAGAAAAAGCTGGTGCAGATATTGTTGGAGGTAAAGATTTAGCAACAAAAGTTTCGTCTGAAGAAAAACTCGATGCTGATATTGTGATTTCCACTCCTGAAATGATGGCTGAGGTAGGACAACTTGGTAAAATCCTTGGACCTCAGGGATTAATGCCAAATCCAAAAACTGGGACAGTTACCCCAAATGTCGCAAAGGCAGTTGAGGATTTTAAAAAAGGAAAAGTCGAGATTAAAAATGATAAGTTAGGAAATATACATTTAAGCGTCGGAAAAGTTTCATTTGAAGAATCAAGTCTTCTCGAGAATTTAAATGAGGTCATTGCTGAAGTCAATAAAGCAAAGCCAGCCTCTGCAAAAGGTGATTATATTAAATCAGTATTTATATCCTCGACAATGGGCCCCTCGATCCCTATTGAGATAAATTCATAATTCACTTCCACTATTTTGCATTAACATATATACTTCAATAACAATTAAAACCAAAGACCGATAGTGGCTTGCCTTAATTTCTATCGCAGGTAAAAAGATGGTCCTTGGTTGCAAGGATTTTTTTATGGTAAGAAAAGATAAAAAAGATAAAGTAAAAGAGCTTGAGGCCTTATTTCAGGAAGCAAACACTCTTGTACTATCAGAATATAGAGGACTGACTGTAAGTCAACAAACACAATTAAGAAGAAACCTGAAAAAAGCGGGAGCTTCTTTTAATGTTGTCAAGATGAGTCTTGCAAAAAGAGCTGCGTCTAATGTTGGGTTTGATGATATCTTAGATTATTTTTCAGGACCAACGGCAGTTACTGTTATTGAGTCAGATCCAGTTGAAGCAGCAAAAGTATTAAAAGAGTTTTCAAGTGACAATGAGTCATTTGTCGTTAAAGGTGGGTTAATGGATCAAAAGCCACTTTCTATTGATCAACTTAATGTACTGGCATCAATCGAACCAAAAGAAGTTTTACTTGCAAAAATTGCTGGCGGATTTAATGCTCCATTGAATAAATTTGCATATGCTTTAAAAGGTCTTACAAACAAAACAAGTTTTGCTTTAAAGGCTCTTATTGAAAAAAAAGAGTCTGGCGAAGAAATTAGTAAAGAGGAGGAATAATGGCAAAAATGACAACAGAAGAAATATTAGGCGTTTTTGAAGAAATGTCTGTTCTTGAGCTTAAAGAGTTCTTGGACGCTTTTGAAGAAAAATTTGATGTCACAGCTGCTGCACCAGTTGCGGTTGCTGCAGCACCTGCTGGTGGCGGTGAAGCTGCTGGAGGAGACGAAGCAAAAGATTCTTTTGATGTTGTTTTAGCAGATGCTGGTGGACAAAAAATACAAGTTATCAAGGAAGTTAGAGGATTAACTAGCCTTGGCCTAAAAGAGGCAAAAGAACTTGTTGACGGTGCTCCATCAGATATTCTCACAGGTGCTTCTAAAGAAGATGCTGAAAAAGCTAAAGAAGCCCTTGAGGGTGCTGGCGCAACTGTAGAACTTAAATAATTTTTAACTTATTTGTTTACTTAAATATTAAGTACTAATATACTGAATCTTTCGGTAACACATTTAACATTTTTGAGGAGGCTTGTTGTCCGCTGTTCAGAATTCTAGGCTTTCATTTGCAAAAATTCCCAAAGTTCTAGATATTCCAGATTTATTAATTGTCCAAAAAGATTCGTTTAAATGGTTTATTGAAGAAGGATTAAAAGAAATTTTAGATGAAATTTCTCCTATTGAAGATTTTTCTGGGAGATTTTCACTTGAATTTTTAAACCATTTCTTTGAAGAACCACTTAAAAATCTTGAAGAATGTAAAATAACAGACTCTACTTATTCACAACCCTTATATGTGACTGGACAATTTTTGGATCGTGAAACTGGTCAGATTAAACAACAAACCGTTTTTCTTGGAGATTTTCCAATAATGTCAGACACAGGAACATTTATTATAAATGGAACTGAAAGGGTAATTGTAAGTCAACTTGTGAGATCACCAGGTGTTTATTTCTCCCAAGAAATAGATAAAACTTCAGATAAAGAGATATTCATAGGAAAAATGATCCCTGGAAGAGGTGCCTGGCTTGAATTTGATACAGATAAAAGAGACACTGTTGGTGTAAGAGTTGACAGAAAAAGAAGACAACATATAACTGCTTTCTTAAGAGCTTTAGGAGTCATTGAAACAAAAGAAGAAGCTATTGAACTATTTGGTGATTACCCATCAATTCAAAATACAATTGAAAGAGACCCAGACACTACCTCTGAAGCTGCCTTAATTGATCTTTATAGAAAACTAAGACCTGGTGAACCAGCTACTGTTGAATCTGCAAGAAATCTTGTAAAGCAAATGTTTTACACTCCAAAGAGATATGACTTAACAAAAGTTGGCAGGTATAAAGTTGAGCAAAAGCTTGGAAGAGATTATGGAGAAAAGGATGCTGAGACCTATTCGACTGAAGTTGAAGGTATGTTACAGATCGAAGATATTATTGACACCATCAAATATGTTATAGCTTTACATGCAGGGGAAGAATCATTTGAAAACAAACTTGGAAGAACAATTCCTGTAAGGCTTGATGATATTGATCATTTTGGAAATAGAAGAATTAGAACAGTTGGAGAACTTGTTCAAAATCAAGTTAGAGTTGGCTTAAGTCGATTAGAAAGAGTAGTTAGGGAGAGAATGACTACTCAGGAACCAGAAGCAATAACACCTCAATCATTAATTAACATAAGACCAATCCAAGCCTCTTTGAAAGAATTCTTTGGTACAAGTCAATTGAGTCAGTTTATGGATCAACCTAATCCAATTGCAGCTTTAACTCACAGAAGAAGGCTTTCAGCTTTGGGTCCAGGTGGGTTATCTAGAGAACGAGCAGGGTTTGAAGTTAGAGATGTTCACCCTTCTCACTATGGAAGAATGTGTCCTATTGAAACACCTGAAGGACCAAATATTGGGCTTATAGGCACGCTTGCTACATATGGTAGGGTTAACAGATTTGGATTTATCGAAACTCCTTATTGGAAAGTAGAGAATGGAGTCGTAAAAACTAACAAAGCAGTTTATCTCACTGCTTCTCAAGAAGATGAATATACAATTGCTCAAGCAAATGCTCCTTTAAATGATGATGGAACTTTTAAAAACAAAAGAGTCTTATCAAGACAAAATGGGGGACAAGTCTCTTTCGTTAGTGATAAAGAAATTGAGTACATGGATGTGAGTCCGAAACAAATTTGTTCTGTTACAACTGCATTAATCCCTTTCCTTGAACATGATGATGCAAACAGAGCTTTGATGGGTTCCAATATGCAGAGACAAGCCGTGCCATTGGTAACTACAGAGGCACCATATGTTGGAACTGGTATGGAAGAGAACGTTGCACGAGATTCAGGTGAAGCTTTAATATCTCCAATTTCTGGTGAAGTAATGTCAGTAACTGGTGATGAAATAGTTGTTAAAGAACAAGAGACAAATAAAAAACATACTTTTGAAGTCAGAAAATTTAAAAGATCAAATCAAGCTACTTCCGTAAATCAAAAACCATTGGTAAAAGCGGGCCTAAAAGTAAAACCAGGTGATGTACTCGCTGATGGCCCAAGCACTCAAGGTGGAGAACTTGCATTAGGCAAAAATTTACTAGTTGCATATATGCCATGGGATGGATACAACTTTGAAGATTCAATAGTGATTTCAGAGCGTTTAGTTAAAGAGGATGTATTAACTTCTGTACATATTGCAGAACATGAAATTGAAGCCAGAGATACAAAACTTGGAGAAGAAGAGATAACTAGAGATATTCCAAACGTAGCAGAAGAAGTATTGATGGATCTTGATGAAATGGGAATCGTTAGGATTGGTGCGGAAGTAACACCTGGTGATTATTTGGTAGGAAAAGTTACTCCAAAAGGAGAAACAGAGTTAACTCCTGAAGAAAGACTGTTAAGAGCAATATTCGGTGAAAAAGCAAGAGAAGTTAGAGATACTTCTTTAAGAGTTCCTCATGGTGAAAGAGGAAAGGTTATCGATGTACAGATATTAAGAAGAGATGATGGAGCAGATCTTCCACCTGGTGTAAATCAAAAAGTAAGAGTCTACGTAGCTATACAAAGAAAAATTCAAGTTGGGGACAAGCTTTCAGGACGTCATGGTAACAAAGGAGTAATTTCAAAAATTAATCCAGTAGAAGATATGCCATTTTTAGAAGATGGTACACCTGTAGATATATTGTTATCACCTTTAGGTGTACCAAGCAGAATGAATCTTGGTCAAATTTTAGAAACACACCTCGGTTGGGCAGCAAACGAAGGTTGGCAAGATTTTAAAGGAAAGTCTAAAGCATCAGATGGAGCTAAACCAGGAACGTTAGTCTCAACTCCAGTATTTGATGGGGCAGATGAAAATGAAATTCATGAAATTTTGAGAAATGTAAACCCAAATAGGGATGGTAAATTACTTGTTGATGAAAATGGAAAAGCCGATCTATATGACGGTCGAACTGGTGAAAAGTTTGATTCAAAAATTACAGTTGGATACACATATATATTAAAACTCATTCATTTAGTAGATGAAAAGATCCATGCTCGTTCAACTGGCCCTTATTCAATGATTACACAACAGCCACTCGGAGGAAAAGCTCAATTTGGAGGTCAAAGATTTGGTGAAATGGAAGTATGGGCTCTTGAAGCTTACGGTGCAAGTTACGCACTTCAAGAACTTTTAACAATAAAATCTGACGATACAGTCGGAAGAGTAAAGGTTTACGAATCTATTGTAAAAGGTGACAATATTCCAGAACCAGGGATACCAGAGTCATTTAAGGTTTTATTAAAAGAAATGCAAAGTTTATGTCTAAATGTTGAAATCTTATCTGCTGGTGAAGAAATTTCTATGAAAGATATCAGTGACGAATATGTCAAAACAGCTGAAACATTGGGTATCGATATGACAAGACCTGAGGAAGATGAGGCTGAAGTATAATGGAAAAAATTTTTGACGAATTAAGCATAAGTCTTGCTACATCTGATCAAATGAGAAGTTGGTCTTTTGGAGAAGTAAAAAAACCTGAAACAATAAATTACAGAACTTTAAAACCTGAAAAAGAAGGCCTTTTTGATGAGAGAATTTTTGGTCCAACTAAGGACTGGGAATGTTCTTGTGGAAGATATAAAAGAATTCGATATAGAGGTATTGTCTGCGAAAGATGCGGTGTTGAAGTTACAAGACGTGAAGTTCGAAGAGAAAGAATGGGTCATATAGAGTTAGCTGCACCAGTAACTCATATTTGGTACTTCAAAGGTGTTCCAAGCAGATTAGGTTACTTTCTTGACATGTCACCAAAAGAATTAGAAAAAGTAATTTACTTTGCAGCATATCTTGTTGTATCGGTCGATGACAAAAAGAGAACAAAAGATTTATCTGAGATTGAAGAAGCTGTTGAAGCAGAAGTAGAAATTGTAGAAGAAGAGTTTACTGAATGGGAAGTTAAAAGACTTAAGCAAATGAAAGTTGAGATTAAGGCTATGGAAAACGCAAAAGTTCCAGAGGCTGAGATCCAGTTAAGAACTAAAGAGATTGAAAAAGAGATCAAACAAAAGCAAGCAAAATCCGATGCTGAAATAAAAGTTATCCAAGAAGCATTTTCTACCTTGAAAACTTTAAAGCCAAAAACCTTAATTGAAAATGATACTCTTTGGCGTGAAATGATTGATAAATATGATGAGTATTTTACAGGTGGAATGGGAGCTGAAGCAGTTAGAGAGCTTGTCCAATTAGTAGATCTTAAAGCTGAAATGGAAAAACTTAAAAGTGATCTAGATTCAAAATCAGCACAACGTAGACAAAGAGCTATACAAAGAATGAAAGTTATAAAACCTTTCGCTGACGGAAAAAACCCACCTGAAGCAATGATTTTAGAAGTGATACCAGTTATACCTCCAGAGTTGCGTCCAATGGTTCAACTAGATGGTGGTAGATTTGCTACTTCCGATCTCAACGATTTATATAGAAGATTAATTAATCGTAACAACAGATTAAAAAAATTAATTGAACTGGGTGCCCCAGACATAATCATTAGCAACGAAAAAAGAATGCTGCAAGAATCTGTTGATGCTCTTTTTGATAACGGAAGAAGAGGTAGAGCAGTGGCAGGGGCAGGTGGACGAGGTCTGAAGTCACTCTCTGATATGTTGAAAGGAAAGCAAGGAAGATTTAGACAAAACCTTCTTGGAAAGAGAGTTGATTACTCTGCAAGGTCAGTTATTGTAGTCGGTCCGCATTTAGATTTACAACAATGTGGATTGCCTAAAATGATGGCACTTGAGTTATTCAAGCCATTTGTTATGAAAAGGCTAGTTGAACTTGGTCTTGCTCAAAATATTAAATCTGCAAAAAGAATGGTTGAAAGATCTCGTGCTCAAGTATGGGATGTCCTTGCAGAAGTAATTGAAGAGCACCCGGTACTACTAAACAGAGCTCCTACTTTACATAGGCTTGGAATTCAAGCATTTGAGCCAATCCTTGTAGAAGGTAAAGCTATTCAAGTCCATCCGTTGGTTTGCGAAGCATTTAATGCTGATTTTGATGGTGACCAAATGGCAGTTCATGTTCCTTTATCAGCTGAAGCTCAAGCAGAAGCCAGAGTTTTGATGCTAGCTACAAACAACGTTTTATCACCAGCTTCGGGTAATCCTATAGTATCTCCAAGCCAAGATATGGTAATAGGTCTTTATTATATTACAGAGTGTCATGACGAGCTAGATACTGCTGAGTATGCATTTGCTGACTTAAACGAAGCGCAGCTAGCTTATGAAGCAGGACATATTTCTTTACAAACACCAATCAAAGTAAGGGTTGGAAATTTAGCTGGATCTGAAGACATATATAATAAGATAAAAAATAGATTTTCTGAACTACTTACTCCAGAATATGTTTCTGGTGACACATTAACTAACACTACATTAGGAAGAATGCATTTCAACTCTATATTGCCTGATGACTTTCCATATATTGAGGCATCAGTAAGAAAACCAGAAATGAAAAAAATCATTTCAGAGGTTATTGAAACATATAACAAAGCTGAATTGAGACAGTTCTTAGATTCAATGAAAAAAGTTGGTTTTAATTTTGGTGCAAAAGCTGGGTTGTCCGTTGCGATGACAGATGTTAAAACACCACCAACAAAGAATCAAATTCTTGAAAAGTATGAAAATGAAGCCGAAAAAGTAGAAAAGCTTTATCTTGATGACATTATTACTGAGACTGAGAGAAAACAAAAAATTATCGAAATATGGAATGAAGCTACAGACCAAGTTCAGTATGCGATGAGTGCAGAATTAGAATCTGAAAGATTCAATCCTGTTGATATGATGGTTAAATCAGGAGCTCGAGGTAATATGATGCAAGTAAGACAGCTTGCAGGCATGAGAGGTCTTGTTGCTAATCCAAAAGGTGACATCATTGAAAGGCCAATAAAAAGTAATTTTAGGGAAGGGATGTCTGTTCTTGAGTATTTCATTTCAACCCACGGTGCTAGAAAAGGACTTGCAGATACAGCGTTAAGAACTGCAGACTCTGGTTATTTAACAAGAAGACTAGTTGATGTTGCTGCAGGTATTGTAGTACAAAATAAGGGTGATGAAAACATTGACTGGCGTGGTACAACCAAATCTACGGTTGATAAAGAAGGAAGGCCTAGCAAATATTTACATTCAACATTATTTGGAAGAGTGCTTAGCGAGGACGTCAAAAAGGATAAAAAAGCAATAGAGTTTGGAGATGGTAAAAAGTTAACTAAAGGTACTTATATTGATGCAGAAGCTCTAGATGTAATTGGTAAGTCTGGAGTTGAATCAGTAAATGTTCTTACACCTTTCAATTCACTTGATCCTGAATCTATGGATCCACTATGTTATGGTTTCAGCCTTGCAACTGGAAAACCTGTTGAAGAAGGTGAAGCTGTTGGAATAATTTCTGCTCAATCAATTGGAGAGCCTGGAACTCAGCTTACAATGAGAACTTTTCACACTGGTGGTGTTGTTGGTTTGGATATTACCTCTGGTCTCCCAAGAATTGTTGAGCTTTTTGAAGCTAGAACACCAAAAGGTAAATCCGTTTTATCACTCATTAATGGAAAGATTAAATCTATTGATCAAACTGAAGAAGGCAACAGAATCCTTACTATTCAAAATGAGAAAGAAGAAATTGAATTATTAGTTTTGAGAAGACAAACTCTTCTCGTAAATCAAGGAGACAGTGTTGAAGCTGGACAAGCTTTAACAACTGGTCCAAAAGATCCAAAAGAAGTCTTACAAATCAACGGAGTTCGCACATGCCAAGAATATTTGGTAGACGAAGTACAAAAAACTTATCGCGATCAAGGAGTTGAAGTTCACGATAAACACGTTGAAATGATTGTAAGACAAATGTTAAGAAGAGTAAGAATTGTTAGAGCTAACGATTCAGACTTCTTACCAAACGAATTGATTGATGCAACTTTATTTAGAACCATCAATCAAGGGCTTGTAAAAGATGGTAAAACACCTGCCGAAGGAAGACCTGAACTGATGGGTATCACAAAAGCTAGCTTAGCGACAGATTCATGGTTATCTGCAGCATCTTTCCAAGAAACAACAAGGGTATTAACTGAGGCAGCAATGAAAAAGAGTACTGATGCATTATCAGGATTAAAAGAGAATGTAATCATAGGTACTCTAATCCCTGCTGGTACTGGTTCAGAAGCTTATCAAAAATTAGCTCCTACCTTACCGGGCGCTCAAGAGGTATCTGAAATAGGATTTGCGACAGCACCATCAGAATCAGAAGAATCAGATAATGATGGACTACCAAATCCAGCACAATGGCTAGCTATGTTAGGCGAAGAGGGAGATGAAGATACAGAGTAAAAACTTATAAAGAATTCATTGTTGTAAGTTCAAATCTGTCATATACTTCTTTTTCGGTAATAAAAAATTAACTTTTTTAGATTGGAATTTTTATGCCTACAACACAGCAACTAGTGAGAAAAGGACGTAAGTCTAAGGTGATGAAAGAGAAAACACCTGGTCTCAAGGGGTCTCCACAAAGGAGAGGCGTTTGCACGCGTGTTTATACAGTTACACCAAAAAAACCAAACTCAGCTTTAAGAAAAGTTTGCAGAGTGAGGCTATCAACTGGTACTGAAGTTACAGCATACATTCCAGGAGAAGGACACAATTTACAAGAACATTCAATTGTTTTAGTAAGAGGTGGAAGGGTAAAAGATCTTCCTGGTGTTAGATATAAAGTGATTAGGGGTGCTCTAGATACAGCAGGTGTGACTGACAGAAAACAAGCAAGATCTAGATATGGAAGTAAGAGAGGCTAATCATCATGAGAAGAGGACCATCACTTAAAAGAAAGCCTGAAGCAGACCCTCTTTTCAATAGCGTTCTTGTATCACAATTAACAAATCAAGTTTTATTAGATGGAAAAAAAGATGTTGCACGAAGTATTGTATATAAATCATTAGAACTTGTTGAAAAACAAGCTGGTGGAGATCCATTGAATGTATTAAAAGCTGCATTTGAAAATGTTAAACCTCAAATTGAAACAAAATCCAGAAGGGTCGGTGGTACTAACTATCAAGTTCCGATGGAAGTTCCACACAGAAGAAGTACCACACTTGCAATAAGGTGGATTGTTGATGCTGCTCGAAAAAGAGGAGAAAAGTCAATGTCTGATAGATTAGGACGTGAACTTTTGGATGCAAGTAACAATACTGGAGCTGCAGTCAAGAAAAAAGAAGATGTACATAAAATGGCTGAATCGAACAGAGCTTTTGCTCATTACAGGTGGTAACAATATGTCAACTAGAACAGTAGATCTCAAAAACCTAAGAAATATTGGAATTATGGCTCATATAGACGCTGGAAAAACTACCTTAACAGAGAGAATTTTGTATTACACAGGTAAAACATACAAGATTGGTGAAGTTCATGATGGAGCAGCTGTTATGGACTGGATGGAACAAGAGCAAGAGCGTGGAATAACTATTACATCTGCTGCTACTACATGTAGCTGGAATGACCACACAATTAATATTATTGATACTCCCGGTCACGTTGATTTTACAGTTGAGGTTGAAAGGTCTCTTAGAGTATTAGATGGTGCTGTAGCTGTATTTGATGGTGTTGCAGGAGTTGAACCACAGTCAGAGACAGTTTGGAGACAAGCTGACAAATATAACGTACCAAGAATTTGTTTTATCAACAAACTTGATAGAACGGGTGCAAACTTTGATGATGACGTACAGTCAATCATCGAAAGACTTGAAGCAAAACCAGCTGTTCTTCAAATTCCTATAGGATCTGAAGCAGATTTTGTTGGAGTAATTGATCTTGTTGAAATGAAAGCACACACCTGGACAAAAGATGACGGATCTGAATGGGATATTGCAGATATACCAGAGGATCGACTTGAAGAAGCAAATACAAAACGGGCAGAACTTTTAGATGTCGTAGCTGAAGCAGATGATGAAGTACTTGAGAAATATCTTGGAGATGAAGAGCTTTCAGTTGCTGAAATAAAAAAAGCAATTAGAACAGGAACTCTTTCAGGATTATTTGTACCAGTTCTTGCAGGTAGTGCTTTTAAAAACAAAGGTGTACAACTTCTATTGGATGCAGTTGTTGATTATCTTCCCTCACCTCTAGATATAGAACCAGTATCAGGATTTACACCTGGTAAAGAAGAAGATGAAATTAGCAGAGAGCATTCTGACGAAGAACCATTTTCTGCACTTGCATTTAAGGTTGTAAGTGATCCACATGTAGGAAAGTTAACTTATTTTAGGGTTTATTCCGGTACCTTAAATAAAGGTGACAAAGTTGTAAATACGACAACAGGCAAAGATGAAAGACTTGGAAGAATATTGAGAATGCATTCAAACTCAAGAGAAGACATAGATTTTATTTCTACTGGAGATATTGTTGCAGGAGTTGGTCTTAAAAATGCAAAAACAGGAGATACATTATCTGATTCAGGAAGCCCTATTCAACTAGAATCAATGACGTTCCCTGAACCTGTTATCTCTGTTGCAATCGAACCAAAATCAAAAGCTGATGAAGAAAAGTTATCAGAGGGTTTACAAAAGTTAGCTGAAGAAGACCCTACCTTCAAAGTTAACTCTGATGAAGAGACTGGTCAAACAATCATTTCAGGAATGGGAGAATTGCATCTTGATATTCTTGTAGATCGTCTAAAAAGGGAATTTAAAGTAGAGGCAAATATTGGTAAACCTCAAGTGGCATATAGAGAGGCACTCAAAAAGAAGACTGATATTGAGGCAAAATATATTAGACAAAGTGGTGGTCGAGGTCAATATGGACATGTAATTATGGAACTTGAACCTATTGAAGATGGATATGAATTTGTAGATTTAATTAAAAGTGGAAGAATTCCAAAGGAGTATATTCCATCAGTAAATGCAGGAGTTGAAGCTGCAATGGAATCAGGTGTTCTAGCTGGATATCCGCTTGTAAATATGAGAGCAACACTAAAAGATGGGACATATCATGATGTTGACTCTTCAGAAATGGCTTTTAAAATCGCAGGGTCCATGGCGTTAAAAGATGGAGCAAAAAAAGCTGGAGTAAAACTACTGGAGCCTATTATGACTGTAGAAGTAGTAACCCCTGAAGATTTTATGGGAGATGTTGTCGGAGATCTTTCTTCAAGAAGAGGAAAGATAGCTGAAATGGGACAAAGAGGATCGGCAAAAGTTGTCAGTGCAAAGGTTCCATTATCAGAAATGTTCGGTTACGCAACAGATTTGCGTTCCAGAACACAAGGCCGTGCAACATTCACGATGCAGTTTGATAGTTATGAGGACGTCCCAGACGCTATAACAAAAGAGATAACTGCAAGTGTTCGTGGAGTAGAGGTTGAAGTTTAAACTTTGTTTCAGAGTTTAAACTTTTAAAGAAGGAGAAAATATGTCAAAAGAGAAATTTGACCGAAGCAAGCCTCATGTGAACATTGGTACAATGGGCCACATTGACCATGGAAAAACAACATTGACGGCCGCAATAACAAAAGTTTTGGCTGATGCTGGTGCGGGTGAGGCAACTGCTTTCGATGAAATTGATAAAGCACCAGAAGAAAAAGAAAGAGGAATCACCATTCAGATAGCACACGTTGAGTATGAGACAGAAAACCGTCACTATGCTCACGTAGATATGCCAGGTCACGCAGATTATGTAAAAAACATGATCACTGGTGCTGCCCAGGTTGATGGAGCTATTCTTGTGGTTTCAGCAGCTGATGGACCTATGCCGCAGACAAGAGAGCACGTTCTACTTGCGCGACAAGTTGGTGTACCAGCAATTGCTGTTTTCCTCAACAAAGTTGATCAAGTAGACGACGATGAATTATTAGACCTTGTCGAAATGGAAGTTAGAGAACTTTTAAATGAGTATGATTTCCCAGGAGATGATGTTCCAGTAGTGAAAGGTTCTGCGTTAGCAGCTCTTGAAGGAAAAGAAGATGGTGTAAATGCTGTTCTTCAATTAATGGAACAGGTTGATTCATATATAGAAGAGCCTGTGAGAGTAGTAGACAAGCCTTTCTTAATGCCAGTTGAAGACGTCTTTTCAATTACTGGTAGAGGAACAGTTGTTACTGGAAGAATTGAACAAGGTATTGTAAATGTAAACGATGAAGTAGAAATTGTTGGTATTCGTGAAACTACCAAATCAGTTTGTACTGGTGTTGAAATGTTCAGGAAACTCCTTGATGAAGGTAGAGCTGGAGACAACGTTGGTTTACTTTTAAGGGGTATTGATAAAGATGATGTGGAAAGAGGACAGGTTATTGCTGTTCCTGGCTCCATAACACCTCATACAAAATTTGAGGCTGAGGTATATGTTCTTACAAAAGAAGAAGGTGGAAGACACAATCCATTCTTTAAAGGATATAGGCCACAGTTCTATTTTAGAACCACTGATGTTACGGGAGAAGTTTCTCTAGCTGATGGTACTGAAATGGTCATGCCTGGTGATAATGTTCCAATTTCTGTAGAACTTATATCTCCAATTGCAATGGAAGAGGGCGTAAAATTTGCGATTAGAGAAGGTGGAAGAACTGTTGGAGCAGGACAGGTGACAAAAGTTATAGAGTAATTAAAACTTAACCGGGAGTAGAATTCTACTCCCGGTTTTTTTTGGGGAAAAAATGGCAAAGCAAAAACAGCAGATAAGGATAAAGTTAAAAGCATATGACAATTATGTTGTAGACGAGTCTGCTCGTAAAATTGCCGAAACAGTGATGAAAACACAAGCAAAAGTGAAAGGACCGATCCCTTTACCTACTCAAATCCATCGTTATTGTGTTATTCGTTCTCCCCATGTAGATAAAAAATCGAGAGAACATTTTGAAATGAGAATTCATAAAAGGTTAATTGATATTGTCGAACCAACACCTAAGACCGTTGATTCTCTTATGAGGTTAGATTTACCAGCTGGTGTAGAAGTTGAGATCAAATTATGAAATCAATTATTGCAAAAAAAGTAGGCATGACCCAGCTATTTGATGAAAATTCAATTTCAATGGGTGTAACTGTGCTTGATGTTTCAGGTTGCAGAGTGGTTCAAATAAAATCTAACGAGAAAGATGGATACAGTGCCGCACAATTAACTATTGGTTCTGCAAAAAATGTAGCCAAACCTCTTGCAGAACATTATAAAAAGTACAATGTTGAACCGGGGGAAGGACTTTTCGAAGTACCTTTTGATGAAGAATCCCCACTTGAATCAGGTAAAGAAATAAAAATTAATGATTTTTTTGAAGTTGGTCAAAAAGTAGACATAACCGGATTTTCAAAAGGAAAAGGTTACTCAGGTGTTATGAAAAGACATAATTTTTCAGGACAAAAAGCAAGCCATGGTGTTCATAAAGTTCACAGAGCTGGAGGGTCAATTGGTAATGCCTCTTATCCAGGCCATGTATTTAAAGGAACAAAAATGTCAGGAAGAATGGGTAATCAGAAAAGAACTATTCAATCAGTAACCGTAGTTGCAATAAATGAAGAAAAAAATTATTTACTTGTGAACGGATCAGTACCAGGCAACAAAGGAAATATCGTTCAAATCAGCTCAGCTATAAAGGTTTCGTCATGAGTATTAAGTTGAAATCCTTTTCTTTAAAAGATAACAAGACCTCAAATAAACAATATGACTTTGAACTAAACGAAGAGATGAATACAGGTCTTTTACACCAAGTTACTAAAGCTAACAGAACAAATGCAAGAAATAATACTGCGAGTGTTAAAACAAGATCACAAGTCTCTGGAACAGGTGCAAAACCTTGGGTACAGAAAGGAACTGGTAGAGCAAGACACGGGTCTTTAAGATCTCCTATTTTTGTAGGTGGAGGAATAGCTCACGGTCCAGGCGGAAGAGTGTACAAAGACAGAACACCCAAGAAAATGAAAAAGAAATCATTATATATGTCTGTATCAAACAGAGTATTAGAAGATTCAGTTTTTGTTGTAGATGGAGCTGGACTTGATTCACCTTCAACAAAAGCAGCATCAAATGCAATAAAAGAATTATCAATTTCCAAATCCTTTGTTTTTGTTTACGGAGAAAATGACGATTCCCTTGTAAAGTCATTCAGAAATCTTTCAAATTCAAAGCTTACTTCCGTGACAAAACTTTCAACTTATGATGTTATTTCAAATGAAGCCTTAGTTTTTAGTGAAAACGCTATAAATACATTTTTGGAGCAAAGATGAAGTATCTAGAAGATATACTTATAGCTCCTCTTATCTCTGAAAAGTCATATGACAGAATTGCTAACTCAAATTCATACACTTTTTTTGTGCACACAAGTGCGACTAAGCCTGAAATTAAGAAAGCAGTTGAAGAAATTTTTGATGTTGAAGTTCTATCTGTCAACACAATGTATAAAAAAGGAAAAAAGAAAAGATTTGGTTATGTTATTGGTCAACAAAGTACAAGAAAAGTAGCAATTGTTACTTTACAAGATGGACAAACTATTGAGGCATTTGGAGTATAGGTATGGGATCAAAAAAAATTAGACCAATTACTCCAGGAATGAGAGGACATGTAACAGGTGATTTTAGTGAAATTACTAAATCAAAACCTGAAAAAAAACTTTTACAATCAAAAAAGTCAACCGGCGGTAGAAACAATAAAGGAAGAATTACATCTCGACACAGAGGTGGTGGACATAAACAAAAATATAGAGTAGTCGATTTTAAGAGAGTCAAAGACGGTATACCGGCAAAGGTTGCTGGAATAGAATATGACCCAAACAGAAATTCCAGAATTGCTTTACTTCATTATGTTGATGGCGAAAAAAGTTACATTATTGCACCTGAAGGGGTTTATGAAGGCAGCATGGTAGAGTCTGGACCTAAAGCTGAGATAAAAGATGGAAATTGTTTACCATTAAGGAACATTCCTGCAGGTACATTTGTACATGCAGTTGAACTAAGACCTGGTGGTGGAGCTAAGATGGCAAGGTCTGCTGGATCATCAGTTCAGCTTATGAGTAAAGAATCGGGTCTTGCACTGTTAAGACTCCCATCTGGAGAGATGAGAACAGTCTCAATGGATTGTAGAGCAACAGTTGGAAGCGTTGGAAACGCAGAAGCTGAATTAACAAAACTTGGAAAAGCTGGAAGAAAAAGATGGAAAGGTGTCAGGCCTCAAACAAGAGGTGTTGCTATGAATCCAGTTGATCACCCACTCGGAGGTGGAGAAGGAAAGTCATCTGGTGGTAGAACTCCTGTAAGCCCATGGGGAAAGCCGGAAGCAAAAACAAGAAAAAAGAAAAAATATAGCAATAAATCAATTGTTAGAGGAAGATCTCAAAAAGGTAGAAATTAATCATGTCAAGAAGCTTAAGAAAAGGACCATTTGTAGACAATCATCTCTTAGTGAAAGTTGAAGAAGCACAAAACAGTGGTAACAAAAGTGTAATTAAAACATGGAGTAGAAGATCTACAATAGTCCCCGAGATGGTAGGTTTAACAATTGCAGTTCATAATGGTCGACAACACATTCCAGTTTTTGTAACGGAAGCAATGGTTGGTCATAAACTAGGTGAATTTGCTCCGACAAGAACATTTAAAGGACACCCAGGACAAAGCTAATGGAAAATCAAACAGTAACTGCAAAAAGTAAATATGTAAGGCAATCACCTTACAAATTGAGGTTAGTATTGAATCTAATTAGAGGACTGCCTGTTTCTGAAGCCTTAGATATTCTTAAATTTACAAAACGAAGAGCAGCTGATGAGATATCACAAGTTGTTGAAAGCGCAATCGCAAATGCTGAGAATAATTTTGGTTTAAGCTCAAGTGATCTTTATATTTCAAAAGCTACTGCAGATGAAGGACCTACTCTAAAAAGATTTAGACCAAGGGCTAGAGGTAGAGCCGGAAGGATAAATAAAAGAACATCTCACTTGGTAATCGAACTAACTACAGCAGACGGAGAATTGTAATGGGACAAAAAACACATCCTTACGCATTTAGAATTGGAATTGTTAATGACTGGAAGTCACGTTGGTTTAGTGATAAAGAATACACAAAACTGGTTAATCAAGATTATAGAATTAGAGAGTTCTTGTCTTCGCAGTTAATTAAAGGTGCAGTTTCTCGAATAGATATAGAAAGAACAAGGGACAAGGTCCAAGTTGACATACATACAGCTAGACCCGGTGTTGTAATTGGTAGAAAAGGTGCAGAAGCAGATAGGTTGAGAAAAGGACTTGAAGAATTATCCAGCCAACCTGTAAAACTAAATATTATTGAAGTTAGAGAGCCTGAACTTGACGCCCAATTATTAGCAAGAGCTGTTGCAGACCAATTAGAAAACAGAGTTGCATTTAGAAGAGCAATGAAAAGAGCTGTAACAGGTGCTCTTAAAGCTGGAGCCGAAGGTGTAAGAGTTGAATGTTCTGGACGACTCGGTGGCGCAGAGATGGGTAGAAGAGAATGGTACCGTGAAGGCAGAGTCCCATTACACACTTTACGTGCCGATATTGATTTTGGAAGAGCAGCAGCACAAACAACCGTAGGTTCAATTGGAGTAAAAGTTTGGGTTTACAAAGGTGATGTCGTAGGTTCAAACAAACTAAGACAAGATAAAATTGCAGCTGAAGCTAATTTAGCAAGTGGAGGACCTGCTACTGGAAGAGTTAAATCTGTTAAATCTCGTGTTGAAGCTGCAGTAGGTGAGACTAAAAAATCACGAATTCTTGAAGCTGGTGGTGGTAAAAAAACAAATGAATCATCATCAAAGATTGTTGAAGCAGGTGGGGGTAATCGGATTAGACCTAATGAGGCAACAGAGCAATTTGAACAAGAAAAATCAATAATGGAAGAAGAATAAATATGTTAATGCCAAAAAAGACAAAACATAGAAAATCACATAGAGGTAGAAGAAGAGGTCTTTCAAAAGGTGGTAATGAAGTGACGTTTGGTGATTATGGACTTCAAGCTGTTGAGACTTCATATATAACAGCACGTCAAATTGAGGCTGCAAGAATAACGATTACAAGAACAATGAAAAGAGGGGGAAAGGTTTGGATAAACATTTTTCCTCACAAACCAATTACAAAAAAACCCGCTGAAGTTCGTATGGGATCAGGAAAAGGTAACGTTGAGTACTACGTAGCAGTTGTAAAACCAGGAAAAATAATTTTTGAAATATCTGGTGTTTCTGAAGAAATTGCAAAAGAAGCAATGAGAAAAGCAGGACATAAATTGCCAATTAAAACAAAATTTGTAAAGAGGAATATATGAGCATAAATGATTTGAGAGAATTATCCATTATGGAACTTGAAAATAAAATTTTAGATCTTAAAAAAGAATTAATGGACTCAAGATTTGCATTAGCAACGAGTCAAATCGAAGACACTTCAGTATTTAAAAAAATAAAAAAAGAAATTGCACAGGCAAACACAATATTAAATCAAAAAATCAATGACATGAATGTGGATGAGAATAATGAGTAGTGAACCAAGAGCATCTCGAAAAGTAAGAACAGGAGTCGTTGTTTCTGATAAAAGAGACAAAACAGTTACCGTGTCTATTGAATTACAATTTCAACATCCAAAGTATGGAAAAATTGTTAAAAAAACAAGAAAGCTTCATGCCCATGATGAGAGTTTTGATGCAAAAGTTGGGGACACTGTAAAAATAACTGAAACTAAGCCAATATCTAAAACAAAAATGTGGAGAGTTACTGAGATTGTTGAGAGAGCAAGATGATACAAAAAGAATCAAGATTAAAAGTTGCTGACAACTCTGGCGCAAAAGAGGTGTTATGCATAAAGGTAAAAGGCAGTTCAAAAATTAGATATGCAGGTTTGGGAGATGTTTTTACAGCAACCGTAAAAGATGCTGTTCCTGGTGGCCAGATAAAAAAAGGTGATATTGTACAAGCTGTTGTTGTCAGAACTAGTAAAGAAACAAGACGTAAAGATGGTACCTATATTAGGTTTGATGAAAATGCATGCGTGATTTTAAACGATCAAGATCAACCAAGAGGAACAAGAATCTTTGGACCAGTTGGTAGAGAATTAAGAGAGAAGAAATTTATGAGAATAGTATCACTTGCACCGGAGGTTTTGTAATGAAAATACAAAAAGGTGATACAGTAAAAATTATTTCTGGAAAAGACAATGGTAAAGAGGGTAAAGTTTTGCAAGTATTTCCAAAAAAGAATCAAGTTTTAGTTGAAGGGATAAATGTAAATAAAAAACATCAAAAACCTCAAGGCCAAACGATGCAAGGAGGAGTTATTGATAAAAGTATGCCAATAGATGCCTCAAATGTTGCACTGGTTGTCAAAAAAAAGAGTGGAAGAGTAAGATATAAGTTTGATAAAAATGGAAATAAATTTAGGGTTTTAGCACAAACTGGAGATGAAGCATGATTCCGAGGCTTAAAGATCAATATAGAACTCAATTAATTGACGAACTAAAGAAACAATTAAATATTGAAAACACTAATGCTGTTCCAAAACTAGAAAAAATTGTTATAAATATCGGTGATGGAAAAGCTGCTACAGATGGTAGAGCACTTGAATCAATGGTTGATGAACTAACTGCAATATCAGGTCAGAAACCAGTTATAAAAAGAGCTAAAAAATCAATCGCGGGTTTTAAAATTCGAGAAGGAATGCCAATAGGGGTTTCTGTGACACTTAGAGGAAATAGAATGTGGGAATTTTATGATCGGTTTGTACAGGTAGTAGTCCCAAGAATTCGAGATTTCAGAGGATTTAGTAAAAAATCATTTGATGGTAATGGTAATTTTTCTCTTGGTCTGAACGAGCAACTGGTATTTCCAGAAGTTGAATATGATAAAGTCAGAGACATCAGAGGAATGAATATAACAATTTGTACTACTGCGAAAGATAATTCAGGCGGATATGAGTTACTTAACTCACTTGGCTTTCCGTTTAGGGAGAATTAATTATGGCTAAAAAAAGTAAAATAGTTAAAAATAATAAAAGAGAAGAAACAGCAAATTTTTATTCATCAAAGAGAAAAGAATTATTAGCTGTAATTCGTGACCCTGAATCTACTTATGATGAGAAAAGGGAAGCACAAAAAAAGATTGCAAAGATGCCTAGAGATGCATCCGCAACACGTCATCGTAATAGGTGCCAAGTAACAGGACGACCTAGGGGTAATTTAAGAAAATTTGGAATGTCACGAAATACTTTTCGCGACTTGGCACTCAAAGGAGAGCTTCCAGGCATAAACAAAGCTTCGTGGTAAAGATGGTAAATGATCCTATTTCAGATTTTTTAACAAGGGTTAGAAATGCAACACTTGTGTCAAAATCAAATGTTGAGATTCCACACTCAAATTTCAAATTTGAGCTCGCAAAACTTTTTAAAGATGAAGGTTATATTAGTGACGTAGAAGTAAAAGGCGATGGAGCAAAAAAAGTTTTAAATTTGACTATCAAATTTTCAGATGAAGGAAAATCTGTAATTGCTGGTTTAAATAGATTATCTAAACCAGGAAGAAGGGTTTATTCTTCTTTTGACAAACTCCCAAGAAACAACGGAGGATTAGGTACTGTTGTAGTTTCTACTTCAAGAGGTTTATTATCTGATTCAGAAGCAAGAAAAAGAAAGCTTGGGGGAGAACTTATTTGTGAGGTTTGGTCATGAGCAGGATTGGTAATAAACCAATTGAGATACCCGAGAAAGTTGAAATCAATATTGATGGAAACAAAATCAACGTCAAAGGTCCAAAAGGTGAACTGGTTACTGAGGTGCTTGAAGAAAAAATAAATTTTGAAATATCTGATAATGTACTTCAATTCACAAGAGAGTCAGATGAGAAGCAAGTAAAAAGTTTACATGGTTTATATAGATCATTAGTAGCAAATAATATTGTCGGGGTTAGCGAAGGATATTCTAAGACTCTTACACTACAAGGTGTTGGACACAGGGTTACATTAAAAGGTAATGATCTAGAGATACTTTGTGGCTTTTCACATCCAGTTGTATTTAAAAAAGTAGAAAATATTACATTTGATGTACCAGATCAAAATACAATCAATATCTCGGGCATTGATAAAGCTTTGGTTGGGCAAGTCGCAGCGGATATTAGATCAATTAAACCACCTGAACCTTATAAAGGTAAAGGCATCAGATATCAAGACGAATATGTAAGAAGAAAAGCTGGTAAAGCAGCAGTAGCAACTACAGGAGCGTAGAGTGAAAAGTTTAGATTCAAGATCAAAAAGAAAAATTAGAATCAGAAAGAAAGTTTATGGTGATGCAAGTAAGCCGCGTTTAGCTGTATATAAGAGCAATAAAAATATATATGTACAAGCAATCGATGATTTAAATCAAACAACTATTGGATCAGCAAGTACATTATCAAAAGAGCTTAAGAGTGATAATTTAAGTATTGATACTGCAAAAAAAGTTGGAGAATTAATGGGCGACATTCTTAACAAGAACAACATCAAAGAAGCAGTTTTTGATCGTGGAGGATATATTTACCATGGTAGAGTCAAAGCTTTAGCTGATGGTATAAGAGAAAAAGGTATAAAGTTCTAATGGCTGAAATAGAATTACAAGAAAACGTTATTCACATAAATAGAGTAGCAAAAGTAGTTAAAGGTGGTCGAAACTTTGCATTTACTGCTTTAGTTGCTGTTGGTGATGGAAACGGTAATGCTGGAATAGGTTACGGAAAAGGTTCGGAAGTTCCGCTTGCAATACAGAAAGCTATTGAAAACGCAAAAAAGAACATTCATCCTATACCTATGGCTGGATCAACGATAGTACATACTACTACTGGAGAACATGGCTCTTCTAAGGTTTTATTAAAACCAGCTGCTCCCGGTACAGGTGTAATTGCTGGTGGTGCAGTTCGACAAGTACTTGAGGCAGCAGGAATTAAAGATATTCTTGCTAAGTCTTTAGGATCTCCTACTCATTTGAATGTTGCGAAAGCAACTCTTAATGGATTATTAGGTCAAAGAACACCAGATGAAGTAGCTAAATTAAGAGGTAAAAATGTTATGGAAATTGCTCCAAAAGGTTTAGTTGATGCATATGAAAATACAAAAGCCGAAAGAAAGTTAAAGGAAGATGCCAAAGGTTAAAATTACACTTAGAAGGTCACTTATTGGACAAGGTTTTAAAGCAAAAGAAACTATAAAGTCTCTTGGATTAAAAAAAATCAATTCTTCAGTTGAAAGAGAGGTTGACGAAAGTCTTACAGGGATGCTTAATAAAGTTGCACACCTTGTAGAAACAGAGGAAATTAAATGAGTAAAATCAAATTTCATCATTTAAAGCCAACACCAGGCTCAACTAAATCAAAAATTCGCAAAGGAAGAGGAGAAGCTGGAAAAAGAGGAAAAACTGCTGGAAGAGGGACAAAAGGAACAGGAGCAAGAAAAACAGTACCTGCATACTTTGAAGGCGGACAAATTCCACTCTATAGAAGAATCCCAAAACTTAAGGGACTAAAAAATACTCCTAAAATGTCGTATGTGGTTGTAAACGTTTCTGATTTACAAGATAAAAACCTTAAAGGTGATATTGATCCAGAAATACTTCAGAAAAATGGTTTAACAAGAAAAAAGGGATTTGTAAAAATTCTTGGTAACGGTGAAATTACAAATAGTGTCAACGTAAAAGCACACGCTGTAAGTGAATCTGCTAAGAAGAAAATTGAAGATGCTGGTGGTACTGTAGAAGTTATAGAGATTTAATATGAAGCTTTCGATTTTCAAATACATGTTTAAAATTCCTGATCTAAGAAAAAGAATTATTTTCACTTTGTTAATGTTCGGAGTTTATCGATTAGGAGCAGCAGTTCCTGTACCAGGGGTTGATTTAGAAGCTGTTCAAAGACTGACCGACTCAGGTTCTCAAGCAGGTATTTATGGGCTACTAAATTTGTTTTCTGGGGGAGCATTAGAGACATTTTCAGTTTTTGCACTAGGTATTATGCCTTACATCACTTCAAGTATTATTTTGCAATTATTAACAGTTGTAATTCCAAGGTTGCAAAAGCTTCAGGAAGAGGGAGAATCAGGAAGAAAAGTAATCACACAATGGACAAGATATATTACAGTTGTTCTTGCATTGTTACAATCTACAGGTTTAACTTATATATTTTCTCGTGGAAGTTTAACTGGAGGTATATCTTTAATACCAAACTACACACCGTCTAGAGTCGGATTAATTGTTCTAACAATGACTGCTGGAACAGCATTCATCATGTGGTTGGGAGAATTAATCTCTCAAAGAGGCATAGGAAATGGAATGTCTTTAATTATTTTTGCAAGTATTATAAGCCAATTACCAGCTAGCTTTGGTGGTGCATATCAAGTGACTGCTGGACAAGGCAGGATAGGTCAATTTAGCTTTTTAGTACTAATGTTTTTCCTCATGATTGTTGGAATAATTTATGTAGAGCAGGGTCAAAGAAGAATTCCAATTCAATTTGCTAAAAGAGTAAGAGGTAGAAAAGTTATGGGAGGTCAAAGTACATACATACCTTTAAAGGTCAACAGTGCTGGTGTCATTCCTGTTATTTTTGCAACCAGTGTACTTTTTTTTCCAGCACTTATTGCAACTTCCCTTCCCCAAGATAACTCAATTACTGCAGGAATTAGAAACTGGATTGATGTCAACCTAGCTAATTCACAAGGTACTAGCTGGTTTTATATTTTCTTTTTAGGAATGTTGATAATATTCTTTACATATTTTTATACCACTATTCAATTTGATCCAGTCAGACAATCAGACATGATAAGAAGACAGGGAGGCTTTGTTCCTGGTGTTCGTCCAGGTATATCAACAACAAATTATTTATCACACATAATTAGCAGAATTACTCTTCCTGGATCAGTTTTCCTTGCATCTGTAGCTGTTTTACCATCAATTGCGTCAGCGATTTGGGATATTCCTTTGGGCTTCAGTGGTATATCAATACTCATTACCGTAGGTGTAGCACTAGAAACAATGAAACAAATAGAGAGTCAATTAAGTATGAGAAATTACGAAGGATTTATTGATTGACAAATATCACTATTTTTCTTGGACCACCAGGTGCAGGAAAAGGAACTCAGGCTGAAAAATTATCTGAAACTTTTAAGCTTCCCCATATATCTACTGGGGTTATGTTAAGAGATCATGTTGAAAATGAAACGGAACTAGGTCTCATAGCTAAAGACATTTTAAACAAAGGTAATCTTGTATCTGATGATTTAGTCACGGCAATGTTGATTGAAAGGATAGGAAAACCTGATTGTGATAACGGAGCTATATTAGATGGATTTCCCAGGACAATCGCGCAGGCAGAAAGTCTTGAGATTGATGACTTGAAAATTAAAAACGTAATTTTATTTGAGGTTAATGAAGAAGAATTAGTTAAGCGTATGTTGGATCGTGGAAGAGAAGATGATACCGAAGAATCCATAAAAGTACGATTTGAAGTTTATAAAAAAGAGACTGCTCCATTGGTTGACTATTACAGCAACAAGGGAGTTCTAAATTCTGTAAATGCATTTGGTGAGATTGATGACATATTCAATGAAATTTCAAAGTTTATGAAATTATGATTACTTACAAATCAAATGAAGATTTTATGAATATGAAAAAAGCAGGAAAAATAGTTGCCACCATTCATGCAGAATTACAAAATATTTCTTTACCTGGAACAAAAATAGAAACATTAGACAAAAAGGCAGAAGAGATAATTAAAAAATCAAATGCAGTCTCAAATTTCCTTAATTATAGAGGATTTCCTTCATACATTTGTGCATCACCCAATGATGTTATTGTTCATGGAATTCCAAAAAATTTTGTTATAGAAGAGGGTGATATATTATCAATTGATGTTGGTTGTACTGTAAATGGGTTTCATGCAGACGCAGCTCTCACTTATGGAATAGGACAAATTTCTAGTGAAGATCAGAAGTTAATCGATGTTACAAAAAAAGCTCTTTACGAAGCAATAAAACTTGTAAAGGATGGTCAAAAGCTAGGGACTATTGGTAATAAAATTGAAAAAATTGGTAAGAAAAATTCTTACGGAGTTGTCAGAGAATATGTTGGTCATGGGATCGGACTAGAAATGCATGAAGATCCACAAGTACCAAATTACGGTATCAAAAATAAAGGATTTAAGTTAAAAAAAGGTATGGCAATCTGCATTGAACCAATGTTCAATTTAGGTACCGCAGATACAAAAGTTGATGCAGATGGATGGACTGTAAGGACTGCTGATGGAAAAAAATCCGCTCACTGGGAACACGTAATAGGAATAATGGAGGATGAAGTATGTATTTTTTCAGAATTGTAATTTTTCAAAATTTGTTGGTAATAGTTCATAATCAGACTAATCTAGTTAATCGGTCTTAAAATCAGGTAATTTTGGTAGAAAAAGAAAAGAACATAATTAAAGTACAGGGGACTGTAACTGAAACTCTTCCAAACGCCTCATTTAAGGTCAAGCTTGAGAGTGGAGCAGAAATCTTAGCACATGTATCAGGAAAAATGAGAATGAAGTATATTCGAATTCTACCTGGTGATGTAGTGGAGATGGAAGTATCACCATATGATCCTACAAGAGGTAGGATTACTTGGAGACATAAATGAAAGTAAAAGCGAGTATAAAAAAAAGAGGTCCAAACGATCAAATAGTTCGTCGTAAAGGCAAGCTATATGTTATCAATAAAAGGAACCCAAGACATAAGCAAAGGCAAGGTTAAGTTTGGCTAGAATTTCAGGTATTGATATACCAAGAGAAAAAAGAGTAATAGCTTCACTCAGATACATACACGGTATTGGCGCAAAACGAGCAGAAGACATTTGTAATGATCTCGAAATAAATCCTGACACAAGAGTGAACAATCTTACAAATGATGAGATTGCAAAAATAAGAAAATATATAGAATCAAATTTTAGAGTTGAAGGTGATTTGAGAAGAGATGTTTCACAAAACATAAGAAGAAAAACTGAAATTGGAACTTATCAAGGTATTAGACATAGAACGGGATTACCTGTAAGAGGTCAGAGAACTCACACTAATGCAAGAACAAGAAAAGGTCCAAGATTTGCTATTGCAGGTAAGAAGAAAGTTATGAAATAGTGGCTGAACAAAAATCAAAGAAAAAAAATAAAAAAAATATTCCTTCAGGCATAGCGCATATAAAAGCAAGTTTTAACAACACTATAATAAATATTTCTGATACAAACGGTGAAACAGTTGTATGGACATCTGGTGGTTCTGTTGGATTTAAGGGTTCTAGAAAGTCAACTCCATATGCTGCCCAAGTTGCGGCAGAAGAGGCTGTTAGACGAGCAACAGAATTTGGTATACACAAATTGGATATAATCATTAGTGGTACAGGTGCAGGTAGAGAAACAGCAGTAAGAACTCTTCAAAATATGGGAATGGACGTAGGTACTATCAAAGACATAACACCAACCCCACACAATGGATGTCGTCCTAAAAAGAGGAGAAGAAACTAATGGCTAGATATACAGGTCCTAGAGTAAGAGTTTCTAGAAGAATTGGATTCAACGTTTTTGAGAATAGAAAAGGTGACAAAGCACTTCAAGATAGACCATACCCACCAGGTGAAAATGGTAAAAAACGTATGCGTGAAACAGATTACGGAACTCAGTTAAAGGAAAAACAAAAAGTCAGATATATGTACGGCGTAATGGAAAAACAGTTCAGAAATTATTATAAAGAAGCTACTCGAATGCCAGGAATTACCGGTGAAAACTTGTTGGTTCTTTTAGAATCTAGAATCGATAATGTTATCTATAGAGCTGGATTTGCATCTACTAGACCACAAGCTAGACAGCTAGTTTCTCATAGGCATTTTAAATTGAATGGGAACCTTGTAGATATTCCATCTATACAGGTCAAGCCAGGAGATAAAATTGAGCTAAAAGATCAAAGCAATGATTTAATAATTGTTCAACATACCATTGATACTGGACAAGATAGAGAACCTGCATCATGGCTAAAAGTTGATGAAAAGAAGAAAAATATTGAAGTTTTAAACCAACCTACAAGAAATGACGCAAGTCAACAAATTGAAGAACAATTAATAGTAGAACTTTATTCGAAATAGAATATAGGAGAGGAGCAAAAAGTGTTAATTTTACAAAGACCTGAAATATCACAAGAGGATCTTGGAAAGTCAAGAGCAAATTTTGTTATTGAACCACTCGAACCAGGTTTTGGTTTAACCCTAGGTAATACAATGAGAAGGGCTTTGTTATCAAGAGTCCCAGGTGTTGCTGTAACTGGAGTAAAAATTGATGGAGTGAACCATGAATTTACTTCTGTTCCAGGTGTTGTTGAAGATGTCCTTGATATCTTACTAAACCTAAAAAGATTAGTCTTGAAGGTAGACGATCAAGAAAGCCATACATTGACAGTAAAAGCTAAAGGCCCAGGAGAGGTTAAAGCTGCGCAAATTCAATGTCCAGCTGGTGTTGAAGTTGTGAACACAGATCTAAAAATTTGTACCCTTTCAAACGATTCAACCTTAGATATGGAAGTTTCTATTGCTCATGGAGTTGGTTATCGCTTAGCCGATAAAAATAAAACAAGTGACTCCAGTTTTATTCCAATAGATTCTATATTTTCACCAGTTGTAAAAGTAAGCTACGCTGTATCACCAACCCAAGTCGGTCAAGTTACCAACTATGATAAATTGAGCTTAGATGTTGAAACTGATGGCTCAATTGAACCTAGTGAAGCAATTTCTTCAGTCGGTAAAACTTTAGGAGAATTGTGGAAACTTTTTGCAGATATTGATGAAGGAGTTGGGCTTGAACTAGGTGAACTTACCATTTCAGAGGGTAGCTCACCAGACTTGTCATTATCAGTAGATGCATTAGATTTATCTGAGAGACCGAGAAATTGTTTGGGTAGGGAAAATATAACAACTGTTGGTCAAATTTTAGAATACACAGAAGATGACTTGTTAAACCTTACAAACTTTGGACAAAAAAGTTTAGATGAACTTGTAGCAAAATTAGATGAACTTGGTCTCAGCTTGCCTACAAGCTCTGACTTGAATTCGGACGATAATTCAGATGCCTAAACCTAGAAGAGGCAAATTGCTTGGGGGATCATCCTCTCATGAAGATCAAATTATTGGCAATTTGATTGCATCATTAATTGAATTTGAGAAAATAGAGACGACTCTTACAAAAGCCAAAGTTACAAAGCCTTATGCTGATAAGGTGATTACAAAAGCTAAAAAGGGCTCACTTCATGATAGAAGACAAGTTCTAAAATTTATCCAAAATAAAGCAGTTGTAGCAAAGCTCTTCGATGAGATAGGTCCAAAATATCAAGATAGAGATGGTGGGTATACCAGAATAACTAGAACAAGTTATAGAAAAGGTGATGGGGCTGAACTCGCAGTACTTGAGTTAGTATAACTTGAATACCTTCAAAGACGTTTGGAAACAATTCAAACTATTTATCAGATTTGATTCTGAAACAATTTTAAAAATAAGCCAAGACAGATATGAGACCGGGAATGCATTTCTAGTTGTCACAATTAGCCTTCTTGCTCTTTATGCTCCAATTTTCTTAAATTCAAATTTAAGTAATATTTTTGATTTAATATTTTTTGGAGTTCTTGACGGAACATTTTCTTGGGTATTCTCAAGTCTTGTAATGTGGTTTGCCCTTGGAAGAATATTTAAAGAAAACATAGATTTGAACGCAGTCGTAACAATTACAGGATACTCTCACGGCCTAATTGGTTTTGTCGCACTTTGGTATGTTATTCAAAGTTCATTAATGAATTTTGGAGAAAGAATTAACCAAGTATTTATTCTTTTGATAATATTTTGGATTTATATGACTGTTTCAAAATCACTTGAATCAGGATTTTTTATTGAAAGAAGAAATACACGACTTGCATCAGCAATATTTATTTTTATACTTTTTTGGACATCAGATCCATTAAAAATCATCATTTAAATTGCCTACCTATAAAATAGACATTTCCTACAATGGAACCAATTTTCATGGTTTTCAACAACAGCCAAAAAATAGAACTATACAGGGTGAAATATTAGAAGTTCTTGACAGACTTCTTGATAATTATGAGCTTAATTATTCTGGAAGAACAGACTCTGGTGTTCATGCAAAGTCACAAATAATATCTGTTCGTTCGCAAAATGAACTAAATACTAAATTTGTACACTCGTTTAATTCCTTAATAACAGATGAGATAAGAATGAACAAATTGAGTAAAGTAAAAGACGAATTTAATCCAAGATTTGATGCAAAATCAAGGGTTTACAGATACTTTATTCTTAACAATTCAAAGGAATTACCTTTTTCAAAAGATTATGTCTACTACATTGAAAAATACTTTGAACTTGAACAACTAAATAATATTTCAAAAATTTTCTTAGGTGAAAAAAACTTTCAAAATTTCTCTAAATTGAGAACTAATCAGACACCATTGAGAAAAATTTTATTAAGCAAGTGGTCATTTCAGAATTCAAAATTTATATACACAATCGAGGGAAACTCGTTCCTTCATAATATGGTTAGATCTATTGTTGGGTGCCAGCTTGCAGTTGTCGATGGAAAAATTTCAATCAAAGACCTCAAAAAGTCATTATTGAATCCAAATGATACCAGACACAGATTTATGGTTCCAAGTAGTGGATTGCACTTATGGAAAATCAAATACTAGTTTCCATAAATATGAATACAATTTATACTTAAGTTTCGTTACGATTCTTTAAGGTTTTATGAGTACAAAAACGACATTTGATGGTGTTGAGTCATCTGAAAGAAATTGGCATTTAGTTGATGCAAGCGGACTGCCTGTAGGTAGATTAGCTAGTGAGATAGCTCAAATATTAAGAGGAAAGCATAAACCACAATTTGCTCCTCACTTAGATGTAGGAGACTATGTTGTAGTAATCAATGCATCAAAAATTCAGGCTACTTCAAAAAAACCTGAGCAAAAAATGTATTACGATCATTCAGGTTATCCAGGTGGTTTAAAAGAAGAATCATTTAATTCCTTAAAAAAAAGAAAACCGGAAAAAATTATAGAACGCGCAGTGTGGGGAATGCTTCCAAAAAATAGACTAGGAAGATCAATTTTAAAGAAACTATATGTTTATAGAGATGAAACTCATCCACATAGTGCTCAAAATCCATCTGAACTAAGTTTTGATATAAAGAAAGTAGTTGAATAATGAGTAAAACAATTTTAGGAACTGGAAGAAGAAAAACATCTGTAGCAAGAGTTATGTTGAGTGAAGGTGAGGGAAATTTTGAATTCAATGGTAAAACAATCGAAGACTATTTTCCAAGCCCCTCAATGAGGATGACAATCAACAAACCATTTAACGTAGTTGGGATGGAAAAAAAGTTTAATTTAAAAGTTAATGTGAATGGAAGTGGTTTATCTGCCCAAGCTGATGCTGTAGCCTTAGGTATTTCCAGAGCATTAATTCAATTTGATCCAGAACTTAGACCAAAACTAAAAAAAGCAGGTCTTCTCACTAGAGATGCTCGTAAAGTTGAAAGAAAAAAATACGGACTAAAGAAAGCCCGTAGAGCAGAGCAATTTACAAAAAGATAATAATTCATTGAAGAAGTATTTTGGTACTGATGGTATTAGGGGTATACCAAACGATACTTTAAGTCAAGATCTTATATCCAAAATATCCGCATCTGTTGAGCAACATATAAACCCTAAAAATATTGGTGTCATTTCAGATACACGTTCATCCTCAGATGAAATTCTGAATTGGATTTCTATAGGATTTTCAAGCAAAGTAAATATTTATAATCATGGAGTTTTACCTTCTGGTTCAATGCCTATAATTTTGAAAAAATTTAATTACGATCTTGGAATTATAATTTCTGCTTCACATAATCCTGCTGAATATAACGGCATAAAGTTAATTCAAGAAAACGGATCAAAATTAGATGATGATGTTGAAATATCAATTGAAAAAAATATTGATAGCTTAGAACTACCAAATCAACATGCTGAAATTATTAATTTAAATGATGGACATCTTGAATATCTTAATTTTCTTGATGATATTACAGATATTGACTTTAGTCATTTTCAAATACTCATCGATGCAGCAAATGGATCAGCGTCAACTGTCATTAAAGAGTTATTTGATAAAAAAAATGCAAATTACAGAATTATCAACAATCAACCGGATGGCTTAAATATAAATAAAGACTGTGGAGCAACAGTCCCTGAAAATCTACAAAAAAATATTGAAAAGGGTGAAATTGGTGCATCTTTTGATGGTGATGCCGATAGATTGATAATGGTTGATGAAAATGGAGATATTGTAAATGGAGATCTGATATTAACAATTCTTTCAAAATATTTATCAGAAGTAAATCAGCTTACCAATAACATTGTTGTTAGTACGGTAATGTCAAATTATGGCTTTAAACAAGCCATAGAAAAATTTAACTTTGATCTTATTGAAACTCCAGTTGGTGATAAATATGTTGCAGAGGCAATGAAAAAATATGACGCAGCTTTAGGGGGAGAACAATCTGGTCACATCATTATTTCTGACCAATTACCAGTTGGTGACGGTCTAGTTACATTAATCTATGTTTTGAAAGCTATGCAACACTTTGGTGTAGCTTTAAGTGATTTTAAGAAAGAGAATCTTTATGAATACCCACAAAAACTGACAAACCTAGAATTAGAAAATAAATTAAATGACGAAGAATTAGAATACATCAACCAAATAGCTTTGGACATGTCAATAAAAAAAGACTTAGATGGAAGATATTTAATACGTAATTCAGGGACAGAGCCATTATTGCGTGTACTTGTAGAGGCTAAAAGTAATGAAGCTATGGAAGAGTTTTCAAATGAGCTTATTACAAAAATTAATAAATACCTAAATTAAGCATACTTATCGATATACTCTTTATAACGAGCAATATAGCGCCTGGCCTTTAATGAGGTGACGAGGAAGTATGTTATCGAAAAATTCGGCGGATGCATACTCGGCTCTGCAGTCGATATAAATTGTTTAAAAACAGAGAGAAATTTCTGAACAGAGACAATTTAATGCAGTCTTTATTTTAACCTGCTCGTTGGAATGGAGATATAATGTGTGGAATTGTAGGGTATTCAGGCCCTAAAGAACCTTTACCAATCTTAATCAATGGTCTCTCTCGTTTGGAATATCGAGGATATGATTCAGCAGGAATAGCAATTTCTGATGGAAGCAAAATAACGATTGAAAAAAAAGAGGGTAAACTCGATGTCTTAAAAGAACATTTAGAAAATAAGCAAATTTTAGGAAATATAGGGATTGGTCATACAAGATGGGCAACTCATGGAGTACCGAATGATGTGAATGCACACCCACATTCAGACAACAATGATGAATTTGCAATCATTCACAATGGCATTATTGAGAATTATGCAGAAATCAAGAAAGATCTTACAAACGATGGATTTAAATTTAATTCAGACACTGACACGGAAGTCGTAGCTGTAGAGTTAAGCAGAAAATGGAATGGAAATCTTTTAAAAACAGTGGTGAATGTAGCAAAAACACTTGAGGGAACATATGCCCTTGTTGTAACTACAACAAAAGAAGAGGGCACTATTGTTGCAGGAAGATTAATGAGTCCTCTAGTCCTTGGGGTTGGTGATAATGAGGTTTTTCTAGCATCTGATTCAGCAGCAATCTTAGAACATACAAAGAAAATGATATTTCTTGAAAATGGTGATTTTGTAGAAATTAAAAATGGTAAATATAAGTTGTTCGATTCTGAATTAAATGAAATCCAGAGAGAAATTCAAGAAATCGATTGGGAGGTATCAGAAGCAGAGAAGTCAGGGTATGACCATTTTATGTATAAAGAAATACTTGAACAATCTGAAGTGATCGAAAGAACTTTATCTGGAAGGCTTGAAGCATCCTCAGATGAAATACCAATTAAGTTAAATGAGGCTTCAAAATTTGAAAAAATTTGGATTGTTGCATGCGGAACAGCCTATCATGCTGGTTTGTTTGGGAAAGACCTATTTGAGAAAGTTCTTGGAGTTTCGGTAAGTGTTGAGCTTGCTTCAGAGTTCAGATATAGAGAACCAATCGTTGGAAAAAATGATTTAGGTATTGTAATTTCCCAGTCCGGAGAAACTATGGACACTATTGCTGCTACAGAATTATTAAAGGAAAATGGTTCACATGTTCTTGCTTTAGTAAATGTGGTTGGTAGTTCATTAGCAAGAATGGCTGATAGTGTATTTTATTTACATGTGGGTCCAGAAATAGGCGTAGCTTCTACCAAAGCTTATCTAGGTATGCTTGTTTCTCAGCTTGTTATAGCAAAACATTGGGACGCTGAAAATAAGTTAGATGTTTCATTTGATGAAATTGCAGAACTCCCAAAGCTAATAGACAAGACCATGGCTTGTGAAGGGCAAATAAAAGAAATATCTGAAAAAATCTATAAAAAGAATGATATCTATTTTATTGGTCGAGGATTAGATTATGCTTTGGCAGCTGAAGGTGCTTTAAAATTAAAAGAAATTTCCTATCTGCATGCTGAGGCATTAGCAGCAGGAGAGCTTAAACACGGTACGCTAGCTTTAATAGAAAAAGGAACCCCTGTAATAGTTACTGCCAGTCAAAATCATCTACTTGATAAGACAACCAGTAATGTACAAGAGGTTATTGCTAGGGGAGCATATGTAATTGCTATTGGAGATAGTGAGTCAGAAAAACTTGAAAATATATCAGATGATTATGTCACGCTACCAGATAGTAATGAAATACTAACTACTGTGATCTCGATTATACCTCTACAATTTATTGCTTATCACGTAGCTAACAAGAATGGCCAATCGATTGATCAACCAAGAAACCTTGCAAAGTCAGTTACTGTAGAATAAATAATATGGATAGAGGTTACGTATATGTAAATAAGACAAATTATTTACACAATATAGAAGTATTAAAACAACTATCAGACAAAGAACTTTGCTTGGTTGTCAAAGCCAATGGTTATGGTCATGGTATTGAATGGACTGTCAAGACAGCTATGGAAGCTGGAATCAAATGGTTCGCAGTAGCAGCTATTAGTGAAGCAAAAAAAGTTCGAGCTCAATCTGATGAACTAAGGGTATTGTTACTTACCGAGCCATCACTTGGTGAGATAGACAATATAGAGAAATATAATATCGACTTAACAGTTTATAATGATTTTTTTATTGATGGTCTAGCAAAATCCGGTAAAGCATTCAATACCCATATAAAAATCGATACTGGTATGCACAGAGTTGGTTGTGAACCAGAAGATTTTATAAACCTTTATGAAAAAATAACAAGCTCTAAAACAATAAATCTTGCTGGTATATGCACCCATTTTCCATTAGCAGACGAAGAGATTGAGCCTACAGAAGAATCTATCGAATTGTTCAAACAAACAATCAAGGATGTAGATACAGATAGTTTATTATTACATGCTGATAATTCTGGATCGTCATTTTATAATTTTGATCCTACGTTTAACTTGTCAAGAGTTGGTCTCGCAGTATATGGGTGCAATATAACACCCGCAGAAGTTGTTCAAGATCTGAAACCTACGATGGCAATAAAAACAAGAATATCAAACATTCACCATAGAAAAAAGGGTGAAGCCGTTTCTTATGGAAAAGCACTAACTTTAGAAAGAGATACAACTGTTGGTGTATCGCCTGTTGGGTATGGCGATGGATATCCATGGAGTACATTTCCTGATGGAAAAGTCATAGTTAACAATGCATATTGCAATTTGATAGGAAGAGTAACTATGGATCAAATTTTATATGACATCACAGATGTGGAGGCAAATATTAATGATGAAGTTGTTCTTTTGGGAAATTCTGAGAACAATGAACTTAAAATTACAGTTTTCGATATTGCAAAATGGAATAAGACTATTGAATGGGAGATCCTTACAAACATAAATGAAAGACTTGAAAGGGTTGAAATTGAATGAGATCGAGATTAAAGAATCAGATTTAGATGAATTCGCAAAAGATTTTGTAACAAAATTATCAATTCCTTCAGTAATTGGATTCAACGGAAGTTTGGGAGCTGGTAAAACTTCAATAATTAAAAAGATAATTTATCACCTTGGTATCGAAGATAATGTAACTTCTCCAACATTTAATATTGTAAAAAATTATCTCAAAGAAGATTTAAGTATTTACCATGTTGATCTTTACAGACTTTCATCATTCCAAGAATTTATTGATCTAGATCTTCCTTTGTTTGAAGAAAAAACTTTATTTTTTGTTGAATGGTCAAACCAACTTCCTAATACAAACCTAAGCAATTGGACAATTATTGATATTGATATAATTGATAATTCAACAAGAAAGATAAGGTTTTAAATTGTATAAATTAGCAATTTCTACATCAGGTGAATATGTTTCTGCGGCAATATTTGAGGAGAAATTACTTGCTAGTTTTGTTTCAAAAACTAATAAAGGCTCAACTGGAATATTGCTAAATCAAATAAATGAATTATTTGATAAAACAAAGGCAAGTAGAAATGATCTTAATGCACTTTATCTCGATGTTGGACCGGGATATTACACTGGACTAAGAATCGGTCTATCAGTTTCCCAAGGACTTGGTGGAGTTTTAGGCATACCTATAATTCCAGTAAATGGTCTTGACGCTCTTGCGTTTGCAGCACATACAAGTCACAGAAAAATATGTTCGTTGATTGATATCAAACGAAATGAGTTTGCTTATTGCGAATATATGCCTGTTCCTGGTGGAGTAACACGAGAGTCAGATCCTCAAGTTATTTCAGTTGAAAACTTAGAAATTAAACTTTCTGATGATGCCGATAAAAAATTATTAGTAGGTAATTGGGATCTTATAGAAAATAAAAAAATTCTAACTGATAGTAATACTAAATTAGCTGAGCCAAGATTTGTAACAGCTGAAAATATTTATAACGTTGGTGAAAAAATAAAAGACTATCCCAACTTCAATGAAATAAATCTTGAATATATGAGAGAACCTGACGTGACATTATCAAAAGATACTTTGAGTGGGAATGTGAAGTTTTATGATTAAAAGTTTAGAATCTTGTTCTTCTGAGACAGCACTTAAGTTGTCTAACTTAGAGCAGAATTTATTTTCTATGTCATGGGATGCCAGAATTATTGAGCAAAAAATTAATGATAAAAGTTTTAAATATTGGACTTACCAAAATGAAGATGAAATTATAGGTTATTTGGGTATCCAATTTATACATCACGATATTGAGATTCTAGGAATTGGTGTATTGGAAGAATACAGAAAAAAAGGTGTAGCAACCGAACTTATGGACGAATTAATAAGTTATTTTGAAGTTTCAAAATATGAAAAAATTATCTTGGAAGTTCGTGAATCTAATAAATCTGCTCAGAGTTTGTATAAAAAATACAACTTTAAACATTTTGGTAAAAGAAAAAAATATTATGTCACTGAAGATGCAGATATTTTTATAAAGGAAAAAGCATATGCAGAGTGAAAAAATCATTTTAGGTTTTGAAACAAGTTGTGATGAGACAGCGATTGCTTTAATGAAAGGTGACAACCTCTTAATTAACAAAATTTCATCACAAGTTGAAATTCATGAGAAATTTGGTGGAGTAGTACCTGAAGTAGCATCTAGAGCACACGCTGAAATGATAAGAAATCTTTTTCATTCCTCTATCAATGAATGTGGTATAGATTTAAGTGAAATTGATATTGTTGCCAGTACTGATGGTCCTGGTCTGGCAGGTAGTCTTGTTGTAGGCTACAATTTTGCAAAATCTGTTGCATGGGCTCTTGAAAAGCCATTTTATGCAGTAGATCATATGGTCGGACATTTAAGCGCACCTCTTATTGAGCATCCAAACATGGAGCCTCCATTTTTATCATTACTTGTCTCTGGAGGACATACACAAATTGTTTTAGTCGAAGAGTGGGGTAAATATAATCTCTTGGGTTCAACCATTGATGATGCTGCAGGTGAAGCTTTTGACAAATTATCAAGATTTTGTGGATTTGGTTTTCCTGGGGGTCCAGCAATACAAAAAATATCAGAGGGTGGTGATCCAAAAAAAGTAGTTCTTCCTCGACCTAAAACCTCAAACAAATTTGACTATTCTTTTTCTGGATTGAAGACAGCAGCAGTTTATTTTCTACGGAAACTTTCAGAAGAGGATCAACTATTAAAAAAAGATTTTGCTGCATCATACCAAGAGGCAATAGTCGATTCCTTAATGGACATTTTTGTCAAAGCGATTAAAGAAACCGGTGTTAAGAATATATCAGGCGGAGGTGGAGTCATGGCAAATTCTAGGTTACGTGAAAAAATTGTATTTTTTTCTGAAAATAATAATAAAAACCTTTATTTACCATCACCAAGATTATCAACTGATAATGCAGCAATGATTTGCGTTGCTGCTAAAAATGAGCTTATTACAAATAAAATGAATATTGACGATATAAGGTTATCTTCAATAATTTCCTAACAATTTAAGAAAATAAATACCTTTATAAACATAACTATATTAAATTCAAAACGTAGAAAATTTTAGAAAGGAATTAAACATGAATCTTCAACCACTGGGAGATAGAGTTGTTGTAAAGCCACTGTCTGAAGAAGATATGAAAACTCCATCGGGAATTTATATTCCTGATACGGCGAAGGAGAAACCCCAAGAAGGAGAGGTTGTTGCTGTAGGACCTGGAGAAACTAATGACAATGGAGAAAAAATTAAACCTGATGTTAAAAAGGGTGACAAAGTTGTTTATTCAAAATATGGTGGAACAGAAATTAAAGTTGACGGCGAAGAGTATTTGATTTTATCAAGTAGAGATATACTCGCAGTAGTCGGAAAATAATAGGAGGAAATAATGGCAAAGAAAACTCTAGTATTTAACGAAAAAGCAAGGAAAGGTCTTGAAGATGGTGTTAATAAATTAGCAGATGTTGTCAAAGTAACACTTGGACCTAAAGGTAGAAATGTAGTTTTAGAAAAAAAATGGGGAGCACCAACAATTACAAATGATGGTGTCACCATTGCAAAAGAAGTTGATTTAGAAGACCCCTACGAAAACATGGGTGCTCAACTAGCAAAAGAGGTAGCATCAAAAACAAATGATGTCGCTGGTGATGGTACAACCACTGCAACTGTTTTAGCTCAGTCAATGGTTAATGAGGGGATGAAAACTGTTTCTGCGGGCGTCAATCCAATGGAAGTAAAAAGAGGAATGCTTGAAGCTGCACAAGCCGTAACAGAGTTTATAGCTGGTTTCTCAAAATCTATTGGTGGTAAAGATGAAATTGCTCAGGTTGCATCTATTTCTGCTGCAGACTCAGAAATTGGAGAAACAATTGCTGAAGCAATGGAGAAAGTTGGTAAAGACGGTGTAATCACTGTTGAAGAAGGCCAAACTTTTGGAATGGAACTTGAATTTACTGACGGTATGCAATTTGATAAGGGATTTATATCACCTTATTTTGTAACTGATCCTGATAGACAAGAAGCGATTTTAGAAGATCCATATATTCTTATTGTTAATTCAAAAATCACTGCTGTTAATGATTTATTACCTGTGCTTGAAAAAGTAATGAATTCAGGAAAACCATTAATCATTCTTGCAGAAGATGTTGAAGGGGAAGCATTAGCGACACTTGTTGTTAATAAAATACGAGGTACTTTTACATCCGTAGCTGTAAAAGCTCCAGGATTTGGCGAAAGAAGAAAAGCTATGCTCCAAGATATAGCAATCCTTACAGGAGGAGAAGTAATTTCTGAAGAGTTAGGGTTGAAAACTGAAAACACAACTGTTGATATGTTAGGCCAAGCTGAAAAAGTAATTGTCAAAAAAGACAATACCACAATTGTTAATGGCAAAGGCAAAAAAGCTGATGTTGAAGGAAGAGTAAAACAAATTCAATCCGAGATTGATGAGTCAGATTCTGACTGGGATAAAGAAAAACTTCAAGAAAGATTAGCAAAACTCTCAGGTGGAGTTGCCCAAGTAAAAGTTGGCGCAGCTACAGAAGTCGAATTGAAAGAAAAGAAAATGAGAATTGAAGATGCCCTAGCAGCAACAAGAGCAGCTGTTGAAGAGGGAATCGTTGCTGGTGGTGGTGTTACTTTAATTAGAGCCCAAGATACTGTAGATAAAATTTCTGGAGGATCCGAGGGTGAAGTAATTGGTAGAAACATCGTCAAAAAAGCATTAGAAGCACCATTAAGACAAATTGCAGAAAATGCAGGTTTTGAAGGTGGAGTAATGGTTGAAAAAGTAAAAGCAGAAAAAGGAAATGTAGGATTAAATGCCTCTAATGGTGAAATGGTAGATCTTGTTAAAGATGGTGTTATTGATCCAGCAAAAGTTACGAGATCAACTGTTGAAAATGCTTCATCTATTGCTTCTCTTGTATTAACAACTGAAGCCTTGATAGCGGAAGAACCAGAGCCAGAAGCTCCAATGCCTCCTGGAGGAATGGGTGGCATGGAAGGTATGATGTAAAACATACATTTTTTAAAAAAAAGAGTGGACAATGTCCACTCTTTTTTTTTATCATTAGTTGTCATGAATGGAATAAGAGGAGCAATTGCTACTGTAGAAAACACAGAAAACGATATATTAAAATCTACAAAAGAATTATTTAATACGATTGTAGAAAATAACAACCTTGATATTTCAAAAATTGTTTCTGTAATTTTTACTGTTACTAATGATCTTGATGCCGCCTTCCCAGCAAAGGCTCTCAGAGAACTTGGTCACCATCAATTATCTGCGATTGATACAAAGGCACCAAACGTAGTTAATGACCTTGAAGGTTGTATAAGAGTTTTAGTAACTTACAAGGATGAAATTGAAGTAACTCATACCTATTTAGGTGAAGCTAAGAATTTAAGACCAGATAGATAAAAACTATTTGCAAATCTGTAATACATGGTATTATTACCACAATGAAAATTAACACATACTTTTACTTTAGATTGCACATATAAGCTGCCCTAAAGTAATGTTATGTCAAATCGGGCAAAAGCCCGATTTTTTTTTAGGAGGAACAAATTGATTGTAGTAATGAAGCAAGCTGCTTCTGAGGAAGACATTGAAAAGGTAAAGGCAAAGGCAATTGAACAAGGTCATGAGCCAAAAGTTCTTTATGGAGTTGAAAGGACTGTAGTTGCTGTCCATGGGAAGGTAATTGAAGATAATCGTGGAGTTATGCGATTGTTAGATAACGTTCATCAGGTTATTCCAATCGGAAGATCTTACAAACTTGCAAGTAAAACCTATAAAGAGTCATACACACAAGTAAAAATCAAAGATTTAGTTGTGGGAGGTAAAGAGCTTGCATTTATAGCTGGGCCAGATAGCGCAGAATATCAAGAACAAACGTTAGAAACAGCTGAAGCTGTTGTTCAAGCTGGAGGAAATGGATTAAGAGGCGGTGCGTTCAAACCAAGAACCTCTCCATACAGTTTTCAAGGTCTTGGTGAAGAGGGTCTAGTGTTGCTTAAAGAAGCTGCAGATTTACATAATTTACCATTATTCAGTGAAATTATGGATGTTCAGCATCTTGAAATGATGGAAGAATATGTTGATGTACTTCAAATCGGAGCAAGAAATATGCAAAACTTTAAACTCTTGGAAGCTGTTGGAGAATCAAAACTCCCAGTTTTATTAAAAAGAGGAATGAGCGCAACCCTTGAAGAGCTACTTTTAGCTTCCGAATATATCCTTACGAGAGGTAATGAAAATGTTATTTTATGTGAGAGAGGTATCAGAACCTTTGAGACAGCCACAAGAAATACTTTTGATATAAATGCTATTCCTTATTTGAAAATGAATACACATTTACCAGTTATTGCTGATCCAAGCCATGGGACTGGGGCAAATAATTTAGTTGCTCCAATTGCTTTAGCAGCTATTGCTGCAGGAGCAGACGGTCTTCTGATCGAGATACATCCAAGGCCAGATGAAGCATTATGTGATGGGCCACAAGCTTTAACTCCACCAGAACTTACTGACTTAGGGAAAAAAGTAAGTTCAATGGCTGAAGTAGTTGGTAGGTCATTAAAAACATGATTAACAAAGTAAAAATAATTGGCCTTGGATTGATGGGTGCGAATCTTGGAATCAATTTAATAAGTAAAGGTCTAGATGTTTTTGGTCAGGACGTTGATAAGGAAGCTGAAAATAGGGCTGAAAAATTTGGTATTGATACAAAATCTAAAGAGGAAAGTTATGATGTGACAGTTCTATCTATGCCGATAAATAATATAGTGTCATTTCTATCAGAGGGTAATGAAATTGATGATTCAAAATTATTAATTGATATTGGTGGTACTAAAGAATCAATTTGCAATCTTATGGATAGCTCTAAAATACCTTCTGTAGGTGGCCATCCTTTGTGTGGTTTAGCTGATAATAGAATCTGGGAACCTACACCTGAAATGTACGATGATGCAACATTTTTACTCTGTGAAACAGAATCTATGAATGACAATTCAAAAAAAATTGCTAGAGATTTAGTGAACATATTGAACTGTAAAGAAGTGTGGATAGATCGAAAAAAACATGATGAAATATTATCTATTACCAGTCATTTGCCACATTTAATAAGCTCAGCATTGGTTGGGATAGCTAAAAAAGATTATGAAATAGATGAAATTATGGGTTTAGCAGCTGGTGGATTCGATGGAGCAACAAGGCTAACAAGAACAAATCCAGAAATGATAATAGACATGTACAACACAAACTCTGAAAATATAAATAAATTTCTTATTTCACTAATTGATGAAATATCCTCATTAATGTCACTTCAGGAGAAAAATCAATTAATAGAATACCTTACCTCGTCAGTTGAGTGGAGAAGAGCTTTATCAGAAAAGTTTGGAGAGAGACCATTAAGTTGAAATTAATTAATCTAGGGTTATCCGGAACAGTTCAAGTGATAGGAGATAAATCTATATCCCATAGAGCAATTTTGTTTTCTGCTTTAGCTGAGGGCACATCTGTAATTAAGAATTTATTAATTAGCGAAGATACAAAAGCCTCTCTAGAAATCGTTGAACAAATGGGGGCTGATGTAAAAATCCAGGATGAAGTTTCAATAACTGGTCAGGGAATAAATGGATTAAAAAAACCAAAAAATGAGCTTAATGCCAAGAATTCTGGAACAACTGCTAGATTGCTTATTGGATTATTATCTAAACAAAAATTTTCGTCAACATTAATAGGCAGCACTCAATTAAATAAAAGACCAATGAATAGAATTGCTAATTTGTTGGTTGATCATGGAGCTGATATGAAAATAAAAAATAATTTTTTACCAATAAATTTTAACCCAAAAGAATATTCATTCAGTTATCAAAATACCAAAGTACCAAGTGCCCAAGTCAAAAGCGCATTAATTCTTGCTTCTCTATATCATAATGAACCAACCCTTATTGAAGAAACCGTTCCTACTAGAGACCATACTGAGAGAATGCTTGTAGCTATGGGTGTGGATATATTGAGGCTTGGAAATACATTAACTGTCCCACCAACAACTAAGTTAGAACCATTGACCATTACTATTCCTGGTGATATATCATCAGGTGCTTTTTTAATTGCTCTCGGTTTATTAAGAGGTAAACAAATAATTCTTTCCAACATGCTAATTAATGAAAGAAGACTGGGATTTATAAAAGTCTTAAAAAGAATGGAAGCAAAAATTGAGATCTTAAATATTAGAGAAGAAAACAATGAAGTAATAGGTGATATAAAAATAAATAAGTCAAAACTTAATGGAACAACAGTTAGTAAAGACGAAATTCCTGATTTAATAGACGAAATTCCAATTTTTACTTTACTTGCCTCACAAGCCAAAGGATTAACAAAAGTAGTTGGCGCGGAAGAGCTAAAAGTTAAAGAATCAAATAGATTAGATGCGATGAAAAATTTTATTCTTAATTTAGGTGGTGAAATTAAGTTGCTTGATGATGGGTTTGAGATTAAAGGTATCCAAAAATTAAAAAAAGGAAAAATTGAAACACTTGATGATCATAGAATCGCTATGACGGCGATAGTTGCAAACATAGGACTAAATAAAAAAATAATTCCAGATAATTTTGAGTGTATAAATGATTCTTATCCTTCTTTTTTTGAAGATATAAAGCTATTAGGAGGTGAAATAAATGAGTAATTATGGAATTATTGGATGGCCACTCGAAAAAACTTATTCTCCAATTATTCAGAACTATTTGTTTAATATGAACAATCTGGATAGTAAATATCAGCCATTTAAAATTAAGAATTTAACAACAGAATCGGTAGATACATTAATTGCTGATCTTAATGGATTCAATATAACTATTCCACACAAAGAAAAAATACTAAATTTAGATATAGATTTTACTATTGATGAACATGTCCAAAAAATAGGATCTACGAATACTGTAAAAAGAACAGACGATAAAATTGAACTTTTCAATACTGACTTTGAAGGTTTTACACTATTTTTGAAAAAAATTGGATATGATTTGAACAAAAAAAATATATTAATCTTGGGAAGTGGTGGAAGTTCCAAAGCAATTAAATATGCTTTATCAACTCATAAAACAAAAACTCATGTTGTAAGTAGAAATCAAACTGATGAGACAATTTCATATGTAAATGCAAAAGAACTTGCTCCTGAAATTGATTTAGTGATTAATACTACACCAGTTGGGATGTCTCATTTATCTTCGGAATCACTTGATTTAGATACAAATCAATTTACAAATCTAGAATTATTTTTAAATATTGGATATGGTTATAAAAATTCTTTTTTTGAAAAATTTATTTCAGAATTTGAGTCCTACGATGGTATAGGGATGCTTATTTGCCAAGCAGTATTGTCTTTTAACATTTGGACAAATCTTAACTTACAAGTTTTAGATATATATGATGAGTTATACAAATTACTAGAAAGTCAAAATGATTAGATTCTTAACTGCCGGTGAAAGCCATGGGCCTGAGTTAACAGGTATCATTGAAGGCCTACCTGCCGGATTTAACGTAACAAAAGACTATATTGATAGTTTTCTTAAAAGAAGACAAAAAAGCCAAGGTTCAGGTGGAAGAATGAATATTGAGAGTGATGAAGTTGAGATAACCTCGGGAATAATAAACAATCTAACTACTGGCGGGCCAATCACATTAAAAATAAAAAATAATGATTGGAAAAATTGGAAAGATAAAGATATTGAAGCTTATGTAGTACCAAGGCCAGGACATGCTGACTTGATAGGAACTGCGAAATATAATAGTTTGGACATCAGATTAGTACTCGAAAGATCAAGCGCAAGGGAAACAGCTATGAGATGTGCCCTAGGAGCAATAGCGGCTCAAATTTTAGAAAGTTTTGAAATCAATATTTGTGGATATGTTTCTGGAATTGGAAAAGTTGATTATGTGCAAGAAAAAATAATTGATTTACAAGATCTACAATCAAAAGTCACCAACTCACCAGTATCTTGTCCCGATGAAAAAGCTGGGAAAGATATGGAGAATGAGATACTTGAAGCAAGAAAAAGGAAAGATACACTTGGTGGATCAATCACAACAATAGCATCAGGAGTACCTCCTACATTAGGAAGTTTTGTACATTGGGATAGAAAGTTAGATGCGAATCTTGCCAGAATATTTATGTCAATACAAAGTGTAAAAGCTGTTGAAATAGGTAATGGAATAGAAGCTTCAAAAAATTTTGGAACAGATGTTCAAGATCAATATGTTTTACAAGATGGATCTATTAAAAAAGAATCCAATAATCTTGGAGGTTTTGAAGGTGGTATGACTAACGGAGAAGAAATTATAGTTAAAGCATATTTAAAACCAATTAGTACGACATTAACTCCGATAAAGAGCGTAAATTTATCGTCAAAGGAGGAAACAAAGACAGTTTATGAACGTTCTGATACATGTGCGGTACCAAGGGCTGTCCCAATTTTCGAAAGCGCAATGGCATTTGAAATTTTACGAAATTTATTACTTAAAACTGGAGGGGACAGCAAAAAAGAAATTGTAAAAAACTTTAATAGTATTTCAAAATTGAATGTTGATGATTTTGACATGGACAATCAGACTTGGAAAATGAACTATGAAACAGAATAATATCTATTTAGTTGGATTCATGGGTTCTGGTAAAACATCGATTCTCAAAAAAATAAAACAGATAGTAAATGCAAATACAATTGACCTAGATGAAAATATTGAAAAAAAATATGGAAGTATAAGTAAAATCTTTCAAACAAAAGGTGAAAAATATTTTCGTAATATTGAACTTGAAACTTTTCAAGCATTGCCAGATAACGATACCGTAATTGCTCTTGGAGGAGGCTCTCTTGAAGTCTCACATATTCTGGATGAGGTCAAAAATTCAGAACTTAGTTTTTATCTAAAAGATACATTTGAAAATTTATGGAAAAGAATTTCAAATTCTGAGCGCCCACTTGTAAAAAAAGGTAAAGAAGAGATATCAGAACTTTATAAATTGCGCGAAAATTTATATAATCAGTCAAAACATATTATCGATATCAAAAATAAAAAAGAGAAAATAATAGCGGAAACAATTATTCAAAATACGTGGTTAAAAAATGAAGTTATCTGAAATAGATTACTCAAATAACTTTAATGATCTAGATATAGATCTAAAAAATTTTATAAATACTGATAATCATGTGGTATTTCTTGACTCTAATCTTTCATCAATTCTCAACCTAGATGAGAATTTAAATATTTTTGAAATTGATATAAATGAATCAACCAAGGGCTTAGAGACTATACAAAAGCTCTGGGCAATTATGTTTGATCAATCTTTAGATAGAAATTCTAAAGTTATTGGGATTGGTGGAGGTGTACTCAGTGATTTAGTGGGTTTTGCAACTAGTACATTCAAACGTGGGGCAAAACTATGTTTAATACCGTCGACGTTGCTGGGGATGGTAGATGCCGCTCATGGAGGTAAGAATGGTTTTAACAACGACTATGGTAAAAATCAGATTGGAACCTTCTTTATTCCAGAAAAAATATTGATTTGCTCAGAATTTTTGGATTCCCTTTCTGAAAATGAACTTAATAATGGAATAATTGAATCCATTAAGGCTGGCCTTTTAGGGGATAGAACAATACTTGATTTGATATATGTTGATAATTTTATGAAAAATATCGACGAAATAATAAAAAAAAGTGTAAAAGTGAAAAACATTATATTACAAAATGATATTGAAGAAAGTAACGAAAGAATGTTTCTAAACTTAGGACATACAATAGGACATCTAATTGAAAAAGATTCGGATTTCAGTGTTTCCCACGGACAGGCTGTAGCTATTGGTATTCTTAAAGGTCTTGAAATAGCTGAGACAAAGTACCATCTTGATAATAATGTGAAACATCAGTTTGAAGATTTTTTAAATAAAAAATCACTAAAAACAGATTATAAATTTTCAGGTGACATCAATTACCTAAAAGAGATAATTTCAAATGATAAGAAAGTATCAAATGACGTAATTAAATTCGTATTAATACAAGATATTGAGAAACCTATTTTGATTGATTTACACATAAACGATCTTTTGGAGGTTTTAATAAATGGGTAAAATTGTAATCATCAATGGTCCAAATTTAAATTTTCTTGGGCAAAGAGAAATTGATAAATATGGAACAACTACTTATAAGGAATTAATTTCTGAACTTGAAGACTACACGAACAATAAGGATGAATTAATTTTTTATCAATCCAATCATGAGGGAGAAATTTGTGAATTTATCCAAAACATTTTTAATGATGAAACGATTCACGGTTTGATAATTAATCCTGGTGGATATACTCACACAAGTGTGGCAATAAGAGATTCATTACTACTTCTAAATTTACCTATCGTGGAAGTACATATGACAGATATTAGAAAAAGGGAAAACTTTAGAAAAACAAATTTAATTTATGATGTATGTGAAGAGTCATTTGTAGGTTTGGGTATTGAGGGTTACAAAAAAGGAATTGATTATATAAATGAAAAATGAAAAAATTTTTTACCAGGGATCAAAAGGCTCATACTCTGAATCTGTATTATTAGAATTATTTCCAGATTACGAATTAGTCTCTTGCAAAACCTTTCAAGAGGTCTCTAAAAATACGACTCAAGAAGGATTTGGGCTTTTGCCAGTTGAAAATTCTCTTGTTGGAACAGTAATAGAAGCTTATGAAAGTTTAATTGAGCACAATTTAGAAATATATTTAGAGATAAAAAAGAAGATAAACCATGCCCTAATTGGTATTAAAGGAACAAAAAAAGAAGATATAAAAAAAGTTATATCTCATCCACAAGCACTTCAACAATGTAGTAAATATTTAAATGATTTAGATGTTGAACTACAACCAGTGTTTGATACTGCAGGAAGTGTAATTAGCTTACTAGAGACTAAATCAATTGAAATTGGGGCTATAGCAGGTGATCATTTTGCTAATGATGAAAGGTTTACAATAATTGAGAAAAATATATCTAATCACGAAGAAAATTACACAAGATTTTTTTTGACAGGAAAAAAACCACTTGAAATTTCTGAAGAAAAAAATATTCGCTCTGCAATTCTTGTAGCAGCGGATGAGCCTGGTTCCTTACTAAAGGCTTTAACTGTGTTCGATGTTCTAAAATTAAATCTTATAAAATTAGAATCAAGACCAATTCTGGGGTCTCCTTGGGAATACAAGTTTTACGTAGATTATCAGAATACTGACAAAAAAATTGACCAACTTTTAATGGATAACCTTAGCCAAGTAGCCAAAGAATTTAAAATTTTGGGTGAATACGTATCAATTAATCTTTAAACTTCCAGCTAGAAGAATTCCTATCATCCTCAATTTCTATATTTGATTCTGTGAGAAAATCTCTGACGATATCTGATTCTTCATATTTTTGAGATGATCTAAGTTCTATCCGATAAGAAATTAATTTATTGATTAAATTATTTATATTTTCTGAATTTTTATTATTCTTTTCAATTTCCAGTCTTAATTCAGCTATTTCTTTTCTTAAAACATCTTCAATTTGTTCATCTTGAGAATTTTGATCATTGTCAGCACTTTCTTTAATTGATTTTGTTTCAGTATTTTCTAATAACTTTCTGAGATCATCTAAATTATATTTTTCACCATTCTTAAAGTTTTGAGTTTCATTTTGATTAATGACTGTGACTTGACCTAACCCTTCAACTTCAAAAAGGTTTTCTTTTGCATCAATTATAAGAGCTGTATGCTCATCAATACCTAATATATTAGTTGGTTGAATCTCTTGTAGAATGTCCATTCTTTTAGCACCAAGATAACTTATGCTTGTGTCATGGTTTCCACCTTCTTTATTATTAAAGTGCGGAACAACTACACAATCAATATCAAAAACTTCAAGAAGATTTATACCTTTCTCCCAGTAGGGGTCAATCCCAACCTTGTATATTTCATAGACTGGGATTGTTCTAATACCTAAAGTTGATGCTGCTGCACTGGCAAATATTAAGCTACTTCCAGAGCAAAGTCTCTCCTTAAAAATTTCTGGTACATCTGTATCTATCCAATTTTTTGTTGCGTAGCTTGGACTACCTGGTCCTGAAAATATAAAATTTGAACTTTGAATTTTTTTTATAAACTCAAAGTATTCAACCGATTTAAAATACTTTTTATTTCTAAAGCTAGCCAAGTTTATTTCTAAATTTAGACTTACATCATAAAATTCAATCAATTTATCAACTAACTGATCAGCATTTTCTTGAAATCCAAAAGGCGTATCTATTAAGGAAGCAATTACTTCACCATCAATTTTATTAATCAAATTTCTATGCACAGAAACTAAATTAGGACTTGTTTCTCCAGAACCAAGTATTGCAATTGAACCGTTTACTTCTTGCATAGAAACTATTATAGGTATTTATTCATTCTTGAAAAATTGTATAATTGATATGTGATAAATATATTATTAAAAATTTTGGAAAAGTTTACGCTTGATTATATTCCAAGTCTTCCTATTGGATTAAGAACACAACTTTATAAAAATATTCTTCCAATCAGAAAGTTAAAAGATAAAGTTCTACTAAATAAACCAAAAAGTCAACAGACGTTTCAGGATAGAATTGATTTCGCCAGGACTGCCAGAATAGGTTATGACTATACAGGTTCAAGATTAAATAAATTTAATGACAATGTTCATCTTGAGAAAATTGCTACCAGTGAGATGGATATTTATAAATTTACTCCTAACAATTCTCAGGAGGATACTTTCGGGATTTATTTTCATGGAGGTGGATATTACAACGGAAGCATTACAGCATACAAAAATATTGTTTCTCAATTTACTTATGAGCTTCAGATTCCAATGTATTACTTTGAATACTCATTAACTCCAGAATTTTTATTTCCTGCAGCACACGAAGATGCAAAAAAAGCTGTTGAAATCATAAGTAAACTTGAAACTAGTAAACAAACAATTTGGATGGGAGACTCAGCAGGAGGTGGACTAGCTACCGGTATATTGGTTGATAAAACATTTGATATAAGCCCTGATAAATTAATTCTAATGTCACCCTGGTTAGATTTATCAGATGAGAATAAAGATAGAAAATATCTTAAAAACAAAGATATCTTATTGGCAATAGATGGTGTTAAAAATATTGGCGAATATTATGCTGGAGAATATGGAGTTACAAATCCGATTTTGTCTCCAGTTTTTGCAGAGATTGAAACATTTCCAAATACTCTTATCCAAGTTTGTTCTGATGAACTTCTATACAATGACGCAATTGAGTTTTGTAAAAAGTTAGAAAAAAATAATATTCCTTATGAGCTGCAAACATGGGAAAATTTATGGCATGGATGGCAATTTTTTCCAATTCAAGAATCCCAAGAGGCTAGAGAGAAGATTGTTTCATTTGTAAAGGATAATTCTTATTCTTCACCTAAATGATGAAATGCAAATCCATATGGAAGCTCTAGTCTATTATTTTTCATAAAAGTTTCATCTTTTAAAATATTTAATGTATTGTCATCACGAGTTATTTTTCCATCATTTAAAACAATACTTCTTTCACAGATTTCTAATGCCATAGGCAAGTCATGGGTCACAAGAATTTTTGAAACTTCTAGATCATTGAGTATTTCAATTAAATCCCTACGAGATGATGGATCGAGATTTGATCCTGGCTCATCAAGAACTAATAATTTTGGTTTTGATGCTAAAACGCTTGCAATAGCAACTTTACGTTTTTGTCCATAACTTAAGTGGTGTGGTGGTCTATCTAAGAAATCAATCATATTAACTTGTTTTAGTGCATCGATTGCAAGTTCTTCAGATTCTGTATCATTGTATCCAAAATTTTTTGGTCCAAACATAACATCTTCTATTACTGTTGGCATAAATAATTGATCATCAGGATCTTGAAAAACCACACCTACAGTCTTTCTAATATCTGCGATATTTTCATCTGTGTATTCAAAATTACTTACTTTTATTTCTTTGTCTAGATTTCCTAAAATCCCATTTAAGTGAAGAATCAAAGTAGTTTTTCCTGCACCATTAGGCCCTAATATTGCCAATGACTCTTTGTTGTCAAGATCAAAGCTTATATCTTTTAATGCTTCATGACCGTCTGGATAGGAATAACTTAAATTATTAACTTCTAAATATTTAGTCATAGTATCTTGTCCAACAATAAAGTTATGATTGATAAAATAACACAAAAGTTAAATTTGTTAGAAATTTCGTAATTTCGAGATTTGAAATCTATATTTCCATTGAACCCTCTTGATATCATGGATAAATAAACTCTTTCACCTCTTTCATATCCTCGAATTAATAGGGCTCCAGATGCAAATGCAATAGGTATTAAGGTTTTTAAACCTTTTTCAACATAACCTCTTGATGCCATTGAAATTTTAACTCGTTTGAACTCATCAATGAATACATCAATATATCGTATCGTGAAGGACATGATCGCAATAATGATATTTGGAATTTTTAATTTTTGGAGACCATAAATTATTTCCATGCTTGAAGTTACTCCCGTAAGAATTATTCCAACGGTCAAACCTAAAGTTGCTTTGAATAAAATTGTAAACATATCATTTACACCTGTTTGATAAACATTAAATGAAAAAATTTCAAATATTTTGTCATTATTCTCACTGCTAAGGAATGGAAGGAATAATGCAAATAAAATAAAAGGTATATCTAAAGTTAATCTCTTTAAATAAGTTTTAGTTGGAATTTTTGTCAGTGATAAAATATAAAAAACTAAAAATATATGCAAGAATATTTGAAATAGATCTCTTACATCAGAAAATGCAATAGACAAAACAATTAAAAAGCAACCTAATACTTTTTGCTGGGGTTTAATATTCTTTAATTCAGAATTTTCATGAATTGATAAATGATGTTGGTGGCTTGTAGGATACATGACAATATTTTAATGCAATCAATTTGCAATAAAAATAGTTATTTACATTTATTACAAACTCCCGCATACACGAAATGATTGTCAATTAAATTAAAATTTGATTCTTTTGCAATAATTTTTTCGACAGAGTTGATGACGTTTTTTGAAATGTCTTTAATCTTTTTACAACTGTTACAAACTATATGAGCAGTTCTTTCTTGGTTTTTAAGATAATAAATTCCTGAGCCATGTTGCTGGTGTGAGTGTTCTACGAGATCTAATGACTCAAGAATTTCTAGTGTTCTATATACGGTTGCTAAATCAATGTCTTGAACCCTGTTTAAGGCTAGTTTGTATAGTTCATCTGCTGTAAAATGCTCATGACCTGCTTCCTCAAGAATTTTACAAATTGTACTTCTAGACTCAGTAATACGATTACCATTATCTCTGAGTTTATTAATCAGATCCATAATTAAAGTATAATTTGTGAAAAGAATGTAAATATATGAAAAAAATTCTTTTAAAGTTTATCAATAGATACAGCCTTATTTACTTACCTTTGGGCTGGATATTTGGCTTAGTGATATTTTTTATCGCATTTGAGCCTTCAATCGTTCTATATATATTAAGTTTTTTTGTAATAGGTTCTTTTTTTGGATTGTATTTATTTAATTCAAAGCGAGGTTTAGTTGTTGATAATCATAATTTTTCAAACTTTGAATATACAATAATTGAATTTTACTCTGACTACTGACTAGGTTGTACTGCTTCAAAATTCATAGTTAATGAATTCAAAAAAAAGCATGAAGAAATACCAATTGTATCCGTAAATGCTTCAAAAAAAGATTATCTTGAGACTATTGAAAAATATAATCTTAAATATACACCAACATATGTTCTTGTAGACAAACATGGAGATAAAATTTATAAAAGGGTCGGTACTTTTAATGTTGAGAAGTTTGACTCTTTGGTTAGTTAAGAAACTTTGTCACCTAAATCCGCTTCTGGACTTGGTTGAAGCAGTAAAACATCCCCATTTTTGTTTATCGATCCAAGAATTAAACATTGACTAATTATCGGACCAATTTGTTTGTCACCTAGATTGATTACTCCAATACATCTAACTCCAACCAGTTCATCTAACTTATAATTCGTAATTTGAGCACTTGTTTTTTTTATACCTATATCACTACCAAAATCTATTTTTAAAATGTATGCAGGTTTTTTTGCCTCTTCAAAAACTTCAGCTGATAAAATTTGACCAACTCTTATGTCTAGGTTTGCAAAATTTTCAACATTACTATCCATATAAAAAGTATCTTATAACATAATTAACCTATGTCAAAAATTTTGCTTTTATCGGCTGGAACAAGACTAGAATCAAAAAATAATAAAGTAGCAGGTATCGTTAATAACTACCTAAGTGAATTAGAAATATCTTGTAATCTATATGATGATTTCTATGAAAATGTTCCTTTTCTCCGAGATTACAATGATGAACAACCTGAATATGTCATAAAAGTAAGAAATGATTTAATTGAAACTTCTAAAATAATAATATTTAGTCCTGTTTTCAATGGAGGTTATGTCTCCCATTTGAAAAATTTACTCGATTGGCTTTCAATAAGTTTCGATAACTATTCTTACAATGAATTGTTTAAAGATAAGGATGTTGCAATTATTAGTTCAGTTGACGGTAAGGGCAACAATGCAAAGAATGCATTTGATTTACTAGGCGCTCAACTTAGCAATTATGGATTAAACGTATACGAAAATTTTTATTTATTTAATGAAGAAGATAAAGTTGATGATTTACTAACTAATGATTCCAAAAGTAAAGACTTCTTCAGTTATATAGAATCATTTCTTCGTAGTTAAAACCTCATTTATTTTTTGAAAAAATAGATTTGTTAATTCATCAACTTCATACTTATCTATATCGTCAATAGGTTTCAAAACATCCAAATGTATATCACCAGATAAAAACCAAACCTTACCTTTTATCATTAATTTATGGGCATTGTGTGTAACAACTGGCAGAACAGATAAATTGAATTTTTTAGCAATATGTGCAGCTCCTTTTTTAAATTCCAAAAGATTTTTTTGATTACTTCTTTTACCTTCTGGAAATATCATTATTGAATTACCATCATCTATAACACTTTGTATCGAATTATTAATTTTATCAAAATCTAATGATGAACTACCTCTATCAATTCTTGGAAGACCTAGAATCTTTAATACTCTACTAAAGAAAGGAATACGAAAAAGTTCAGTTTTAGTAAGGAATCTTACAGATATTGGTAAACCATAAATGTGGGTAAATATATCAAGAGTTGATGGGTGATTAGAAACTACAACGTAACTTTTATTAGTATCAATATTTTCTAAACCAGAAACGGTTAAATTAATCCCAACCATTCTTAATCCCAGCCATCCAAAAAATTTGTAATATTTTGTAGCTAATGACTTTCCATTTGGAATAAAGACGGTAAGTATTATAAGAATTATTAAAAAGCTAAATATAATTAGGAATAATGGAAACATAAAAAGTGTTTTTAATTTTGTTCGAAAACTTACGGGATTCATAAGCTCAGTTTATAATATTGAAATTTAGAAATGAATTTATATTACTTTTTTCTCAAATCAAAAAATGGAATAAAATACTGAACAACTCTTCCAACTGAAAATACAATAATTATTGACGCAATTCCTATTTTTCCGCCCAGTAAAAAGCCACATGAAAAAGCAACAGCTTCAATTATTGTTCTTGCAGTACCTATTTTTAGACCTTTTTGTTCTAACCCAACCATTACACCATCTCTTGGCCCAGCGCCAAGGTCCCCACCGACATATATAGCTGTTCCTAATCCAATGAGCGTAATACCAAAAAAAAGTGTTAAATATTGGATAAATACTTGATTTGGGAAACTTATTATATTTATTACAAAATCTGCAGTTAAGCCTATCCAAAAAGCATCGAAGACTGTAGCAATTCCTGGTTTCTGTTTTAATGGAATCCATAAAAAAAGTGTTATCAGAGAAGTTAGGATTCCAGCTTGGCCATAAGTTACACCGATAGTTTTCGAGATACCATCATGGAAAACACCCCAAGGACCAAGGCCTAAATTAGCTGTATAGTTAAAAGCAACACCTACACCAATTAGAGTAATTCCTAGGATTGCTTGTAAATATTTTCTTGCAACCAACGACATAATTTAATCTAACATTTTGTAGAAGTTAAAATGAAAGTATATGATCCGAAAAACAAAATATTTAATCTTAGCAATTTTTTTTACATTCTGTTCACAACAAGCAGACCCAGTAAATCAAGAAAATCAAGCGTCTGAAGAAGTAACTACTACACAAGTAGAAAATGAAGAGAGCAATGATACCTCCAGTACAGTAGAAGTTGAGCAAATTGAAAAATTTAGTGATAATTTATACACAATAAACCAAGAAAAAAGTACAGCTAGTTATCTTGCACCAAAAGACTTTTTAAACTCAAATTTAGAGATCGTCAGGGGCACTACCAATGAAATTGTTGGCGGGTTCGAATTGACTTTAGATGATTGTGATCAAGCTGATTCATGTTTATTTATCTCAAATTTACTCATTTCAGTTGATTTATCCACTTTAAAAAGTGGTAACTCTATAAGAGATGGTGCAATTAAAAATCAGTGGTTAGAGTCAAAATTATTTCCTAGTGCAATATATAAAATTGATGAACTAGTTTTACCTAACAATAATTTCGATTCAAAAATAGATGAAACAGTTGTTGGTGTTTTAACAATAAGAAATATTGAAGTCAATATACCGTTTTCGATTACAGCATATATGCAAGACGATAATATTTTTATTTCAGGAATAACTGAAGTTGATACGACCTGGTTTGGTTTCGACGCCCCAACTAAATTCAATGCATGGGAGGTATTAAACCCAATCGGAATCGAGATAGACTTTGTTGCTGAAAAATCTTCTGGTTAAGCTTGAAATTTGATAAATTAATTCAACCATACCCTTCTTTTTCGGAGGATTATGCATCTGTTGCAATTCTGATAATTGACGATAAGGAGATCCTGTTTATAAAAAGATCGAAAAATTTGCCGACTCATAAAGGTCATATTGCTTTTCCTGGTGGTAAAAAAGAGAATTCAGATAAAAATATTGTTGAAACAGCACTGAGAGAGGCAGAAGAAGAACTTTTTATTGAACAGTCATCAATTAAACCACTTGGATGTTTAAATCATGTTGATACTGTAGAGTATGCTTTTAAAGTCTTTCCAATAATTTGTGAAACCTCTGACAAACCAGATAGATTTAATAAGAACGAAGTTCAAGACATTTATTTTCTTAAAATTGAAGACTTAGAAAATTCGGATAATTGGATCTATCGAGGAAATTATGAAAATGATTGGATTTTTAATTTTCAAGATCAAATTCTATGGGGTGCAACAGCTTACATGACAAGAGCGTTACTTGGAGTTAATTTAGGATAAGTTATTTGCCTCATCTTTTACAGCCAAGTATAAAGACACAAAAATTAACAGCAGTGTAGGGTAAAAAACATTATTTACGATCTCATCTAAAAAGATATAACCAAGGGTAATTCCAGTGATTGGTACGACATAATCTACCATTGTTGTAAAAGTTGCTGAGAGTCTTTTTATGGTGTAGAAAAAGAGTGAATAATTGAATATATCTATGAATACGAGACCCATAAGTCTGAGGTTTGCTGACGAATTAAGTGGTTCAATTTCTCCACCAAGGACAAAAAATAAAACTATTGAAATCAGGCTTCCACATAGCCATTGAGTAAAAAGATATGTTTTAGCTGGAATATATTGTGAGTCTATTTTATTTGTTATGTTACTGAGTGCTAATCCTTGAACCCCTACTAAAGCTAAGATTCCTCCTGTAAGTAAATCACCCTCACCTGACAAACCAGTAGCACCAGACATGAATAAGACTATTAATCCAATAAGTCCTATTAGAACTGAAATAATTTTTAATCTTGTTATTTTTTCTTCTTTAAAAAGTAATAGGACCCAAAACACTGTAAACAATGGAATTGTGGAAATGAATATACTTTGTAAGCCAGAAGATATATTCTTTAATGCATAAATAAAGGTCCAACCAGGAATAAAAATAGCAAGTGTTCCGGTTAAACTACCTTTCAAAAAAAAATTTAAATTAATCTCTCTTAAGAATTCTTTTCCACAATATATTCCTAGTAGAACAGTTACGATTGTAATTCTTACAGTGACAATAAAAATTTCACTTACATTGTCAATGAGTAAACTTCTATTTAGTAACCCATGAAACCCAAATAAGAAACCAATTAGAACTATATTTCTTAGACCTGCATAAGGTGACATTGTGTACTTGGATTTTATAAAATTACTCCATTTCGATTTAGTTTATTAGAATAGCAGATATGAAAACTGTTTTTTCAGGAATTCAACCCACTGGTAAAGTGCATTTAGGAAACTTATTAGGCGCTATAAATAATTGGGTACATTTATCAAATGAGGAAAATAAAAACTATTTTTGTGTTGTCGATCTTCATTCTTTAACTACACATCCAGACCCTTCATTAATGCAAGAAAATATTAATGAAACTATAAAAGTCCTTATTTCTTCAGAAATTAATCAAAAAAATTCTAACATTTACATCCAAAGTAATGTTCCTGAGCATGTACAACTTTCTTGGATCCTGTCAAACTTTTGCCAAATTGGAGAGCTGCAACGAATGACGCAATTTAAAGAAAAAGCAGATCAATTGGGTAGCCACGCTGGAATACTTACATATCCTGTGTTGATGGCTGCTGATATTTTAATCCACAAAGCTAATGAAGTACCTGTTGGAGACGATCAAACTCAGCATTTAGAACTTACTAGAAACATTGTTGAAAGATTTAATAATTCTTACGGTGAAATTTTTCCTTTACCTGAAAGAACAACTGGCAAAGTAGGAGCTCGATTGATGTCCTTACGCCACCCAGATAACAAAATGTCAAAAAGCAAAGATGATTTAAATGGAACAATATATTTTGATGATTCAAAAGATGAGATTATTAAGAAGTTCAAGTCTTCAGTTACTGACTCTGAAAATGAAATAAAATTTGATAACGAAACCAAAAAAGGTATAAGCAACTTAATTGATATTTATTCAACACTACATGAACTTACTCATGCAGATGTTGAAAATAAATTTAAAAATTCGTCTTATGGTGAATTTAAGATTGAGGTTGGAGAAAGCGTAGTAAGTTATTTAGAGCCAATAAAAGAAAGATATGACTCATTAAGTGAAGGAGATGTTGCCTCTTTGATTAAAGATAATCTTGATGATGTTAAAAATTCTGCAAAAAAAACAATGGATGAAGTAAGCGCAGTTGTTGGAGTTTAGTTCCTAGGGTATGAATAAATTAAAACCACTTCCTGAAGAATGGTCAGGATTGCTAAATAATGAACAAAAAGAAGCGATTGAAAATATTAATGGTCCTTTACTCATTATTGCTGGGGCAGGTTCAGGTAAAACAAGAGTCTTAACTTACAGATATGCACATTTAATAAAAACATATGGGATAAATTTTGAAAATGTGTTGGCTATTACATTTACAAATAAAGCTGCAAATGAAATGAAAGATAGAATAAGTGATTTACTAAATCTTGAGTTGTCTCCGAAATGGATATCTACGTTTCATAGTCTTTGTGTCAAAATGTTAAGAATACATGGCCATCTGATTGGCTTTAATAATAATTTTACTATTTACGACCAAAGCGACTCTACAAAATTAGTTCGTAATTGTATGCGAGATTCAGATATTGACACAAAACAATATTCTCCAAAAAGAATACAAGCACACATCTCATCTTTAAAAAATCAAAGGATCTTACCTGGAGAAGCTGTTGAATTTGCACAATCGTTTTTTGATGTAAAAGTCGCAGAGATTTATTCATCGTATCAGAAAAAACTTATGCTAGCTAACTCAATGGATTTTGATGACTTACTAATTAAAGCAGTAGAACTTCTTGAGACTAGTGACAAGTCACTAAATTACTGGTCTTCAAAATTTCAATACATAATGATCGACGAGTATCAAGATACTAATATGGTGCAATATCGTCTTGTTGAACTACTTGCATCAAAACATAAGAATATCTGTGTTGTTGGGGATTCTGATCAAAGCATATATGCATTTAGGGGTGCGGATATTAGAAATATTGAAGAGTTTGAAAGTGACTTTAAGAATGCAAAAGTTATATCTTTAGAAAAAAATTATAGGTCTTCCCAAAAAATTTTAGATATTGCAAATGCGGTAATTTCAAACAATCCAAGAAAAAAAGATAAAAAATTATGGACTGATAATGACGAAGGATTAGATGTAAATTTAGTTGAATTCAACTCTGAAAGAGATGAATCAAGATGGATAGCTGAACAAATAAATAAACTTTTAGAAGATAAAGCGTTTACTGAAATTGCTATTTTTTATAGAACAAATAATCAATCAAGACTCTTTGAAGAAGAGTTAAGAAAATTAAGTTTAAGTTACAAGGTTGTTGGTAATGTGAGATTTTACGACAGGAAGGAGATTAAAGATATTCTTGCATATTTAAATTACTTAATAAATCCTGAAGATACAGTCTCATTTGAGAGAATATTAAATGTTCCCAAAAGAGGAATTGGGGAGTCAACACTTCAGAAATTAAGAGATTACGCAAACAAAAATGAGATTTCTTTATCAAAATCTATAGAAAACCTAGATGAAATAAATAATTTATCTGACAGGGTAAAAAAACAAATAAATAATTTCAAAGAGATAATTAATGAATTGAAATCCTTTGCATTGCAGGGCCCTTCAGAAACAATTTCAAAAACTTTAGAATTAACAGGCTACAAAGATGAATTAGTTAAAGAAGGAACTTTAGACTCTCAAATGAGATTAGAAAATCTTGATGAATTACTTACTTCAGCATTTGAATTTGAAAATTTATATGAAGAAGACATAGAAGATCCATTTACAGTTCTAAGAGACTATTTAGAATCAATTGCACTTTTCACAGATTCAGACGATGTACACAAAGAAGATAGAATTCTGCTTATGACACTACATAATGCTAAAGGATTGGAGTTCCCGGTAGTATTCATGACTGGGATGGAGGAAAACATATTTCCTAGTCAAAGATCTGAAACTGATTTTGAAATACAAGAAGAAAGAAGACTTTGTTATGTTGGGATGACGAGGGCTGAAAAAAAGCTTTATTTAACATATTCAAATACCAGAACTATGTGGGGAGGAACAAATTATTATCTTCCAAGCAGATTCATCGATGAAGCTAAACCCTATTTGAAAGAAATTAAAATTCATCAAGAATCAACCGATAACAAAAGTAATTCTGTAGGTTCTCTCGGAAAGAAAGTGATACATGAAAAATATGGTTCGGGAATTGTTGAAGAAGTAAATGGTAACGAGATCACAGTTAACTTTGGTGGAGAGCATGGAATCAAACATTTAGATATTGAATGGGCCCCAATAATATTTGAATGATATCTTTAATATTTGAACTTGGTAATATATAATCTTTTGGGGGAGTAATGGACTTATTTGAATATCAAGGAAAATCTTTATATCAAAAATTTAATATAAATCATCCCAATTCAAAACTAATTAAAAACCTAAATGATTTAAATGACCCAATTAATCTCAATTTTCCCGTTGTTGTTAAAGCCCAGGTACAAGTCGGGGGAAGAGGAAAAGCGGGGGGTATCAAGGTAGCTAAAGATATTAACGAGTTATCACAATATTCTGAAGAAATATTAGGTATGGATATAAAAGGCCACAAGGTAGAAATTCTTCTCTTAGAGGAAGCCTCAAATATTTTGGAGGAATACTATATCTCGTTTACTTTAGACAGGTCAGAAAAAAAATATCTAATTATGTTGAGTGCTAAAGGAGGTATGGACATTGAACAAGTTGCAGAGGAAAATCCAGATGACTTAGTTAAGTTTCATGTAAGTCCATCAGAAAAATTAATGTCATCAACTATTTCCGAATTGATTAATAAAGCTAATTTGAATAAAGATCATGAAGAAAGTCTTTCTGAAATAATAAAAAACTTGTATTTGATGTTCACAGAAGGAGATTGTGATCTTGTAGAGGTCAATCCTCTTGCAATTACAGACGATGGAGTAATGGCACTTGATTCAAAAGTATCATTAGATATGAATGCAAAATATAAACATCCATATTTTGATGATTTTGAACAAGAAATACCAATTCCTGAATCCGAGAAAAATGCGAAAGAAAAAGGTTTAAATTTTATAAAACTTGATGGATCTGTTGGAATTATTGGAAACGGTGCAGGTTTAGTCATGTCTACACTTGATGTTGTTGCTGAAAATGGTGGTAAAGCAGCAAACTTTCTTGATATTGGTGGCGGAGCAAAAGCTGAGACTGTAAGTTCTGCTCTTGAAGTTTTAGAGGCTGATCAAAATGTAAAGTCAGTATTGATAAATATATTTGGTGGAATAACAAGGTGTGATTTAGTTGCTGAAGGAATAATCGAGGCAACTAAAGGAAAAGAACTTGTATGGCCAATTATCATTAGGTTAGACGGAACAAATTCTTTAGAAGGACTAGAGATATTAAAAGCAAACCCTAATGAAAAAATATTCATAGAAGAGTCAATGGATTCTGCTGCAAAATTGGCAGTTCATAAAGGTCTATAAATGTCAATTCTCATAGATGAAAATACAAAAGTTGTAGTACAAGGTCTGACTGGTAGAGAAGGCCAATTTCATGCTCTGAGAAATAGAGATTATGGAACCAAAATTGTAGCTGGAACAAGACCAGGAAAAGGTGGGGAAAATGTTGAGGGCATTCCTATATTTGATGATGTTGAAAAAGCTGTCAGTGAAACAGATGCTAATGTTGCTCTCACCTTTGTCCCACCTGCATTTGCAAAAGATGCAGTGTTAGAAGCTGCATTTGGTGGATGTGACTTAATAGTATGTATAACTGAAGGAATACCGGCAAAAGATGAAGCTGAAATGTATGACATTCTGAAAAAAGAAACAAATGCATCTCTTTTAGGTCCAAATTGTCCAGGTTTAATATCACCGGGTAAGGCAAATGTTGGAATTATGCCTCACGAAATTACATTGCCGGGAAATATAGGAGTAGTTTCAAGGTCAGGAACTTTGACTTATCAAGCTGTTCATGAGTTAACAAATCTTAATATTGGACAATCAACGTGTATAGGTATTGGTGGAGATCCAGTACCTGGAATGTCATTCATAGATGTAATTGAGAAATTTCAAGCAGATAGTGAAACAGAAGGTATCGTTATGATTGGAGAGATTGGTGGTACAGCTGAAGAGGAAGCAGCAGATTTTATTAAACAAAATGTCACAAAACCTGTTGTGTCATATATAGCTGGAGTAACGGCACCTCCTGGTAAAAAAATGGGCCATGCTGGAGCAATTGTTTCAGGCAACAAAGGCACCGCTGAAGCCAAAATTCAAGCTTTAACTGATGCTGGTGCAATAGTTGTTAAGACGCCAACTGAAATAGGAAAAGCAATGAAGGATGTTATAAATGGCTGAAAACCTAAAAAGAACAGATCTAATTAATGCTATTCAGGAAACAAGAAAATCTTTTGATACAGACAATCCTACTGTTCCTTTCATTGAGGGAGATGGAATTGGTATTGATATTTGGCCAGCTGCAAAAAAGGTTTTTGATGCTGCAGTCGAAAAAACTTACAAAAATGATAGAAAGATTAATTGGATAGAAGTTTTAGCAGGTCAAAAAGCTTATGATACAACTTCTGAGTGGCTTCCTGATAAAACTTTAGAAACATTTAATGAATATGGTGTGGGTATAAAAGGTCCATTAACTACACCTGTAGGTGAAGGAATAAGATCTATCAATGTTGCAATAAGACAAGAGCTTGATTTATATGTTTGCTTGAGGCCTATCAAATATTTCAAAGGCATTCAAACTCCTACAAAAAATCCACAAGATGTAGATATCACTTTATTTAGAGAAAACACCGAAGATGTCTATGCAGGAAAAGAACTAGAAAACTCCTCAGAAGACGTTGAAAAACTAAATAATTTTTTAAAACAGGAATTTGGATGGGATATAAGAATAGACAGTGGGATTGGAATAAAACCAATATCTCAGACTGCTTCAGAAAGGCTGATAAGAGCAGCACTAAATTATGCCGTAGAAAATGATAAAAAAAATGTTGCTTTAGTGCATAAAGGTAACATTATGAAGTTTACTGAAGGTGCATTTAGAAAATGGGGTTACGACCTTGTAAAGTCAGAGTTTTCAGATGTTGCAGTTTCATGGGAGGATTGTGGTGGTGATCCTGGAGATAAAATATTAGTACAAGATGTTATTGCAGATGCATTTTTACAGCAAATCTTAATTAAACCACAAATGTTTGATGTAATCGCTACAACGAATCTCAATGGAGATTATGCTTCTGACGCCTTAGCAGCTCAAATAGGGGGCATTGGTATCAGTCCTGGAGGAAACATAAACTATGAAAATGGAAAAGCAGTTTTTGAAGCAACACATGGTACTGCTCCTAAATATGCTGGTCAAGATAAAACAAATCCAGGATCATTAATTTTGTCAGGAGTAATGATGTTTCGATATATGGGTTGGAATAGTGCTGCTGATCTAATTGTTAACTCAATGGAGAAAACAATTCTCGAAGGAAAAGTAACTTATGATCTTGCTCGAGGAAGAAGTGTCAAAAAAATTCTCTCTTCATCAGAATTTGCAAATGCTTTAATCAGTAATATGAAAACTTCAAAAAAGGAGAAGTAGTAAATGAATAAGGTTACAGTTGTCGGAGCTGGAAAGTATGGATCGATGACAGCGTTAAGAATAGCTGAGTACGATATTGTACAAGAAGTCGTAATGACAGATATTGTTGAAGGCCTTCCTCAAGGGCTTGCCCTAGATATCAATCAGTCACGATTTGTTGAACAATTTAACACAAAACTAATAGGAACTAATGATTATAAGGACACAGAAGGAAGTGATGTAGTCGTTATAACTGCTGGTTTACCACGTAAGCCAGGAATGTCTCGAATGGATTTGTTAGAGGTAAATGCAAAAATTGTTGAAGGCGTGACTGAGGAAATATTAAAGTATTCTGACAATCCTTCGATCATTGTTGTGACGAATCCACTTGATCAAATGACTACTCTTGCTTCAGACGTTTCTGGTTTGCCTAAAAATAAAGTCATGGGACAAGCAGGAATTTTAGATTCATCGAGGTTCGCATACTTTATCGCTGAAAAGCTTTCAGTTGATACCTCTGATGTATACGCACTAACCTTAGGAAGCCACGGAGAAACAATGGTCCCTGTTCCATCACTTTGTACGGTGAAAGGAGAACCTCTTACAGATATTTTGAGTGAATCTGATATAAATGAGCTGGTTGAGAAAACTTCTAATGGAGGTGCTGAAATTGTTGGATTGCTAAAAACTGGGAGTGCATATTTTGCTCCGGCTTCTTCAGCTGCAGTCATGGTTAAATCAATAGTAAACAATTCAGATGAAATATTTCCTGTTTGTGCTTGGCTTGAAGGTCAATACGGTATTGATGACGTATATCTAGGAGTGCCTGCAAAACTAGGTAAAAATGGTGTCACAGAAGTAGTAGAATTTGAACTTACCGAACCTGAAAAAAATGCACTAATTGATGCATCAAACGCTGTAAAAGCTAAGGTTGAAGAGCTCAATAACATAAAAAATCAATAAAATCAGTCTTTTTGAAAAAAAACCCAATATTTATTGTATTTTTGAGATATTTTTAATAAAAAAACTATAATTGCCTTAAGAATATTAAAGAAAGGCAAAACAGCTATGAATAAAGACCAATTGGCAAGCGTAGTTGCATCAGAAGTAGGATTGTCACAATCAGAGGCAAAAGCAGCTGTTGACGCAGTTTTTGATGGCATAACAAACGGTATGAAGAATGGCGATAAAGTAAGTATTGCTGGATTTGGACAGTTTGAGTCAAGATACAGGGCTGCTAGACAGGGTAGAAATCCAGCAACTGGAGAAACAATCCAGATTGCTGCAAAAAATGCACCAGCTTTTAAAGCTGCAAAAGGATTAAAAGATAGTTTGAACTAATTCTTGATTTTAATCATTTGAAAAGACGGCTTAGCCGTCTTTTCTTTTTACTGTAATAACTTAAGATCTCCAGAAATCTTGATTTTCTCTTCAAACATTAAATCTTCTGGGTGTTTTTCATTATTTTTTAATTCATTAAATGTTTGTACAGACATTTTTATTATTAATCCATAATTATTGTGAGAAAGTTCTTTTGTAATTTCTCCGGTATCTAAATTTATAAACGTGTTTTCGTCTTGTTCATCTATCAATTGAAGATATATATTGTTTAACGATTTTTTTTCAGAAAGTTTTAAATTCTTTATAACTTCTTCAATATCACTATTTAGGTCAGTCATTAACTATTTAAGAGTGTTTCTCGCTTGATGTCCTCAATTGCTTTTGTTACTTGTATGCCTCGTGGACACGCTGATGTACAGTTGAATGCTGTTCTACATCTAAATGCACCATTGACATCTTTCAAAATTTCAAGCCTTTGCTTTGTACCTTCATCTCTAGAATCAAAAACAAATCTGTGTGCATTTACGATTGCTGCCGGCCCAACATATGTATCTGCAGTCCAAAATACAGGACAGCTAGTTGTACACGCTGCACACAAAATACATTTTGTAGTATCTTCAAACTTATCTCTATCTTCTGGAGACTGTAATCTTTCTCTATCTCCAGGTTCTTTTTCATTAATGAGATAAGGCATCACCTTTTTATAACTATCAAAAAATGGTTCCATATCAACAATCAAATCCTTGACAACGGGAAGGCCACGTATCGGTTCAATTTTTATAGGATTTCCAACTTCTTTAACTAATACCTGGCAAGCAAGCATATTTTCACCGTTGATAACCATTGCATCAGAACCACATACTCCGTGAGCACAAGATCTTCTAAATGAAAGCGAACCATCTTCAAACCATTTAATTTTGTGTAATAAATCCAGAATTCTTTCTTCAGGTTCAGCATCTACTATATAGTTTTCCCAGTGCCCTTTTCTATCTGATTCTGGATCATACCTTAGAATTTTTAAATTAATATCCATTAGTATTTACGTTCCATTGGTTCATATTTTCCTAATTCTACATCTTTGTACTTAAGATTTGCTGTGTTATCTTTTTTAAACGCAAAGGAATGTTTCATAAAGTTTGTATCATCACGATCAGGAAAATCTTGTCTTGAGTGAGCCCCTCTTGACTCATTGCGAGCAAGTGCGCTTGCTACAGTAGCCTCAGACATATCTAATAGGTAATCTAACTCAATAGCCTCGACAAGCTCTGAATTATGAACTTTACTCTTATCGAAAATTGTTACATTTTCGTATCTGTCTCTTAATTCTTCCAATATCTCTGTTTGTTTTTCTAAAGTCTCTTTAGTTCTAAATATTTTTGCATTCTCTTCCATAGATTCTTGAAGGTCTTTTCTAATATTTGCTACAGAAAATTCATCAGTATGTTCTTTATCAATAAGATTTTGTATCTTTTTCGAAAGATCATCAGAGGCACTGTCACTAATGCTGTTTGGTTTTGTTTGAGTTACGTAATCAACCATGCTTTGACCTGCTCTTTTACCAAAAACAACTATATCTAGGAGTGAATTAGTACCTAATCTATTTGCACCATGAACACTTACACATGCTGCTTCTCCAGCAGCATAAACTCCTGGTAGAACTGTTCCTTTTTCATCACTAAGTACACGTGAATAAACATCTGTTGGGATGCCTCCCATAGCGTAGTGTGCTGTAGGTTGAACAGGTATAGGTTCTTCAATCGGTTCAATTTTCACATATGTTCTAACAAAATCGGTTATGTCAGGTAATTTTTTCTTTATTGTCTCTGCACCAAGGTGAGTCAAATCTAAATAAACGTAATCGCTATCTGGACCCGCACCATTACCTTCACTTATTTCAGTAGCTATAGCTCTAGAAACCATATCCCTAGGTGCTAAATCTTTAATTGATGGAGCATATCTTTCCATAAATCTTTCTCCATCTTTATTTCTTAGAATTCCACCCTCACCTCTCGCTGCCTCTGAAAGCAAAATACCTAATCTATATATTCCAGTTGGATGAAATTGATAAAACTCCATATCTTCCAAAGGTATACCTTTTTGATAGAGAATCCCTGGTCCATCACCAGTTAATGAGTGAGCATTAGAGCTAACTTTAAATATTTTACCAAATCCACCAGTTGCAAATGTAACTGCTCTGGTTTCAAAAATATGTATATCACCTGTTGCTAATTCATAAGCAATAACACCCTGGCAGATACCATCCTCAATCTTGATATCTAGAACTTGAAATTCATCAAAAAAAGTTACTCCCATAGAGACACATTTTTGATATAGAGTCTGAAGAATCATATGACCAGTTCTGTCAGCTGCATAACAAGCTCTGAAAGCAGGAGACTCTCCTTCTTTTACAGTGTGACCACCAAACCTTCTTTGTGCAATTTTTCCATTATCTAATCGACTAAATGGTAATCCCCAGTGTTCCAATTCTATCACGGCATCAATTGCCTCTTTACATAAAATATCTACTGCAGGTTGGTCTGCAAGGTAATCTGAACCTTTGACGGTATCAAAAGCATGCCAGTTCCAGTTATCTTCTTCAACATTTGCAAGAGCGGCACTCATCCCACCTTGAGCTGCACCTGTGTGAGATCTTGTAGGATAAAGTTTTGTTATGACAGCAAGCTTCATATGCGGTGCTGCTTCAATTGCAGCCCTAAGGCCTGCTCCACCAGCACCGACGATTACTCCATCAAATGAATGTTTAACTATTTTCATACTTGTCTTACAAATGCAACAATTGCATATGTTCCTATTATAAAGAAAATTAAAGATGTACTGTAAAGAGCACCGTGTGCAAGTTTTCGAATTGTTTTATCAGCTAGATTGTCATGAATAACTACCCTCAATCCATTTGTTCCATGTAAAAGGCTTAATGTTAATAAAAGCCAATCAAATGCTCTCCAGTAAGGAGTTTCCCACCTTGCCGCCACAAAATCATAATCCAAGTTCAACGTGTCGTTAAAGACATGCATAATGAACATATGCCAAACAGCAAGAAATACAAGTACAAGTCCACTTACCCTCATAAAAAACCACGCTTGGAGCTCAAAGCTAGACCCACCAACAGGTGGTTGACGTCTTCCCCAATCAGTTCTTGTTGTCTGCATTATTTTGTCTTCCAATCTGGTATCGGCCTAATCATACAATCCACTATGGTGGTACCCTCTGAGCTTTTTTCAAGACATAAGTCAAAGTATGAAGTAGTCATTTTGTAAGTAGTTGGTACAAAAATTACCAAAAATACAAACAATGATGCAAAATTTAGTTGTTTTTGATAATCAGAACCTTTAGCCCATAAATCTACGGCAATTATTCGTAATCCATTTATAGCATGACCAAGGACTGCAGCCATAAGTCCAATTTCTGCAACTCTAAAGTAAAAGTTTTTGTAAATTGCTTCAGCACCTTCATAAATTTCTGGTCCAAGAAGAATCAATGCTGTCGATATTATGTGTAAGAGAAGATATCCAAAAAGACCAACACCAGTAACTCTATGAAATATATAGAGCCACATTCCAGTCTTCCCTTTATAAATCGAACCTGTAGAAACAATTCGTTGATATGCCATTAATTAATTATCCTACAAAAGGTATATTACTGTTAATGAATTAGAAGATTAGCCCCTTGACATAACGATATATCAATAATAAATTACACATATGTGATTTAGTTTTTCAATAGTTAAAGGGGTGATGTGGAAAATTCAATAATAGAGGAACTCATAGGTGGAATGCCCTCCTGGACGGAAGAAGCAAACTGTAAAGGAGCCGATGCAGATATATTTTTTCCTGAAAGAGGTGCTTCAACTAGAAAAGCTAAATCAATTTGTAGAGCCTGTACTGTGCAAGAAGACTGTTTGGAGTTTGCTATTGAAAACTCAGAAAAATTTGGAATCTGGGGCGGACTTTCTGAACGAGAAAGAAGAAGAATCAAACGTCAGAGAATTCATGACACAGACATTAGGGACGTTGGTTAAGAAATACTAAATTTTTCTTTATAAGCTTCGAAGTCTCTTTCCACTCCAATTTCATCACTTTTTATAATCTCAGTTATTACATTCTCTTCATTAGTGATGTAGGTATACCTTAAAGAGATTCCAACTCCATCATGAAAACATCCAAATTGTTTCGATACTTCCCCATGAGGCCAAAAGTCTGCCAAAATTGGGAATTCAATATTGTAGTGGTTTGCCCAAGCTCTGTTAGTTGGGCCTGCAGCAACAGTAATCATTACTGTATCAGTCTCAGCAGATTTAAATGCATCCATATTGTCTCTAAGTTCGCATATTTCTCCATCACATACAGAACTAAAAGGAAATGGCATGAAGACAAACATAGTTTTTCTTGCAAGAAAATCTTCTGACTTGAAAGTCTCTTTGTCATAATTTACTAATGAAAAATCTGGAATTTTATCACCTATGTTTAAGCTCATTTTGTTTTCTCCTTTTGCTTTTCACTTTAACAGTAATGATTATATAGGAGGTAAAGATGTACGGGCTGCCCATGAAATAGGATCATGCAATTCATCTAAAGTTGGAATCAATTCTGTAGAACCAAGAATATCATCCAATGTAAATGTAGCTTGAGAATCCTTTAGATAATCTAAGAAACCGTCAGAGTAAAAATCTAATTCAGAAATTTTTGTTTCGATGTCTTTTGTAGGGCTTTCGTAATTTGAAAATGACAAATCCATTAAGAGATCAAAAATACTGTTGTCCTGTAAAAGATTCAGTTCCTTTGATTTTTGTTTTATAACTGATCTGTAAAAGCTAAGGGGAGCTGCAATGCTATCAAATATCTGATTTGGATCTATTCCCTCTACTCCAGAAATATTTGAAAACATTTCTTGGGGATTGTTTATTGCTTCTGGGCCCATATCAAGATTTAGGTCTTTGAGTTTATTAATCATATCCTCAGAGCTCTTTGAAATTGTATTCATTATGTTCTCAAAAGGCTGTGAATATTTTCCTAGACATAAGGCCATGTATTCAACAGTAAAGTATGCAAGGCTTAAGTCGTTTTCGTTTGCTTCAAAATTGTTAACTTTGGAATTAAAGATTTTATGATTTATAGCAAGTGTGTCTGATCTTGGAAGAATGATACCAAATTGACTTAATCCCCAGGAAAATTTACCTAACAATCCGGCAAGATTTCCAAATTGCATTCCTAAGATAGATGATTTCATATTATTTCCACCAATCCCTCCGAACATAGATAATTCAGGAGATTCTATAGATTCAAAATCAAAATGCTTTATTGATTCAATGAACCATAATCCATATTCTTTAGGTGACATTAATCTTATTTGTTTAGGAGAAGATTCGTAGTTTGAAAATTCTTCAGACTTAAGCTCTATTACCCTAAAAATTTGGTCAAAATTTATCTCATTATTGGATATTTCTAAAGGTAAGAGTTCTTCATCCTTTGTTATATGGTTATTGATTTGCTTTGCTAGCTCCCAATTAACACCAGATTCTTCATTATTAAAAAGATTAAAGAATTGGGAGAAAATATCCTCAGACATTAAACATCAGAGGGTCTTAAATCAAGAGTGAAGTCTAGAGTTATAGTATTTCCACCTCTCAATATTTCAACTGTAATAGCATCCCCAGCTCTTTTGTTTCTTAAAATAGTAATTAATTGGTCAAGTGTTGAAATATCTATATCATTAATTTTCTTGATGACATCTCCAGGTAATGCACCTGCTTTACCAATTGCATAAATATCATTTGCAGGCCCATAGAGTTCTTCAATTAAGACGCCTGAAAATATTCTTGCTCCATCATCTGCAACTTCGAAGTATTGAGCACCAAGAATTCCTAAAAATGCGTGAAGGACTTTTCCGTCATCAAGAATATCCTCAACGATTCCTAGAGCAAGGTTTATAGGTACAGCGAAACCTAATCCTTCAGCTCCAACATCTGCAGTTGCAATTGCAGTTGTAATGCCAATAAGTTCACCCTTTTGATTTAATAATGCACCACCGCTTGATCCTCTTGTAATAGGAGCATCGGTCTGGATAAGTCCAAATAAAGTAACAGCATTATTCATACCCTCACTACCAACATCTAATCTTCTATCAAGTGCTGATATGACACCGGTGGTAACAGTTGGAGCTGCTCCTAGTGTTAATGGATGTCCGATAGCTACGGCTAAATCCCCAACAAAAACTCCTTCACTATTTCCGAAATTGATGGGTGTTAAATTCTCATTTTCAATTTTTACTACACCTATATCTGTAAGTTTGTCTGATCCAACAAATGATGCTTCATACATTCGCCCATCTTCAAAAATTACTCTAACGTCACTTGCGTCTTCTATAACATGATGATTTGTAATTATTAATCCTCTTTTATCAATTACTACACCAGAGCCTCCACCAATCGATATAAATTCATCATCTTGATTACGTTCCCCAACTTGTAGTTGAACAATCGTTTTTGTTGCAATTTCAGCTATAGAAACAACTTCAGTGGAATCAACACGCGGCATTACCAATTCCTTTTCTTTAATTGTTTCCGTAATAGTTACAGGATCTGGTAAAACAATTTTTTCTTCATCAAACACTCCAAAAAAGAATAAGAAGGATAGAACTATTGTGCTTGTAAAAAAAGATGATAAAAAAATAATATTTAATGTAGAGGTTTTCCTTTTTGTTTTTTCTTCAACTAAATCAGAAATGTATTTTTCTGTTTCAAAAAGCTCCTGTTGTTGAAATTCGTTAACTCCCATACATATATATATTAAATAGCTCCCTGTTGTACTTGTTTTTAAAATCACAACTGGTTTTTTTAGTAAAATTTATATTTATAAGTTAAAGTAATTAGATAAGTGTTAGCTGTAAAAAATCTAGAAGTTGTTTATCAAGATGTAATTCTGGTTCTTAGAGGTATATCTTTTGAGATACCAAAAGGGGAAATTGTTTCCTTACTTGGAAGTAATGGTTCTGGCAAAACTACAGCTTTACGAGCGATTACTGGTTTATTAGATACTCAAAATGGTGATATAACAAAGGGACAAATCACTGTAGAAGATCAAGATATTACAAATGCTGAACCATCAAAAATTGTTAATTTAGGAATTGCCCAAGTATTAGAAGGAAGAAGGATTTTCTCAGAGCTCACTGTTAATGAAAACTTAAGACTTGGAGGATTTACAAATGATGGTAGCGTACCAGAAAATACTGAAAGGGTTTTTGAATTATTTCCAATATTAAAGAAAAGAGCAAAAAATATATCAGGCTACTTGTCTGGTGGTGAACAACAAATGTTAGCGATAGGAAGAGCCTTGATGTCAGATCCCAAATACTTACTGTTGGATGAACCGAGTTTAGGACTTGCTCCAAAATTAGTAGAACAAATTTCAGAACTAATAGTAGAAATTAACTCACAAGGTGTAACAGTTTTACTAGTTGAACAAAATGCAAATATGGCTCTTAAAATTTCTTCCCATGGATATATTATGGAAACAGGGAATGTTGTAATGGATAATCCAAGTGAAAAACTTATGAAAGATAAAGATGTTCAAGAATTTTACTTAGGCCTAAACACTGAAGGTACAGATCGAAAATCATTTAAAGACGTAAAACATTACAAAAGAAAAAAAAGGTGGCTGTCGTGAGTAAAATTATTTCTTTTGACAATGTAAGTTTAAAATTTGGTGGTGTTCAAGCTCTTAAAGAAATTTCATTCGACATTGATGAAGGTTCTTTATTTGCGATTATTGGGCCGAACGGTGCTGGTAAAACTTCTATACTCAATTGCATTAATGGAATATATAAGCCATCGAGTGGCAATATAAACATATTTGGTGAAGATAGCGCAAATTTAAACCCAGATGAAATAGCAAACCTAGGTGTATCAAGAACATTCCAGAACATAGAACTTTTTGAAAATATGACAACGTTAGACAACATTTTAATTGGGGCTCATAAGCATGTAAATTATGGACCTATCCGAAGTCTTATTTATTCAAAAAAAGTAAGGATAGAGGAAGAAAAAGCGAGAAAAATATCTGAGGATGTAATTGATTTTTTAGAAATTGAGGAATACAGATATTCATATATACTATCTCTTCCATATGGTATTCAAAAAAGAATTGAACTAGGTCGAGCTCTTGCAATGGAGCCAAAAGTGCTCTTGTTAGACGAACCTGCAGCAGGAATGAATAATGAGGAAACTGAAGACATTGCAAGGTTCATCTTAGACATACACGAAGAACTAGGAATCACAGTTATATTAATTGACCACGACATGAACATGGTTATGGATATAGCCACAGAGGTAGTGGCAATGGATTTTGGTGAAAAATTATTTCAAGGTGATCCGAGAGATGCTGCGAAAGATCAAAAAGTAATAGATGCGTATTTAGGAGTTGGATGATTATGCAAACAATGAAAGAAATATTTGAGGAAATAGAAACTAATGGTGGTATGACACCATCTCGAAGATTAAGAGATATTGCAAATAGATTTCCCGAACAAATTGCTTTTAGGGATAAAAGATATGGTATCTGGAATGAGATGTCTTATAAAGAATTTTGGATGGAAGTTCAATATGTTGGTTGTGCTTTAAATTATTTTGGTATTCAGAAAACTGAAAAAGTTGCAATCCATTCGGAAAACAGACCTGAATGGTTAATTACTGACATAGGTGTACAAGCTATTGGGGGAATTACTGTTGGACTTTATCCAACTAATCCACCAGCAGAAGTACAGTATCTTTTAAGTCACTCTGAATCAAAAATTCTCTTCGCAGAAGATCAAGAACAAGTAGATAAAGCTTTGGAGGTACTTGACGAAGTTCCTAACCTATCAAAAATAATTTATTTTGAAGAAAAGGGTTTATTTCGTTACGATAGTGAAAAATTAATGAGGTGGGATGAGTTCCTTGAAATTGGTAAAGAAGAGTATGAAAAAAACAAGGATTTTGTAAATTTCTGTATAGATGAAATAAAAAGTGAAGATGTAGCGCTCATGATTTATACTTCTGGAACTACTGGTCCTCCAAAAGCATCAATGCTTTCTCATGGAAATATGGAATGGACTGCATCTATAATTCCTGATTTATCATTTACTCCAAATATTAGTAATCCAGAATACTTATCTTATCTTCCACTGTGTCATGTATTTGGAAGGTTAGTTGATGAAATCATAGCTATTAACTCTATAGGTACTATAAATTTTGCTGAATCAATTGACACTGTTCAAAGAGACTTAGCAGAAATTCAGCCATCTATATTTCCAGCTGTACCAAGAATTTTAGAGCGAATGCATGCAGGCACATTAGTTAGGATGAAAGATGCTTCAAGGCTTAAAAAAATACTTTTTTCAGTTGCTACTTTTTTTGGAGATATAACTGCTAAAAGAAGGCTGGAAAATTCGAATGATTTGATCGCAAAGGTTACAAATTTTATTGCACAAGGGCTAGCCTTCCGATCTTTAAGAAAAAAATTAGGTTTGTTAAATGTTGATAATGCTGTATCAGGAGCAGCTCCTATAGCACCAGAGATCTTAAGATTTTTTATGTCTCTTGGAGTACCCATCTATGAAGGTTATGGAATGACAGAGAACTCAGCTGTTGCCACAGGTAATACTCCGGATAAGGTAAAGCTTGGAACAGTCGGAGTTCCACAGCCTGGGGTAGAGGTTAAATTAGCTGATGATGGTGAAATTATGGTCAGACATCCCGGTGTATTTGTTGGATATTATAAAAACGAAGAAGCCACTAAAGAAGTTCTTACTGATGATGGTTGGTTATATACAGGAGATGTAGGAGAGTACGACGGTGAGTTCCTGAAAATTGTTGATAGAAAAAAGGACATCATAATTACTAGCGGAGGTAAGAATGTATCCCCGTCTGAATTAGAAAATAACATTAAAACTTCCCCATTTATAAAAGAGGCAATTGTTATTGGAGATGATAGAAAGTTTCTATCTGCCTTAATCGGTATTGAGTTTGATATTGTATCAAACTGGGCACTTAGAAAAAATATTGCGCACACTACGTATAGAAATCTTTCAGAGAATGAAGAAGTTCAAAATCTGATTTGGGAAGAGATAAAAAAATCAAATGAATATACATCTTCGTTACCAATAAGAAAATTTCGAATGTTGACAAAAGAATTAGATCATGAAGATGGAGATCTTACTGCAACTCAAAAAGCAAAACGTAATGTAATAATGGATAAATTTTCTGACTTAATTGAAGATATGTATAAATGACAATTTTTTTACAAGCGACATTTGAGGGCTTGTCACTGGGCTCTGTATATTCATTAGTTGCAATTGGCTTGGTCTTAGTTTACAAAGCAACTGATGTTTTAAGTTTTGCACATCCAGCACTTGTTGTTGTTGGAGCAGGGTTAATTAGTGCACTCGCTGTTGACCGAGGTGTACCTTTTTGGCTTGCATTTATTATAGGAATTATCGCTACAGGTTTAATCGGATTAATTGTAGAGAGAACCTTTTTACGTCCAATGGTTGGGGAGCCAGTATTTTCTGTTGCTATTCTTACAATTGGTATTGACATTCTTCTAAGAACGATTCTCAATAATTGGATAGGTTTAAATCCAAGATATTTAGGTGACCCATTTCCAAGCTTTGGAAATTTTGGATCTTTAGAGCTAAATGGTGTAACACTAAAATATCTTGAATTAGCTGCATTATTTACTGCAATAATCATGATCTCATTACTAACTGTTTTCTTTAAAAAATCAAAATATGGTGTAGCAATGATGGCAACCTCATACGATCAGGAAGCTGCACTGGCACAAGGAATAAATGTTGGAAGAATTTTCGGTCTTGTATGGTTAATAGCTGGAATATTGGCAGGGTTTGCTGGTTTCTTTATTACTGGAGGATTTAATACCCTTACCCAAGCAAGTTTTGTCTCTGCACTTAGAGCCTTACCCGCGGTAGTAATTGGAGGTCTTGACTCTATTCCTGGAGCAGTTGTTGGATCCCTAATTATTGGGCTTACCCAGGGCTACGTTGCTTACTATCAAATAAATATTGAAAATTTTCTAGGAATACCGTTAGGAAGTGGCTTCTCTCTAATTGCCCCATATTTGATTATGTTCTTTATTTTGCTTATTAGGCCAGATGGTCTTTTTGGACGTGAAGAAGTTGAGCGTGTATGAAAAAAAGACCTGACCTTTATACAAACTATAAGAGTGAAAGTGCAATATTTTCTACATCAACCCAAAAAGTGTGGTTTATACTTTTAATTTTACTATCTCTTATCGTTCCATTTTATTTTTCACCCTATTGGATGTTACTGGTAACAACCTCATTGTTAATAGCAATTGCGTCATGGGGATTAAATATTGTATCAGGAATGGCTGGTCAAATTAATCTTGCTCACGGAGTCTTTGTCGGGATAGGAACATATACATCTGCTGTTATAGGTGGTGTTGCAACTTCAAGTGTTATAGGATTTGAGCTAGATATGATCATTTGGCTTCCCTTATCAGGAATTATTGCAGCTTTAGTTGGAATAATTATATCTCCAGTATCAGCAAGACTAAAAGGATTAAACCTAGGCTTAGTAACTCTTGCGATTGTATTTATTGGTTCACATTTTTTTTCAAATCTAAAATTCATTACAGGCGGAGCGGGCTTAGGTCGTAAAGCTGCAAAGTTAAAATTCTTAGGAATTGATTTAGACTCTGGACT
>CACIJJ010000002.1 GCA_902587025.1 uncultured Candidatus Actinomarina sp. | reverse complement strand
GCAAATCCTCCTTCATCACCAACATTGGTTGAAAGCTTATTTGATTTGAGTCTTTTCTTAAGTACGTGATAAATCTCGACACCTGCTCTTAAAGAGGTATCAAAAGTTTCAAAGCCAAATGGTACAATCATAAATTCTTGAATATCAACAGAGTTATCTGCGTGTGCACCTCCATTGAGAATATTCATAAAAGGAACAGGTAGAGAAGGTGGTCCGTAAATATTTGGGAAGAGTTCAAAAAGTTGTTTGTTTTGCTGATTTGCACTTGCTCTCATTGAGGCCATAGACACTGCTAAGATTGCATTTGCTCCAAGATTATTTTTATTATCAGTTCCATCTAATTCAATTAACTTATCGTCAATATTGCTCTGATCAGTTACATCCTCACCTATTAAAGTGTCTGAAATTATTGTTTTAACGTTTTCGATCGCTTTATTTACTCCCATCCCGTTATAGGATGGATCATTATCTCTAAGTTCATGAGCTTCAAGGGCTCCAGTTGAGGCTCCAGATGGTACTGCGGCACGACCTTTGATATTATCACTCGTAGTAACTTCAACTTCAATTGTTGGATTTGCTCTTGAATCTAATATATGACGAGCATTAATGCTTTTAATTTTTTTATTCATAACCCTGTTAATTAAAATCTAACAGAAAAAATAATCTTTACGAATCTATTTGATTTTTCTTAGCTTCCTGCCAAAGAACATTAATATCTGTTTCTTTATTTATATGTTTTTCAACGTATTTTGCACGATTTATAAAGGTTTGAATAGATTTTTTTAACTCAATTTCAGGATCAGCCTCTAAGTATCTAGAAACATTAATCAGTGAAAAATATACATCGCCAAGTTCTGACTTTCTATCCTCTAAAGTGGTTGCTTCTTTAAGTTCATTTATTTCAGAAATTAAATCATCCAAAGCCTCATCGTAATTTTTATAGCTTAAATTAAGCGTCTTTGCTTTTCGTTGTACTTTGAATGCTGTATTTACTGGAGGAAGTTTCGTGTTGATGTCATCAAATATAGATTTATTGCCTTCTTTCTTTATTTCTTCCCATTGTTTTTCAACTTCCTCCGATGAATTCAAGTTTTTTTTGTTGAAAACATGTGGGTGGCGTTTTATTAATTTTTTTTGTAAAGAATTTATCACTTCAATTATCGAAAAATAATTATTTTCAGAAGCAATTTCTGAATGTAATAGTATTTGGAGTAAAAGATCTCCTAACTCTTCTTTAAAGTCATTAAAGGATTCTGGTGAGTCATTTAAATTTGATAAAGTATCTAATAATTCGTATGATTCCTCAATCAGATGCTTTGCCAGGCTTTCGTGTGTTTGTTCTTTGTCCCATGGGCATTCTTTTCTAAGTTGTGAAACTATATCAAGCAGATTATTGAAATCATTCATCTTAGTTGATGTCTACTTTTGTTAATTTTTCACTATTTAGCCAAGAGATAGTCTTGGATATAAAATCATCAATCGATGTGTAATTCAATCCAAGTTCTTTTTCAGCTTTCTGGCCATCATATAAATGTCCATGGGTGAGAACTCTTATTGTTTCTCCACATATAACTCCACCTAACGAAGTAAATTTCCCAAAAATATCAAAAAGAGGACCTAGTCCAGTAAAAAGTTGTTTAGAGATATATATCGGGGAACCATTCCAGCTTGTAATCGCCTTAAGGTTCTCGATTAATACATCGATGTCTAGTCTGAAACTATTAAGTACATATCTTTCATTATTCTTTCCATTGATTAATCCTAAGTAATGACCTTCTGTGCAATCATCAATATCAACTACTGATACAGAACTTTTAATTAAGGGTGGAAATTTTTTATTCAGTGTTGATATCAAAAGTTTTGCAGTTCCGGACATTCTTCCTGGTCCCTGAACAGATGATGGATTTATAGACACAAATTCAAACTCCTTATTAAAAGCAAAAGCAACTTCCTCAGCTAAGTATTTTGATTCTTCATAATCAGATAAAAATGTGCCTCTATGTATAGAATTCTCATTTCCAATACTTCCTTTTTTTTCTCCAAGGGTCGCTGCAGAGGAAGTATAAATAAACTTTTCAATATTTAATTTATTACCTAATTCCAACATTTGTTTTGTGCCTTCAATGTTTGTCTTAAACATACCCGAAGGATCTTTCTGACATTTTTTATTTTCACCAGCAACATGAAATATTGCTTCGATCGATTTTTCTTTAAGTTGTTCATAAATATCATCATTGAATAAATCACCATTTATGATTTTTGCGTTATTAGAAATTAAAAAATCATCGTTTAACTTGTTTCTAGACAGCGCAAAAACACTATGTCCTTCATTTACCAGTTTTTTTAATAGTGGCTTTCCTAAAATTCCTGTAGAGCCAGTAAGAAATATATTTTTATATTTCATTCTTTGATTTAAAGTAAGAGACGATGTATTGGTATCCGGATATATAAGAGAAGATTAAGGCATGCATCACAAATAACTCTGCAATGGTTAGGTTTAATATTGATAAAGGAAAGTCCATCATGACAAAACCTACGGCCCAAAATTGAAGACTTGCTTTTGCTTTTCCAAATTTACTTGGTGGGATCATTATCCCTTCATTTCCAGCGAGGCCTCTTAATCCAGTAATTACAAACTCTCTAACAATTAAGAGGACTGTCACCCAAATACTTACTCTATCTATGTATGTAAAGCCAACAAATATAAATGTAATAAAGATTTTATCTGCAATTGTATCCAGAAATGCCCCAACTTTTGAAGACACATTCCATTTTCTTGCTAACCTCCCGTCAAAAAAATCTGTCCAAGCAGCAATGAAAGCAATTATTGCGGGTATTAACATTAAACCTTCACTTGAACCATCCGCCAAAATAAGAAATAAAATTACAGGTGATGAAGCTATACGAAAGATTGCAAGTAAATCAGGTATATATCTTTTCATTAGATCACATCAATAATTCTTCGCTCAGATGCTTTTTTTATTCCATTTTCTGAATTTTCTAAAAATGAGTCAATAATTTCCATGCTGTCTTCAATTATAAACTCAACTTCTTCTGTCTCGTCATTATTAAACTTTGATAAAACATAATCTGCAGGATCTACCTTTGACGGTGGTCTTCCAAGACCAATTTTGAACCTCCAATAATTGCTATGTCCTAAAGATGAATCAATCGACTTAATGCCGTTATGACCACCGTCAGAACTTGCCTTTTTTATACGAAATCTACCAAATGCCAGATCAATATCATCATGAATTACAACTAATTCATAATCTCTTATTCCAGTACTCATTAGAAACGCTTTTAATCCTTGTCCTGATTTGTTCATAGAGGTCATAGGTATTAATAAATTTACTAATTTATCTTCAAATTCATATTTTGTAGACTGAAAACTTCCTGAACTATCTAATTGAAATTCTTTACCCTTTTTTTGACAGTAAGAGAAAAGTATATCGGCGCCGATATTGTGACGAGTATTGATATATTTTGGTTGAGGATTCCAAAGTCCAACTAAAACAAAGTTAGGTTTATTCTCCACTTTCTTCTGCTGGTTCTGCATCATCTGAGTCATCTTCAGATTCTTCATCGCCTTCTCCAGCCTCTTCTTCGCCCTCTTCACCTTCAAGTTCCTCATCAACAACTTCTTCTTCCTCAATAGCGGCTCGAGGTATTGTTATTGTAACAAGGATTGAATCGTCATCTTCTGAAGCCAACACTACTCCTTCAGGTAACTGAATATCTGTTGCGGTTACATTGTCTCCAATATTTAATGGTGAGATATCCACATCCAATGATGATGGAATATTTGTAGGAAGTGCTGTAATAGAAATTGTATTATTGACTGTTTGAACAACTCCACCCTCTTCTTTTACTCCTAGTGGTGTTCCTATGAAGTTCACTTGTACATCTGCTTCAACAGTTTGAGATAGGTCAATTCTTACTAAATCAACATGGACTATCTCATCTTTATAGGCATGACGTTGAATCTCTCTCGCAAGAGCTGGAAATGAATCTTTTCCTACGTTGACATTTAAAATAACATTTGACCCTGCTTCAGTTTTAAGTGCGTTATTAAATTCTCTTGAATTTAATAACAATGATTGTGGTTCTGTTCCAAGACCGTACATAACAGCTGGGATTAATCCTGAAGATCGCAATCTTCTTGACTCTCCAGATCCTGTTTTTTCTCTACTCGTTGCTTCTAATGTAATTTCCATGATTTCCTTAAGAATTATATAGAGTAGTTAATTTTATTTTCTATATAAAAAGTATTTATGCTTTTTCTGTTGCTTTTCTTGCTGATATTACTGCAAGAGTGAGGGTTATAACTGCAAATGAAGTTGCAGCTAGATACCCTCTAAATAATATATCTAGTTCCCAACCTTGTACCATTACGGATCTCATTCCTTCAATTACGTAGGTTGTGGGGTTGTAGGCTGCCGCAGTTTCTAGCCATCCTTTTAATTGTTCTCTAGGTACAAAAGTAGGAGCTAAAAATATTGCAGGGAAAAATAAAAAAGTAGCTGCCTGTGCACCCTGAGATGATCCTGACTTTACTCCAGCAGCAACAGAATAACCAGCGAATCCCATCCCCCAAATAAAAGCGAGTGATAGAACGATAAGAAATCCTACATTACCGACTTCAGGATCGGCTCCTATAAATTTTCCTATTAATAAAATCAATCCTGCTTGTAATAAAACTCTTAAAGCTCCAACATTCATAGGAGCCAAAATTATGGCCCATCTGGAGATTGGCATACTTTGATAACGTTTAAAGACACCTGATTCAATATCTTCTACTAAATATATTCCAGAGGCAGCACCGCTTAAAGAAGCAGAAACTATTGATACTGGGAGAATAAAATTTATAAAATTTCCATTTGCAAAATCAAAGGGTGTTCCACTTGCAGTTCCTCCAAAAACTCCTCCAAGAGCACCGTCATACACAAATAAGAAAAATGCTGAAATAATTAAATTGGGTAACTCCGCAAGAGGTCTTCTTACTACTCGTAAAACCATTCTTTTTGTTAAAACTTGTAGTTGTACAAAGAAAGATCTATTTGATTCCATTACTTCACTTCCAATTCATTTGATGAATCAGATCCAGCTGATCCTTCAAGCCTATATCCTGTGACCTCAAGAAAAACATCATCAAGAGTTGGTTTGCTTGCTGAAACTGAACTAACAATTATTCCATTTTTATTTAAGTCATTTATAAAACTTGGAATTTTTGCAGCACCATTTTCGACTGTAATTCTTAATTGGTCTTTATCTTCAATTGCATCATTTAAAACATTTTTTGCATTTTTTAAATCTGAATCATTTTCAAAAGAAAAGGTAATCACATCACCACCAATGCTTGCTTTTAATTCATCTGAAGTTCCCTCAGCTACGACAAGACCTTCATCTATAATTGCTAAACGATCTGCCAACTCATCAGCTTCTTCGAGATATTGTGTTGTAAGAATAATTGTTACTCCATTGTCACGAAGTCTTTTTATTTCCTCCCAAAGAACTCTTCTAGAACCAGGGTCTAACCCTGTTGTTGGTTCATCAAGAAAAAGTATATCTGGAGAATGAACAAGACTTAATCCAAGATCAAGTCTTCTCTTCATTCCTCCAGAATAAGTTTTAACACGTCTATCCGCAGCTTCAGTTAAACCAACAAGTTCTAGAAGCTCCATAGTTCTTTTTTCTGAATCTTTTTTTGAATATCCCCAAAGTCTGCAGGTTGTAAAAAATAATTCTTTTCCTGTTAGCAAATTATCAATGCCAGTATCTTGAAGAGCTACACCAATTTTCTCTCTGACCTCTTTATCTTTGGTGACAATATCTAGACCTAAAATTGATGCTTCTCCTTTTGTAATACTTAAAAGTGTTGTAAGCATCAATATTGTTGTAGATTTACCTGCACCATTTGGACCAAGTAATCCAAATATCTCACCTTGCTCTACTTGGAAACTAACGTCTTTAACAGCCTCAACTGTCTCTTGTTTTGTAACAAAAGTTTTTTTTATATTTTTAACATCTACAGCAAGCAAGTTAATCCTTTTATAGGTAGTTATTTATGAAATTAGTTTAACCTATTTTTTATGGCCGCGTAGCTCAGGGGATAGAGCACAGGTTTCCTAAACCTGGTGTCGCAGGTTCGAATCCTGCCGTGGCCGCTAGAATGCTACTTTAAATTTTCTGCAGAAGTTTTACCGTTATTTTCTACAATTTCAAATTCAAGCTCTTGACCTTCTTCAAGGTCATCCATTCCAGAATTTTTAACTGCAGAAATATGAACAAAGACGTCTTTATCGCCTTCTTCAGGTTCAATAAAGCCATAACCTTTAGTTTTGTTGAACCATTTAACTTTACCTTTTGGCATGTATTTCCTTTTGTAATATCTTTACGACAAAGTAACAGTAACGTGATTAATTTTTTAGTTTGCTAATTTTAGAAAATACTTTTTTGGGATCCAGAATTTAAATAATTTTGAGCATATATACCAGCTAGTGAAACGGATTTAATTTCCAACCAAGTAAAAGGATTTGGTATTTCATTTTTAACATAACTTAAAAAAGTTTCGATAGCTTGTTTGTGACCTTTACCGTCGGAAAACACTTTACTCTTATCATCTGATCCGATTAAATATCTCATTAGCTGGAAATCTTCAACAATAAATGAGTTTTCACTTCCATGAATCTCTAGTCTTTCTTTAGATAATTTGTTATTTGTATCTGAAAAATATTGAATTGCAGCATGCGCACCGTTTGCATAATTTATATTTATAAAGACTTGATTGTCATAAACTTCATCAGATTCTTTATTGATCGGACTATGAGAAGATATGCTTTGTGGTAGTGAATCAAAGAAATAAGTTCCTAAGTCTATTGCATGGATAGCTTCACCTACTATCCTCCCTCCACCTATTTCCTTAATATTGGTCCAGTGATCTTTTTCCAATTTTGGAACACTAAACCTAAAATTTAAAGCATTGGCTGGTGAAGTGTTTAATTTTTCCTTTATAAACTTTGATGCTTCACTAAATCTTCTATTAAAACCTAGAAAAATTTTTGGATCTTCAGCGTTGTACATAGCCTCTTCAATTTTTGTTATTGAATCTACTTCAATTGCCAATGGTTTCTCTACATAAACAGCCTTACCCGAGTTTATTCCTTTAATTACTAAATCAGCGTGATTGAAATGTTGAGTAAGGATAAATACAGCATCTATTTCATCTGATTCAAATATTTCGTCTTCTGTTGAGTATTTATTCTTGATTTTAAAATTTTTAGCAAGAGCCTTGGAACTTAATCCTCCTGAGGACGAAACTCCTAATACCTGACAAGATCTTCTAAGTTCCTTTAGTACAGGAATAATTGTTGTTGAAGCAAAATTGCCTGCTCCAATAACTCCAACTTTAATTTTTTGATTTTTTTCAGGGGTAATATCGTTTTTTTCAAATTGAATTTTAGGCTCATTTTTTAAATCATATCTAAGCAAGACTGACAAAGGTTTTTCATCGGAATTAAAGGAATTATATATCTCAGAAGATTCAGCAAAATCAACTTCCTCAGTAATTAAATCTTGAATGGTGATCTGGCCCTGAGATAAAAGTTTTAAAAAAGCTTCAAAATTTCTATTTTCGGTCCATCTAACGTATTCAATTGGATAATCATTTCCTAGTACTTCATATTGCTTATCATATCTTCCAGGTCCATAAGATTTTGAGACAACTAACTCAAGTTCTTTATAGTAAAACTCATTTCTTGAAATATTCAAAGGAATATCTCCAACAACAACAATTTTTGCTTTATTCCTTGCAATTTTTGTTGCAGCTTCAATTGGTTCATTGCTATCAGAAGCTGCTGTGATAATTATCGAATCTACTTCCTCTACAGGTAAATCATTAATTGAGGAAAAAAAGTTTTTACTATCTCCCCTTCTTGTCTCATCAGGATCAATACCAAAAACTTCTGAGCCTTGTGCCTCTCCTAACCTACATACTAGTTGACCCACTATGCCCAAACCTACAACTACAATTCTTGAGCCCAGTGAAGTTTCTGATAAACGTAGACCATGTAAAGCTATACTTCCCAAGACTGTATAAGCTGCTTCTTTTTCATTTGTGTTTTCAGGGATTCTCGAACATAAGTTTTGATTTACTACAACATATTCTGCGTGATTACCATTAGAGACAACCATGTCACCAACATGAAAGCTTTTTACGTTTTCACCAATTTCAATAACTTTTCCACATGAGCTATAACCAAGCTGTATAGGTAATATATTTTTTGGAAATACAGCATTCCAAACAGCCCTCACTCCTTCTTTTTCAAGAAGTTCAAGACCCTTTTCAATGTTTGATGAATTTTGTAATTTATCAGTTACAGACTTATTTGCAGATTCAATTGCTGCCGTTTCAGTTCCAGTTGATACAACTGAGTAATGATTTTTAATTAGTATCTCTCCTGGTCCTGGCTTTGGAATTGGGGTCTCCCATAAGATTGGTTCAGGATTATTTTTTTCAACAACTAATTGCTTCATTTAACCTCTCAAGAATTAATGATAACTATATTATTTCACTTATTAAGGGGGAGGTTAAATTTAATAGTTCACCTGATGGTGTTTCTATCATTAATGATCCATCATCGTTTATGTCTTTAGCCCACCCTCTCCCTTCAGGATATTCAACGAGCTTCCCTAAGGTAGTGAGTTTCGACATATAGTTTTCCAGACTGAAATCTTCATTTTTGATATAGTTTAAAATTGTTCTTCCCCATTCCTCAGCATCTTGAAAAATTTTTCGATCATCTTGTTTTTCTTCATATATTGCCCCAGCTCCAGGTAAATTTGGATTTTTCCAAAAATAATTTATTCCTAAACCAATGCAAATAAGATCATTACTTTCTTCTACAAGGACTCCACCAACTTTGTCATCATTAAAAATTATGTCGTTAGGCCATTTTAATTTGAGATTTTGATTTTTAATTAAAGAAACATATGAGTATCCAGCCAAAAGTGGAATAAGTGTTTTAGTAAAGTTAACAATTTTTTTATTAAACACTAATGAAGTAGCCAGACTTTGATCAGCATTTTGCCACTTATTTTGGTTAGTACCACGACCAAAAGTTTGTGCTTTACTCACTATCAAGAGTGGCTCTTCTTTAAATTCATTCATAGCAAAGTCTTGAGTGTTATCAACTTCATCAAAAAAAATAGATTTCATAGTGTTACTTCTTTACATATATATAGGTCAAATATATAGATTAATAATAATAAGAAAGTTGGGCATGTCGGAAGAAAATTTAGCTGACGTACGTAATGAAAAAGCAAAAAAAATTCAGCATCCAAAAGGAAAATTAACTGCATATGAAAGGATTCATTTACTTTTAGACGAAGGTTCGTTTTCTGAAATAGATGAAAATGTAGTTTCAGAAGAAAATCCTGAAGGTGAAGCAGTAGTTACAGGATCTGGCACAATTCATGGAAGGCCTGTTTTTGTTTTCTCCGAAGATTTTTCCGTCATGGGTGGGAGTCTTGGAGAAATAGTTGCAAAGAAAATTTTACGAATAATGGATCTCGCTTTGGAAGCAAAAGCTCCGGTAGTTGGTATTAAAGATTCGGGTGGGGCAAGAATTCAAGAAGGGATTTCTTCTTTATATGGATATGCACAAATATTTAAAAAAAATGTCGAAGCATCAGGAAAAATTCCACAAATATCTGTAATTGTAGGTCCATCAGCTGGTGGGGCAGTTTACAGTCCAGCACTAACTGATTTTATTTTTCAAGTAAAAGATATAGGACAACTTTATGTGACCGGCCCTAATGTAGTAAAAACAGTTACCGGTGAAGAAGTTACTTATGAAGAACTAGGCGGTGTTGAGGCTCATGGAACTCAATCAGGAGTGAGTCATCAAGTTTGTGAAACTGAGGAACAAGCTTTTGAAGAGGTAAGATACCTTCTTAGTTTTTTTCCTCAATCATCAGATCAGAAGCCTCCAAATTTTATCACTGAAGATGATCCGTCAAGAAATGTAGATTCCTTGGAATCCTTAATACCAGAACATAGAAATCAGCCATATGATATGAATGAAGTAATAAATAATATTGTCGATGATGGAGAGCAGTATCCAATTCATGCAAACTATGCTTTAAATATCATTACTTCATTTGTAAGAATAAACGGAAATACAATTGGAGTAGTTGCAAATCAACCAATGGAACTTGCTGGAGTTTTAGATATAAATTCCTCAATTAAAGCATCAAGATTTGTAAGATTTTGTGATGCATTTAATATCCCTCTCCTAACTCTTGTTGATGTGCCTGGATTTTTGCCAGGTGTAGAACAAGAACATGGAGGAATTATTAGAAGTGGTGCAAAACTTTTATATGCATACTCAGAAGCTACTGTTCCAAGAGTCTGTGTAGTAATACGTAAGGCATATGGTGGGGCTTATATAGTTATGGATTCAATGGGTTTAGGAGCAGACAAACTTTTTGCATGGCCTTCTGCAGAAATTGCAGTAATGGGTGCAGAGGGTGCAGTAGATGTAATTAATCGGAAAGATTTAAAAGATAGTGATAATCCTGAAGAACTAAAACAAAAATTTGTAGATGAATACAATGAAAAGTTCAGTAATCCTGACATTGCGGCAAAACTTGGATTAGTAGATAAAATAATAAAACCAAGTGAAACTAGAAAAGTTGTTACTGAAGCATTTAAAGAACTTGTAAATAAAACAAATGTAGGAGACAAACATGGAAACATTCCCCTCTAAAAATATATCAATAGCTTGGGTTGAAAAAGGCTCATTGACAAGAAATTTATTTTTATCTTTTGGTTTTGCGATTTTAACTGCACTTAGTGCACAGATAAGATTTGAACTACCATTTACTCCTGTACCAATAACAGCGCAGACTTTTGTCGTTATTTTATCAGGCTTACTTCTTGGAAGTAGGTTTGGTTCGTTCAGTATGATTTTATATTTATTTACAGGTCTAGCAGGTTTTCCTTTTTTCTCAGGAAGTGTTGCTGGCTTAGCTATATTAAAAAGTCCAACAATTGGTTATATAATTGGTTTTTTTATTGCTGCACAAATAATAGGAAATATGTCACAAAAACCAACAGTGGGTATAGCTACTGGAACTTTAGCAATTTATATATGTGGAGTTCTGGGTTTGATGATTACATTAAACATTTCCATAGTTGAAGCTATCGGTATTGGTGTTGTTCCATTTATTTTTGGAGATTTAATTAAAGCAAGTTTAGCAATTGGAATTGCTCAAAAGTTAAAATAAATTTTTATGACTAAAAAAAGAGTACTAATTGCAAATCGTGGTGAGATTGCATTAAGAATAATCAGATCGGTTAAAGAAATGGACATGCACGCAATTGCTGTTTATTCAGATGTTGATGCTGATTCTTTGCATGTAAAACGTGCTGATGAATCATTTTACTTAGGAGGTTCACTTCCTGCTGATAGCTATAGAAACTTAAAAAATTTAATGAAAGCTGTAATTGAGACAAAAGCAGACATGGTTCATCCAGGGTATGGTTTTTTGGCCGAAAATGCTGATTTTGGAAAAGCAGTTCAAAAGAAAGATGTGATTTGGATTGGTCCAAATCCAGAAACAATCAAATCTATGGGAGACAAAATTGAATCAAGAAAATTAATTTCTAAAGCTGGCTTAATGCCTGTCCCTGGTCAATTGAAACCATCCAGAACAAAAAGAGAAGCAATGAAAGATGCCAATACCTTTGGCTACCCAGTTGCGCTAAAAGCAGCTCATGGAGGTGGAGGAAAAGGTTTAAGAATTGTAAATAATGAGGAAGAATTAAATCAAAATTATGAGATTGTAAAACGTGAAAGCGAAGCATATTTTGGATCAGATCAAATTTATGTTGAAAAATTTATAAAACCGGCAAGACATGTTGAAACTCAAATATTAAGTGATAAATATGGAAATCATGTTTATCTCGGTGAAAGAGATTGTTCATTGCAAAGAAGGAACCAAAAACTAATAGAAGAAAGTCCTCCTGTGTGGTTGTCTGAATTTGGAAAAGAAGAGTTAAAAAAAGCAACACTCATGATTGCTAAGTCTTCAAATTACGTTAATGCAGGTACAGTAGAATTTTTAGCTGATAATGACGAAAACTTTTATTTTTTAGAAATGAATACAAGATTACAGGTTGAGCATACGGTAACAGAAATGAGATATGGAATTGACCTAGTTAAAGAACAAATAAAAATAGCGCTTGGTAATTCTTTAGAAGATTTTGAAACAGAAGCAAGAGGACACAGCATAGAGTTTAGAATAAACGCAGAAGACCCTGCCAATAACTTTTTACCTACACCTGGAACAATTACCGAATACAGAGAACCAATGGGAAATGGTGTAAGGGTTGATGGGTGGGTAAAAACTGGTACGTCAATATCACATTTTTATGACAATCTAATTTCTAAATTAGTTGTTTGGGGAGTGTCTAGAGAAGAAGCTATCTCTAAAGGAAAACGATGCTTAGATGAATACATAATTGGTGGAATACCAACGACAATTTCTTTACTTTCACAAGTGATATCTACAAAAGAATTTAAAGAAAGTCAGATACACGTTAAATTTTTGGAAGAAAATTTTAAAATTAAAGATATTTCTGAAGAAGAAATAATTAGTGATAGACCAAGTAAGGTTAATATTTCTCTTGACGATAATGAAAGTCAATCACTGGCACCCCAGAGACCTAAAAAAATTGGTATGGATCTAACTGGAAATATAAGAAATCCTGGCATTATCAAAGCAGATATGCAAGGAACAATTATGGATACGATGACAAAGAAAGGGAAAAAAGTAAAAAAAGGAGATTCCTTGTTTGTTTTAGAAGCTATGAAAATGGAAAATGTTGTTACTGCACCAATTGGTGGAGTTATTAAAGAATTTAATATAAAAAAAGGACAGCCTGTAAATAAGGGCGATATATTGGTTGAAATAGGATAGGTATGAGTATTTATGGCATTGGAGTAGACCAAGTTGATCTCAAAAGAGTAAAAAGATTATTGAATAAATCTGAAGATAAATTCTTGAAAAGATGTTTTACTGAACAAGAAATTAAATATGCAAAAAGATTTTCAGATCCATCAAAAAGGCTAGGAGCAAGGTTTGCAGCAAAAGAAGCTGTAATGAAATCTTTAGGAAAAGGATGGAGAGAAATAAGTTGGAAAGATATAGAAGTTACGGGTGGAGGTAAGCCAACAATTAACACCTTTGGTAGAGCATCAGCTACTGTAAAAGAAAAAAATATTACAAATATTCATATATCACTTTCACATGAGAATGAAAATGCAATAGCATTTGCTATCTCAGAAAAGGACAGTTAATCATGCAGTGGGTTGGAATGTTTCCAGGTCAAGGCTCTCAAGAAATAGGAATGGGTAGTGAGCTGCTTGAAACGTATGACGATCTATTAATAAATACTTTCGAAGAAACTTTGGGATGGAGCCTAAAAGATATTATAAATTCGGAAGATCCTGAGATAATTAAAAAAACAAATATTGCTCAACCTTACATATTCTCAGTCTCTTATTGTTACGGAATTGAAGCAATTAATAATTTAGGCAAACCTGCTGCGCTTATTGGGCATTCTCTTGGGGAATATACAGCTTTATGTCTATCAGGATATTTAGATTATAAAGATGCATTAAAAGTAATAGCAGTAAGAGGCGAGGAGATGCATAAAGCTGTAGAAAATTCCAATACAATTATGGCAGCTGTTTTAACAGGTGATTTGGAAACAACAATTGAAGAAGTAGAAAAATTAAATAATCAAGGAATTCAAATATGGATATCAAACTTTAATGATCCTTCACAAATAGTTATTAGTTCATACATTGATGACATGAACTACTTAAAATCTAACCCAAAAGCACTTAGTGCAAAAAGAGTAATTCCACTCGAAGTAGCAGGAGCATTTCATACTGAAATTGTAAGCTCTGCAAAAAAACCACTTGAGGATACTTTAAATTCAATTGATATCTCTGAAGGAAAGATTCCTGTATATATGAACGTTGATGCAAAAAAAGTTGAAGCATCAACTTTGAAAGAAAATCTTGTGAATCAAATAGATAATTCAGTTTTGTTTAACCAACAAATTGAGTGTGTTAACAATGATATAGATCCAGATTTATGGTGTCATATCGGCCCTGGTAATGTAACTGCTGGAATGGTCCGCAAGTCTATATCATATAAGGATTTAAAGATAATAAACTCTTTAGAATCATCAAAGTAAGGGGAAATTTTGAAATCAGCAATAACAGGTTGGGGTAAATGCACGCCTGATAACATTATGACTAACGATGATTTATCAAAATTTGTTGATACTTCTGATGAGTGGATTCAACAAAGAACAGGTGTAAAAGAACGAAGATTTAGCCATGTAAACACATCAGATATGGCTGAAATTGCTGGTAAACATGCAATAGCCTGTGCCGGTTTAAATCCAGAAGATATTGATGTCGTAATCTTAGCTACATGTACTCCAGATAGCATTGTTCCCTCTGCAGCTGCTCATGTTCAAAAAAAACTTGGTGCTGTAAATGCTTCTGTCTATGACGTAAATGCTGCTTGTGCAGGTTTTCTCTACGCACTTGAGCAAGGAAAAGCATTCGTTGAAAGTAATCTATATAAAAGAGCTTTGGTAATAGGGGCAGAGCATATTACTTGGTTGCTTGATTGGTCTGATAGAAATACCGCAGTGCTTTTTGGTGATGGTGCAGGTGCAGTGGTTATTGAAGAAAGTAAAAATGAATCAGATGGAGAAATATATTCTTTCTCAAATGGCTTAAGTTCGGACAATTTAGAAATCTTAGAAATTCCTAATTTTGGTTCAGCAATGGATAGGTTTAATCCTGACGAAGCAGCTAAAGTACGTTGGACTTTTGATGGACAGGAAATATTTAAATCTGGTGTTAGAGCAATGGCACAAGCATCAGCAGAAGCTATAGAAAAATCAGGGTTGTCAAAAGAAGATGTAGACATTTTTATTCCACATCAAGCAAATATTAGGATAGTTGAAGCACTCGAAAAAAAACTTGGACTTCCTAATGCAACTACTATTAAAAAAGTTCATCGATACGGAAATACTTCTGCAGCGTCTATACCAACAGCATTTGTAGATGCTCTTGAAGAAGGTGAGATAAAAGGTGGGGAAATTGCAGTCTTTACAGCTGTGGGAGCTGGTCTTGCATGGGGAGCTTGTGCGGTTCGATTAGGAGATCGTGTAACTCCAATAAACAAATCAGATGCAAAACTTCCAGATTTTGATGGAACTGCAACCGACACAATTAAAAGAGCAATTGAGTATCAAGTTCCAAACAAATTAGACAAAATATGAAAACAGTTTTTGTAACAGGTGCCTCAAGAGGTATTGGAAAATCTATAGCCTTGGAGCTTGGAAAAAATTATCATGTTATTGTAGGATTTTCAAATTCTAAAGATAAGGCTGATGAAGTCGTAGAAGAAATAAAAAAATTAGGTGGTGAAAGTCTTGCCGTTCAATTAAATATTGCAGATAGAAATTCAGTTGATGAGGCATTTAATTTAATAGAAGAAACATATAAACATGTTGATATTTTGGTAAATAATGCAGGAATTACAAAAGACAATATATTACCAAGAATGAAGGATGATGAGTGGAACGACGTTATTCAAACAAACCTAACTGGAAATTTCTATACATCTCAAAGAGCTATAAAAAAGATGATTAAAAACAAATGGGGAAGATTAATTTTTATATCATCTGTTGTAGGTATTTCTGGCAATCAAGGCCAAGCAAATTATGCTGCATCAAAAGCAGGTTTAATCGGATTATCGAAATCAATTAGCAAGGAAGTTGGTAGCAGAAATATTACGTCAAATGTCATAGCACCCGGCTATATAGATACAGACATGACCTCATTCATAAATGATGAAAATAAAGAAAATATTATAGAACAACTTTCAATAAAACGCATGGGTATGCCAGAAGATATTGCAAACATGGTATCTTTTTTATGCAAAGATGAGTCAGAATATATAACGGGGCAAGTAATACCTATAGATGGTGGACTTACAACTTAGTAGGAGTAAATATGGAAGTAAATGAAGTTTTTGACAAGGTAAAAAGCCTATTTGAAGATGAATTAGGCATTGATTCTGAGAAAATCACTATGGATGCAAAATTAGAAGAAGATCTCGAAATTGACTCACTGGGCATAGTTGAAGTTGTAATGGCATTTGAAGATGAGTTTGAGATTGAAATAGATGATGAAGAACTCACAGATGTTGGGACTGTTGGTCAAGCAGTAAACTTGTTGCACTCAAAACTTTAAACCATGACTAAACAACGAGTGGTTGTAACAGGTCTTGGAACAATTAATCCACTAGGAAACAATGTAATTGATACGTGGAATAACTTAACTAGTGGAATTTCTGGAATAGATCATATTACTTTATTTGATGCTTCTGATTTACCTGTGACGTTTGCAGGAGAAGTTAAAAATTTTGATGCAAATGATTATATGGGAAAACAAAATGCAAGAAAGCTTGATAGGTCTGGCCATTTATCTATTTTTGCTGCAGAAGAAGCAATTCAAGATGCTGGATTTGACTTAAGTAAACCGCTTGGTGAAGATTTTGGTATTGTATTTGGAACTGGCATCGGTGGAATAGGAGCAACGGAAGATGCTGTTAGAGTTTACGATGAGAGAGGTTCAACAAGAATAAGTCCTCTTGCTATTACACAATTAATGCCCAATTCAAGTACAGGTCAAGTTGCAATTAAATACGGAATAAAAGGACCTTCATTAACGATTACAACTGCTTGCGCAGCTTCTGCAAATGCAATTGGAGAAGCTAAGAGAATGATTGAACAAAACATTGTTGACAAAGTTCTTGTTGGAGGAACAGAATCTGGTACAACTTCAATGACAATTGGAGCTTTTGCACAGATAAAAGCACTTTCAAAACAGAATGATGAGCCTCAAAAAGCATGTAAACCTTTTGATAAAAACAGAGATGGATTTGTTATGGCAGAAGGTTCTACAGTTTTAATACTCGAAAGCGAAAGTTCAGCAAAAGATAGAGATGCAAAAGTTTACGGATATATTTCTGGATATGGATCTTCAACAGATGCGTACCATATAACTGCTCCATCAGAAGGTGGGATTGGTGCTTTAAGAGCAATGGAACAGGCAATCTCAAACGCTGATATTAGTAAGGAAAATATTGATTATATCAACGCACACGGAACATCAACGCCAGCTAATGATTTAAATGAAACACTTGCGATTAAATCACTTATGAATGACTACGCATATGAAGTTAATATCTCTTCTACCAAATCAATGACAGGACATTTACTTGGAGGAGGCGGAGCTTTTGAGGCAATGGCATCATTATTATCAATGAAAAATAATCAAATTCCACCAACGATAAATCTAAACGATTCAGATAAGGATTGCGATTTAAATTACACAGCTAATCAATCTGTAGATAAAAATATAGACCACGTTATGTCTAATTCATTTGGTTTTGGTGGTCATAATGCTGTTTTAATATTCAGTAAAGAATAAAAATTAATCAGGCAACATAGAGCCACCAATAGCATGAGCTCCACCATCAACATGGATTATCTCGCCAGTTATGGCTTCAGAATAATCTGACAGTAAGAAATTAATGGCTTTCGCAACTGGCTCAGCATTTTTTGTATCCCAACCTAAAGGTGCTTTTGTATTCCATTCCGAATTCATTGATGAAAAACCAGGTATATTTTTAGCTGCTGTCGTAGCTAAGGGTCCAGAAGCAACAGCATTTACTCTTATGCTATTTTTTCCAACATAAAAAGCCAAGTATCTAACAATAGATTGCAATGAAGATTTCGCAACACCTTGCCAATCATATCCTGGCCAAGCTTGAGAATTATCAAAATCTACAGCAACAATTGAGGACCCTTCGTTCAACACTGATAAAAATTCATTTGTAATCGTTTTTAAAGAAAAGGCAGATACTTCAAAAGATTTTGTTGCATCTTCAACTTTTGTATTTAAAAAGTTACCACCCATTGCATCTGTTGGTGAAAAAGCTATTGCATGTAGAATTCCATCAATTTTTCCATAATTATCTTTTACAAATTTGGCTACATCTTGAACTTGTTCAGTGTTTTGAACGTCCATTTCTATGACTTCAATTTCCCCATCAAGACGTTTTACAGCCCTCTGAGTTATGCGCAATCCATCTCCAAATCCTGTTGCGATGATAGTTGCTCCATTTTCTAATGCAATTTTTGCAGCAGAAAAGGCAATACTTTTGTCAGTAAGTATGCCAGTAATTAGAAAAGTTTTATCTTTTAAATTCATAAGTTTATGTTACTTATTGAAAAATTACTTAGAATATTTTTTTTAATCTTCGGTATTTGGTGTGTAACTCTCGCTACCGGTTGATGGTCTTAATTGTCTCCCAGTATAAAGAGCAAGTGCAATTTCAGTAACACCAAAAATCAAAAATCCATTAAAGTTTGTAAACACTGCAAATCCAATTAATAATAATCCGCCAACATAACGTACTATATTTATTTGTCTAGCATTTTCCTCTTCACCACCAAGCAAAACAATTAAAAGTGCAGCGAATGTAACACCAACACCATTAGCCCTTGCCAGAGTTGCTTCAGTAGAAGATAAGACTGCGTCAGGATTAAGTAGAAATAGTTTATAAACTTGTTCTGGAACAATAAACCCAACAACAGATAAAGCTAGATAAAGAATTGGATCTACTTTATTTATTATTTTATAACTCATAAATGCAATTATATCCTATGAAAATTTTCTTTGTAATGAATAAAAACTAAGATATTTCCGCTTGTGCAGCAGCTAATCGAGCGGTTGGGATTCTAAACGGGGAGCAAGAAATATAATCAATATCTAAAGTGTTTAAAAATTTGATTGATTTTGGGTCACCAGCATGTTCACCACAAACTCCAATTTTTATATCTTTATTTATTTTTTTTCCGTCCGCTGTTGATGAAGCAACTAATTTTCCAACAGTAATTTCATCAATTGAAACAAAAGGATCAACATCAAAAATATTTTTCTCTACGTATTCATTCAAAAATTTAGATGCATCATCTCTTGATAAACCAAGGGTTGTTTGAGTTAAATCATTTGTTCCATACGAAAAGAAATCTGCATGTTCTCCAATTTCCGATGAATTCAAGGCAGCACTTGGTAACTCAATCATAGTTCCTAGCTGGTAATCAAAATTAAAGTCTGATTCTTTCTTCAAGCTTTTAATTTTTTTGGTTATAATCTTTTTCATTTTTGTAAATTCACTTGCATTCATTATTAAAGGAATCATTATTTCAGGCTTAATTATGATTTTTTCTTTTTGATGAATTTCATAACTAGCTTTAAAAATTGCCTCAACTTGCATCTCATAAATTTCTGGATAACTTAAACCTAAACGTACACCTCGATGACCTAACATTGGGTTACTTTCACTAATCCTCGATAAAACTTCTGAAACATATGCTGGTGAAACTCTTAAAGAATTGGCTAACTCAGAAATTTCAATATCACTTTTTGGTAAGAATTCATGCATTGGTGGATCAAGTAGCCGAACAGTTATAGGTTTGTCTTTTAAAAGCTTAAATATTTCAACAAAATCATTTATTTGAAAATCAATAATTTTATTTAATGCTCTTTTTCTACCTTGCTTATTGTTTGCCATAATCATTTCTCTCATAGGAAGTATTCTTTCACCCTCAAAAAACATATGTTCTGTTCTACATAAACCAATTCCGTCAGCGCCAAACTCTAAAGACTTGGCTGTGTCATTTATTGTTTCTGCATTTGCTCTTATTGAAAGTTTTTTAAAATCATCGCACCATGCCATCAAAGTATTAAATTCGTCTGTTAGTTTAGGAGACTCTAACTCAACTTCCCCAAGAAAAATCTCACCAGTAGATCCGTCTAATGAAATTAAATCACCTTCTTCAATAGTTATTTGACCATTAGATATTTTTCTTTCATCTTTTTCAATCTTAAGATTTTCTGCTCCAACTATGCATGGTTTGCCCATTCCTCTCGCAACAACGGCAGCATGGCTTGTCATACCACCTTTTGTTGTCAATATTCCTACTGATGCAAACATTCCACTTATGTCCTCTGGACTTGTTTCATCTCTAACTAAAATGACTTTTTTTCCTCTTGCAGCTTCGATCTCTGCTTTTTCTGGATCAAAAACTATTTCACCTACAGCAGCTCCGGGTGATGCATTTAAACCTTTTTCAAACAATTTTTTACTAGCTGAGTCAACAAATTGTGGGTGGAGAACTGTGGTAATCTGATCTGCATCAATCATATTGATGGCTTCTTGTTTACTTAGTATTTTTTCATTATGCATATCAACCGCAATTTTTACACTCGCTTGGGCTGTTCTTTTTGCATTTCTAGTTTGAAGGATAAATAATTCTCCATCTTCGATCGTAAACTCAATATCTTGTGCATCTTTATAGTGTGTTTCTAATTTGTCACCAATAGATTTTATTTCATTAAATAGAACTGGGTTTTCTTCCTCAAGGGAGGGTTGAGTGTTTTTTTCATGTTTTCCTATCGGATAGGGTGTTCTTATTCCTGCAACAACATCTTCTCCTTGAGCATTCATTAAATACTCCCCGTACAATTTGTTTTTTCCTGTAGACGGAAACCTCGTAAAAGCAACACCCGTTCCTGAGGATTCATTTAAATTTCCAAAAACCATAGATTGAATCGTTGTCCCAGTTCCCCAATTGTTGGGTATATTATTAATTTTTCGATAAGTAACAGCTCGTTTGTTTAGCCAGCTTTTAAATACCGCCTCAATTGCCCCTTTGAGTTGAGTGACAGGGTCTTGTGGAAAAGGATTTCCAGCAAATCTTTCAACAGTGGTTTTAAAAGCATCAATAATCCAACTCAATTGTTCGGAATCAAAATCATTATCTTTTTCAACTCCATCGATTCTTTTTTTATTATCAATAATGGCTTCAAACCTATCCATATCAATTTCTAGAACAACATTTGCATACATTTGAATTAAGCGACGATATGAATCAAGCGCAAATCTTTCATCATTAAAATTAGATGCCAAAGCATCTACATTTTTGTCATTAATTCCAATATTTAAAATAGAATCCATCATTCCTGGCATTGATACTTTTCCTCCCGATCTAACAGATAATAAGAGAGGCGTTTTATCATCATTAAATTTCTTTTTTGTTATTTTTTCTAAGTTAGCTAATGCTTTTTTTAATTCACTATCAAATTTATCTGGAAAAGACTTGTTCTCTATAAAATAATTACAAACCTCTGTTGTTACTGTAAACCCAGGCGGGACATTAATTCCTAGGGTTGACATCTCTGCTAAATTTGCTCCTTTACCTCCAAGTAAATCCAGCATGGATTTGTCACCTTCAGTTTTGGTGGAAGAAAATTGGTAAATGAGTTTTTTATTCATTAGGTTTGATATTCTTATCTTAATATAGTGATGAAAAATATATTAATCGTCGGTACAGGAACAATTGGTGAGCCGCTAATTGGTCTTCTTGCGCAACATAAGAAAGAACTAGGAATCGATAATGTCTCATTTTTCAAAAGAACTCCACTATCAGATGAAAAAGGGAAAGTAGAAGCTTTAATTAGAAAAGGTGCAAAACTTGTTGCCACTTCGGAAGCAAAAAATGATTTTGTATCAATGGGCTTCAGTGTTGAACAATTAGAGAAGAGTTATGAAGAAAACCAAGTAATTATTGACTGTACTCCATCTGGCAATAAAAACTGGGATGAAATTTATTCAAATTTAGACAAAGATAAACGATATTTGGCACAGGGATCGGAACATGGATTTGGTCCTTTCTTTGCATGGGGCATAAATAATGATTCTTTGAATCAAGAACAGAATAAATATCTAATAGCATCTTGTAATACTCACAATATTGCATCAATAGTAAAAACATTTTCCTTAGATAAGGAGAGAAATCTTAGCGAAGGACGTTTTGTCTGTTTAAGAAGAGCTAATGATGTTTCCCAAAATGATTCATTTTCACCTTCTCCAACAATTACAAAACATGACAATCAGGAATTTGGAACTCATCATGCAAGAGATGTTTTTGAATTATTTCAACAAGAAGGAAAAGATTTAAATCTATTTTCTTCAGCTATCAAGTTACCAACTCAATACATGCACACTTTATGGTTTAATTTATCATTTGAAGAAAATATTGATCTAGAAAATATTTCAGATGACTTAAAAAATAGTGAATTTTTAATGTCCACTGAAAAACTTTCCTCAAATAAAGTTTTTTCATTTGGTAGAGATCATGGTTATCATGGAAGACTTTTATCACATGGAATTATTGCAAAGGAATCTCTACATGTAAAAAATAACAATTTAACAGGGTATTGTTTTACTCCCCAAGATGGAAACGCATTATTATCCTCTGTTGCAGCATCAGTAAATTATTTTTATAAGGATAGCTGGATAGATAAGATGAGTGTATTCGATAAATACATATTCAAAAACATTTAATTTTCATGGAAGAAACCCTCACACTAATAACTGTTATCACAGTTGTATTAGCGCCAATTATATGGTTGATTGTTACGTTAAATAAAAAAATAAATAAAGCATTGGAAAAAGCATCAGAAGTTTTGAATTTCCAGATTGATATTCCAGGAAATATCTTTAGAAAGAAAAAAATATTTGGAGAGATAGACGGATATAGATGTGAAATAGAAGTTTTTACAAGAAGTCATGGTCGTTCCTCAACAACGTATGTTTCTTTCTATGCATTTTTTCCTCAAAGCTTAGATATGGGTATCAAAATAAATTGGAAAGGTGAAATTGACGGTGATGACGAGCATCTCACAGAATTATTTATAGAAAGAAATGATTCAAAAATTGAAGAGGCACAAAAAACTCTAAGAAGATTAAGAGTTTCTGATACTGTTGTAAATTCCAGGAAAATATTATTTATAAAATATTACAAACCAGAAGAAATTGTAAATACTATGCATGAAGTACTAAATCTTGCTAAATCTTTAAAGTAAATTATTTTATCTTGAAGATTTCTTCTGTTTTTTTATAAACTTTATTTTCAATCGTTTCTAAATTAGATAAAATTTCAGAATCTATTTTTTCTTTCTCTTTCCATATTGGAACCATAGCGTCCCATACCCCCTCGCCTTTCAATCGTGAATAAATGGAAGCAACTATATGTATGCCGATCAATGCATAACTAAGGAATGCTGAAAATTCATGAATTGCAACCGCAAAGTTAATGCCAGGAAGACTGTATGCAAATAAAGCAGCAATAATCAAACCTGTAGTTGGCAATAAAATTAAAGTTAAATAAACAAGCCTATGGATTGTTTTAGCAATGAATAAATGTCCTTTTGGTATTTCAACTTTGGCACCTAACAAAGTATCAACATCTTTCATATAGAAATATCTAATAAAAACAATCCCCAAAAATATTCCAGCAAAGACAATTTCAACCATGAGTATTGACGGATTATTCAATTGATCTAATTCTTCTACTTGTTTAAATATTCCATAGGCATATAACAAAGAAAATGTCCAGTGTATAAACTTAGATGTTTTGGTATGGGTTTTCACAATCTCATTTATTGTAATTTATTACACTAGCTCAAAAGATTTGATTATATTTTCTAAACCTTCTTTTGCATCGGTAAAGAGCATCTTTGCATTATCGTTAATAAATAGTGGATTTGCAATACCTGCGTAACCAGGTGACATAGATCTTTTTATAACAATTACTTGTCTTGCAAGGTCTACATCCAGTATTGGCATTCCATAGATTGGAGAATCTTCATCAGTTCTAGCCAATGGATTAACAACATCGTTTGCTCCCAAAACTAGCACAACATCCGTTGATGAAAAATCAGAATTTATATCTTCTAAAGTAAACATATCTTCATAATCAATGTCTACCTCGGCTAAAAGAACATTCATATGCCCAGGCATTCTTCCGGCTACTGGATGTATAGCGAACTTAACTTCAATATTTTTATCTTTCAAAGTATTTGTTAATTCTTTAACAGCTGCTTGAGCTTGTGCAACTGCCATTCCGTATCCAGGAACAATAACTACAGATTCTGCATAGCTTAATTGAATTGCAACATCTTCTGGAGAGGTGCTAATTGGATCTTTTTCATATTCATTATTAATCGTTGTATTACCAAAACCACCTTTAAGAACATCTAAAAGTGTACGATTCATTGCAGCACACATGAGGAGTGTAAGAATTATTCCAGATGCACCTACCAAAGCACCAGCTACGATCAAGATAATACTATTTACTATAAATCCAGCTGACATGGCTGCTATTCCAGAAAGTGAGTTGAGAAAAGCAATTACTACAGGCATGTCTGCACCACCAATTACAGCAACTCGAATAATTCCAGTAATTAGTGCAACTAGGATAATAAATTCAATTACAAAATTGTCCATTTCCAAAACTGCTGGAATAAAGAAAATGACTGGTAGAAATACTGAAAATATATTGGCAAATTTTGAACTAAAGTTATTTAATTTTCCACGGAGTTTCATAACTGCAACAAGACTTCCTGAAAAAGTAAACATTCCAATAACCATTGAAAATATTGCTACAAAATAATCATTAAAAGGTAAGGAGCTATTAGATAACTCAACATATGCGATTGCACCAGAAGCGCCTCCGCCAAAACCATTAAACAAACCAACAAGTTCAGGCATTTGTGTCATTTGAACTCGTTTTGATATTAAAACTCCAAGAAGTCCTGAAATAACAATTGTGATGTAAAAAGCAGAATCATATTTTGAAAAATCAAAGTTAAAGGCACTAAATACAGCTAATGCCATAGCTAGCATTGCAAATAAATTTGCTCTATGTGCCGTTGATGGTCTTCCAAAAAGCTTTAAGGCGAATATAAACAAAACAGCAGAGATCAATAATATTATTTCAATCATTTTTCTTAAACATTTCTAGTATTCGGCCAGTTACTGAAAACCCTCCAACAATATTGAGGGTTGCAAATGATATTGCAATTAAAACGATAATTTGAAGTATTTGAGATTCTCTTACTTCTGGGTATATCAGAATTGCTGCAATTAATGTAATTCCTGAAATAGCATTTGAACCAGACATAAGTGGTGTGTGTAGTGTCTGAGGAATTTTAGATATGAGTTCGTATCCAATAAAGCTTGCTAAAAAAGTTATTAACAATGTAAGTAAGAAAGTTGCTTCCATTATGAACTCATCTCTGTAAAAATCTCATCATCACTGTTCTCTATGTATAGTTCGATTAAATTTCTAACATTCTCCGAATAAAGCTTTGTTGCTGCATGTTTTACGGAATTTAGAATGTCTGTTTCACCAACTATTTTTACACCATTTAATTCAACAACTTTATTCACCACAGTACCTTCACAGTTTCCACCTGTACCGGCTGCTAAATCGATAATCACAGAATTCTTTTTCATCTTTTCAATGGTTGACTTTTCGATTAAGACAGGTGCTTTTTTTCCTGGTATTTGAGCAAATGTTAAAACAATATCACTATCAATTACTTGTTTCTTTAATGCTTCTTGAATTTTCTGATTTTCTTCTTCAGAGACCTCTTGCGCATAAACACTGTCTTGTGCTTCAGTGTTGGCTTCTACAAATTTAGCACCCAGAGATTCCACTTGATCCTTGGCTTCTTTTCTAATATCGAAAGCCCAAACTCTAGCACCAAGTCTTTTTGCAGTTGCAATTGCTTGAAGGCCTGCAACCCCAACTCCTAAAATCAGGACCTTGGAAGGTTGAATATTTCCTGCAGCAGTTGTCATCATTGGTACTACATTAGATGTCTCTTTTGCAGCTCTTAAAACTGATGCGTATCCAAGCAAGTTAGCTTGAGAAGATAGAGCATCTAAATTTTGAGCTCGTGAAATTCTAGGTAGTTTGAAGAAACTCAATATCTTGATATCAGGTCTTAATTTTTTAATTTCTTCGATCTTTTCGAAATCAAATATGCCAATAAGGACTGCCCCTTCCTTCAAACCCTTAATTGTTTTATTTTCAATATTTTCTACGCAGGCGATAACATCTAAATCACTTAATTTAGAAATAGTCTTTACATTTTCTTGTTTAGAATCTGGATAATTAAGGTAATCAAATATATTTTTTTCTAAATGCAGGTCCATAGAATATTTCTCAAAAGATTCAGGGTGTATTGGAGCCCTATATCCATCAACATCTGTTAAAAACCCAATATTCATTATTTTATTTTATTCCTATTAAGAGTTATATATAAATAAACTTAAAAGATGAGAATTGCTGTATTTGCTGATAAATTTTCTGGAACACTTACATCCGATGAAGTTATTGGTGAGATAAAAAAGATATTTAAATATAACAATATTAAATCATCATTCTTTCCAGTTACAGATGGTGGTGAGAACTCAACAGAGATATTTAAAGAATATGGTTTTGAAACACAACAGATGTCTATGAAACAAGATTTTTCTGGCAAATGGTTGCCTGTCGAGACTTTAAAAGTAAATAAAAATATATACATTGAAACCTCTCAGCTAATAGGTATAAAAACCACAAATGATTTATCTTTAGATCTAAATACATCATGCCTTGCAAAAATAATTGAGGATGTAGATATTTTGTCAATGGGAGGCTCTAGAACAAATGACGCTGGAATAGGTTTACTCAGCAAAATGGGAATTGATTTTCTAAATAATAAAGATGTAATAGAAGATCCAAAGCCAAAAGATTTCAAATTAATAAACAATATAAAAATTAATGAGAGTTTTAAAAAAGTTAATAAAAAAGTTTTAATCGATACAAATATTCCACTACTTGGTGACAACAATGCTTTTAAAGTATTTGGACCCCAAAAAGGGTTGGCAAATAGTGAAATTAAATTTTTGGAAAAAAATGTTGAGAGAATTTTGAATTTACTTTCTAATGAAATGGATAGTTCATTAGATCCATTTAAAGAAGGGACTGGTGCCTCTGGTGGTTTAAGTTTTGCATTGGGTGAGGTACTTGGATGTGAAATAATCTCAGGTCCTCAATTCTTTTTAAATGAGACAAAACTATTAAGTAAAATAAATGATTTTGAAATTGCGATCTTATGTGAAGGAAAATTTGATTTTTCATCTATGAATGGAAAAGTACTTGGAGAGATTTTAAAGCTTCATACTGGGCAGACTTATTTTTTAGGTGGCAAGTTTGACTACAATGATGAAAGTATCTTTACAGATACATTTGAATTAGGTAACAAAGGTATGAAAAATTCAAAAAAAGCATTAAGAGATTCGGCATATACATTGGCTAAAAAGATAGGTAAATAGGATGACTATTACCTCTCCCTGTATAAATGTTTGTGTGACTGATCCAGATACTGATTTGTGTTACGGGTGTTCAAGAACATCAAAAGAAATTAAAGAATGGTCAAAATATAACGATGAAGAACAATTAAAAGTTATTGAAATAAGTCGTAATAGAATGGATGGGTGGCAACGTAAAGCATTTGATAAAGCATATAAAGAAAAAGTTGAGACTGGAACAAGTCCTTTAAAAAAACAGAAATTACAGGATTAGAAACCTGGTTCTTCCAAACCAAGACTTAGGTAGACCATCTTTAACAAGTCTTTAAATGCTTGGTCAAAATAGTAATCAACTGTAGAGTCTTGGTCTAATCCATACCACCAAAACCAGTCTGAGCCTTCGGCTAACAACATGTATTCGTACGCTTGGTTTATTTGTTCATCAGAGTAATCTCCTGATTTTTTTGCTTCTTCAAAATCTATTCTGGTTTGATAAAGAAGATCCCAAGCCTGATTTTCATCAGTCTCACCAATCCAGGTTGCAAAATTTGGTTGGAACCAAGATGAAGGATAAAGTTCATCGATAGTATCAAGACTGTCACCATACATTTTCAAATAATCACTGGGAGTTATAGTCTCTAACCAATCATATTTAGTAAGGACTGCATACATTCCATTTAAAAAGTCGATGCCATCATTTGGATAGTTCTCCCAAAAATTTTCACCATCAGCAATTATTGAAACAACTGGAACAAAATCTAACTCAGAAGTTTTTTCACGTAATTTTAAAATCGTATTTTCAAATTCTTTAACTGAGAGGTCAGACCTTTTTTCTGAGTAATCAAACATTTTGTCAGATAGATAATTATCTCTAAAAAATATTGGTATTTTTTCACCATTAGACAGAACTGTGTTCCAGGGTCTATATAATAACTCTGGCTTAGAAGCTACTCCTCCAACCCATCTTTGAATTTTTACATCTAGTGATTTCTCTAAAGGGTTTTGTCCAGTTGCTATCCAAGAAATATCTTCATCGTTGAAATATTGGAGGACTTCCTGGGCAACTGCACCTTCAGCTGGCCACATGCCATTGGGGTAAAATCCAAAATTTTCAAAAAAGATATCTTTTCCCTTCTTAACATGGGCTCTCGCATCATCTTCAAAATTAAAAGTATTATTTGGAAAATCTGATACTGTATCTCCTCTTTTTCCCAAATCTGAGTTATGTATTAAGGGTAAAATAGGATGTGCAAATGGTGTCGTAATCAGCTCTATGTGATTATTTTTATATGCATAAAGATGTTCAGGTATAACTTTATCAATGAGCTCATTGTGAATTTCAAGAATTATTTTTTTATCTGCTTCAGAAAAATTACTACCTTTTTCTACAATCTTATTCAATGGGTCTAATGATAGATATTTTGGATCAGTCCATCCAAGATTAAATAGAACTTGAAGATCAATATAGTCTTGTGTGGTCCAGTCTTGAGGATTTTGTCTAAGGTTTCTGAGTTCAACAAAGCGAGGATATGTATTAATGATTCTTGAGTTGATATCAAAAAATCTGTCTCTTAGAAAATCTTTTTGTTCGTTTGTAAGCTTGTCAGCTTCAACCTCTGTATGAATCCAATAGATATCTCTAGATCCATTTGAGAGCTCATTTAATTGATTCAATAATGTTGGTGTCAAATTAAACGTAACCCGAAGTCCTTCAAAATCTTGTACCATTTCAACCATATCAAGATAATCTTTTGTTGCGTGAAGTCGGACCCATGGCTTTGAAAAGTTTCCATCAGTGTCTTTAGGATAATAGGGCTGATGCTGATGCCACAGTAACATCACATAAAGCTCTGGAGTTTCTTTTGTTTCTTCAATGATTAACTCTGTTGTCGGGGTAATTACTTCTTCTACCGTTTCATTACTTGAAGTTTGAGAACAAAAAGTAAAAAAGAGTATCAACAATATTGAATACTTTTTCATTTGGCAATTATAAAATAATTATTTAAGAGAATAAAGATTTAAGCAATTCTTTGTCAGGAATTGTAAAGATTTTTTCAATAGTGTCAACATACAATTCAAAAGCTAAGGGTAGTTCTGATCTAACTTCGTATATTGTGCTGATTTCAAATTCACCATGAGGTAAATCAAATATATCACCATAACCCCAAGATGTAACTATTACCCAAAAAGAAAATTCTTGAACAGTAACTCTGTTATATCCCTCTATGTCTCCATTGTTTTTTATTTCCTCATAACTAGAAATATCATAGATATTCTTTTCAACGGCTTCATTCATTGCCTTATGAATCTTAGAATTTGTATCTTCCCAGCTCCATTCAGGAAACTCTAGGAGCAATCCTGCACCTGTAATTGTATGTAGTAAATGCTCAACAACTTCTCCAATTGTACCAATTGTATTTGCATCTTTATATTCCCAAATAAAATCTGTGTGGTTATCTTCATAACCATTACCTGGACAGCAGTCTACAGATGGATTTGGCGAATCAAAATTATAATATTCTGGGCCTTTAAAACCAATTCTCTGAAAAACCTTTTCATTATCAACAGTATTTAAATATCTTGACCTAAGGCCGTTGTCTATATTGTCTCCTTGTTGCAACATTTGAAAATATGTTTCTGCAACTTTATACATATATTCATCAGAAACTTCAGGAAGAGCAAAAATTCTTAATCCCGCAACATCAACATATTTTTGATAATCCCTAAATGATGTGTCAGTTACTATTTCACCAATTGAAATTACATTTTCAGAACTGTAATCTTCACTCTCTTTATTAACTTCTTGAATTGTTGTTGTTGTAGAATCATCATTTTCTTTTTGTTGTTCAGTAGTTGTTGTTGGTTCTTCTGAGTTACTACTTATATTTTCTGTAACTTCAACATCTTCTTCACCTGCTCCACAAGCTATAAAAAAGATTAAAAATAAAATTGATATTTTTTTAAAAAGCATCATGTCAATGGTCTTAACTTAGCGGTAAAGTGTCTTAATTGTTCTGGTTGCTCAATAATTTCATAGCCTTTAAGTTTTTCTTTACTTTCAGCTAGTTTTTCAAGAACTTCCGCTACATAATCAAAATGACTTTGTGTATAAGTTCTTCTTGGAGCAGCGAGTCTTACTAATTCATGAGTTGCTGGTTTGTCAGGCTCACCATTTGCACCTGCAACCCCAAATGCCAAGGTACCTAATTCAACAGCTCTAACTCCACCAATCAAATATATCTCACACGCAACTGAATGACCAGGATATTGATGAGGAGGTATGTGTGGAACAAAAGTTTTTGCATCTATGTAGAGGGCATGGCCACCTGCAGGCTGAACAATTGGAATGCCGTAACTCAAAGCTTTTTCACCCAAATATGAGATTGACCTTGCTCTGTATTCAAGATAATTTTTATCTGTAATCTCTTTGAGACCTTGAGCAAGTGCATCTAGATCTCGTCCGGCAAGGCCGCCATAAGTTGGAAAGCCTTCAGTCAAAATTAAAAGGTTCCTTGAAGCTTCGGCAAGCTGATCATCATTAAACGCCAAGATTCCTCCGATATTGCCAAAACCATCCTTTTTCAAACTAATTGTGCAACCATCAGCAAGCCTAAATGCTTCTTTTGTTATATCTCTAATTTCTACACCCTTATAATCTTCTTCTCTCTGTGATACGAACCAAGCATTTTCAGCAAACCTACATGCATCGAGTAAAAGCATTTTGTTATATTTTTCACAAAGCTTTTTAGTACTTTTTAGATTCTCCATTGAGACTGGTTGACCACCACCTGTATTGTTTGTAATTGTCATCAGAACAAATGGAATTTTTTCACCTTTTCTACTTAAAATATCTTCAAGCTTTTCAAGATCGATGTTCCCTTTAAAAGGTGCAGGTGACAATAAATCTAATCCTTCTTTACAAAGTAAATCTATAGGTTCAGCTTTTACAAATTCAAAGTTAGCTCTTGTTGTATCGAAGTGGCTATTACTCGGTATTATATCTCCCTCTTTTACGGTCACTGTTGCTAATATTTTCTCGCTGGCCCTACCTTGATGCGTAGGAATTATATGTTTGTAACCAGTAAGGTCTGCTACAACATCATGAAATCTTTGCCAAGAGTGAGAGCCTGCATATGCCTCATCACCACGCATAATTGCTGCCCATTGTTCGGAAGACATTGAACCTGTTCCTGAGTCTGTTAATAAATCAACAGTTACCTCTTGAGACTTCAAGCCAAATACATTCCAATATTCTCTTTCTAAAAAGCTTTTTCTTTCCTTGGGAGTAGTTATGGGTAGAGATTCAACAGATTTGATTTTAAACGGTTCAATTATTGTCTTGAACTTCATACAGAGATTGTAACTGACTTTAATAACGATATCATTATCTTTATGGTTGAAATACATCACACAGTTGAAAAAATATTTGAAACCAATAAGGACAAACTAGAGGCTTTCGAATGTAAAGATGAATTTTCTGATACACAAAGTTTTTGTGATCATTATGGATTTAAAATAGAAAATTCTTGTAACGCAATATTACTCAAATCAAAAAAACCAGAAGAATTTTTTGCATTATTTTGTGTTTTAGGATCTGACAGATTGGATGTCAATCATAAAGCTAAAACCATATTAGGTGCAAAAAAAGTAAGTTTTGCTTCAAGAGAAGAAGCTGAGATAATTACTAATCAAATTTACGGAGGTATAAGTCCTCTCGGCTTACCAGAGGAAATAAAGGTATATATTGATGAGAATGTAATGACGAGAAATAAAGTCTTTATCGGTGGTGGTAATAGGATAAGTAAATTTTTTCTTAAGCCTTCTGATTTGAAAGATTTAACTAATGGAGAGGTTACAGAGCTAACTCAATCCATCTCTACATAAACTTGCTGCTTGAGGGGAGAAAGCTTTACCGTTCAAACCAGGAAATCTACCAGCTTGTAAATAATATTTTAAGAAAGTTCTAACATTTCTAAAATCATCATTTGAAATCTCCTGAGGTGTTGTCAAAACATTTAATGGATTTGGTAAATTCCTCTCTAAAAAAGATTTCTGTTCACTATCCAACTTTTCAACATATTCAGAAAGTAGAGATATTGTTACTTCATAGTCTTCAATTACATTGATACAGTTTTCATATTCATTGACAGAAAGTGGGCTAACATCCACATCATAGTCTGTCCTATATTGAAAAAATAAAACTATAACGACAAACAATATCAAAGTGTAGAAAAATATTTTAATTGGAAAAAAAATTACTTTTCTAATTGGCCAAAGTATTGCTTTGATTATCCTCACAAATTTATTGTAATGTAAATACAAGACACTGACATGCACCACCAGATTTAAGAAATTCTGAAACATTTGATATCTCAATATTGCATCCTAAATCAGCGACAGTTTCAATAATGTCTATATCATCAGATGGAAAGATTACAGATTCATTTATTACAAAACTGTTACAGGCAAGTTTATTTGCATCATTTTCGCCTACTGGAATTAAATTAAATATATCTGAAAAGTCACTTAAAGATGAGTCCTCAAATGCTTCTGGATAAAAAATTGCATCATTATTATTTGTTGGAAGCTTCTGAAAACAAGTATCAAGATGATAAAATTTTTCATCAACTAACTTTACGATTTTCGGTTTAAGCTCAAATTGTTCTGATATGTAAATTAAAGCCTCTTTATCACTTCTTACACCATATGATCCAATTAAATACTCACCGTAAACAAAAGCATCCCCTCGCCCTTCAAATTTATACTCTGAAGGAATACGGGCGACATCATAACCATTTTTTTTGAACCAGTTCTCATAAATGATTTCTTCTCCCCGTCTTTCTTGAAATTTAAAGTTTGATATAAGAACTGACTTGTCTTTTATAATGCCTGAGTTTGCCGTAAATACTAAGTCTGGATAAACAGTATTTCCTGGAATAACTTTAACTTCAGCTCCACACTTTTCAATAGTTGACTTTAGTCCACTCCACTGGTCTTTTGCTAGCTCTAAATTGACCTCAACACCTTCAATCATCCATGGGTTAATTGAATACTCTAGTCTAAAATACTCTGGGGAACTCATTAAAACAGCGCTATTTTGCATGTAAATAGTTTACAATTTTATACAATAAATGTATATTTTCATACATGGATAACATCAAGCTTTTACCTATTGATAATTCAAATCTTGAGAATTGTCATACTATTAACCAAGACAATGTACCCAATGTAGGAACAACAACTTTTGAAGAGTTTGAAGCATTGGTAGAAAACTCTGACTTTCAAAGATGTATCATTCATGAAAACAAAGTTATTGGATTTATTATTTGTTTTCAGGATTTATCAAAAACAAAATCATTCATGTATAACCTCAAACATAAAAATTTTAATGAATTTAGAAATCGTTTAAAAAATTTTATGTACATCGATCGAGTTGCAGTTGATATTGAATTTAGAAAAATTGGAATAGCATCATCAATGTATGAAAAACTTCTTGAGTTTTGTTTAGAATCTAATATCGAAAATTTGACTGCAGAAATAAATATACTTCCTTCAAGAAATGAAGTATCTTTTAGTTTTCATGAAAAATTTGATTTCGTTGAGATTGATACAAAAAAGTACTCCGATGATTATGAAGTTTCATTACAAAAGAGAATTCTTTAAGTATTAAGATGTAAATATTAATGAAATTTAAATTACCTCGTAGACAAAGAAAAAGTTTTGAAACAATATCTGGAAAGCCTATAGACACTAACTTAAATAAAAAAGAGGCTCTTGAGATTTTTGAAATGGTAAAAAAGACTTACTCTATGGCTCCAAATACTTTTGGTTCTGCGAAAGGAAAAAAAGGAGAAGCATTAGAAATGTTAATGATCATAAGTGATCAAATTTCAAAGGAGTATAAAGATTGTGAAGTTATTTGGAGGCAAGGTGTCCCAGAAATTACTAAGGTAAAAGATTAATGAAAAAAGTTATTATCGATGCCGATACTGGGTCAGATGATGCTGTCGCCTTATTAATGGCATACAGAAACTTAGCAAAAGAGAATATATTAGGGGTTACACTCGTGTCAGGAAATGTTCCTCTTGATCAGGCTGTTTTAAATACCATTTATGTCAATGAATTATGTGAAGTCGACATACCTATTTATAAAGGTGCTAACAAGCCATTAAATAGAGAATATCTAGAGGTTTTTGATTCAGAAACTGCAACAAACATTGCTCTTAATTATACAAATGAGTCAACCTCAGCTCAGCACGTGCATGGTATTGATGGTCTGGGTGATATTGGGTTAACTCCCATAAATAGGGAAGTAGAAAGCAAAACTGCGGCTGAATTTTATAAAGAGGTTTTAGAAAACGAAACTGATTTAGAAATAGTAACTTTAGGTCCTTTAACAAATATTGCGAATATGATTGAAAAAAATAAAGAAAGTCTAGATTCAATAAAACATATTTACATAATGGGTGGAAGTTCAAATGCATTGGGTAATGTTACAAAATTTGCAGAATATAACTTTTGGGTTGATCCAGAAGCAGCAGATATAGTTCTCAATGCGGGAATACCTACAACAATGATTGGCTGGGATCCTTCTTTATACGATGCAATGATTGACATAAATAAGATAAATGAAATTGAATCTTTAAATACAAAATTTTCTAAGTTTACAAATGATATTCAAGTTGTTTTAAGAGAAATGATGAAAGAATTGCTTAATCAGGATGCGTATGATCTTCCTGATCCATTAGCTATGTCTGTATTTTTAGATGAAACCATAATTAGCCAGTCAGCAGAAGCAAATGTAAGAGTTGATGTTCGTGATGGAATGACCAGAGGAGGATGTGTTATAGACTACATGAACATTGAGCCTGAAACTCATAAGACAAGAATTGTACAAAGGTGTAACCCTGATAAGTTTTTTGAATTATTAAAAAGCAGCTTAGTCTAGTCTTTTACTCTTCTTTATCTTCAGATTCAGTAGAATCTTTGTTTTCATCCTTGAACAATTCTGAAATCGCTCCAATGCTGCCCAAAGTTGCAGATAGATCTGCTGGCAAAAATATTTTTGTAGCATTTCCATCAGCAACTTTTTCAAGAGATTCTAGATATTTTATTGCTATCAAATCGTTTGAAGGATCACCTTCATGAATTGCATTGAAAACTTTTAATATAGCCTCAGCTTCACCTTCTGCTGTAACTACTCTTTCATACTTTTCAGCATCAGCAACTTGTTTTAATGCTTCAGCTTCACCTTGAGCACTTAAAATTTGTGACTCTCTTTCACCTTCTGCTGTCAAAATTGCAGCTCTTTTTTCACCTTCAGCTTCGGTAACAGCAGCTCTTCTATCCCTCTCAGCTTTCATAACTTTGTTCATTGCATCTTGAACATCTTGAGGTGGATCAATTCTTTGGATTTCAACTCTCACAACTCTAGTACCCCACTTATCTGTTGCTTCGTCAAGGATCAATTTTAAAGATGTATTAATAGTCTCTCTTGAAGTTAAAGCAGCGTCTAATTCAAGATCACCAACGACATTTCTTAGGTTCGTTTGTGCTAATTTTGTTGCTGCAGTGATAAAATCTCCAACGTTATATACAAGTTTTTTAGGATCAGTTGGTTCATAATAAATGACTGCATCAACAGTAATTGTTACATTGTCTTTTGTAATAACTTCTTGTGGTGGAACATCGATAACTTGTTCCCTCATGTCTACGATGATTAATTTTTCTATCCCAGGAATTACAATGTTTAGTCCAGCGGTTGCCTCGCGATTATACTTACCAAATCTTTCGACTAATCCTTTCTCGAATGGTCGAAGAATTCTAAATATTCTAAACGCAATAAAGATTACAAGACCAAATAATATTACGCTTCTTACAATTGATAATATAAATTCCATATAACAATTCTATTCATGAAAGGGATATACGCTAATCGAGATTAACTATTTGTTTCTTCTGTATCTTTTTCTTCTTGTTCGTATCTGTTTAGAGCAAGCAAAAACATAATAAAAAGAATTAGAGATCCAGCAAAATAAGTAATTGGAATAATTCTGATTTCAAGAGCGTTTAGACCATCAATTGACGATGGAGCTGGGCCCCTAGGAGCATAAAGTATAAACAGAAATGAATTAATAACTAGCCATCCAAAAGTTGCAGCTCCAACAACAAGGAAGCCAAGTCTTCTACCTAAATTAGTTGCATTCAAAATAAAAGTTGATCCAAAAAATGAGAGAACAAACAAAACAAAAAGGAAAATTCCAGTAAATGTCAAATTAGATGACAACAGGGTTCTCATTATTTCACGCATCAGGTGTCATTCCTCTCAAATAATCTATAACCAATTCTATATCGGACTGTGGAAGTACCGCACCAAATCCTGGCATTTTTCCACCACCAACTCCATTGACTCCATAACCTTTACCATTTACAGAACCGTTAATAATAAAATCAACAAAGTCAGCTCTTTCTTTAAACTGAATATTTACTCTTCCACCTTTTAATGCAGGACCTAAGCCACCGGAACCAATTGTTTTTGTATACGCAGCTCCTGCAGAATAACCAGCAGTATGACACCTTGCACAATATGCATTAAATATTCCTACTGCTCTTGTTGCTTTGTCATAGTCTCCATCAAAAGTTGAGTCTGCAATATCTTGGAAATCAATAAGCCATAGTTTTTGTTCGTAGGCATTTTCAAGAAATGCTAAACCTTTTTCTGCTTCCTCCATGAATTTGTCATAGCCATCAGTCAAGATTCCTAAATTAATAACACTCGTTTCAAGATCAGAAAGATATCCCCTTACAACTGATGCATCTTTTCTTCCCGGAATTGATTCCTCTTCATCTGGGTTCAAATTTAAAATTGCAGTACCCAAAACATCTGCGATGCTTTCACTGTATACCGAGATATCTGTTTCTACTGAATCAAAAAGCCCATCTTCATCTGTATCAATTCCATTTTGCCTTGCTAGGATCGCAGATACAATTTCAACAGCTTCAATTGCTACAGGCAATCTTTCCGGAGCTAAATTAATGTTGTTAATGAGTTCATTTTGTTTATTAATCTCACTTTCAACTTGTAAATCAGAATTTTCAATACGTAGTAAAGATGAATTTATATTTTGTTCAATTTGTTGAAGTTCTTCACTTTGTGGAATTTGAAAATAATGCAAGTACTCTATCAAGTCGTCAAGCTGTCCATCATTCATTGGACCTCCACCCTTTAGACCCCAGGCTGGCATAGGTGAGTTTGCTCTACCATATATTAACCAGTATCTTACTTCTTCATCATCATATCTATAAAAAACATTGTTTATTGCAGGGGCTACCCATGTAACACTAACACCACTTCTTTTTTCAACGTATGAGGCTGCTCCACCGCTACCATCTACTCCATGGCAGTTTCCACACCCAAACTCCTCGTAAAGATGGTGCCCTCTTTCAACTGAAACGTCTTCAAACTCTTCAACAAATCCTTCTTGCCTTGCTGGCTCACCGAGATAATAAAGTGGGATCATAATTGTAAGCAATGAAGCTAGTACAACAGCAACTGATAATGTTTTATCAAGATGAGTGGTCTCTAATTCATCATCTGGAAGATATTTTTGTAGATTTCTTGGAGTTTTTTTGATTTTTCCTGCGCCTCGAAAACCTACAGCAGAAAAATAAGCTATTGCTCCAAGTACTGCTAGTGAGATTAATGTTATGAAAAATGAACTATTCATTATTATTCCTCAGTCTCCGCGATTGTAATACAAGAAAGACCTTGTGGGTATTTCACTGACATGCCGCCAGCTCGTGGAGATTCAATAATTGATCCTGTATCAATAATAAATTTTCCTGCTGAATTAACATTTACGATAAATCTATCTAAGTTTCTTGGGGCTGGACCCGCATAGTATTCACCTACCATATTATATTTTGAACCATGACACGGACATTCAAATCCTTGAGAAGTGTTACACCATGGAACTCGACAACCTAGATGAACACATCGTTGATAAACAGCAACTAAGCCATCGGCAATAGTTCCACTATCAGCAAATTGAGAGTTTCCATTATCTTCAAAAGGTAAAACATATGCTCTTGCTGAGGGAATAAAAGCAGGAATTACAGATCCATCAGACTGAAAAATTTGGTCTTTAAGGTCATCAACTCTTCCCGCATCAACCTTTGAACCAAAACCTCCAGAAACTTTTGGATAAAAGAAACCAAGCCATGAAATTAATTGAATACCTGCAAATGCTCCAAATGTGATTCCAAGGGCTTTACCCAAAAATTGTCTACGAGTCATTCCAGCTTCTTCCTCTGAAATTTCTTCATAAATAATTTCTTCTTTTATTTCAATAGATCCATCGGTTTGAATTTCTTCATCATCTTGTTCAGTATCTTCAGATATATTTTCTTCTTTAAAATCTGGTTCATCTGGAGCTAGAAAATTTGTTTGAGATTTATCAACTTTTAATGCTTTTTTATCTAAATTCTTTTTCCAATTTAATCTTTTTGTTACAGCCTTCGGGGTTCTACCAGTTACTACAGCTGCAATTCCAACTACACCAAATACACCAATAAAGGCAATTGCTATAAATGAAAGTTCAACAAGAGTCATTCGAAGTGGACCCAGTCAAGTAAGTCGTCGAACCATACACCATCAATCCATGGGTATGTCCAATTCCAACCTGGGCCTCTAAATAAAATACCAATTATACTTAAGGTTCCTGCACCAGCTAAGAAAAAAGTGTAAAGCATAATTGCATATTTTCTTTTAGATGGTTTGTTATCTTTGTTTCGATCAATATAAGGTATTGCCATAAATCCAAAAACGCCAATGACACCAGGTATCATAATACCCGCAATCTGTGGGTCCCAATAAGATAGAGCTTCTTGAAGTCCTAAAAAGTACCAGGGAGCTTTTGCAGGGTTTGGAGTTATGTTAGGATTTGCTTCTTCGAGTAAAGGTGCTTGCAGGATAGCGCTTAGAAAAATTAAAAATGCCGTCATAGCCATCAAAGAAATAAATTCAGGAAGCATTAAATGTGGCCAGGTATTTACTTTATCTACAGGTTCCGATGTAGGTTTTTGTATTGGTTTCGCTTTAACAACAGTTAATAATCTTTGTGTGACTTTTGTTTCAGGTGCAAAATCAACTTCGGCTGGTATTTGTCCGTTTGATTTTTCTGGTGCAGGTGCTGGAGCTTCTTTAGTTATGGTAACTGGTGCTTCTTTGGCTTCTGTTGCTGGTACTGGTGCTTCCTCTTTGACTTCTGTTGCTGGTACTGGTGCTTCCTTTTTGACTTCTGTTGCTGGTACTGGTGCTTCCTTTTTGACTTCTACTTCAACAGGACTAACTTCAATTATGTCAGGTTCTTTTTCAATTTTGGTAGGCTTTACTTCACCTCTCATTTCAGCTAATGCCTGCTCAACTGAAATACCTAAAGCTTTAGCCCTAGCTTCAGCAGTTTTTAACAATAAATGTTCTGGAATATCAACCATAATTTAATTTAAAGGGGTCCAGAGATCCCCCCGTCCTTTCTTACTCTCCAAAAATGTATAGCCATAAAAATTACGATTATGAATGGCAAAAATAATACATGTAGAACATAAAACCTTAATAACGTTGCTTCGGTTGCTTCCAATCCAGCAAATAGTGCAAATTTCACTTGTGCTCCAATTACAGGTGCATAACTGGCCATATTTCCACCAACTGTGACAGCCCAAATTGCTAACTGGTCCCATGGAAGCAAATAGCCTGTAAAAGATAACAATAGTGTTAGGAGCAATAGAATGACACCAATTACCCAATTGAATTCTCTTGGAGCTTTATAAGCGCCATGATAAAAAACTCTAGACATGTGTAAGAAAACTACTAATACCATAATATGGGCAGCCCATCTATGCATATTTCTAACTAAAGATCCGAAAGCAATAGATGTCTGTAAAGTTTGTATGTCAACGTAAGCCATTTCAGTTGGCCTAAAATAAAACATCAACCAAATACCTGTAATAGTTAGCACAATAAAGGTGAAAAAACTCAATCCTCCTAGACAAAGAGTATAAGAAAGTCTTACTCCATGTCTTTTTACCTTTACAGGGTGTAGGTGATATAAAACATTATTCATGACAACATAAGATCTATTTCTTGGACTATCAGAATATCCTTTTCTAAAAGGCGATCCTGGTCGGAATATACTTCCCCATAAAGTGCTTTCCTTAAGGGAATCTCCAAGTCCTGAACTAATGTCTTTTATACGGTCTCTAAATTTAATTTTTTCGTTTTTCATCTAAAGTCTTCCATATATATATCCATGTCTGTCACTTCTTTCACCAGAATCTTCGTCCCACGGAGATTCATAGACTCCATTGCTTATTGCAGCATCAGCGAGTGATCCTGCAAATTTCCCTAGTGATATTACACCTGTTGGACACCTATCTACGCATAATGCACATCTTGTGCATGCTTCTTCATCAACTACAAAAAAACCGGTTTCATTTTCTTCCATGCTTGGAGCTTCAACATTAATTGAGTCTTCAATAGCATCTGTTGATAAATAATGTATACATTTCCAAGGACATATATCAACGCAACCTTCACAAAGTATGCATTCTGCTTCATCAATATGTAAGAATTGTTTAGGTCTAACTCTGGAAGCAACTTTGTCAGTTTCAACCATTGCAAGGTTGTATTTTTTTTCAAATTCTGGCATTTCAATTAGAACTTCTGACTTAGCCATCTGAACCAACCTTTATAACTTCTTTTCCATAATCTGATACTCTTGTTTTTCCACGCTCTTTTGCTTCATTAATATCTTGAACAAGATATCCAACAACAAGTGCTGTCACAAATGCACCCGTGGAGATACCTAATTGAATGATGTCTTTTAGAGCTCCTAAACTTAATCCTATTTCATTACCCAAAAATAAAATTGGGGGGAAGTTAATAAACTCTCTTTGATTTGTCCATTCAAGTGGTCCTTGTGAAAGGTTAAGCCATTCTGAAGGCAATACTCCAAATATCAAAGAAAACTGAACCCAGCTTAGGAATGCAAGATATGTTGCCCTAGCCCAAGTAAGCTCTGTATCTTGCCATGCAAGCATAGCCATGCCTATCAATAAAAATTGTCCAGCACCAAATGCTATCAGCTGTCCAATTGTTTGCATTAGCCATCCTCTTGGAATCCAATTAAAATAGTCGATTACTTCACCTTCTGGAAATCCAGCGAAATGTGCAATTATTACTCCTATTGTTATGCCACCAACGCCAGCAAAAATTAATGCCACTCCGATTTTGTATCGGTTAATAAATATAAAATTTAACAAGTTTCCCTCAACACGTTATTTACTCAAAACCTTCAATATCTATTCTATCAAGGATTACCTAGATATTATAAATTTTATAACCCAACTTTTTCAAAAAATTACTAATTTTATTGGAGTAATTTCTATGGTTTAATAGTAAAGTCAAATTGAGTACTTACTTTTTAAATTAATGAGAATAAAAATTTTTCCAAAAAATGAACAGGCGTTTTCAAAATTTTTTATTGTTTTAACTCCCCTTTTTTTGCTTCTTTTAGGAACTGTTGCATTAACAAAAGAAGCTTATTTCATTTTTGCAGCCATACTCCCTCAGAATAGTTTTCTCAATAGTGGATACTTAGAAAAGCTAAATAACCATATAACTTACAATTTGATGCTTTCGTTTTTAATTGTGTTTTTGACTGTTTATTTATTACCAAAAACACTTGGAAGAAAATTATTGATCTTCCCAATTTTTTTTCTAACTTCATTAGGAATTATTGGCTTGGAGTCACTAGATCTGTTATTAGGTGTATTATTTCCTAATAGTTTTTTGTTCTTTGGAAATACTAGTTTTACATTAATTTTTAAAATCTTAATATTTTTTGGCTTTGTTGGACTCATTATATTAAATATATTGGCCAAAAAAGAAGCTTCTTTGTTTGTAAGTAGTCAGTATCTTTTTGGTGCAAGTATTTTTTATTTGATATCACTTCTAATTTATAGAGCTGATTTTGTCGTATTTAGTGACAATTTTTTCATTAACTCAATGTATGTTTCAACACATATGTATGTTGGATATTCGTTCGTATTTCTATCATTACTTCATTTCATGATTACAAAAGGTATAAATGCTACGTTGTACAGTAAAACATTGGGATCTATAGGTTTTTGGGGATTCTTATTTCTACTTCCTTGGTCAAATTTTAAATTTTATTTTGGTTCTGTATTGCCAAATTGGATTGAAAATATATCTCTTTACTTGTCTATAAGTTTGTCTCTCCCCCTGCTTGCTATAGCTGTAAATTTCTTCAGAACGGTTTCAACGAGAATTGAGGAAAATAAAGTAATTTATAGTCTTATAAGTTTTTCGTTTGGAATATTTGTTATTACAAATATCTTTCAAATTGTGTCCTCGCTCTCAAATATCATTCCTATATTGAGTCTTACAAATTTTGCGATAGCAATCAGATATGGATATGTTTTCAGTGCATTATTAATTACAATCTCGTTTGTTTATTATCTGATTCCTAAAATCTTTGGAAGAGAAGTCAAATTTTCAAGGCTTGAGTCTTTAACTAGTTTTCTATTAAAACTTGTGGTGTCTTTAACATTATTTTCTAATGCTTTAATTGGAGTTATTTCGGGTTATTCATGGAATGCTGGTGCCAATGCAGGAAACCCAACAATCTATGGTGAAGGGTTCGGTTTGTTATGGTCACTAATCAGTACTCCTTTAACATTAAATATGTTTTTATCTTTGACATTACTTCTTCCATTTCTGTTGTTTTTCATTTCAGTCGTCAAGGCAGTGGTAAATGGAGAAATTACAGAAGCAGAAACAATTGAACTTACTGAAGAGGAGATTCCAGTATGAGTGAACTCTTAAGTAAAGTTGCTGAATTATTAAATGCACCAGAGTCGTTGGTGCAACGATCTGCTGAAGCTAGAGCTGAAGCTTCTGGAAGAACTGTGGATGAAGTTTTACAATCATGGGCTGGAGGAGAAAGTGTAGCTTCTGTAGAAAAACCTGCTGAAGAAGCACCACCTATTCAAGAAACACCGCCTACAGAAGAAACTGTACCAGTTGAAGAACCTCCTACTGTTGTAGACCAAGATGAGGAAAATGCAATCTCTGTTCAGGAAGATGATGATGAGGAAATTGTCCAACTTGAAATAGAGGAAGAAAATGTTGAATTAAAGAAAGAAAGTTCTCTTAGTTTTATTGTTGGTGTGATCGGTGTAGTTGTATTCACATACATGTTTGCTTTTTCAATACCAAAGCAACAAAGTGAAGATATAGTTCTGCAATCTTTAAATAATTCTGTTCGAGTGAGTGAAGAAGTATTAGAAGGAGCAATTATTTATAATCAGTTAAATTGCCAGTCATGTCATACGCAAAATGTAAGAATACTCATACCTGATTCACAAAATGGAAAAATACTTAAAAACAAATTTGCTAATAAAAATTTAGTTCAAAATACCGGCTTATTGAGGTTAGCTCCAGATTTGTCAACGCTTGGAACACGAGAACCTACAAATGATAGTGAATGGCTCAAAGATTATTTACTAGAACCATCATCTGTAAAAGAGGATATACCTCATCCATCAATAAATTTCCTAAGTGATCAAGATTTAGATTATTTAATAACTTATTTATTATCTTTAGGTAGTACAAATGAGTGAACTCTTAAGTAAAGTTGCTGAATTATTAAATGCACCAGAGTCGTTGGTGCAACGATCTGCTGAAGCTAGAGCTGAAGCTTCTGGAAGAACTGTGGATGAAGTTTTACAATCATGGGCTGGAGGAGAAAGTGTAGCTTCTGTAGAAAAACCTGCTGAAGAAGCACCACCAGCAGAAGAGCCAACCCCACCAGTAGAAGAAAAAGTAGAGTTAGAGCAGCCTAAAGAAGATACTGCAGAAATTGTAAAAGAGGACACTCAAAATGTTCCTGAAATATCCTCTAAAGAAAATGTTAAAAAAGTTATTCACAAAGTTTCCTTTGCAAATAAAACATTGAATATAAAGGTAAATACTGAAACATCTTTGCCCAGATGGCTAAATTTTAGTTTTGTACTTATTCCTCTCTTTATTGTTATTGGGATAGTCAATACATCATCAACACAAGAATGTGGGGAAAATGGAATTTTAGATGTTGATCGAAAAACTCAATTAACCGTGAACTGTGATGGATCCGCATTTGAAGGAAAAGGTGTTGGGTCTGCTAGCTCAATAAATTACATTGCACTTGGACAACAAGTTTATTCAGGTGCTGCAGCATGTGCTGGTTGCCATGGAGTAAATGGTGGCGGAGGGGTAGGTCCTGCATTTACTGGTGGAGAACTTTATACTACTTTTCCAACTTGTAGTGATCATGCATTGTGGATTGAATTAGGATCTGCAGGTTGGCAGGCTGAAGTTGGACCCGCGTATGGAGCAGAGAATAAAGTATCAATCGGTGGAATGCCTGGATTTACAGGAAAGCTTACTGAAGATGAGATTTATGCAGTAGTAGTTTTCGAAAGAGTAGTATTTGGTGGCGGAAATACTGACGAAGTACTCGAAGACTGTGGACTCCTAGAAACAGATGAAGAAGTCACTACAGAAGCTGTGGAGCCAACCGGTTAATTCAATTAAATAAATTAGGACTTTTTTTAAATTTCATTTTATTTTGAAGGAGCAAATCCCAACAATCTATTTGAAAATTTAAATTCTCCAACCCAAAGATGAAATCCATCCCAGTGAACAGTTGAAGCCATTTTTGTTCCAGAGTTTGTTTTGTTGGTTGTTCCGCCAAATGACATTGTTGGGGACGATCCATCTAGAGCATCCTGAACGCTAGACCAACCCACAACTTTATTACTTCCCTGTAAGGCAATAAAAAATCCTTTCTCATTAATACTTACTCCCTGGGGAAAATCATCGTTACCAGGTACTGGCAACATAATCCCAGAATCTAAATTAGCTAGATTAATCACATGAACTGGACTACCTGCACCTGGATAAGCAGAAACAACAAGCCATTCTTCATTCATATCTATTCTTCCAACGCCAACAGGATTTTGGATAATATAATCTGGTTCATCATTTAATCCTGGGATTCCTTTCCAAATATAGATATTTTTATTATCAGTTTCTCCTAAGGCAAAAAATTCTCCATTATATGCAACACCTCTCAAAGAGGAAAAATTAATTGATCCAATTGATGATGTATTCATATCAAATGAGTAGTTTCCTGAATTTAGAGTATTTTCAAAATTAAACCAACCAAAGACTTTTTTTCCAGCAGCTAGAAACAAAGATTTATTATTGAAAGTATTATCCCAGGGACCTTCCTCAAATCTTCTGAAGACAATGTCTGGTTTTGCACCTGTAGATCCTGGTATTTTTTTCCATACAGATAATGACCTGTCAAAGTCCGAGCTTACAACAAATATATTTTCATCAGATTCAATTACAGGATTTTGGATAATGAAATCTTCTTCTAACAAAGTAAAGCTTTCGGTATTGTCTGCTAGTAATGACCAATTTGGCTTTGTTGATGGAGATAAAGGTAAAGAGTCAAAAACAGAAATTCTATTTCCATTATATTCAGCAATAAATAGCTTATTTCCTGCAACTGTCGCCCCGCCATCATCACCTCCCATCCATCTTGAACCTTGACCTGGTTCAGCTAATTTAACATTTGACTTTAATTCTGATGTTGATGTGTAAAGATTGTCCCAAAAATAGAGCGACTCACCTCCAGCAGGTATTGAATATATTTTATTTTCATGAATAGTTCCTGAAATCCAATTATCCACACAAGCATCTGGATCTCGTGATTCAGTTGGCCATGAAGTAAAAACATGTGTTGACCTATTTCCATTAACTCCTACACATTCGCCATTAGCATTTTCATCTCCAATCATTAGGTAATCACCGTTAGATAATATCGATCTTGGTGTCCCTATCTGCTTTGACGTTAAAACAACATCTGGTGGTGTGTTTGAACCAGGAAAACTGTTCCAAATTAATATTGTTCCAGAAACAGTAGCAGTTACGATAGTTTTGTTACCATCTGACCAGACTCCCCAAGGCCAAGAATTATTCATGCTAACATAATTTGTTATTGGTATTGCGTAATCTGCAGTTTGACCAGGTGTTTGTGGAAAATTTGTCCAAACAAGAACTCTATCGTTATCTGAATCAGCAACCAATAATTTAGCATCTGGAGTGATAATAACCTGTCCTGGGAAATCAAGTTCATCTAGTCCGTTTCCAGAGTTGTGTGTATCAAAGTTTTTTTGACCAATCACGATATCTGGAGCTGTTTTTTGGTTGGGAATTGAATTCCAAATTAGGATTCTATTATTAAATCTATCTGTAACTGCAAGTTTTTCGCCGTTTGAAGATACTGAGACGGGATGGTTTATTTTGAGCTTTCCACCAGAATCATTTAAACCAAAACCAGATAGTAAAATATCTGCGGTTTCGTTTAAACCAAATGATGAATAACTGTTCAATGAAGCAGCATTATATTGTGGTGAATATGAGTATATGTTCAAATCGTACCAAGAGTTTCTAATCTGACCTTCATCTTCATTATTTTCATTACTTGTTTTATTATCATTTTTTTGATTAGTTTCGGGATTTTCTCGACACTCAATGACTACACCTGCTTCAAAATCATCAGGATTTAAATCCTCAACAACTTTTTTATATATGTCCCCTCCAAATGCATTACTTATACACTCTAAAATTGCTTCATCAGCTGCATTGATTATTCCAATTGCTTTTTCTATTTTTTTATCAGATTCTTCATTAGACTGCTGGCTTTGAGGAGGTTCTTGCTGCTGTGACTGTCCATTAGGTGGCTCTCCTGGTTGCTGTGGTTGGTTAGGCTTCTGTTGTTGAGAAGGTTCTTGCTGCTGTGGCTGGGTAGGTTCCTGTTCTTTTGATACAACATTTTCAGAAGTATTTATATCCTCATTTTGTAAATTTTGAGTTGTTTGATTTTCATCGGTAGTCATTTGAGAGGAGTCTTCACCACCACAAATAGAAAAAACCATAAAAATAAGTGTCAAAAGTGTATATTTTTTCATATTTCTTCTTATACCTTTTACCTTAATTGGAAGAAATAATTGGTTCAAACTTAAATTTTCAGGTTGATTGTTATAAGATTCAAACTATTATTTTTTTATGTTACCTGCAATATATATTCATATATTTTTAATCGCTTTTAGCATTGTTCTCTTTTACGTTGTTTTGTAAATTATGGTCAAAAAGAAGCGAGAAAAAAAAGTTGTTGGCTGGAAAGAACAGGTCGCACTCCCTGATTTAAAAATAAAAAGCGTAATTGCAAAAATTGATACAGGTGCAAATCTTGCAACAATAGACGCTGATGATATTAAGTTTGTTACGAGAAAAGATGTGAAATACGTAAAATTTACAGTTAAAAAAAGAAACAACACTGTTAGAAAAACTTCCGCTCCACTTGCAGGATTTAAAAGAATAAGAAGCTCCAATGGAGATGTTGAAAGAAGGCCTTATATAAAAACTGATATTTTAATGGATGGAATTACCAAAAATATTGAATTGACTCTTACAGACAGAGGTCCAATGGATTACACAATGTTAATTGGAAGAAAAGCTTTGGGAAGAAGATGGATTGTAAATCCATCAATTAGCTTCATGACAAAACCAAACGGAAATAAAAAATGAAGATAGGAATCTTATCACAAGACATAAGACTATATTCAACAAAACGTCTTTATGATACTGCAATTAAGAGAGGTCATGATACTGAGGTTGTAAGTTATTTAAGGTGTTACATGAATATTGCAAAAGCAAAGCCAAGAATATTCTCTGCTGGTCGTGAATTAAATTATGATTCTGTAATACCAAGAATTGCTGCAACATGGACATTTTATGGAGCGGCTGTTGTAAGACAATTTGAATTAATGGGTTCTGTTTCAGCAAACTCATCAGCGGGAATTAGTAGATCTAGAGATAAATTGAGAGCTTTACAGCTTATTGGAAATACAGGTGTAGAGATGCCAATAACCGGTTATGTTCATTTTTCTAGAGATGTTGAATCTGTTTTAAAAAGTGTAGGGCAACCACCATTTGTTATAAAATTACTTGAGGGAACTCAAGGAAGAGGTGTTGTCTTAACTGAAACAATGGATGCTGCAATAAGTGTAATTGAGACAATGAAAAAAATCGATGCAAATATTCTTGTTCAGGAGTTTATCAGTGAGTCTAAAGGTGAAGATATAAGAGCAATTGTTGTGGGAGATAAAGTTGTCGCCTCAATGAAACGAATTGCAAAACCTGGAGAATTTAGATCAAATGTACACTTAGGAGGAAGAGTTGAAAATTACGATATATCTCCTGAAGAGGAAGAGAGTGCAGTTAAAGCAGCAAAGATTCTTAAACTAGATGTTGCAGGTGTTGATCTAATTCAATCAAACAGAGGTCCTTTAGTGCTCGAAGTAAATTCCTCTCCAGGATTAGAAGGAATAGAAACTGCAACAGATATTGATGTTGCAGATGAAATTATTTCATTTTTAGAAGATAAAGTAGAAAACACTGATAAATCAAAGCCAATAGATATTTAGTTTTTTAAATATCCTTAAGCAATAAGATCTTAAGAACATTGTATTTTAGAAAATTTTTCACAATATTAAATTGACTCAAGATTCCCTCATCTAAAACTTTTTTACCATATAAAACCACAGGTACTCTCAATAAAAATTCTTCATAACCATCTTCAACATCAATTTTTTGAATAGTAAAAAAGTTATTTAAATAACCTAGACTTTTTAAACCTTTGTCACATAACTCACAATTTTTGGTAACAACAATATGTAAAGTGGGCATATCTCTAATATAGTCAAATGAGACCTTGGACATTAATATTTATAGTTTTGTTAGCTGTAATTATTTTTGTCTCAGGTGCAATTGTCTTAAATATTATTTCTTGATATCTATTTTTTCGCCATCAACAACACTTATTATTTTTGAGGCATTATTGTTTTTTGCAAAAATTGAAATCATACCCCACGAATCAGTGATCAATCCTACTTGATTTACTCCATCGCTTTGATATGTTTCAGACCAGGTCATTTTAATTTCTTGATTTTGAATAATAACACTTAAGACATCTCCAATACTTTTTCCAAGATCAGTTAATTCATCCGGTGAAATGTTAGTCTGACAATTACCATAATGATCCACCCATAAAACCTCACCCTTTACTTCATCATCTTTCTTTTCTGTTAATGGAATCAAATATTGTTGAAGATTCATAAGATCAACTTCCTCACCACAATCTTTGATATCAAGTTGACCTGAGGCAATCCCAGCTGCAAAAGGAGAAAATACATCTCTAGCATGAAAGGTGTTTCCGTCACTGGGGATAATCCAATTTTCATTTTCAAGGAGATAGGCTCTTTTTGCTCCTCCGACAGTTGCACATGCAAGATTTAGTAATCCATTATCAGGTCCTATCATCACTCCCCAATCAGTTTCAATAGCAACAGGTTTTCTTTCCGTCCCCACGCCTGGATCAACAACCGCTAAAAGAACACCTTGTGGAATGTACTGAATAGCCCTCATCAATAACAAACTTCCATACTTTATATTTTGTGCTGGAATACCATGAGAAATGTCGTTGATTTTTAACTCTGAATCAATTCTATTGATCACACCTTTTACAACACCGACGGAACCATCTGATAAACCAAAATCAGATGCAAACGATATGATTTTTTTCATTATTTAATTATAAGTAATCTACTGAACTTAATAAATACTTAATATTTTACGAAGATACATCAAGTAGTGTATTCTGAAATAATATTAACAATGAAAAAAGCACTAATAGTCATATTGTTACTTTTACTTGTAGGGGGATATTTCTTCGCTGGTTACAGCGTTTACACTCAAGCTACTTTAGTTGAATGTGCAGTGCCTGAAGTAGATCAAAACAATAGACCAGATAATTTTTCTCTTTCCGATAAGGATGTTTTTTGGGATCCTTCAGAATATTTTGTTAATGATTATGAAGTTGTAAATATTGAACTTTCAGATGAAAATATAGCCTTAAATTCTTGGTGGTTAGATGCACAAAATAACAATGGCCCTACAGTTTTAGTTCTGCATGGACTAGGTAGCGGTAAGCACTCTCCAGATATGTTGCTGACTGCAGGAATGCTTTACAAAAATGGATTTAATGTTCTTGCTATCGATTTTAGAGACCATGGAGAAAGCACTTGCGAAGACGGATTCCATTCAGCTGGACAAAAAGAATCTGATGATGTTGTTGCGTCTTTAGATTGGATAGTAAATGAAAAAGGTATTTCACCAGATAACATTGGAATCTATGGCTCATCTTTGGGTGCATTAGTAGGTTTATTAACTCCCTCAAAATCAAACAATTTCTCAGCAATAGCTGTATTGGATGCTCCATTTGATTTTGAAACCCTAGTGAGAGAAGAGTTAATCTACCAAGGATTTTCAGAGTTGTTGTGGACACCTCTTTATCATTATGTTTTAATTTTCGAGGGTATAAATTTATTAGCAAACAATCCAGAAGACTCTCTGAAAGCAGGAAATAAACAACCGATATTAATATTTAATGGTATGGATAACGATAGAGTGCTTCCACACCATACTGATGATTTAATTGATTCAGCAACTGAAATTGGAATCGAATTAGAAATTAATCGTTATGAAGAACTTGGTCATACTAGGGTGTTATATGATTATCCTAAAGAATTTTCTATAAAACTTGTACAGTTCTTTTCAAGGCATCTTAACTAATGAAAAAAGTAATAACAGGTGTAGGTATTTTGGTATTACTGGGGATTTTAGGTGGTGGATGGTTTTTTTCTGGTGTTACTTATGAAGTTGGTTTAAATCCTGAATTTGAAAACACAAGTGAAGTAGGAGTGGCAGAAGATAGAGTAACAATTGAGAATATCACGCAGGGAACAATCTCACTCAATGTCGAAGAGGAAATGTGGGGTGTCATGTTAGAAGATGGGGTTTATGGTGTTCTTGGAGCAAATGGAAGTGCCGTTGTAAACAAAATTATTTCTCTCGAGGGCGACATAATTACAAGAGAAATTCTACAACTCAATGGAAAATTAGAAATTGGTGAAAGAGTAGCATCTTCTGCCCTACTAAAAATTGAAGATGGAGTTTATAGCATTCTTGGAACAGATGATTATGAAGGAATTGATGAGAGTGGAAAGTACACTCCTAAATCAGTCTCAAACACTGACTATGAATATATTGAGTATGAATCAGATCTTGGAATGTTTCCAGCATATTTAACCTCTAAAGGTGATACCGGGGTTGTTATATTTGTTCATGGTTTTAGAGGAGCGTTTGAGAGAGACTTTACGGCTATGCTTCGTGCACCTGATTTTGAAAGTCTTGGTTTCAGATCAATGATTATATCTTATAGAAATGATGCTAACGCACCAAAAGATCCCTCTGGTCTGTATCAATATGGAGTGACAGAGTGGATAGACCTTGATAATGCTATTAAATATGTTGAAGAAAATATTAATCCCGAAAAAATAGTGTTGTGGGGAACAAGCGGTGGTGGCGGACCGGTAACAAGTTGGCTCCAAAATAATCCTAATTCAGATAGAGTAGATGGAATTATCTTTGAAGCTCCTGTTATAAGTTTTTGGGAAAGTGTTGAAGTTAATGGAAAAGCTAGATATCCATTTATTCCAGAATTATTTTTTCCTTATATAAAACTTTTCACTGAGATTAGGTATGGTGTAGATTTTGACACCATGGATTTTAGAGAAGCATTAGTTAAATCAGAGGTTCCTGTTCTACTTTTTCACGGTGATGATGATGAATGGGTACCGGTAGATATGTCAGACTACATTGCTGCAAACAGAAGAACAAATTTTACTTATATAAGAATGTCTAACGTAGGTCATGTCACATCATGGAATGCTGATCCAGTCAGATATATTTTTGAGATTGAAAAATTTCTTGAATCTTTAAACTAAACTTTCATATATTTTATTTAAATTTTTTGAAGTAATCTTCCAATCGTATTGTTTTGATTTCTCTATACAGGCTGATTCAATTTCTTTAAATTTTTTCTTATCATTAAGCAAATTGTTTACAAAATTGTTAACATTTACATCTAATAAATTTTCTGATAAGTAACCATTTTTATTATTTTCAATAACTTCCATCAATGATCCATTATTTACTGAGAGTACAGGAACGCCCATCGAGTTAGCTTCAATTGCAACAAGTCCAAAAGTCTCAAATTGTGATGAATGTATTAATAATTTTGCTTTATTAAGTAACTCTATAATTTCTTCTTGAGAAAGGGTGTTTAAAAACTCAACATGTGTTTCTAATTTAAAATTTGTTACACTTTCTTTCAGTTCTTGTAAATATTCATTTCCTGTTTTTCCACTTGGACCACCAATAAAATAACATTTAAAATTATTTTCTGTCTTTCTAAAACTATTCAAAAATTCAAGAGTTTTTAGTTGTCCTTTTTGTTCTTGTATTCTTCCTATTGATAAAAAAATATTTTCTTTTTCAACAGATGAATCAGGAGAAAATATTTTTTTATCAACTCCTGGAATAATTTTTTTAATTTTATTTTCGTCAACTTTGTATGTTTCACTAATCAGCATATTTTCAAATTCTGAAGAAGCAGTAACTAAATCAGATGAGGTCATTACAATTTTTTCACAATCAACTCTTTCTTTGTTGTAACCATCTAGAAAAACCCCCAAACTATGTGATGTAAAAATAAAAGGTATGTCGAATTCATTTGATATCTCTTTTGCAATAAGACCTGAAAACCAGTAGTGGGCATGAATTACGTCAAAACTATTTAGGTCTAAAGATTCTTCAAGCTTATTTTTAAATTCTTGTAAGAAAACTTCTTTATCTTCGACATTAAGATCGGATTCAAAAATGTTCAATGAAATAAATTCAAGATTGTTATCTTTAAAACTTTCTGCTTTTTCACCTGTTACAACAGTTACATTGTGATTGTCTGATAAATGTCTTGAAATTTGTTGAACATAGATACTCATACCTCCGCCATCATTTTTTCCTACTTCATTAAAAGGAGAGGTGTGAAATGCAAGCTGAAGAATATTCATACTTTAATTTTTAGATCATATAATTGATGCACTTGACCACCAAAATTAAATTTATATTTTTCCTCGCCCTTTAAATAATCAAAATATCTTTTTTTATTATTAATACTGTTTTTCAATAACTGATCATTCAAATAAGTCCCCGTATTAAATTCTTCTAAAGAATGATCTCTGCATGAGTTATAAAGATAATCTACGATTTCTGACTCGTATACAAAAGCTGAGGAAATCATAGAATCGTTGTAATTAATATAATAAATATACCAATTATCTTGTTCGATTAGTGATCTATAGAAATCCTGAACTGTTTTAGTCATATATTTCCCTTTTACACCGGTGGACTTCTTGTGTAATCTGACAAATTCATCAAAAATATCACTATTTTTACTTTTTTCAAAAGAGATATCTCCAAATTTATCAACAAATATTCTTTTCTTTCTCTTTAGCTCATGTCTATTTTTTTTAGATAGAGCACTTAGGTATATTTCATAACTTTCAGGAAGCTCAAGGAATACAGATATATCACTTTTGACAATTTCAATGGAATTGAAAGTGTTGTGGTTTAAGAATTGAGAAATCTGAAAGTAACTAAGCGAATCAAATTGAAAATACTCAATTTTCAAGTCCTTGATTTGGTCTTCAGAAAAGTACGGTGTAATCCGATAGTCAGTAAAATCTCTATCAATTTGAAATTCAAGAGTGTTTGACTCTAACTTGTAGTAATCAAAAATAGGTTCTGATTTTGAATTGTTTAATTTTGCACCAGATTGTGTGAACCCGATATCAATAAATGGTGAGTTTGCTACTAAGTCTTTAACCACAGATTCTAGAATAATCCTATAATGAGATTTAGTACATCAACAAAATACAAAGCAAATAAGAAAGAAACTAAATAATCAAAAAGGTAGATTTGGGTTGTAAGTGTTGAAAAATATTTATACTCTCTTCTGTTTCTCTGAAAGAGAAAATTCATTATCACGGTAAAAATTGATATTAATCCTGCAGCAATCAAAACATATTGAATGGTAAAACCAGAGAACAAACTAACTGTAGTGACCACAAAAAACGACGCAAAAAAATTAAAGAAATATTGATAATTACTAAATTGTATATTAAAAAAAGTTGCTAAAGTTTTTATGAAAAAGAGTATTAAAAACAAAAATGTGAGAAAATCTAAATTTTCGCTAAACGTTTTTGAAACAAAAAAAGAAACAAGAAAAAAAGAAATAAATGTTACTAAATAAGCATTTCCAAATGTAGAAATACTTATATCTTTAAAAGTAAGATAAAAAATCCCAATTAGGATCGAAATCAAAAAGATCATATTCTTTATTTCGCTAACTTCAAAAAATATTGTCGCAACAGGTGAAAAAGATGTGATGAGTAGTAGGAGTATTAGTACAAATTCATTATTCGTTGTACGTAACTCACATGCAAGTAGCTCTAATTGCCAAGCTAGTATTAATCCAACAAAACATGAGATAATTAAATTTTCGTTGTTTAAAAAAATTGTTATAAAAATTCCAAAAGTAAGAACTGTCTGGATGTATCTTAGTTGAGTTTGTAACATTATCCTCGCGAAAATTTTACCTAGATATGCTTGAAAACTAAAGCGATTTGTATATAATTAAAAAACACTATATTTAGTGTCAAAAACAGTGGCATATACTACATTTAGTTATAAAAAGGAGATATTGTGGCAAAAAATACAGGGCTCAAGATAAATAGGAAATATACCTCACCTGGTGATCCTTACAAAGACATAGTTTGGGAAAAGAGAAGTTCAAAGATAACTAACCCAGATGGCTCAATAGTTTTCGAAATGAATGACGTTGAGATCCCTTCATCCTGGTCTCAAGTAGCTACTGACATAATGGTTTCAAAATATTTTAGAAAAGCCGGTGTTCCTCAGACAGATGAAAACGGAAATGAACTTAAAGATGACAATGGTGATTTGGTTCTAGGACCTGAAACATCATCAAAACAGGTATTCAACCGACTTGCAGAGACATGGAGACACTGGGGTGAAGAGACTGGATATTTTGCATCAACAGAAGATGCTCAGGCTTTTGAAGATGAATTAAAGTATATGCTTGCAACCCAGATGGCAGCTCCAAACAGTCCGCAGTGGTTTAACACAGGTCTAAATTATAAATATGGATTAACTGGGAAACCACAAGGTTTTTGGTATGTTGATCCGAGTACAGGTGAATTAACGCCAGGAGAAGACTCCTACTCAAGACCACAACCGCACGCTTGTTTCATTCAATCAATTGATGATGATCTTGTCAACGAAGGTGGAATTATGGACCTTTGGGTAAAAGAAGCAAGATTATTTAAGTTTGGGTCTGGAACAGGTACAAACTTTTCAAACCTAAGAGGTGAGGGAGAAAAACTTTCTGGTGGTGGTGTCTCCTCAGGTGTTATGTCATTTCTAAAAATTGGCGATAGAGCAGCAGGTGCAATTAAATCAGGTGGAACAACAAGAAGAGCTGCAAAAATGGTTATTCTTGATCTTGACCATCCAGATATTGAAGATTTTATTGAGTGGAAAGCTATTGAAGAAGATAAGGCGAGAGCGTTAATCAATGCTGGGTATCCATCAGACTATAACGGCGAAGCATATGCTACTGTGTCTGGTCAAAACTCAAATAACTCTGTAAGAGTACCAAATGAATTTATAAAAGCACTCGAGACAGATGGAGATTGGGAGCTTACAGCTAGAACTGATGGTTCAACAATGAAAACTGTAAAAGCAAGAGAATTATGGAACAAAATAGCAGATGCTGCTTGGAGATGTGCAGACCCTGGTGTTCAATTCAACACAACCATTAATGAGTGGCACACTTCCCCAGCAGGTGGACAAATTAGAGCATCAAATCCATGCTCTGAATACTTATTTTTAGATAATACTGCCTGTAACCTAGCAAGTTTGAACTTAGTTAAGTTTTATGATGATGATAACCAGGTATTTGATGTTGCATCATATAAGCATGCACTAAGAATCTGGACTGTAGTGCTAGAAATATCAGTTGAGATGGCCCAGTTTCCTTCAAAAGAAATCGCTCAAGGATCTTATGACTACAGAACACTAGGTCTGGGATATGCAAACCTTGGATCCCTTCTGATGAGAAAAGGTATTGCGTATGACTCAGAATTAGGTAGAGCTATTGCAGGTGCTTTGACAGCAATGTTGACTGGTGAAGCTTATAAAGCCTCTGCAGAAATGGCAAGTATAGTCGGACCATTTCCAAAATATTCAGAAAACAAAGACAACATGCTTCGTGTTATGGGCAACCACAGAAAAGCAGCTTATGATTCTGATAATTATGTTGGAATCAGTCATGACTTACTACCAATAGATCAAGACTTGTGTCCTGATGATTTACTAAAAGGTGCACAAGATTCATGGGATGGAGCACTTGAATTAGGTGAGAAACATGGATATAGAAATGCACAAGCAACCGTACTGGCTCCAACAGGAACAATTGGTTTGCTAATGGATTGTGATACAACAGGCGTAGAACCAGACTTTGCACTAATGAAATTTAAGAAGCTAGCTGGTGGTGGATATATGAAGATAGCAAACCAATCAATTGGTCCAGCATTGAGCGCACTTGGTTACACCAATCAACAAACTGAAGAAATAATTCAATATGTTATTGGATCAATGTCACTAGATGGTTCTCCATTTGTTAATAAAGAAACACTAAAAGATAAAGGCTTGAATGATCAAGATATTGAAAATATTGAAAATTCTTTACCAGGTGCTTTTGAAATTCAACATGCATTTAATGTCTTTGTGGTTGGTGAAGAAACAATGCAAAGACTTGATATCCAAGAGGAAGAATATACATCTTTTGATTTCAATCTTTTAGAAAAACTAGGATTTACTAAGACTGAAATCGCAGAAGCAAATAAATTTATTTGTGGAACTCAAACAATTGAGGGAGCACCTCATCTTAAAGATGAAGATCTTAGTGTTTTTGATTGTGCTAACAAATGTGGAAAAGATGGAAAAAGATTTATTCATTATATGGGTCATGTCAGAATGATGGCTGCGGCGCAACCGTTTATTTCTGGTGCGATTTCAAAAACTGTAAATATGCCTAATGAAGCAACGATAGAAGATATAGAAAACTGCTATTTCGAATCTGCAGGTCTTGGTATTAAAGCAATAGCAATTTATAGAGATGGATCAAAAGCATCTCAACCACTGTCTGCATCTTCAGATGATGGTGAATCGGAAGAAACTGATCCGCAAGTCTCTGAAATAATTGAAAGTGAATCAATGTTAATGCATGGGAACTATCCTGCTGGAACAAGTCCTACAAAAGCCTATGCAGGAACAACAAGACCAAGGTTTTTATTGCCTGAAAGAAGAGAAGGTTGGACTCAAGAAGCAAAAATCGCAGGTCATAAAGTATATCTAAGAACGGGAGAATATCCAGATGGAACACTTGGTGAAGTTTTCATAGATATCGCAAAAGAGGGTGCGACTCTCAAAGGAGTTCTTGGATGTTTTGCCATTGCTGTATCTAAAGGTCTTCAATATGGTGTTCCTCTTGAAGAATTCGTTGATACTTTCACTTTTCAAACATTTGAACCACGAGGAATGGTTGAAGGACATGAAAATATAAAAATGAGCAACTCAATTGTAGATTATGTCTTTAGAGCCCTAGGTTTAGAATATCTAAACAGAACTGATATAGTACAGAACCCACCTGAAGAATCTCCTTCAGCTCCTGTTCAAGAATCTCCTTCAGCTCCTGTTCAAGAATCTCCTTCAGCTCCGGTTGAGGAAATAGCTGAATCTGTAAGCGAGGTACAAGAAACAGAGTCTCCAAGCGGCTCTAAAACTACAGAAGTTTCAAACGAAGTAAAAGAAGTGCAGTTTGTTACAAAAGTTAAAGAGGTTGAAGCTTTAGACAAAACTGAGGCTACTTCAAATTCCGTTACAACAGTGCAAGAAGTTCTTGGTGATATGATGGGAGACGCTCCTGCTTGTCCAGATTGTGGACACATAACAATAAGAAATGGCTCTTGCTATAAATGCCTAAACTGCGGAAACTCTTTAGGCTGTAGTTAATTTATAAACCTGTATTTAATTGTATTAAACAAATACTGTAACCCATCTGTTGCTTTTATCTTTTTTCCATCTGCATATGATCTGCCTTCATATGAAATAGGTACTTCTAAAACAGATCTGTTGAATTTTAAAAATTTGGAGAGTAGTTCAATCTCTATTGAAAATCCCTTTTCTTTAAGGTCTATATTTTTTAGAAACTCTACGGGCATCAATTTATAACATGATGCTACATCTGAAATTCTGTAAAAATTTACTAAAGAAAAAAATAATGACATAACTCTATTTGCTATAAATGTTCTCAAATAGATATTTTGTCTTATTTTTGATCCAATAAATCGTGAACCTAGAATTAAAGATTTTTGATTTTGTTTTGCTAAATCAAACATTTCAATAATATCTTCTGGAAAGTATTCAAGGTCTGCATCGTGGATCACAACATGAGACGATTTTAAATATGGCATTACTGTTTGTATTCCAAATCCCTTACCAGACACTTCTGGTGTTTTTACATAATGAACATCTTCTCTGTCTTTTGATAATTTTTTTGCAATTTCTGGAGAATTATCATCAGAATTATTGTCAACTAAATATATATTTGTATGAATACTAGTTTTTAACAACCTACCAACAGACTCTTTGAGGAAAACTTCTTCATTAAAAAATGGTACAATTACGTCTAACGTATACATTTAAATTAGATGATAACAATATTTTTATTTTTAATTTTTTATTTCTATATATATTTTGTAGGTCGTGGTTATTTTTATCTCTTTAAATATGAAGCTAGGGACTATTTTGGTATTAAAAGCAATATTTTTTATCCCATTATAGGGTTGTTTTTTATCGGAAATTTTTCTGTTATATACAACTTTTTTTACAACATAAATTCCTTATTTTTAGTTTTCATTACATTAATTCCAGTTGTATATAACCTCAAGAAATTTGATAATTTAAATAAGCAATCGTTTAAATTAAATAATTTAATTCTATATATTGCTACTCCTGTAATTTTAGGTATTAGCTCTTTAAATACAAATCTAGCTTATGATGCTGGGCTTTATCATTTAAATCATCAAAATTGGTTAAGAAGCTCGAAAATTGTTTTTGGATTAGCAAATAACCATATGCGTTATGGCTATTCCTCAATAATTGAATATATAAATGCAAACTTTTGGTTAGACAATAATTTTCTAATCTTACATTTTGTAAACATAATATTTATAGTTGTTTTTTTCCAGTTTATATATTTACTTCTTTTTACTAATCACTATAAATTTGGATATGCGGTTCTAATTTATGGATTTTTAGATAATTTTGGTTTCGGAGGTGGTAAAAATGGGTTTATAGAAATTGAAGCTATAGGAAAACAAGACAGTCCATTTGCAATTTTATTTATAATTTCAAGCTTTTTCTTAATTTGCTATTTAAAAGAAGATAAATTTCCACCAAAAAATTCTGAAATTAATTTATTGTTTACTTTAACTCTATTTGCAACTCAAATGAGAATCTTAGGTGCTATTGCGTTTTTGGCATTTCTAATAGTTGTATTGTATAAGTACAAGCTTTATCAAACTTTTACTTATTTTTTAAATAACTCACTATTACTTATTTTTTTTGGATTTTCTTTTCTTATAAAAAATTTAATCACTTCTAGTTGCTTAATATATCCAGTAAAGATTTCATGTTTTAATTATTTTAAATGGTCATCTCAAAGTGGGTACTCAAAAGCTGGGGTTGAATCTGATGTTTTAAAAAATTTTCACATAGCACTCAACAAAAATAATTTTTTTAATTGGCCGGAGCTTTGGCTTTCAAAAGATATAAATTCAGTAGTTATAAAAAACTATTCTTTGACAATATTTGCAATTTTGCTTTTATTGATAATAACTCAAAAAATTTTTAAAGAACAGAAAGATGTATATTTAGCTGTAACTTTTGTTTATACAGCTTTTAGCTTTTTAGTTTGGATTGTTTCAGCACCTGGGATAAGGATGGGAATTGGTATATTTCTAATGTTTGTATTATTTTTATCTAGCATTTTCAAAGGAGACAGAAAAAATAGTCTCAAAAAAAAATATTATAAAAGTATTATTACCTTCTACTTGGTAGTTGTGGGACTTGTTCCACAACTAAATAATTATTTTGTTCTTCTTGAAAATTTTAATAATCTAAAAATAGTTGATATCAAACCACAGCAAATTAACTATATCACCAACTCTTTTGGATACGGTGTTCTGCCTGAGGTTGGTGATCAGTGTTGGATTAATTTAGATTGCGTAAGAAATAAAAATGTTTTAAAAGATAATTATTTTTCATATGTTATTTTTAAAGACTAATATTATTTGTAATTGGGGCGCTTAGCTCAGTCTGGCAGAGCGCTTCCCTTACAAGGAAGAAGTCACAGGTTCAAATCCTGTAGCGCCCACAAGGGTTTTTCAGAAATCTTTACATATATATAGTAAAAAGACACACAAAAGACACACAAATTACTTTTTGAATATGCAAAAATTAATTACCTTCTTTTTTTAGTTCTTTGATTGCCTGCTTGATTTCATAAAGTTCATTACGTTTAATTCCTATTTCTTCTTCTAAATAATTTATTTCTTTAGCAAGTTCATTAAATTGTAAAAGTTTATCCTTGCTATCATCAACTTGCTTATTTAAATCGTTAATTTCATATACAATCTCTTTTAAATCATTTTTCAAATCTTCTTCAAGCTCTTTAAATGAAACATCTTGATACTCTCTGCCAAGTTCATCAGAAAAATACTTTTGTAACTTCTTTGTGAAAACATCAGAGTCTCGAAATTTTTTTTCTAACTTTTCAAGTTCTAAGATTTTTTGTTTTTCATATTCGTTGATCAAATGTTTGATTTCTTTATCATGTTTAGTTTGTAGCTTTTGCTTTTCAGAATCAGCTTTTTGATTCTGTTCTTTTGCTAATTTTTCTTTATATTTGGTAATTTCTTTATCCAAATGATTATCAGCCTCAATTTTCAAAAGTTTTAGTTTTTCCCTATATTCATCTTCTAAATCAGCTATCTCATCTTTGTGAAGTGAAATAATTTTTTGAATTTTTCTTTTTTTAAAAATCATCTTTATATGTCTGTTCTAAAGCAAGCATACTTTCTAGCATTTTCATAAGATTTTCTCTATCTTTTCCCTTATATTCTTCTGTATTAATTAGAGAAGTTAATAAATAGACTACGTTAGAGGCCAGTAGGACAACATCCTGGGGTGTATATTTAGATTCTTTATAAACAGCATTTAGTATGTTACTTTCAATTGAAGAATCGTATTCATCTAATGAATCTGTAAATAATCCAAAAAAACTTGAACGAACACCATGACTAAATTTATTTAAGATTGTTCTTAATGATTCAAGACTGTCTCTAACTTCTTGAGTATTTGTGTGTCCTAAGTTCTTTAAATATCTAGATTTCTGAAGAACTTTTATTAACCACCTAATATCTTCAAGAGGTTGTTCTGGTAAAAGCTTCTGTGTTGTTTGATACACAACGTCTCTTTCTCCTAATAATTTATGAATACTTTGAAAGTGATGAAGTTTTTCATAACCTGCAATATTAAACACCACCCTTAAAGAATGTTTCAAAATACCTCTTGCGAACATAAATGCATCATTAGTACTACCAAAATCGAGTTCTGTTCTCACTTTAAATATTGCTTCAGAAATATTTTCCTTATTAATTGAAACAAATTCATCTTTAAATTCTTTTTTGAATATATTTTTAACTTTTTTTGATACTTTTTTATATTTTTTATACTTCCCTAAAAACTCATTCGACCATTCTTTTAATTTTTTTTGGGTTAATTGTGAATCTATGTAATTTATATTGTCAATTTTTAAATCCATTCCTTGCTTACGAGATTTTGATTGCAAATTCTTTATATACCCTTGAGAATCCTCAGTACTGTCTCCCAAGTCTCCTAATTTTCCACGTTCTCCTTTATTTATGTTGTATGTCTTAATATCTATTTTTCCATCGTCATCATAGGTGAGCTCAACATCAACATGCATAACACCAGTTTTTATTCTTTTTTCAATAATTAATTTTGTATCATTATTTTTTAATTTACCTGAAGTACTTTCATACAAAGCAACTACAGATTCATCTGTATCCGAGATAAATGTTTCTACTGCTGATGCTGGAAATACTGATCCTTTTTCAAGTATTGCTTTAAAAATCTTATTTTCTTTAGTGCCGCTCCACACCCTAAGGCCAACACTATGTTCTAGACACTGTTTAAAACTTAGATTATCAATAATTTTTGCATTTATGGCTGAAGCTGTTGCTGCTCCATTTGCAACAGCAGTTATTGATTCTTCAAAATTAAGATTAATAAACCTGGATTTAAACTTTTTTTTCAAAAGATTTCTTATTGCAGGAATATTAGATGAGCCTCCAATAGGTAAAACAGCCTCTATATTTTTTACTTCGACATTTCCCTTTTTAAGTACTCTATCAATAGTTTTATCTAAATTTTCAATATCTTTTTCTATTAATTTTTCAATACTATCTCTAGTAATTTCGATTACCTGATCTTTAAAAATTAACTTAGATTTCTTTTTAGTTGATAGTTCTATTTTTACGTCTTCCAGTAAATCTCTAAAGAGTAATGTTTCTGAATCAGTCGATAATTCAACTTCGTATTTATAAGTGTCGAATAGTTTTTGATCAATATTTATTCCACCAAATCTTTTCAAGCCTTCAATTTCAATCTCTTTTAAGGTCCCAAAATCATTTTCTAATAAAGCAATATCTGTTGTTCCACCTCCTACATCAACTATCAAAATATGTTTTAAGTTTTTAATGTAGTTGAAACAACCTAAAGCTGCTGCGCATGGTTCAGAAACTAATTGATCTACATTAAAGTTAAATGCTTCAGCAGCTAATCTAGTAAGACTTCTTTGCACACTATAAGAGTTTGCAGGAACCGTAATTACCATAGGTGATGAAGTTTTTATCGATAAATTTTTTAATTCCTTAAAAACTCCAGCAATGATACCTATTGCAACCCAGATAGGTTTTTTATGAACTCCTCCCCTATAAATTGGAGTGTTGTGTTCTAGTAATCTTTTGGAATTGTCCCATACAAAATCTCGCTCACATTTTTTTGTATCATCACCAAATACATATTCAAAATCATTATTAAGACCAACTTTTGATGGAAATAATGATTGATTAGCTAAACTCTTTTTCTTTGACTCTGAAAAATTTGAGATAGGAAGTGTTTTTGCAATTCCTTCTTCACTATCAAAAATTGACACAGTACAGTTAGTAGTACCAAAATCAAAACCTAAAGCCTGTTTGCTCATTAAAGTTAGATTTTTTCTTTTACTTCTCTGTAGCCCTGTACAAGACAATTTCCATATTTATCAACAAAAGCTGGCCTATTGATTATATTTTCCTTACCATTTGATGTTGTAAAGCAATTATCGTAACCTTTGTGTTCATTAATTATTTGTATTTCTGAAAACTCTAGTAAATCTTTTATCTCTTCTCTCAACTCTTCTAGGTTAAGATGATTTACTTTTTGGTAAAGATCACAAATCTTCTTATTAATTTTTAAAAGATCGGTCTGTATATTTTTAAATTCTACTTTTAACTTTTTTGATTTCTTTTTTATGAACATATCTAAATATTAATAGCTAGCAATAATGTATGAAAATAAAAAGACACACAAAAGACACACAAATTTTCTATAACTGTAGACACTATCTGATAACTTCTGATATCTTTTTGTAAGAGCTTAAGTTCATTGACTCTATAAATTGATACTCTCTGGTACTACCTAGTATTTAATGGTTCTTTCCTTACAAGGAAGAAGTCACAGGTTCAAATCCTGTAGCGCCCACAAGGGTTTATCAGAAATCTTTATATATATACCCAAAAGACACCTAGAAGACACCACCTCTGTAGAGTTTCATTTGGTAATATACATTTAGTTATGGAATTAGATTTTGAATTTGAGTTAAGCAAAGGAAAACAAAACTCACTTGGAGAGACATTAAAAGTAGTAGAACATATTCAAAATAATATAAAAGAAATTGATAAATTATTCTTATGTTTTTTTTCTAACAATTCTTTAGTTGCAATGAGAGCTATGAATGCAACAAAAAGAATAATAAAAGGTAATAATCAAATTTTTGTTGAAAATAAAAAAAGATTCATAGATGAGTTTTCAGAGTCTGAACATAATGTAGTCAAACTTGGGCTTATTACAATTTATTATGATTTCATTTCATATTTTGACGATAAAGAATACAAAGTTATTAGTAAAAATGCAATGAGTTGGGTGGAAAATAGTAAAGACTGGATGATACTTGCTCAAGGTTTAAAACTTCTAGAAAAATTATCCAATTCAGACGAAATATTGAAGTCAAATGTTATAAGTATCGCAAGACAGTTAAAGAATGATGAAAGAAAAGCTGTGAGATCTCAGGCACAAAAAATTATAAAAGACACCTAAAAGACACCAAAATTTTCTAAAACTGTAGATACTCTCTGATAGCCTCTGATATCTTTTTGTGTAAGCTTAAGTTCATTGACTCTATAAACTGATACTTTCTGATACTACCTAGTATTTAATGGTTCTTTCCTTACAAGGAAGAAGTCACAGGTTCAAATCCTGTAGCGCTCATAAGAGTTTTTTGAGAAATCTTTACATATATATAGAAAAATTGGCACTTTGGCTGATTTTGTACAAAAATCTTTTCATATATATAGAAAAATTGGCACTTTGGCTGATTTTGTACAAAAATCTTTACATATATATAGAAAAAAGACACACAAAGTTAAAATAAACTTTCAGTATTGGGTCGTTATCACAAACATCAATGAACTCATAAAGTTAGTCTGGTGTCAATGGTTCTATCCTTACAAAAAAGAAGTCAAAGGTTCAAATCCTATAGCGCCTACAAAATAAATTTATAAAAAAACTTCACTACTTTTATTTAAATTTTTATTTTGTGTAATAATTGTTCATGAATATATCCGACAATAGTTTCTGTTTTTGAACAAAGTTTTAAATTAAAGTATTAATGATAAGTATAGTTATACCCTGCTTCAACGAAGAAGAAATAATTGTCGATAGTATTAAAAGAGTTCAAGAATGGATGCTGGAAAACAAATGCGAAGGTGAGATATTAATAGTAAATAATAAATCAACAGACAGCACTGTTGAGAAAATACATAGTTTAGTTAATCCGCAATACGTGTTGTTACTTAATGAATACATAAAAGGTAAGGGCGCAGCTGTTAAAAAAGGCTTACAAAATTGTAAGTTTGATAAAGTTCTAATATTAGATGCAGATTTATCTACAGACATCAAAGAGTTTAATCCTGATTGGCTTTCTAAAAAAAATTATCATTTATTAATTGGTTCAAGAAGTCTAGGCAATGAGATTAATACACCAATTAGAAGGGTTTTAGCCGGAAAAGTTTTTAATTTTATAGTAAGAAAAATGTTTAATATAGATATCAAAGATACACAATGTGGTTTCAAATATTTACACAGCGATAAAATTCAAAAAATTTCAGAACGGTTAACTTTTTCAGGGTTTTCTTTTGATGTAGATTTAATTCAAGCTTGTAAAGAAATAGGGTTAGAAATACAAGAAGTACCAATTAAATATAATTTTAATAGAAATTCTTCTGTCTCATTAATTAAAGACTCAATAGTAATGCTTAGAGATCTAGTAAAAATTAGAAAAAAATATAAAAATGATTATCTTCCAAGATAAGTTATCCTACAATCTTCGGATAAAATTGTAATTTCACAGTTCATATAAGTTTGATAAAGATTTTCAAAAACTACAATATTTTCGTTTACGAGAATTATATCTAATGCAATAAAAAAAACTAGGATCACTTTAGCCGCAGATTTTATATAGCTTTTGTCCAGTATTGTAATGATTAAAAAACTGATAAATACAAAGAATAAAATCATTTCCTTGTTGTTGTCTATTAATAAAAACAAAATGGTGTTAATTAAAATTAAATCAAATTTATTTCGTATAGCATTCGAATTTAAAATATAGACTAATGAAAAAATCATCAAGACAGTAAAGTGTTGCGTGTGTCTAATCCACTTTGTTGAGTTAAGGAGCCAAAACCAAAAGTAAATAGACAAAGTTGAAGATATTATTGGAATAGAGATGAATCCAAAATATTTATCTATTTTTACTCTATTTCTAAATATTAAAAATATGAACGCTAGTGGTAATAAAATTAATCTAATTTTTTCATATATATTCCATCCCGAGAACTCTGAGTCATTCAAAGTATTTATGAAATTTTCATAAAAAGAATAATCGGTATTATTAATCCCAGAAGCTTTGTGTTGAGTAATGAAGTTAAATTGATTAAATAAGTAATCTATTAAGGATCCGTTTTCATACTTTAGAGAAACTAATATGAGCCAAAATGAAATAGGAATTAAAAAAACTATAATATCAGAAACTATATTCTTTAGATTTCTTTCGTAAATTGCTATTACAATATAAAACGCAATAAAAGGTAAGAATGTTAATATTTTTGCATAAAATATTCCGAGCGAAAATAAAATTATAGATGTTTTCCTATATTTTGAAAATAGAAATACTGCACTCACAAATAATATTGTTGAAGGAATTTCTCCTAAAGAATAAAGACCCCCTTGCCACCATGGTATGAGTATTAAAAACAGACCAGAAGTGAGAAAAAGAAATTTTTTATCTAAATTAAAATTTTTACCAATAAAAAATGCCAATGTGAACTGCAATAAAAACAGCCAAATAAAATTTGAAACCCTTGAAAAATTAAAGCTTTCAGTTAAGCTCCAACCTATTACCCCACCTAAAGCAGAAAGTGGTCCTGAAGTCAGCTGGACTGTATAATTTCCTCCAAGATATCCTCCAGCATTAAAATCTAATTGTGTAAAAAATAGATAACTGGAGGAAATAACATTATATTCATCGATAAATGAAGGTATGCGAAGGGCCTTAGAACTTACATAACGAAATAAAAAATAATACTGAATTAAAGACCAAATTAGAAAAATTGAAAATAAAATTTTTGGGGTAATCCTATTATTCTTATATTTCTTGAAATCTATTTTTTTAATTGTTGAAAATAAATCAATTAATTTAGTTTTAAAATTCCATTTATACAATAAAAAGCCAAATAGACCTATAGCTAGTGTGAATATAGTTGGTATTAAATAATCAAAAATAGTTACTTTATCTGGTGAGAAACCTAGATTTACATAATAAAAACACTCTGAGAAAGAGTTTACGGTAGCGCCTCTTCCAAAAAAATCATAGACATTTAATGGATCAAACAAAGGATCGTTTTGAAAAATATAATCGCTACCAGTTATATTGGGTTCTATAAAATCAACTGGAGTTGGTCCACAAATGCCTTCAATTTCGATTGTATCCACATATCCATGTTAGAGCTTTATGTATATTGACTATTTTAAATTATTAATTTTTTAGCAATGTTATCAAGTTTTATAAGGACAAATTTTATCTAGATTTAATTTAAAATCGACATCAAAGTATTTTTTAAATTTTTAGGATTTAGATATAAATCAGATTCAAGAGAATCGATTTTTGGATTAGCAAGAAGATAATAATACCTTAAATCAAATTCACTTGCTAAAGTAAAAAATGGGTTCCTGTGTGTATCATTGCTTGCTCTAATCTCAAGAATACTTGAATTTGTTTCCATAAACATTGCATTTGTCAAAGCCGCACCATGGGTTCCAGCTAATAAAGATGCTCCTGAAAATAATTTGAGTTGTTCTTTAAAACTAAGTTCTTCAGGTAATATAATTTGGAAACCAAATTCTAAAAGTATTTCTAAGATTTCATCTTCATTAACCAAAATTCTTCTATTTTGTTTTTTTCTACTTACCCAAAGCCTTGCTCCTGTATTAGGCCTTGTATCAATTGTTTTTAAAAGCTGATCTCTTACTGTTAAAATAAAATTCTTATTAAAATTTCCGGCAGGTGCAACGTGACTAGTTATCAACATTTTACCAATTTTATAACTATCATTTTCTTCGTAGGTTATGTAATTGGTCTTTAATAGCTCCAAAGATTCTCTAATAAAAGATTTATAAATAAGTTTTTTTGGAACCATTATCGGATAGTTGTCCAATAAAGGAGGTGGTATTAAGGCTATCCTACTTAAAACATCTGTCATCCAATGAAAATAATTTATACTCTTGTCATCAATCACCCAGCTAGCTTGGTCAATATAGCTAATATGCTTTGGAAAAGATTTATTCACCAACTTTTTTAAACTGTTCTTAAAAAAGTTCCAATTGTCAGTATCCATCTTTGTTTCGGACAAGTATTTATTTAAATATTTATACTTATACAAATTATTATTATTTAAATATATGTTTTTGTCGAACAAATAGTAAGTTTCAGGTATTGTTTTTACATACTCATTTTTGAATAAAAGATCATCCTTATCGTTAAAATTTATTGGTTTTACCCGAATTGATTTGTAATTTTCACTGATTATTTTTTTCATAAAATTTAGTACTTATACATTTTAACTATTTAATTATCTAGTATTTTAATTTTATTAAAATGTGAACAATGTCAGAAACAAAGGTATTAATTTTTCATACAGGGTATCAAGACTACTTAAAATTTAATTGTCAAATAACTTCTACCTCAAATAAAATTATTCTTATTGGTGATAGTGAAGTTAGTCATCTATCTCAAATTAATAACGTTGAGTTTGTAAATTACGAAGATTATCTTAAAAAAGATGAAATTGGATATCTCAAATCTCATTTTGAACCATACAACTTTACTGATAAAAAATATGTATGGTTGTGGTACTTGAGGGTATTTATTACAAAGCTATTTATGGAAGAAAATAATATAGAAAATATTTTTCATATTGATAGTGACAATATTCTCCTAGAAAATATTAACAACTTCAATTTTATTGAAGACAATGCCTATTTAGTTAGCAATAATTTTGATAATCCTTTCCACATGACAGCAAGTATTCATTCATCTCTATTGAGTAGGAATTTTTTTGTTGAATTTCAAAAGTTATACGAAGATATTTTTGTTACAAAAGAAAAGTTTAGCATGATTGAACAGAAAATTAATTACCATGAAAGTACTCGATCTGGCGGCATTTGTGATATGACACTTTTCTATTTACTTGAGAAAAATAACTTAGTTAAAGTACAAAATCTTATGCTTCCAATAACTAATAATAAAAATAAAAATTTTGTTTTTATGAATGACATTAATGACTCTGAAGGATTTTATGAAAAAAAACAATACAATATGAGCTTTAGAGGACATATTAAAACATATAAAAATAAAAAAAATAGTGGATTTAGTATTTATGATATTTACAATAAAAAATTTATCAATGTTGCAAATATTCATTACCAAGGTAAAGCCAAGCGTTTTTTAAATCAAAAAGCTTTGCGTAAATTTCAAAATACTAATTTTTAAATTTATACTTAATTTTTATTAATAACTTTGATATAAAATCACTGATTAATTTTCTAACAATCAATTTTTTATTAATTGGAAATTCAAATATTCTTTTTTTCAATTCTGGTTGAAAAATTGATTTAAGTTCAATAATACGTAAATAATGGGAAAATAATTTTTTTTGTTCAGGATTTAATTTTTGTTCAAATTTATATACCAACCGTCCCAAAGCAAGTAAGTAGCAATAAAAAATGTTTGATTTTTTTACATTTAATGTCATTGAGTCATCACCCGCCCATGAATTAGCTAACGAATTTTCAAGAATGAAGGTATTCGATTCATCAAAACTACCGTAATAATTCATTAAAAAATCAAAACCGAATAAGTACTTCGTACATTCCCAATGTTGAAGTGAAAATTTAAAACTTTCTAAAAATTTAGAGGAAACCATCAAGGCTGCAGTAGGTGTAACAGGCAAAATAGAGCTTCTATTAAGAAACGAATCAATTACTTTAGTTTTTGGAATTAAACCGTTTTCAAGATTATAGTAATTTTCCATTATGTTTCCATTAGTCTGATGTATGTTTATATTTGTTACAACAGTTTTTGCTTTATTTTTATTTAAATAATAAACACATTCACTAATGAAATTACTATCCAACCAGTCATCGTCACATAAAAATTTTGCATAATTTGTTGAAATCTTTTTAGAGCCAATAATCCAATTATCTATTGGGAACTTTGAGTCTTTGTTCTGTATATATTCTATATTTCTGTTTAAAGTTTTTGATAGGCTTAATGATGCTGTTTCACATAAATTTCTTGTTTCAAGATTCTCAGAACTATCGACAACTATACAATCAATATCGCCTTCATAATCTTGATTAAGTACTGAATCTATACATCTTTTAATAAGTTGAGGTCTGTTTACTGTTGGGATAATTACTGTAACGCTTTTATGCTCCATGTTTGTTTATTTTATTACTATTAAAGTTCTATATATTTATTAAGATTAAAAAAGATGAGCAATATAAATCTAAGTGAATTCAATCAACTTAAAAAAAGACTCTCAAAAATTCTTAATGATAAAAGCAATCTAGAGATTGAAAAATTAATTGAATCAATTTATTGTACGAATAATTCTGAATCTTTTGAAGATTTATTTTCTTGGTTAGAAAATCTTAAAAACAATCTTTCAGCTAGCGTTGAAAAAATAAATTTAAATGATTTAGAATCTTGGTCATCTGATAAGGATGGTAATTTTAAACATGAATCAGGTAAATTTTTTGAAATATTTGGTCTGAAAATACGAAACTCATCTACGAGAGAAGTAGGTGTTAAAGGGTGGAATCAGCCAATAATATCGGAGATTGACTTTGATGGTGGTATATTAGGATTGATTAGGTCCGAGATCAATGGACTTCCTCATTATTTAGTAGAAGCTAAGTTTGAACCAGGAAATTATGAACTCATACAATTAAGCCCCTCTCTTCAAGCTACATTCTCTAATATAAAAAAAGCTCATAAAGGATCTGAACCAAAATATTATGAATTTTTCAAAGATTATGAAAGTGAAGATAGTTTTATATTTAAGCAATGGTTGTCGGAAGATGGTGGTCGTCTTTTTAATAAAAGGAATCTTGGATTAGTTAAAAATATCGATTTTGAACAAATTGGTGATTTAGATGATAATTTTAAATGGATAAGCAAATTCCAAATAATTCAGTTTATAAATCACGGACCTTATGTCAATCCCCATCTTGCTAGGTTAATTTTTCTATAATTTGAAATAGCTTTCAAAAACTTCTGAAATATAATTAAGGTCTTCTTTTATAAGGTTTGTATGAAATGGTAATCTAACAATTTTTTTTGCGTAAGTTTCTGTATTGTTTAGTCTCTTATCTAGTCCTAATCTTTTTCCCATTTTTGAATTATGAAGTGGGACGTATCCAATATAACAATTTACACCTTTAGATTTTGTAAACTCAATAAAATTACTCGCTTGTTTGTCTGTATTAAATATTAGAAAGAAAGCATGGTTGTTGTGCCTACTTTGAATTGAATATTTGGGAAGTGTAAAGAAAGAGCTGTAATCCTTAGATGAGAACAAGTTTGAATAAAATTCATAAACTTTTTTTCTCTTTTTATTGATAACTTCATAGTCCTCAAGTTGAGCATAAATTATAGCTGCTAATATATCAGGAACCTGAAAACTAGAACCTATCTCTACCCATTGGTATCTATTTTTTAAACCCGAAACCACCTTTGTCCTATCGGTACCGCGCTCATATATAAATTTTGCTTGTTCAAAATATTTTTTTTCATTAACTGAGATAAGGCCTGCAAACCCCCCATGAATATTTTTTGTATAGTGAAAAGAAAATGCAGATAAATTACCGAAAGTACCAACATTCTTATTTTTCCATGTTGCACCTAATCCTTGTGCGGCATCTTCAATTAAAAAGCCTTCTTTTTTAAAATCTCTATATCCATGCATTTCTACAGGAAATCCTGCATAGTGAACTGGAACAAGTATGTTATTTTGAACTTTTTTTACTGATTCTTTAAAATCAATCATAAAGTTCTCTTTTACAATGTCCAAAAATTGAATTTTAAATCCAGCTCTTATAAATGCATTTGCAGTTGAAGAGAATGTGTACGATGGTAAGAAAACTTTTTTATTAGGAAAAGAGCTTTTTGCAATTAATGCACTTAACTCTAAAGCACCTGTTGCACTGTGGGTAATGAGTGTATTCTTGAGACCATAATTTGATGCCAGGTATTTTTTAACTTTGTAGTCAAAAATTCCTTCTGAGTAATAATTCGTATTTAGCGATTGGTTGACATACTTTTTAATCTTAGAAGACTCAGAGGGTTCATGAAAATTTATCTTTCTATACATATTTATAGCAAAGAATTAATCAAGTTTTCAGAGTATTCAGATCCTTTAATAGTTCCAATGTAGTTTTCTAAAGATATTTGATCAATCCAGTTGTTTCTATAAGCAATTTCATGCGGAGAACAAACTAAAACATCTTGTCTTTCCTGGATTGTCCTTACAAAGGAAGAACAATTAAAAAATGCCTCTGTTGTACCCATATCAAACCAAGCTGTTCCCCTCCCAATTTCATGATGTTGTAAATTATTGTTCAAATATTGATTCAATATATCAACAATTTCATATTCATTTCTTTTTGAATGAGAAGAGTTTTCAAAATAATTTTGAAAATTATGATCAAAAATATAAAGACCTATTACAGCCTTATTTGAGATATACTTTTTTGGTTTTTCAATTATAGATGTAATTTTGTTATTACTGTCTACATCAATTACGCCAAAGTCTTCTGGGTTCTTCACCTTTTGATGAAAAATAGAGGAAGTGACTGTATTGTTATATATAAATTCTAAATTAGTAAAAAAATTTTGACCAAATATAAAATTGTCGCCTAATACTGTAATAAATTTGTCGTACTCCGACACCTCTAGGGCTTTTGAAATTGCATCTGGTATTCCTAGTGGTGCTTCTTGTACTGAATATTTAATGTCCGCTCCAAATTCTTCTCCGCTTCCTAATAGTTTTTGAAATGAATCTCTGTCTTCAGGATTACAAACTATTGTTATTTCCCTCATCCCTGCAAGTAACAGAATTGAAAGTGAGTAATATATCATTGGTTTGTCATAAATTGGTATTAAGTGTTTGTTAATATATTTTGTTGTAGGAAAAAGTCTTGTACCATGACCTCCACAAAGTAAAATTCCGCCTGTTTTCATATCAGAATTAAACCAATCCTTTCCTTTTTTTTCTCTTACTATTTATAATATTTTGATAAGAATTTTTCCACCATTCTTCATTATTGATATACCAGTTGACAGTATTTCCTAGTTCATTGTCGAATTGGGCCTGTGGTTCCCAACCAAGAGATTTTAATTTTGAGAAATCAATAGCATATCTGAAATCATGCCCGGGCCTATCTTCAACAAATGTAATTCTTTCATCAGTTAAATTCAAAATACTCAGCAACTTATGGCTTAAGTCAATATTGTTCATATAAACTCCAGAACCAACATTGAAAACATCTGGCTCATTAACTTGTTCAATTATTTTTAAAATAGCACTTGAAGTATCAGAGACATGAAGCCAATGACGTATATTTTTACCGTCTCCATAGATTTCAATATTTTGATTGTTCAATAGATTTGCAACGCTAAATGGTATAAGTTTTTCAGGTTGTTGAAAGTATCCATAATTATTGGCAGGCCTAACTGTTAAAATATTTAGGCCATATGTTTTTATAAATGAGTTACATATTAACTCAGCGCTAGCTTTAGATGCAGAATATGGTGAAGAGGGGTTAAAAAAATTACTTTCCTTACAATATTCATTTTGAACACTTCCATAAACTTCATCTGTAGAAATATGAACAAATTTTGAAATCTTATTTTTCACTGCAAATTTTAACAACTCTGTCACACCAAGAACATTTGAATCTATAAACTTTTCAGGCATAAAGATTGAATTATCAACATGGGTTTCTGCGGCAAAATTTACAACAACATCAATTTTAGAAATCTCAAAACTGTTGATATCTACAATATTACCTTTGATGAAAGTAAATTTATCATTTTTATAATTAACACTATTAGTAGTAGAACCTGCTGATTCTAATGAATCAATTCCAATTATTTCTATTTCATTTTTATAATTCGAATCTATATATTTTAAAAAATTAAATCCAATAAAGCCAAAACATCCGGTAACTAATATTTTCATAAATTTGATAATAATCAAATAATATGAATTTGTTGAATAAGATTTAAATATTAAAGCTTTATAATAAAAGAAATTGAAAATATTAGTAATTGGAAACGGTATTCACACTTCTAAAAGAATTATTCCGGCACTATTAAATATTAACAAAATATCTTGCATTGAAATTGTTGATAGAAAAAAAACAAATGTTGAAGAATCCGGTAAGGTACGAATTAAAAACTTTGATCACCTTGATAAAAATTGTACTTATGATTTTGTAATTATTGCATCTACTCCAAATTCGCATTTAGAAAATTTTGAACAGATTAAAACTTTTTCAGATGTTTTCCTTATTGAAAAACCTTTGTCGAATAGTTCTAAATTATTTGAATATAAGGATTTTCTAAAAGATAAATCCAAAAAAAGAATTTTTGAAGGATTGATGTATTTGCATCATCCTTTATGGGATGAAGTTATTAATGTTTTTAAAAGTAATAATGTGCAAAGTATTGAAGCAAACTTTACGATACCCGAAATGGACAAACAAAATTTTAGATATCAGAAAGATAAAGGTGGTGGTTTTACATTAGATTTAGGTATTTATCCTTTATCCCTTTTTTTTAGTCTAGAAAAAGAAGATTACATAATTAATAAATTTAGTAAAGTTTCTGACAATAATATTGACGTTGATCTAGGAGGAGAGATAGAAATTGAAACTAAATCTGGCATAAAATTTAATTCCAGGTGGGGTATTTCAGATGTTTACTCAAATGAATTGAGATTTGATACTTTGCAGAGTTCTTATCATTTTCCGTTTATTTTTTCAAAACCAGATAATTTTCACAGTTACTTTGAAATATATTCTGAAGAAACTACAGAAAAGACTCATGTAGGGGAATTTAATCAATTTACATTAATGTACAAAAACATCATTAATAATAATTTCCATAAATTTACTAATTATAGAGATCAAGAAAAAACCTACAACTTACTTTTTGATTTGATTAAATGATGACTGACTTTAGTAAAATTAATTTTATTTCAAGTTATGAGATTGCTAGAGAGTGTGATGTTGTCTATTCAGAACTTGTTACAACTGAAGAGTTTAACAATCTTGAATTAAGTAACTACTACATAATATCAAATATAGATGGACAAATCTTTTACAAATTAAAGTCAGTTCAGCTTAATGAAAATGATACAATTTTTACAAATCTTTCATGTGTAAAGTCACTTTTTAAACTCTTAGACAAAGTAAATTTAAAAAATATTAAACTCATAACAGCCCAATCTGACGAACCTATAAATTATGAATTATTTAAAAGTAAACCAGAGTGTATTTCGGAATGGTTTTCTGTAAATATAAACATAGACCATCCAGAATTAAGAGCTTTTCCTTTGGGTATTTCAAATAGTTACTCAAAAAAAAATTTACTTAAAGAACATTTTTTACAGCACAGTAAAAAAAATAAAATTATTCAAAAAGAAAATCTACTTTATATTAATTTTCAAATAAATACAAATGATAAGGTTAGAAGTGAATTGTATCGGCACTTTGAAAAGAAAAGCTGGGTAAAAATAGAGTCTCCTAATTTAGAATTGAAAGACTATCTCAAATCATTAAGCTCATCAGATTTTGTTCTTTGCCCTTTTGGAAATGGCTATGATACACATAGATTATGGGAGTCGCTTTACGCAGGAGCTATACCAATTGTTGAAAAACATCCAACTTTTCAAGAGACCACATCTGACTTGCCAGTAATTATTGTGGAGCATTTTAATGAGATAAATTATGAGTTTTTAATTGAAGCAAAAAAATATATTTCTAAAAAAAGGTTTAACTTCGATAAGCTTGATAAAAAATATTGGATTTCATTATTCAAAGAAAAACAAATTGATTCACATGATTCTGTAAATTTAAATGAAAGCTACATTTTAAGATTATTTGAAAAAATTATATTTAACATCAAAAGATACAAATTAAGAGTTCTAAAAAAATATCGCTTTAGAAAAAATCAAATATTTACAAAGTTTCAAAATACTTTTTTAAGTAGGTCAAGTAGTCGCTTACTTTAGTATTTCTTATTGAATAATATTTTAAAAGTTCTAAATATTTTGAATTATCTGAAAAATAATTTTGTAGGGCGACATCTTCAAAGTTAAATTTGACTTTATTTGGATCTAATCCAAAAATATTAATATTCATATCTATGAAATCCTTAATATTTAAAATTTCACTCCCTACATCAAGAACAAGATTCGATTCACTAATTGGATCTGACAATGCTTTTATAGACAGTTTAACTAAATCTTCTATACAGGTTATTGAATAAGTATTGTTAGTTTTGTCTAGGATGTTTATTTCATTGCCAAGAAAAGCATTATATGGAATTGAAGAGAGGGAAGAGTTTCTATTATATTTTCCAAATGGTCCAATTGAAGAGTAAATAATAGGAACCATTATTTTAAAGCCCAAATCCTTACTTAAGTTATTTAACTGAGCTTTTTCATAAATTTTTTGATCTGCATAAGGTTTAAATAAATTGTTATCAATGTCCCTAAACTTTTTAGTAGAACCTGAGGATGGGTAAAAAATACTATAAATATCATTATGGGTAATAAATTCTACAATTTTATAAAAAAGTTCATTGGATTTGTTTTTAAAAAAATCATGATTTTTATTCCTTAATATACTGGGATGCAAAAATGCGTTATGAATTAAAATTATGTTCTTAAGTTTTAGTTTCTTGATATTGTGGATATCTTCATCAAAACTTTTATGTGAAACCTTGTAAAAATTAAATTTTGTATCCGAAAGAAAATAAATGAAATTTTTTGACAAAAAACCTTCGCTGCCAGTAATTACAAAATTTATCTCTGCACTCATGATTAATTAAAATATTAATATGTAATAAGGTATTATAAAGTTTTATTTAACCTAGACAGAGTATGAAAAAAATTATAGTTTTAGCGTCTACTTTTCCACTTAGCAATAATGATCCCACTCCAAGTTTTGTCATGGATCAAATAGTAGAGTTAAAAAAGAAAAATAATGATATAGAATTTACTGTTCTTGCGCCATCTTATCAAAATAAAAAATATTCAGAAAATTTATATTTTAACGAATATAGATTTAGATACTTTTTCTCTAGATTTGAAAAACTTGCTGGTGAAGGGATCTTGCCGGTTTTAAGAAAAAATTTTCTCTATACACTGGTTATTCCATTCTTTTTAATATCACAGCTATTGGCAACTTTAAAGCTAATTAATAAATTAAAACCTGATTTAATTTATGCACATTGGGTTATGCCTCAAGCATTAATTGCTTTAATTTGCTTTAAGTTGACAAGAGTACCTTTTGTATTTACAAGTCATGCACATGATGCTGAGATATTGACTAAATTACCTGTAATTGGAAAACTATTATTAAATACGATTGTTAAAAATGCAAAATCATTTACTTTTGATTCTAAAAACACTGAATACAAGCTAAAACGAAATATTAAAAAAAAGAATTGGAACCAAGACAAAAGCAAAATTATCCCCATGGGGGTTAATAGCAATAAATTTGAATCTATCGAATCTACCGAAATTATTGAAATCTCAAAATACCATGATAAATTTAAAATTGTTTACGCTGGTAGATTTGCCAAAAAAAAAGGTGTTGAATCCTTAATAAATTCTCTGAAAGAAATTCCAGAAATACTTGATGAAATTGTATTAATTATTTGTGGTTCAGGCTCGTTAGTTAATGAATATTTCAGGCTAATTGATAAACATGGCCTTACTAAGAATGTAAAAATTATAAAATTTTTTAATGATATACCTAAATTAAAATATATATATGAAATTGCTGACTTAATAGTAGTGCCTTCAATAGTTACAAAAGGAGGAGATGTAGAAGGCCTTCCAGTCGTATTAATGGAATCGATGTACTTTGGAAACGCTACTCTTTCAAGTTTTCAAAGTAACGCTGGAGAGATCATAAATGACGGCAAAAATGGTTTTTTATTTGATTCAGATACAAATTTCGAACTAAGTCAAAAAATAAAATATATTTTTAAAAGAAAAGATAATCTAATGAACATAAAAGTAGAGGCAGAGAAAGATAGTAAAAAATATTTATTGGAATCAGTAAATTATCAGTTTTACAAACACTTATTTAATAATTAAAAAATTAAGAATAACTTTTCTCCCCATTGAACAGAAAGTTTTTAAGATTTTCTTCTGTTAGTTTTAATCTAAAGATTGGAAAATTTAAATTATTATTAATCTCATCATCAGAATCTAATAAAACATTTACATTCAGTTTTTTTCTTGCTAAATAATTTTCTAATACTAAAACTTCTGAAAAGCTTTCAAGCACAACTATGATTAACTTATTTTTAAATTTATAATTTTTAATCGTTCTGAATTGATCAATATTTAAAAAAATAACTATTTTCGATTTTTTAAAAGTATTTGTTGAAATGCTTTGGTTTTGTTTATACCAATTTTCTCTAAACTTTTTCATTTTATTGTTTAATAATTTATCGTGAATATATATTACTCTTTTTGAATGTTGATGAATTTTTATTCCATACATAAATTTATTTCTAGCAAAAAAGTTTGGGCTTATTCTGTAAGACAATATGGTTAATAATGATTGATCGTGACGGTGATTTTTTCTTGAGTTGTCATTAGGAACGATAAGCTCTTTTTTTAAAGATAAGTTCACCCAATCGTCTAAGAGTTTTTTGGCTTTTGTATCTCCTTGTTTAAATCCAACTATTGCCCCATTTAAGTTTCTTTTTCTTAAATCTTTTTCAGATACATTTAGCTTTTTAACAACGCTTTTTATGGTCCAATCTTGTATTGTTCCTGGGCTGTATGTAGAAAAATACCCACGATGTTTTATCGTTATTAAAGAGTTGATAAAAAATCTGTTGCTGCGTGTACCTGTATCAAACCAAAAGACAGTCTTATTACTTTTCAAATAGACATCTTGAATTATCAAAGGTTTCCATGCGTAACCACCTAATTTTGTATCTGAATCTCTATGTCCAATAAATGCTGGATAATTTTCAAATTTAAATTTATAAAGATTTATAAACGGAAACATTCGTTGTATGTTTTTAATCTGGTCCTCAGTTAACCCTAAATCGTAAACAAAAACATCTGTAAAATATTTTTTACCTTCAAAAAAAACTAAAAAATCAATTAAATCATCATAATAATATTTGTCAGAAGCAGTTACGATAATGTTTTGATAATCAAATGCTCTTCTGAAAAAAATTAGATTATAAATTATTGAATAGATAATAAAGATTATGTCAATAACAATATCGAAAGAAATTTTTATTAACGAAGTTAGTTTTGTTATTTTATTCATTACTTAGTGTATAACTATCTTAGATACTGTTAATTTGATTTTTAAAAAAATGATATTTTTCACCTATCATGAGCCTACTTTCTTGCAAAAAAAGTGAAAACAAAGGATGAAAAAATTAAATAGATCAATAAATTTAGCCTTGAATATCCATAAATTCTTAAAATAATAAATACTGTTGAAATAGATAATAAATTAATCAGAAAATAAAAACTGAATCTAAAATAATACAACAAATATATCTCAATAAAAGGCTTCAAGAAATACATAAGATACAAAGTTAAGCAAGAGATTAAAATACTTATTAAAAAATAAATATAACTCAATTGTAAATTTTCAAAAGTATAAAACCTTTCAATATCACCGATTAGTTGCCCAACATCGATAAACTCACTATTTTGAATTGCTAAATAAGAAGAAATTGAAATAACTGAAAATTTTGTAATGTTTTTCATTAAAAACTAGCTTAAAGTATTTATAAAAGATTTAATACTTATTTTTTAAAAAAAATATTATCCTTTATTATTTCTTCTAAAATTTCAATCTCTCTTAAAGTATCTGCACATTGCCAAATACCGTAATGTTTAAAAGCAATAAGATTAGATGATGATGCTAATTTTCTTAGTGGATATTCTTCAAATGGTTGATCATAAGACCTAATATACCTATCAACTTTTTTATTAACTATAAAAAATCCTCCATTTATCCACCCTGAAGAAGTTTGTTTTTTTTCCCCAAAACTTTCAACAATTGATCCTTTTATATCTAAACTACCAAAGCGTGCAGGCGGCCTAACAGCAGTTACTGTAACTATGGGTTTATGTTTATCGTGGAATTTAGATAATTTATTTAAGTCTATATTTGAAATACCATCTCCATAAGTTAAAAAGAAATCTTGCTCTTCTATTTTATTTAAAACTTTTTTTATCCTACCTCCAGTCATTGTTTTTACACCGGTATAGCAAATTTCAATAATGACATCGGATTGATAATATTCAAATTTATTTGGTGAAGTCTCATTAAAATGTTCTCTAAAATAATCTAAAATATATTTGTGCTTATACCCAGTCAGTAAATAAATTTTCGATACACCAAATGATACATAATGATCAACAATATAAAAAATAAGTGGTTTCCCTAACACACTAACCATTGGTTTTGGAATTGATGTAGTCAATTCTTTTAAGCGACTCCCTTTTCCCCCGGCAAGAATTGCTACAGAATTAATTTTCATATCGGTCTTTCAAAGTGTATGTACTCAAGTTAACTTTTATTTGAATCATACTGTTGCTTAATGTGTGGTTGCAGATAATTATAGTCATTGCTACATAAAAATGTTTCAACTTTTTTTGCGGAAAACCTAAAACAAAAATAATCACAAGAGTTATTTGGTTGTCGAACAATACTAAAATGACAAAGGATAAAATATGAGCCATTTAAATTTTTTATATTGTTTTGATGAAAATTATAATACCCAAGCTTTTGTCTCAATAAACTCTCTCTTAAAAAATATTGACGAAAAAGTCAATATTTATATTATCCATAAAAACCCTGCTTCATTTATTAATTATTACAATGCCATTATTAAAAATGAAAATATTAATGATATAAAAATTTCTGAATTTAAATTAAAAAATCATGATTTTCCTAAATTGAAAAACGCACACGTCTCTGAAGCAACTTACTATCGAATATTTGCTGAAGAATATGTTGATGTAGATATAGATTTTTTAATTTATCTCGATGCAGATATTATTTGTCTTAATAATCCCCTACCTTTACTTCATGAAACAATCCTAAATTTGAAAAATACAGTAAAGCCAGTTGCAGCCAGAACAGAAGGTATGAGAAATGATTATGAAAATTGGACAAAAGAAGAAGCAGAAAAGTTTTTTAGAAGACTTGACCTAAAAGGAAACAATTATTTTAATGCGGGTGTATTAGTAATGAACTTTAATATGTGGAAAGATAATGATACTCAAAAAAGTCTTTTAAGTATTTTGGAAAAATACAAAAAGAATATCATCTACTGGGATCAAGATCTTCTGAATAAAGCTTTCGACAATAACTTTATGGATATGAGTAATAGTCTTAATTTTAATCTTGGAATCTTTGATAATCCAAGTTATACCTACGAATATGTGAAAGAAAATATTTGCTTTTTACATTTTAGTGGAAAAGGTAAACCTTGGAATTTAGAATTTATACAATATAAAAATTCTAACTTTTATCAAGATGAGTTCAGAGAAATTAGTTCCAAAAAATATCATGTTGTCACAAACAAAAAACTTTCAAGCTTCTTTTTTATTATAAAAAATTTAATTAATTTAAGAATTTTTGACTATGACTATCCACTAGAATTCTTTAAAGTAAGTATAAAATCTTTAGTAACTTCTAAGAAATAAATTTAGTTAAGTTAATGAGGCCAGTCAAAAATGAACTTTAAACAATTCATAAAAAAATATTTTCCTAAATTATTTAATAATTCTGGTCCAATGCGTAACTACATTAATAAAAAATTTAGAAGTGAATATATCAAAATTAATATTATAAAAGAGTTTTTTGAATATTCTCCAAATGTAACAGGAACAATCTCGGGCAGATCAAAAAACACTATTTTTTCGATAAAAAATTATTCGCCAGTACTAAATTCTTTAATCAAGCAACCACTACACCAACAAGATATAGATGAGATTACACCATCCAATGAATCTCAATTATTAAAGGAGTTATTTCAAAAATATAAATCTGATAAAGCAACTCACAACTATCATTTGGTTTATGCAAAATATTTAAATCAACAAAAAATTAAAAATTTACTTGAGATTGGCCTTGGCACTAATAACACAGAAATTATGTCTAACATGTCAAAATTAGGAAATCCTGGAGCATCGTTATTTGCATTTAGGGATTTTCTTCCACAGTCAGAAATTTGGGGTGCTGATATTGATGAAAAAATACTTTTTCAAGACAAAAATATAAACACTCTTTACTTAGATCAATTAGATAAAATTTCGATTCAAGAGTTTATTACTAAATTTTCTTTTAAATTTGACGTAATAATTGATGATGGTTTTCATTCTATAATTTCAAATATTAATTCTATTTTCATAGCAAAAAATATATTAGTAGAAGATGGTTTGTTGATAATAGAAGATATACGACTAGACAATCTTCCATTGCTAAATGTAGCTATAAATTTAGTTAAGGAAGACTTCGAAGCTAAAATTTATAAGAATCCAAATATGGCAGTTGCTGTTTTAAAAAAATTAAATGATTGATAAATACAAAATATTAAATTTATTTAAAAGATTATTCAATAATAAATTTTTTAAATATTTTAATTTTGTGGTTTCTGTTGTTAGTTTATTCTATATTTCAAATATATTGTCTGACCAAATAAATTATATCTTAGAGTTAAATTATTTAGCTTTATTAATTTCAGTAATTATCTACATTTGTGGAATTTTCTTTTTAGCACTTGGTTGGTCTTTTTTAAATAACGGACAAGGTTTAAAAAATAATATATATTTGAAATCTTGGTACTACTCAATTCTCGGAAAATATGTTCCCTTTAAAATTACTCCAGCTTTATTAAGATATAATTATTTGAAAATAAACAACCATGAAATTAATTTACCTACATATTCAAAATTAACAGTAAAAGAGCAAATTTTTATTATTTTTACAGCATCATTATTTAGCATTTTTTTCTTTCTGGATAACAACCTACTTAATAATTTTATATTATTGAATATATTCTTAGTTTTATATACTACCTTCCTAATATTCAAAAATAAGAAAGTCTTAATCTGCTATGTGGGATTTTATTATTTGTCATTTCTTTCACTTCTATCATTTAATATATTGTCTTATGGCGAATTGCTGACTTCCTCAGTGTTTGCTTTTATTCTTTCATCTCTAATAGCTTTTTTTGCAATTGGTTCACCTGCTGGAATAGGAATAAGAGAATATGTATCAGTATTATTACTTAGCAATAATTTTAGTGAAGAATTCATTTTGGTACTTTTTATGCAATACAGAATAATTACCATGATTTCAGATTTTCTTTCATTTTTAATTTTTAAAATTTATAGAAAATTAAGTATATGATTGGAATAAAAGGTTGATGAAAAAATCATTACTAGTTTTGGCTTACAATGAAGAATCATATTTAAATGATGTAATAAATTCATATTCATCTTTATTTAATGAAATAATTGTTGTCAACGATAAGAGTACAGATTCCACTCAAAATATTTTATTAAAACTAGAAAATTTATACCCCAATTTAAATGTAATCAACAATCAAAAAAATCTTGGAGCTGGAAAGTCTTTTGAAATTGGAATTAATCAATTTATATTAAGTGATTCTGATTATGTAATAAAAATTGACGGGGATAACCAGTTCTCAAAAAAAGATGTACTTAGATTAATTAAACTAAATGAAACTAATCAATTCGACTTTGTTAAATGCGATAGATTCTGGAGTGAAGGTATTGTTGGAGAAATTCCAACTATAAGATATGTTGGTAATTCGTTTGCTTCAATTCTAATAAAAATTGCTACAGGCAACTGGAAAATCAATGATCCACTGAACGGTCTATTTTTGATATCAAAGAAAGCTTTAGGTGATTTTGAAATGCCAAAATTTTTTTACAGATATGGATATCCGTTTTTTTTAACAATTTTTATGTCAAAAAAAATTGTAACTGAAAGTATTAAATTTGGGCAATATCAAAATAAAGTAGAATATGGTGGGCAAAAAAGTGGTTTAAGAGCTTCCGTAATCTTTTATAAACTTATATACACAACATTAAAGAGTTACTTTGCAAAAATAAAAATGAAATTGTATTTTTCAGACCTTCAGTCATCTTCTTTTTTAGATATTGCCTCAATCTTTTCATTTATAGTTTCTATTTACAGTTTTATTAACTTTTTTTATATAAGATATGGCAACAAGATCGGGATACAATCATCTTGGTTTTTAACTGGTCTTTTGTTTTTTTTGTTTTTTATATTTCTATTCAATAGATCACAATCAATTGAAAGTGATTACTATCAAAATAATTTTTCTAAAATAAATAATGATATTAAATAAAAAATTATTATTAATTCTTTTTACATTTTTTTTTCTTTTGATTACAAAAACAGACTACAGATTTATTGAAGAGATATATTGCTGTAAAGATGATCATGATTACTATATGCATGCTGAGACTATTGCATTAGACTTTGACCTTGATTATTCTAATCAATTGTCTGGTAATGAAAAAGCTAGGTTCTATAAAGAAGGAGTTAGTGCTCCTTCAGGATTCATTGGGTCAGGAATTTTTTCTGCACCATTTATTTTTATTGGGAATTTGCTAAACAATGTTTTGAGCCAATCGGGTAATGTTTTTAACATAAAAATTCTTTTTTATTCGATTTCTTCTGTAATGTATCTGTTTTTTTCTATATTTCTAATGAATAAAATACTTGAATTATTACAAATAAGAAATCAATTTAATATGGTATTCCTAATCATCTTTGGTTCTGGATTGTCATACTTCGCGTTTGAAAGGTACAGCATGTCACATGTTTATGAAGTTTTTTCAATTATATGTGTTATGTATTTTACTGTTAAATACCATCTAACAAGAATGGACGGAAAATATGCTATTTTTATCTCTATTTCAATTTTGCTTGCAATTTTAACTAAATGGGTGCACCTGTATGTTTTATTTGTCCCTTATCTTGTTGAGTGTATTTCTAGAGAAAGAATAAATATTGTAAAATCTGTTTACAAAGACTTAAAGTTTCAAATATCTTTGGTAATAAATTTTTTAATTTTTTGTTTTTTATCTATAGGTGTTTATGGAAGCCTAGTATTTAACCCCCAAATAGTTTATAACACATCTAACGTGGTTGGCTCATATTTTTCAAACCAAGATTTTAGTAGTTTATTAATTACAAATTTGAATGCAATAAAAAATATATTTTTTGGACAAGAATTTGGTTTGATTTGGTTCAATCCAATTGTTTTTCTTGGTAGTATTATCGCTTTTATTATTATTGTAAATACAAAAAAAAATTTACTTTTTAAATTCTTGATTTTTGTTTCATATTCACAAATTTACGGAATAGTGTTATTATGGCAATCGACTGCTTCATCGTATGGCTACAGGTATCTTCTTAACTTAATACCTCTGTCAACATTATTATTTTTTACAAGTAAATACTTTGAGAAAAAATATATAAAAATTTATTTAAAATTATTTTCTATTTTTGGAATTATTGGGGTAGTTTTCTTTGAAGCTAGTATTGGTACCCAGCTATCCTTGGATTATCAAATTAATAGCTTTGGAATTGAAAGAAAATTTGTTAATTCTAAATACCTTTTTGGACTCCTAAGTTCTTTTATAGAAACTGATTCATATTTAAAAATATTTTCAACAAGTTTTTTTGGGGCATTTATATTTAAAATAATTTTATTATTTGTTAAACCAGAGGTGTTCACTAACTTTCTAATATCAAATAAACTACCTGGAGACAATTCAGATTTTCAATCCCTGCTATATAATGTTGATCAGATTCCAATATTTAATTTTTTCTTTGTATTGTTGGTTTGTCTAACTATTTCATTTTTAATTGTAAAAAAGTACGATACTAGGGCTTGAGTATATTCCAATTTTGACTTGAGTCTTCTTTAAAATCTAAAATTATTGAAATTGCCCAAAGACATAATAATGTGCCGTGTAAATCAGAAGTGTCTCTACCGTCTGAGATTTTTAATCCATAATAATGAGTTTGGCTTTTGTTAATAAAGTATGAAAAGCCACCAGTTTTTGGTTGATAATGTTCCTTTACCATGTTCAAAATATTGTCGAAATATTTAATAATCTGATTTTTTTTATAGCCAGATTGCTTTCCGCACAAACTTAAAACATGTACTACATCTATTAAATCGCAACCTTCTCTATTTGGAACATAGTTTAAAGAATAATCAATTATTTTTTTTGGGTAATGTATTTCCTCATCAATCCACTGAAGTCCTGTTAAAACTTTCATTGCTCCATTTACTAGTTGTGCAGATTGAGGTAAAGATCCCTCATAATAGAAACCAGTTTCTTTATTAACTTTATTTTTGATAAAACTAGATAATACTTTTTTACATTGAAGTCTTTCATCTTCTGGAAGTTGGGTAGAAATAAATAAACATTGACCTGCAAATTGAGCACCACTATTCCATGGGTACTGCCAATTATACGAATCGAGATAATTTTTAATTCTTGAATCTAGTCTTGGAAAATCTATATACAAATATTTATTTTTCATATTGAATTCATGAAGAATAGAAATAGCTTGTTTAGTTTCTGCTTTAACTGATTTCACTATTTTTTTTTCGTTTTCTTCAAAAGGTACTTTTTCATTAAAAGATAAGATTATTTTCTTTATTAAATTTTTAAAGTCATTTTGTAAATTAAACTTTGTTATCTCAGTTAAATAACCTTCATCTATAAATGAGTTTGTAGGAAATTTAGAATTCTGTTTTTGAAATGAGTTAATAAAATCTCCCCATTCAGAAATTGTGTTGTTGTTTAAAAATTCTTTATTATTTAAAATTTTAAGTATTTTAAGTGCGTAAATTGAGGGGCCAAGCTTTATTTTATTTCCTGATTTAGTATTTCCCAAAAGAACTGGATTAAATTCAAAATTAGTTTCGGGCCTATTAAGTTTCTGAAGTAATTGTAATATGCCTTCTTCAATTGAGTGGTACCAGAGTTTTGATTGATGCATGTCTAAAAGTTATATTCTTTTTGCTTATAAAGTCCAATTTGTCTATAGTTGCTAAATTTAATCAATTCAAAGTTATTTTTGTATAATATTTTATTTACCTCGGGAATGGTATTTTCTTCACTTATACCTCTTTCTGCACCAAAATCTACAGAGATGTACTCAATGTATTTTAGAGTTTTTAAAGACCCTAAAAGTACTTCTGGTTCATAGCCTTCCGCTTCAACTTTGAATAGTTTAACTTTATAGTCAATATTGAGATTGTCTAGATCAATACATGGAACTAATGTATTAATACCTGATCCAAAATCAATTACTGAAGAATTACCACCTTCATTATCTAGATAAAATTGTTTTAAAGACTGTGAGTCAGATAATCCTTGTTTAAAAAGTCTCGTATATTCATCATTTGTGTTCAACTTTAAACATTCAAATGTATCTCCATCTGGTTCAAATGCTATATACTTTGGAAATTTACCCTGAAAATTTAATGCAATTTTTATCTCTCCTACATTTGCTCCACAATCAATTACAGTATCGTTATTTAATATTTCAATATTATCCAAGCAATAGGAAGCTAATAATTTTTCTAAATGTATATCAGGTTTATTAACTATTCTGAGAATTCTCTTATTTGGAAAACTAATAATTTTTGAATCACTTAATTTTTTTTTGTACTTTTTGTTTTCATAGTATATGGAATTTTCTTTTGGATAAAAAAAATTGATTAATAAACAAAATATTTTACCGTTAGTTTTAATAATGATATTACTTATAATTTTTCCCTTTATAATAAATACCAGTTTTTCGATAAAACCAAAATTATCTGTGTCTACACCTCTAAACATAAAGGGAGGAATGTTAACTAAATAGGGTAAAGATTTCATCATATATATTATAAACAATCGATATTAATTTATAGATTAATACTTTTTACTGCTGTTATATTATTAATTAGATAAGATATGAAAATTAAAACTTTATTATTAGGTGGTTCTGGGCTTGTAGGTTCATCTCTTAAAGAAACGCTTTCTCATAACAAAAACTTAAAAATTCAGTCTCCAAGCAGAAACGAATTAGATTTATTTGATTATAAAAGTACAAAAAAGTATATAGATAACCAAAATCCTGATCTTATCATAAATGCCGCAGCAAAAGTTGGAGGGATAAATGCGAATAATACACAAAGAGTTGATTTTTTACTTGAAAACCTAAAAATAAATATTAATGTTCTAGAATCTTCAATAAATAAACCGAACCTTAAAATAATAAACTTAGGAAGTAGTTGCATATACCCCTTAGGGGCCGCTGTCCCTATAAAAGAAGATAGTTTTATGACAGGAGTTCTTGAACCAACTAATTCACCTTATGCATTAGCTAAAATTACAGCAATTGAGCTTGGAAAATCATTAAAATATCAATACGGATCTGTTGTTGTGAACTTGATGCCTACTAACTTGTATGGTTATAGAGATAATTTTTCTCTTGAAAATGGACATGTTATACCTAGTTTGATTCATAAATTTTATAATGCAAAAATAAATAATCAAGAATCAATTGAAATTTGGGGTTCAGGTAGCCCACTAAGAGAATTTTTACACGTTGATGATTTTTCAGCTGCAGTAAATTTCATTATTGAAAATAATATCGAAAAAGAATTAATTAATGTTGGTTCATCGGAAGAAATTACTATAAAGGACTTAGCCTATCTTATAAAAGATATTTCCTCTTTTCCTGGAGAGGTTATTTTTGATGAAAGCATGCCTGATGGTAATCCAAGGAAGTTATTAGATTCAAGTTATTTAAATAGCAAAGGATGGAAAGCAAAAATAAAAATTCGAGATGGTATCAGTAAAACATTCAAATGGTTTTCAGAAAATTATGATGTTGCTAGGAAATGAAATTTTCCCAAGTAGGTTTTAAATAACCCTCATCTATCAATAGCTTTTCTCTTTTGGCAAGATTTAAATCAAAATCAACCATCATGTGAACCAACTGCTCAAATTCAACCTCAGGCTTCCAACCAAGCTGTTTTCTAGCTTTTGTTGAATCACCCAGAAGATGCTCTACTTCGTTTGGCCTATAATATTTATCTGAAGTCTCAACAAATTCTTCATAATTTAAGCTTAAGTATTCGAACGCAATTTTTAAAAAATCTTTTACTGTATGTGTTTCACCAGTTGCAAGTACCCAATCATCAGCTTTTTCGTGATTCAACATCATCCACATACCTTTTACATAATCACCTGCAAACCCCCAGTCTCTTGATGCATCTAAATTGCCTAGAGTAACTTTTGACTGTAGTCCACATGCGATTCTGCCTAGAGCTCTTGTAATTTTTCTAGTAACAAAAGTCTCCCCTCTATAAGGTGATTCGTGGTTAAACAATATTCCATTCACACTAAATATATCGTATGATTCTCTGTATATTTTGGTGATATTATGAGCAAATACTTTTGATGCTGCATAGGGACTTTTTGGATTAAATAGCGATTGCTCATTAAGCAACTCTTTTGAGTCTCCTCCATACATCTCAGAAGAAGATGCTTGATAAAATTTTACATCTTTGTTTGAATTTCTAATAGCTTCCAGAATTGAAATAGAACCCAACGTCGCTGTTTGAGTTGTATATATAGGATTTTTAAACGAAACTGATACATGAGATTGGGCTGCTAAATTATAAACTTCGTCGGGCTCTATCTGGTTAATTAGAAGTTCTAACGATGATGAATCAAGTAAGTCTGAATAATGAAGATTTAGAATGCCATCTGGTTGATATTTTGAAATTAAAGGATCAAGCCTAAATGTATTAATGGAGGATGTTCTTCTTATTGTCCCATGAACCTCGTAACCTTTATCAATTAAAAGTCTTGTAAGATAATACCCATCTTGGCCAGTTATTCCTGTTAGGAGAGCTTTTTTCATATTTGTTTATATTGTAATGTATTTATAAAGAATAATAAATATATAATCTTAATCTGAATATGCAAATAATCCCAGATATGAATAGAAAATTATAGGAAACTGTACTCCTTCCATTGTTACATCTAGTGAAGAAACTATTAGGACTGGTATTAAATAGGAAAAAATCATAGCTTTCGACTCTATTTTCATCCAGTTTTTAATTATTGTAAAATATAGAATAATAAAAAGAATCAATTGTAGTAATCCACCTCTCCCTAATATGTTGACAAAATAGTTGTGTACATTTTCATTTAATCCATCTCTTCCAAGCCTTCCTGGAGCTGTAGGGTCTAACATAACGGGGAAAATTGAATCAAAACCATATCCAATTAAAATATTGCCATTGGAATTTAAATCCCAGAATAAATCCTGCCAAATATCTAATCTCCAATTGGTTGTGTTGTCTTTAGACATTAGCCGTCCATCTTGTAAATAAAAACCAAAAAATCCTTCCTTTATATTTTTATTTTTTAAATTATCATCTACGGCAACTACTATTTCATTTTGAAAATTACCTTCAAATACTGAATTATTTTCTATTCTTTGGGTAATTAATAAAGTTGAAAAAATAAATATTATTAAACCACCAATTAATGTAATAAAAGTAAAAATTTTATATTTAATTAGTGTATTTCTCATCTCGTATAAAAATATAAACATAAAAACTAAGCATGCGAGCGTTGAACCTCTGCTTTGAGATATAAAATATGGAAGAAAGGCAAAAGAAGAAAATATAGTAAATACAAGAGATATTTTTTTATTAAAGCCCGATCTGATGACAATCTGGTTGGCTACCAATAATGATAAAAATATGTCTGAAGCTTTGATGAAATCAAATTTATCAGAAAACTGTTTGAAAAAGTCAATTATAAAATTTGGGTAGTATCCATATGAAAATAAATATAAAGCAACTAAATTAATTGCAAAGATATAGCTTTGTATTGGTTTATCTAGGTCTTTGAGCAAATAAGCACCAAATAATAGAAATATCAAAGTCCAAACATAAGAACTTCTCCTAATTGAACCAAGATCAAACTCTTTTGTGCTATTAAAAACTAAAAGAAAAAATGTACTAAAAAAAATTATCTTCAATTTATTTACAATTAAAAAATTTGGTACTAATTTTAAAATTTTGCTTCTTCCGGATATGAAAAATATAAGATAGCTTAATAAAGCACCTCCAATCAAAAGCTCGCCCAAGCGAAATTGAGAAATGTACAAACCAGCAAAAGAGCGTGAAAAAATGGAAAGTAAAATCAATAGGACAAAATATAAATATGTAAAAATATTTTTAATAAGCATCTAAGTTGTAGTTTAATAATATAATTTAAAATGTTTGAATAAAATAACTTACGTATTTAAAGAAGGTAGAATCTCAAGACTTTCAGATGAGAGTGTTTTTCCTAGAGAATTTTTTTATTCATTTTTTGATTTAAACAAAGACCCTATTAACGACTGTTCAATTATTGAATTATCAAAATCAGGTAACTTAATTTCTAATTTTATATTTAAATTAATTCGAAAAATATTAAAAGTGCCTATGTATACAGAAAAAATATTAACTTACAAAAATTTAAGAATTTTTTATCATAGTACACATATTATTAATACCAATCAAAATATCGGATACTCTACCTTGCCAGTAGTATTCTTTTTAAAACTGTTTAGAAATATAAGTATTTCTACTTTTATAATGGGGTTTTCAGATTTCGATTTGGAAAAAAAATCAAAGAAAATATTAAATTTTTTCTTAATAAAAGTTTCTGATAATTTAATATTTCTTGGTGAAGGAGAGTACAAGGCTGCTATTAATAAGTACAGATCTTACTCAGATCGTTTTCATTTATTACCATTTTGCGTTGATAAAGAATTTTGGAATAATCCTAAATCAAATATAAAGGAATTCGTTCTATTTATTGGAAATGATAAAAACAGAGATTATGAATTCCTTATTGAATTAATAGATAATCTTAGCTCGATAAATTTTGTTGTTATTTCTTCAAGAATGGAAAAGATACACAAAAAAAATGTCACACATATTAAAGGAAGCTGGAATTCGTTAGAGTTAAATGACCTTGAAATGAAAGAGTTTTATTCTAAGTCACTCTTGACGATACTACCACTAAAGGAATCTATGCAACCTAGCGGACAAAGTGTTGCATTGCAATCAATGTCTATGGAAACTCCTGTATTAATTACAAAAACTTCAGGTTTCTGGGATTTTGAAAATTTTAGAAATAATGAAAATATAGTTTTTTTAAATAATTCACTTGATGAGTGGACCAACTCAATTAATAAAGTAATCAAAAACAAAGATTTCTCTGATAAATTATCTAGCAATGCAAAAAAAATAGTTAATGATATTTATAGTATTGAGATTTTTACCAAAAATTTATCAGAAATTATTTTATAAAGAAATCTTTCTTATTGATAAATATAAGTATTTTTCAAATAAATTATTGTTTAATTTTTTGGTTTTAATTATTTTGTCTTTATTATCCAATAATTCATAAAAAATTTTTAAATATTCTTCACCCATTTTTTCAGATTCATTTGGATACTTTTCAACTTTTTTTTGATATTTGGAGTAATCATAATATATTTCATTTAGCTTTTCTTCAAAATTATATTTATTAAATTCTAAACCATACTTTGAACAGTACTCTGGAATTCCACCACTGTTAATAAAAAGTAGTGGAAGTCCGCATTGAGCCGCCTCTATATGGTGGTTGCCAGAAGGTTCGTTTATTGAAGCTGTTAAATAAAGATGGTTTTCTTTAATCTTGCTTGCTAGCTCTAAACCTGAAAGAGGGGGAATAGATTTTGAATTTTTGAATTTAAAATTTTTTGGTAGGTTTCCAATATATGAAAATTCAATTTTATTACTCCATCTACTATTAGCTATTAATTCATCTAATTCTTTATAAATATCAAATCCTTTTTTCCAGCTAGCACCCCAGTGATGAGTAACTATTTTCAATTTTTCATTTTTGTTCCAAGGTATAAATCCAATATTGTTAAAAATTTTTTTGTCAGCACCTGCGAGAATTACGGAACTATCTTTATTTACTAAGCCTTGTTTTTCATATAGACTTCTCAGCCAAGAGCTAACATAAATTGTATAGTCAGCTATTTTGTTAACTGACATCATATAATTATTCACATAATTTGTTCCTTTTCTTTCGTCACACTCGTTAAGTCGGTGGACTACTATAGTATTTTTGTTTACATAGCTCAAATATTTTTGTACATCCCAATGTGTATAGGCTGATGACTCTGAAGTTTTTCTGGGTTCAGTGATTAAAATTATATCAATATCTTCATCCGATAAATCATTAACTACTTCATGCCCATTTTTTTGTAAATATGATTGTAAATTTTTAGCAAATAAATTACCTCCACCCCAAGGTCCTTCTTTTACTTTTGTTCCAATACTAACTTTCATAAAGACCATCAAACATTTTTAAATATTCATTATTTATGTTTTCCTGAGTAAATTTCAAACTGTTTGAATATGCATATTCGATATTAGGTTTAGCTGATTTATAATTATCCATGTTATATATTGATTCAGAACTCAATATGTCACTTGCAATTCCTACATCTGTAGAAATTATTGGGGTCTTTGTTAACCCGGCTTCTAATATTGCCATCGGTCCTCCTTCTACTCTGGAGGCTACTATGTATAAATCTAAACAATTATAAAGTTCGTTTGATATTTTAGTATTAATTTTTTTAAAATATCTAAAATTTATATTCTTTGATCTTAATTTATTAATGATAAAGTCTCTTCTCCAACCTGTAAGTACAACTGTTAAATTTGGGTATTGTTTGTTTAGATACTCTATTATTTTTATAAACTGGTCAGGTCCTTTTGATAGTTTTGGTAGTAATAAATTTGAACCCTCGGAATCTCTTTGAAAAGAACCTATTAAAAAATCGCTAGAATTTAAATTAAATTTTTTTCTAAGATTATCTCTGTCTTCAATATTAAAAAACGTATCATGATTAATCCAAAAAGGTATCTTTACAATTTTTTTATTAGTTAAATCAGCTAACTTTTGATGGGTTATATCATTTGTAACATGATATTGATTAACATACACATCTCTATCTTTAAAATCTTTTAAATCTGCAGAATCAAATTTTTGTTCATCTATATGGTGAATTGTGCATACAACCTTTTTATTAATTAAGTGTTTTTTGGAGATGTTTTTCCACACCCAAGGAGCAATTATCCAAATTTTATCAGATTGACTTATAAATTTTGTAGTTTTAGTTGTATTAAAACCACAAAATTCTTTTGTAAGTCTATCGGCAATCCAATTTTCTCTTGCTCTATTTAGATATATTTTTGATTTATTATTATTTTGCATTTTAAGGAATAATTTGATCTCTAATATCTATTTTTGGTATCTTATTTTTTTTGACACAATTAGCATAGTATTCTTGAAGGTGTTGAAAGTTGCTTGATATATTGTTTTTTGTATTTAAAAAATATAAAGGCTCTTTTAAAATATTAATTTTAAAGTTACTATTAATAAAATCGTAAAAGAGTTTATAGTCTTGTGAGTAATAAAAATTTTCGTTATAACCCCCTAAGTTGACTAAAACAGTCCTTTTAATAATCAAACTTCCATGAATGAATGGATTTTTATATTTAATTACTATTTTTTTTGGTAAGTAATATGAAAAATTTGGGATAATCTTATTTTCATCTAAAGTAAGTGCTCTAGTAGTACATGCATCTAAATTATGATGCTCTAGCTTATTTATTTGCTTTTCCAATCTAAAGGGTGAACTTATATCATCAGCATCTTGTCTAGCAATGAGTTCTCCATCGCTTTCATTAATTAAAATATTAAGAGACTTAGTTAAACCAAGGTTTTCTTTATTCTTAATCAAATTAACATTTGGGGAGTCAGAAATATATTCTTTTATAACATCGTATGTATTGTCAGTTGAAGAGTCGTCAATTATATGGAGATCATAGTTTTTATATGTTTGTTGAAAAATGCTTTTCACAGAATCTATTACCTGAGATTCTGAATTATAAACGCTCATCAATACAGAAACTTTTTTTTGAAGACTCAACTTAAAAAAATTCCTTAAATTTTTTGATTAGATATTCATCTTTTAAACTATTTTCTATATGCTCTCTGGCAAGACTTCCGAGTTCTACAATTAATTTTTCATCTTCAACTAATTGCATTTTGGATATTAAATCAAAATAATTAAACTGCTCAAACATAAGTGGATAATCCTTTGGAAAGAATTCACTCACTCCGCCAGTATCAGGAAATATAGATGGAGTGCCGTGTAGAGATGCCTCTGTTAACAATGTAGGTTGCCCTTCATAAAGTTTTGTTGCTGTTACTACTGCTTTAGAATTTGCAATAAGTTTCAAAGTTTCAAAATTAGTCTTATAACCAAGAAATGAAATATTTACCATGTCACCATATTTATTAACTAAATATTTATGGTCTGGTCCATCTCCAATAATGACAAGTCTTGTTTTCTTTAGTCCTGCATCTCTAAAAGAAGTGATTAACTCTTCAATACCTTTTTCCTCGGAGATTCTACCTGCATATATAACATTATTTTCCTTCTTTGAATTTGTAAATTCAAACTGAGAGTGTAAGTTGTTTGGAAGGGTCTCGATTCGATTTCTAAAACCTAAATTTCTTAAAAAATTTCTTTGAAATTCAGTAAGACAAACTATAGTTCCGTCAAGATTCTTAATAATTTTATAATATTTTCTACCATATCTATTTACCAAAAAAGACTTTAGGTAACTTTCTTTAAAATATTTATTAAAAAAAGAAAAATATTTTTTCCTAATTCCACAAGCCATACAGTATTCGTTTTGTATATGATTATTAATTAAATATGATCGAGTACAAAAAAATCTGTAATTGTGAAGTTTTAAGATAACTTTAATATTTTTGGACTTTAAAGCTTTAAAAATACTAAGAGATGCCGAGAACCAAGTATTGTGAACATATGCTACGTCAGGATTAAATTCTTCAATCTCTTTTAAAACTCTTTTTTTACTTTTCCTATTTGAGTTAAATAAAAAATTAAATAATTGGCTTGGGGTTCTTAGTTCACTGTTATCAAATATTAATTCTCTTAATTCAAAATGTTTTTTTAAAAATTCAATTTCTTGTCTAACCGCAATGTCTTCTCCACCAATATTCTGATAATTATTATGAATTAAAAGTAATTTGTCCATCAATAAGTAGTTTATGATACATTATATATATACAGTAGCTATTTAAATGAATGTTCTTATTTTTTTAACATATGGAATCTCTTTAAAAAACTGGCATGAAAGCGGATTGCTTTCAAGAGAGCTAGAGCTTTATAATGTAATGTCAAAAAAATATAATATAGAATTTACATTAGTTTCCTATGGTGACATTCAAGATAGAAAATTCCTAACAGAGTTTGACGGTATTAATGTAATACCTGTTTATGAATATTTGAAAAAAAGAAATCTTAAGTATATCGACATTTTAAAAAGTACTTACATACCTTTTCTTATAAAGTTTAAGATAAAATTAAAATTTGATCTAATCAAAACAAATCAACTATGGGGGGCTTGGATAGCTATTGCATTAAAACTAATTAGTTTCAAACCCCTGTTTATTAGAACTGGTTATGATATTTACAAATTTAGTGTTAATGAAAGAAAGCCGATATACAAAAGATATTTTTATTATTTACTCACTCAAGTTGGATTAATTTTTTGTAACCTCTACAGCGTAACTTCAAAAAATGATTTTGATTTCATCAAAAAACATTATTTATTTAGAAAATCAAAATTAGCTTTAAGGCCAAACTGGGTAAAGGTTGATGAACAATTTTCAGAAAAGGCTAGGAAGAACAATATATTAATGGTAGGAAGGTTAGAAAAACAAAAAAATATTGATTTCGTTATTGAAAAAGTTAGAAATAGTGATTTGTTTATTGATATTTATGGAGAAGGGTCTTTATCAGAACAGCTAAAGAAAGAGGCTTTCGATGTAAATAATATATCTTTCATGGGAAGAGTTGATAACTCTGAATTACTAGAGACTTATAAACAATATAAAATATATCTCTCAGTATCTGATTATGAAGGAAATTCTAAAACCATTCTGGAAGCAATGGCAGCAGGTTGTGTTGTAATTGCAAATAACATACCTAATAATATTGAAATAATTGACAATAATATTAATGGTATTCTCTTTGAAAAGGAGAAAGATAACTTAATTGAGATTATAAAAAATTTACTTTCAAAACCAGAACAATGTCATAATATTTCACTTAATGCTTTTCGTAAAATTGAAAGAAATAATTCACTTAAGAACTTTTTAGATAAAGAATATAACGACTACTCAAATCTAATTAATTACTGAAATTCAATTGGAAGGCTAAAAAATAATTTTCCTTGTATCCTCATCTACTTCAATTTTTATTTCATTATGATAATTAAAATCTTCTTTTGAATGAGTTGAATTAATTATTGTAATATTTTTATTACTAAGAATATCAAAAATTAATTTCTTAGCTTCTGAATCAAGATTAGATGTTGATTCATCAAGTAAGAGTATTTCTACATTATTTAATAATGACCTTATAAATGAGACTTTTTGTAATTGACCAGAAGATAGTGATTTATTATCAATGATTCTATCTAAATCTCCGTCCTTTATAGAAGCAAAAAAATTAAATTCTTCCATCAAATCTAATATCTTTTTGTCTTTTATTTCCATTTTATTTCCATACAAAAAATTGTTCCGTAATGTGTCTTGGGTGATTAAAGGGGTTACTCCAACATATCCTTTATTAGGGCTATTAATACTTACAATTCCTGATTTTGGTAAATATAGCCCAGAAATTAATCCTAAAATAGTACTTTTTCCTGATCCGTTAGGTCCAGTTAATATAGTATGAGATTTATCTTTTATATTTAAATTTAGATTCTCAAAAATAAAAATTTCTGAATTAAGATACTGAAAGCTAACATTGGAAAATTCAACTGCATTCTTTTGCGACTTACTTATTATATAATTAGATTTCACGACAACAGGGCTTGACGTATCAAGTTTATAAAGTTCCTCTACATGAACACTAGAATTAACAAGTAAGTTAAAGCCATTGTTTAAGGCACTAAGTGACTGAAATAATCTTAAAAGAACTCCTATAAACTCTAAAGACAATTGTTTGACAATATCAGTTGTGAACAGCAGAGCCAAAATAAATAATGTGCCGAAAGTAGGAAGTATACTATTTAGCGATCCATAATAAATATTTCTAATTTGGTATTTATTGAAATCTCCAACTGTTTCCGAAAATTTCTTAAACTCATATTTCATCGTTGATAATATTTTTATTAAAAAAACATTATCAATTACTCTTTGTATATATGAATTTAGACGCCTTCCTTCTTCAAATGAAAGATGCTGGTAATACTTTCCTTTTCTCAAAAGGAATCTAGTCGGTATAACAAGGACTAAAGCACCAACAGCAAAATATATAAAAGTACTTGGGTCCGTAAACAAAAGGACTATTGAATATCCAATAATTTGAATCAGACTATTTATAAACATAGTAAATGATCTATAAAAAGCTGAGGCATGCATACTTACTTGGTTTATGAAGTAATAAGAATCATTAGAAGACATATTGCCTTTTTCAAAAGACAAGGTTAATAAGTAATTTTTCAGACTTTCATTTACTTTTAAGCTTAAATCTTCAATATTTAGTCTTTCAATAAATAAAAAGGAAAACCTAAATACAACCAAAAATGGAAGTAAATATACATTTGAAATCATAAAATCAAAAAAACTAACTATTGTTTCATTTTCATAATAAATTTCATTATTTAAAATAGATGCAAATAGGACAATTATTAAAACATCCATACCGACTGCTAAATTAGAGAGCATCACTGATGCTGCGATTCTATATTTTTTATTTTTGACTTTTGTTAGTTTAGATACATACAATACTTTTGAAAAAATAGATTGAATCTTTTTTATCATACATAAATAAATTTAACACTTGCAAGCACTTAAACCATCTCATGTTGAAAAAAGTAAGGAAATTAATTAAATTCTCATGATCAAATAATTTAAATCAATGCATTAAAATAGCTAACAAATGGATAAAGTTTTTTGGGAAAATAAAAACATTCTGATAACAGGCCATTCGGGCTTTAAAGGTTGTTGGCTTGCACTTATGCTAAATGAATATGGTGCAAAAGTTTTTGGGGTATCTAATAACTCAAACTCATCAAAGTTATATGATCTTCATAGCAAAAACTATTTAGAAAAAGAGTATACGCTAGATATAAGTGAAAAAAGCACTGAATTTGAAAATTTATTTATAGAAAACAATTTTGATGTAATTTTTCATTTAGCTGCACAATCAATTGTCTCAGAGGCAAAAAATAATCCAAGCTTAACTCTAAAGACAAATATTTTAGGTACTTTCAATATTTTAGAAATGGTGGATAAATATGCTAGTGACGCTGCTTTAATCATTTCAACAACTGATAAGGTTTACAGAGATTCAGAAATCGAAAACACCGAAGATGATGTATTAGGTGGTAAAGAGTTTTACAGCATGAGTAAAGTTGCGGCAGAAAATGTAATTGATACATATCTCAACTCTATAAATAATAATTTAAAAGTGACTGTAATTAGGTCTGGAAATGTTCTGGGGCCAGGAGATAATGCTAAAGATAGATTAATTCCAGACTTGGTTGAATCTCTAAACAGTAAGAATAATATTATCTTAAGAAATCCCAATTCAATTAGACCCTGGCAATATGTCCTTGATTCACTTTTTGGTTACATACTTGCTGCTGAGAAGAGTATAAAAAGTTCTGTTCATGGTAAATTCAATTTAAATTCAGACAAAAATTCTCATTTTAAAGTGATTGATATTGCAAAAAAGATGAATAAAATCTGGGGAGCCGAAGTGGAAATCAAAATAGAAAAAAATAATGATATAGAAGATGTAGCTATTTTGAAGCTGGATTCATCTAAAGCAAAAAACATTTTAGGCTGGCATAGTGACACAAGTATGGATGAAATATTATTTACTATTTATAAATGGGAAAATAGTTTGAATCAAATTGAATTAAATTCAAAAAAACTGATTCAAGATTTTTTTAAATAGTTATTTTTGATTATTAGGCTTTTTTAGTACCCATATATATGTAGGAAAGAAAACATATAAAATCTTTCCAAGATAGATATAAAGTTTTTGTCTAAAAGATCCTTCTCTAAACATCTCTTCTGCAGAAAATTGTTTAGGATTTCTCAAAATTTTAAAAGTATAATCAAATACTTGAAATTTATTAACTAACTTTTTTAAGTTTCTATACGACAAATGAGTTTCATAATATTCATTCTCGTTTCTGGTGTATTTTATGTATATATTCGCAATTTTTTTTGGAATCCACGAAAGGAAAGGGAGATTGTAATGGGCTTCAATTATATTTAAATTATATCTATTCTGTGCAGCGAAGTAACAAACTCCACCAGGTTTAAGTAACTCATAAATTTTCTTAAATAAAAGCTCAGAAGAAGGTACATGTTCATAAATATGTGAACATGTTATTACATCTATAGTTCCTGGTGCAAAATTGGACTCTTCAATGGGTGAAACAATGTATTCAATATTTGTAGATTGAAAATTTTTTTTTGCAAATTCAACAGCTTGTTCGTCTATATCTATACCAAATACCTTCTTAAAAGATTTCGAATATTCTTTAGTCATTATTCCAGATGAACAACCTATATCTAAAAGTATTAACCCTTTAGTATCTGTTAAAAAATCTTGTAGTACGGCAAGTGTTTTTGATGCTTTATTTATCCTCATATCACCATCAAACATTGATTGGTGCTTACCAGAGAGATTATATTGATATTTGTTCATAAAATTTTTTTAAAAAAATAAATTAATTTAAAAAGCTCAACTTATTACTCAATATTAATTTAATGTTGTTGATAAGTATAATTAACTAGAAAATAACTAATGAACTACATACTTGTAAACTTTGGAGAAATACCTAATCATCTAAAATTCTGTATCAAAAATATTGAAAAAGTCGATAAAAATTCAAATATTATCCTAGCTACAGACAAATCAACTTCAATAGAAGATATTCAAAACATAAACTTAGAAGAAATAGATACTCCTTATTTGAATGAAATTGATGAATCAATAAAAAACCTGAATTATTTTGATAATGAAGAAAATATTTTATGGGAAGCATCCTTAAAAAGAATTTTTGCTATTTTAGATGTTGCGTTGATGTTAGATATAGATAATTTTGTTCACTTTGATAACGATGTTCTTATTTATAAATCCTTTAACGAATTACAAAATGAATTCTCTAAAGAAAAAATTAATATCACACAAGTAAGTAATATCTTTCTAAATTTTAGTTACAGCTATTTCCCAAAAATTCTGTTGCTTAAAAATCTAGCTGATAAAGTATTTGAAATATTTTCTAATGTCGAGTTTTATGAAAAAAAATATTATGAAGGTAATAGGTTAAATGAAATGGTGATATTGAATATCGTATACAAGCTTGAACCAACACTTTTTAATATATTAAATTCATTACCAAACAAGAAAAGTTCTATTCTGTTTGATCCAGCAAGCTATGGTCAATATTTAAGTGGTTTCCATAATAAAAAGAAATCAAGAAAAAAAAGGCTTAAAGAAATGAGTACAAATCAATATTTAGGAGAAGATATGTATATTAATAAATACAAACCAGAATTCAAAAAAACAGGACCAATTGTTAGGTATGAAAATAAAACTTACGAAGTAGCTAATTTACACATACATAATAAAAAGTTAAAAAAATACCTAATTAAATAAATTTTTTACACACTCTTTATTTGTTAATAAATAAAAATTGTTTTTTAAATCTTCATAACAATTAGTTACTATCTCTCCATATGGTATGTATTTTTCTTCAAATCCAACATTATCCATATCAGTTGGACAGTAGTCTGAAAGACCGCAGTACTCTAAAACTTCTGGAGGGTCTTCTATAAATTTATTTTTTAAAGTAGATATTTCGTAATCAAAATCAGGAATGATTCTATATTGCATTATCCATAGTCTGGAATAAGGCTGTATCATTTTTTCTAAATAAAAATCAGGCCCCCCCCATCCAAATGCTACATATAAACGGTAATCTGGGTTTTCATCTAATAAATCTGAAATGTTTGATGGGTAATTATGAATTGGACTATTTGTAAAATTAGATAAATCAAATTTAAGATATCCTTCGTTCATATAAGAGTCAAACGTTGAACTTCTTGGTGTAAGAATAAATAAATTAAAAATAAAATAAAATAAAATAAAAAATAGAGAAATGTTATATGACTCTTCTCTAACTACCCTTTTTGTTAGTAAAAATACTAATACAAAAAATCCATAAGTAAATGGTATCGCATGGTGTCCGTAAATTTTGTATTCTCCATAAATTTCAAACCCCATATATAAAGCGAATAGCAGTGAAATATATAAATAAATAAAAACTAAATTCTCTTCAATTTCATTAACTAAATTTGAAAGCTTGGCAAATTTTCCAGTCAATAGAAGAGCTAAAAATATTAAAAAAATTATTGGTAAAAACCATACATACTGAATAAAGTAAGACTCAAATTTAAATCGATACAAGTTTAAAACATGGTTTGTTAAATTAAAATTAGCAACATATATTACAACTAAAGTTAAACCAATTAAATTTCCAAATATTATGTAAACAAAATTCTTAAAAGTAAACTTTTTCAATAAATAAAAATATGGAATTATAAGTAAAGTCAAATAATAATCCTTTGTTAAACCTGCAAGCATAAAAAAAAGGCTTGCAAACAAAAATTTATTCGCATCATTTTTGAAAAATAAGAAACATGCAAATGCCATTGAAACAAAAGTGCTGACAATTAAATCATTCGGAAGAACATAATATATGACTTCAGGACTTAGTAAAATAAGTGTAGAAATTAAAAAATAAATCCTTGGAATTTTTAATTTATCAAAAATGTACAAATTTAAAGTAGTAAAAATAGCTACAAAGACAAAATGTACATATTTGAAAAATATTGCAGTACTGATCTTAAAAAAACCAATGATATAGTAAAACAGATAAAGACCTGGTGGATATATAACGTTGTAGTCAATGTAGGGCAAACCTAGCCCATAGTGTATGGCGATTCCCGGTAATATATTAGACGATGTGTTGTGAGCAATTCCAGTTTTTAAACTTGTAAAATGGACAAATAGAATAACAAAGAACAATGCTGTAGTTAAAAATTTTCGAATTTTTGTATCTATTAAAACAGTTTTTAAATTATTCAATTAAAATAAACTTTTCTCTTTACTTTTAATTTTACAAATAAATAAAAAAGACTTTGTAGATTTTACTATTCGTACAAAATGTTCTTCATTTAATAACTTGCAGACAATTTCCCAGGTGTCTAGGGAATAATCAGGAATATCTTCAACTACAAACCAGCTCCCTTTTGAAAGATTTTCCATAGCAAATTTTAACGTATTTAGATTTGCTATTTGTGCATGAAGTCCGTCATCTATGATTAGGTCAAATTTAATTTTTTCTAAAACTTTAAATGTCTCAATATCTAATTGATCAATATGAAAACACTTAATATTATTTTCTGTAAATAAAATTTCCTTATCAATATCAGCACCGTAAATATTGGCATTTTGCAAAAATTCAGAAAAAGCAATCAATGATGCGCCGGGTTTCCCGTGAGTACCCATGTTAGAGACTACGTTTGGGTTTGTTGTTCCTATACCAATTTCTAATATATTTTTTACATTTTGAATGTCTTCAATTATGTAGCTATAAACTTTATGGTAATCATGATGATTTGCTTTGTCCGAACCTGAATTATCAAGTAAGTCTTTCAAATCCTGAGCATTAATTGTATCTGGAAAATCTGATGTTTTTAAATAAAAATTTATCTCTTTTGATTTCAAATTGTTAATTGCTTTAATAGAATTATTAATATTTTGTACAATTATTTTTTCAAGATATTTATAACTTCCCTTACTATTTGGAATGAAAGAGGGAAACGTATCAACTAGATTAATATTAGATTTATTGGAATTGTTTAATATTTTTTTAATAATTTTTTTTATTGTATTAGTCATTTTTTATTAATACTCTTCCGTAATTATCTGATCGTGCAAGAAATGGTTTATTAGGAGTGTATGGTCTGGAGAAATATTCTTCTACAGCCAATTCGGCTCCCTTCCAATACCCATAATCATCAATAAGAAGTATTCCTCCTTTAACAAGCCTTGGGTATAACACTTCTAACTCTAGTAAGGTAGATTCATACCAATCAGTGTCTAATCTTAGGATAGAAATTTCTTGAGGTAAATTTTCCTCAATTTTGAGAGTCTCCTTAACATCTCCTTTAATTAGATGTACTCCACTAAGACCTCTTCCATATTTGGTGAAATTGCTTTTTACTTCTTCTTTAGAAGCAAAACACCACTTGTTGTATTCATCTTCCTGATTTGAATCATAGAAATCTAGTACGCTGTCTTCTTGGTGAATACTATTGTCAAGCTCTGGGTTTGGCTCAGTCATTCCAACAAATGTGTCATATAAATAAATTTTTCTAGCTTCCCCAAGATTGTACATTTTTAATTGTGCTGCAATAGCATTCCCACCTCGCCAAGAACCACACTCCACAAAATCACCCTTAATATTTGATTTGATGACATGTTTTACTGAAAAAAGTGTTTCTATTAGTCTATCTATTGATGCCATTGTCAAATTATTTTCGAATACAACTTGAATTATTTGTTCATCATTAGAATCAAGCTCTGGAATGCGGGCATATGTTAAATTCGTATTTTGAATTTTTCTTAATACATTCTTTGATATGTATTCATATTTGAGTATCTTATTGTTTTTTTCATTTCTTAAAACAACAAAACCCAAAAATCTAAAGATTATTTTTATTATATTTTTCATGAAATGTTACTTAAGATATTAGTAAATAAGTATAAAACTTTTCATCCTTTTTAACTTTTATATCTACAATCTATTAGTTTTTTTATATAAATTATACTCATATCAACAAAGTCAACAATAAAAAGAGTTTGTCAATCGATGTTTCTAAATGCCTAATCGGTAATTGTGATATTTTGATTTAAGTATATAGAAAAAATTTTCTCTCAAATTTAAATTTGTTGATGTTTTGTTATTAAATTTTGAAACTACGAGCGAGGGTTCAGACCAAAATGAATTGATATTTGCTTTTCTTAGTACATCATTCATCCACATATCTGCAGAATGGTTGAAAGGTAAAAAATTATCATATAGTTTTTTTGCACCAGCTTTATTAACAAAATAAAATTGAGCTGCTCTTGTTCCTCCGTGAGAAATAATTTTTCCGTTTATATTTTTTGTAACTTCATTACTTTTTTTGTAAACCAGCTTTTCACTAGTTACTATTTCTTCATTAAGAAGGGAATAATCACCCCATACTGAGTCATATATTATATCCCAGTCAGTTGGAAGTTCTTTTAAATATTTACTTAATCTTTCATAAACATTTTCATAAAAACTTCCGACATTATCTTCCATCACTACACCAAATTCTTCGTTACCATGGGCTATTTTTTCTATTGCTAAATAATGTTTATAGCTACAGCTTATCCAGCCGTCTTTAATTTTTGCATTTCTCTGTACAGCTTTACGTTTAATTTCAAATGTAAGTTCATTTTTGTTTGGATGATTTATAAATTCAATTTTAGAAGTTGGAATATTATTTTTTTCTAGAAGATACATGATATTGTTATATCTACGCTCTTCTAAATTGTGGATAACATAAAACTTACAATCAATCATATTTAACATTTTAGCCACCAAATACTTTCTTTCATAAAGATAGAGTTGAGTATGTTTATTTAACATCTCTAAAAGTGCCCTAATATAATGTTTAGGATATATATGACTAATCTTAATAATAAAGCAATAGCTGTCATTCCAACATTCAACGAAAGTCAAAATATTTTAACTTTAATCGATAAGCTTATTTCTATTGGAGTACATGTACTAGTCGTTGATGACAGCTCTCCTGATGGAACCTTTGAATTAATTCAGCAACATAATCAATTTAATAATAATTTATTTGGGATTCGAAGGATAGAAAGTAGAAGCTATGCAAAAGCAGTGATACAGGGTTTCGAATACGCTTTAAAAAACAACTATACAAAAATAATTCAAATGGATGCTGACTTATCTCATCGTATAGAGGATTTGAGTCAAATGATTCTCAAAGATACAACTGATTTGGTAATTGGAAGTAGATATGTAAAAGGTGGAGAAATAATTGGTTGGAAAAACCATAGAAGAATTCTTTCTAAATACTCAAATAAAATTGCTAAGCACGTACTAAGAACAGATGTAAATGATTTAACATCTGGATTTAGAGTGTATGATCAAAAAATTTTAAAAGAAATTAATTTTAAAGATATTGAATCTAGTGGATATTCGTTTTTAGTTGAGATTTTAAGTTTGGTGATAAGTAACAAAAATTCAATTTTAGAGTATCCTATTTCATTTATTGATAGAGCTAATGGTAAATCAAAGATGAGTTTCAGAATAATTATTGAATCGGGATTTAATATTTTAAAACTATATATAAAAACACATAAATTTTGGTAATTTGACAATATTTAACAAAATAAACTCTCTAACCCTTTTATTTAAAAATATTTTTATTTGTTTAAATTCCGAAATTAAAAAGTAATTTATTTTTCATAATATTTATTTCTAATTTAACTTTCCATCGATTTTAAAACACATCTCTCTACAAGGTTTTCAAAAGTATACTCTGGTTTCCAGTTCAACTCTTTGTTCAACCTTGAAGGGTCGCAAGCAATTTTTTCAGGATCTCCATCCCTTAATAAAGATGGATCAACTTCAACATACTTTTTCCAGTTTAAGTTGAAATGGCTAAAAACTAATGAAATCAGATATTCTATAGAATGCGATTGTCCTCTCCCTATGATGTAGGAACTTTTAGTACCAAAATTTATAATCTTAATCATTGCTTTAGAAACATCTCCAGCAAATGTCCAGTCTCGTTCATACTTTAGACTTCCTATTTTTAGATTATTTGTTTTTTTTTGACTTATTTCTTTTGCACCTAATATAACTTTTTTGAATAAATATTTTGATGTTCTAAATTCAGATTCATGATTGAACATTATTCCAGACTTAATATTAAATTGTTTTGAAAGTTCAATTACCTTATTATGGTTTTCTAACTTTGCTTTAGCGTATGCTGATTGTGGTGCAAATTCTGAATCTTCTTTCAAAACCGTTTCATTATTTTTTCCATACATTTCTGATGAAGAAGCTTGAAAAAAGGGAATAATATTATTTTCTTCGAACATAGCTTCAATTAAATTGTCAAATATCATAGTAATCTCAAGGAATGTCTCATTGGGACGAGTTAAAGACTCATATACAGAACTTGGTCCACTTAAATTAAATATCGATGTTGGTTGAAGTGTGTTAATTAATTCTCTTACTTTAGTCTTATTAAGTAAATCAATGTTATAGATTTTAAAATTATCTAAATTTGTTACGCCTAAATCTATTAATTTTTTTTTAAATCCATTGTTAGTTACCTTTCTAGATACCCCAAAAATTTTTGTATTAGGATCGGCTTCCATTAAATTTTTTGATAAGAATAAACCGTCCTGACCTGTGATGCCTGTAATTAATATTTTTTTCATTTAACTCAATGATAGATAAACAATTAAATGATATTTAATACAAGTAAATATTTTAAATTTAAATTATGGAAGGAAATTAAAAGGATAGTGGGATAAATAAGACTCAAAGTTGTGGAAATAAATAATTACCAAAAGTGATAATAATAAGTTATAGATTCTTTGATTTGTATTCTTTAAATTATAAAAATAAATAGAAGCCATAAAAGCCATTAAATGAAATACTTGAATAATATATGTAGATTTAATAGTATCTCCACTTGTTGTTGGATAATTAATTGTGAAGAGAAGATATCCTAACAAGCTAAATATTATTGCATAATTTAAATACTTTATTAAAAAATTTGATTTATATTTCCGAAAAACAATAAAACAAAAGGATATTATTAACGTTGAAGTAAAAAAAGAAACTAAATTAACCCTTGCTAAATAATCTCCGATTAACTCTTGATTTCGGCCAATATCGATAAACCTAGATGTGAAAACAAAATATCCCCAATAATCGCCCCAAACATCTGAATATAATATTGAAAAAAACTGATTATCTAAATTAGGCCTTATTGGTTTAGTAAACAAATATTGAAAATTATTAAAGGTTGGGATGTAAAATTGACGTGATTGATTTGCGAATGAAAAACTCTCGGATTGCATATTAAAAGCTGTAAATGAACCATATTTTTGATAAAGCCCAATATAAAACCAACTAGAAAATAAAGCTCCCAAAAAAGAACTATATAACCAGAATAAAAAATATTGTTTCTTTGGTTTTTGAAGAAATAATAAATATATCAATGGAATAAATAGAAAAAAACCCCATTGTCTACTTAAAGCAATACAAGCAATTACAACCCCAGCTGAAAAAATAAATTTAAAATTGAAATGAAAATGATTTTTTTCAGCTTTAAATATTACAAGTAAAAATAAACTTAAAAAGAATAAAATATATGGCTCACCCCTTATCATTGATAAAGTTCTATAGTTTACAGCAAAAAGTGAAATCAATATCAAATACCCAGTATTTAGGAATGTATTTGATTTATTAAATAATTTCAATGTATACAAATTAATCATTATTGTCGCAATATATAATAATGATTGAAAAATTTGGGTTACCTTTCCATAAATCGGTTGGCACTCAATTAAAAAGTTGTTTGACTCAATTATATTTCTACATAAAACTTGTGCTATAGCTGGTACAACATAGCCCAAAGGTGGGTTAAAAAATTCTCGTGTATCATTTTTAGTTGGTAGTTTTATATCATTTGGTAGATACCTAGATAGGAAGTCTACATAGCTGTAATGTGCTTCTGCGTCGTATCCTAAAATAGGGTTAAAGTGAAATATATTGTAAATTAAGACATAGATGCTTGATAAACTAATTAAAACAAATACTAACTTTGATAATGTTAAATCATATCTTTTCATTTAGTTAATGTGTAAAAATTTTTTTTCCAAAATTCATCCATAATTTTTAGTCCATTTTTCGATATATGTGGCGAAAGATCTGAAAACATTATTTCATTTGTTTTTAAGTCAATTATTGAACAAAAGCCGTCATTACAGAAGTCCTTGTGAGGATCTAGGTAAATTGTATTTTCATCTAAAAATTTAGAATATAAATCTGTGAGCTCTTTTCTATCTTTGATTGATACAGCCTCTGACACCGTACAAGAATCGATATTGCCTTTCACAATAATGTCGTTATAAAAATTTACATTTGAGCTACATGTTTTAGGTATGTCATCTAAAAGGATGATTTTTGCGTTAGTGTTTTTAATTGTTTGAATTAAGTTAGAAAAATTATTTTCAAAATTTGTTAACTTTGAATTTATATTTTTTCTGGGTAAATCTCCATCTATTTTGAACCAATCTCTTGAAAAAGAAAAAATTACAATATCATTTTTATCTAAGTTTTCTCTAAAAAAATTTAAGTGCTTTTCAAAACTATTTTCAATGCATTTTTGACTTGGTGCACAACCTTTAATCCCTTGGATATCTCTAATAAACCCCCACTCAACTAAGTGGTTAAAGTTATAATTTTCTTGATTTCTAAAGTTTTGCTCTAAACTAATAAAATGGTTTGTTGAATGACTATCTCCAATCAGATAAACATTTACTTTTTCATTTTTATAAACCATACATGACTCGAAAGCATTATCTATGTCATTCGGGTGATAGCAATCTATTTCATTTACTATATTTTTGTAATCTTTTTTCTCGAATACGTATGGATTGTTTCCAGACAATGTATTGTCTCTATCTGTAAATTTAGTAATTGAAAAAACAGACACCCAAACCAAAAATGTAGTTGAAAATAGAATTAATAAATATTTTTTTCTCTTATCAATTGATATGTTTCTAAAGGGTTGTTCTATGAATTTAAAAGAAAGTAGTGAAAGAGTAATAATTAATAACATCTGAAGTTCAAAAGTCATAAATTTAAAATTTGTCCATTTAGATAAACTAATTACTGGCCAATGCCATAAATATAGGGAATATGACAACACACCTATTGTTGCTAGTTTTGGTGATTCTAGAACTTTACTCTTTTGGTCAGAGTTTCCAATACCTAAAATAATTAACGCAAATAATAGGGTTGATATCAATGTTAAATTTCGTGAATATGATGTATTTATTGTAAAAACTAATATTAATGGTATTAAAAAAGCATTTACTGGTATTAGATTTGCTAATTTTTTTAATTCAAAACTATATATTATTAAGAGGCAACCTAATGCTATTTGCCAAAATCTATATTGTATTAAGTAATAAGTAGCACTTGGACTTGTAGTGGTGCTTGAATAAAACAAAAATACAGATAAAAGAGTAGGAATTAAAAAATAAGATTTTTTTATTTTATTTCTTGCAAATGCATAAATTAGAAAAGGGAAAATTAAATAAAATTGTTCTTCGACTCCAAGTGACCATGTATGGGTAAATGAATTTAATGAAGAGTCTATTGAAAAATAATCAAGTGAATTTACGTAAAAGTAAATATTTGAAATTGCAAATACAGCAAAAAGTGCCCCGATAAGTGTATTTTTATAGTTGTAATCTAAAAGGTATACAAAAATTGAAGTGATTGTAATGAAAAATATTAGATTAGGAATAATTCTTTTTAATCTAAAAAAGACAAACTCTGCGTAAAAGCTTAAAGAAGAATCATTTTTAATATGTATATATTTTTTAGTAATTACATATCCAGATATAACAAAAAATAAATCTACACCTAAATAGCCACTTGCGAAAGACTTAAATCCAAAGTGATTAAAAATTACTGCTAATACTGCAACAGCCCTGAGGCTATCGATGGAAATATTATGTTTCTTGTTTACTAAATCAAATCTTTTACTATCAGATCCAAAAAATATTGTCAGAGTTGAGTAAAAAATAATATCAATAATTAAATTAACAATCGAAAATTTGAGACTAAAAATTAGGTTTATTAAAAGTAAAAAAAATACAAGAATGACGATTTTATTATTTTTGCTAAAAGAGTCATTAATTAATGGAAGTTTTGGGAAATAAACTATAAATATTAATAAGAAAATTTTTAATAGGTTAATTATTCTTTCATGAGTAAATACATATAAATTAAGTTTTACATAAGTTAAATTGCCAACCTCCTCATAAAAATTAATCTCATAATCTATGACTTTTCCGACACATAGTATGTTTTTTAAATCTGGAAAAACGGAGAGTCCTTTACTTTTATATTGAATATCTAAAACTACTGAAGTGTCTGAAAAATTTTCTTTGAGTAGTGATGAATGGTGATATTTACACATATTTTCTTCTAATTTATTAATTTCTAAATTATTTTTTTGATCAAATAAATTAAAAAATAAGAAGAGAATGAAAGTTACAACAAATATTATTAAAAAAATAAAAATGTTATTTTTTTTAACTTGATTCATATGTATTTATTTTAGCAATCGACTTAGTAGAATTTTTGTATATCAATATAGCATGTGTTTATTGTGGCCAAAGGCATAATCGAACTGACGACTCCTTGCTTTTTTGATTGAGGAAAGACATTTGATCTCAATTGATAATAATTTATTCTGTTTGAGTATAGATTGTCTAAAAAAATTAGTCTTTATAAATTAAGCCATTTGATATGTCTACTAGTCCACTTCCTGACCAGTGCCCAAATGAAGTAAGATCAATTTTTGGATTGTGAATTTTTTTCCATATTTTGTACATTGAAAAGTATCTTATATCATCAATGAAGAGGAGCCTATATTTGATCTCGAAGGAGATTGTAGATATTTTAGTAAGTAGTGAATCCTCAAAAGTACCGCTTTTATCTGCATCGAGTAAAATCAAATCAGAGCTAGAAATTAGTTCTGAATATTTCCTGAAAGATTGCGGGTTTGACAAATTTTCAGTGATTTGTGTTAACCTATTATTGGTAAATTCTACTTTTGTAAGATGAGAATCGTCTTCCCTCCATGGAATAATATCAAAAGTGTTTATATCTGCATTAGTCTTGTTAAGAATAGCTTTAGAAGCAATACCAGAACCTGTACCTATTTCCATGAAATTTTTAAAATTTTCAGTATTTATAATGCCTACTAACATTCTGTAATGTTCACCTGGAAACATATTCATATTTGTATATTCAAATTCGTACTGTCTAGATTTATCAGGTTCAATACTTGTATCAAATTGTAAATCTAAATTATTTGCAGCATTTATATATTCAGTGATTCTCGAAACAAACTTCTTGTCAACATTACTTGAATTTGCATATGTCCAAGTTAGTTGTGACATTCTTGTATCTTTGTTCAATTCAAAATTAAAAAGTCCTAATTTGATTAATTCATCAATATTTTTTAATATGTAAAAAAGTTTTTGAATGCCTCTAGGAACGTATTTTTTGTACCAATATATTATTTTATTTTTCATTATCCTTTTGTGACCAAGCCTCTTTTTAATTTTAACTTTTTTTAATTAGTTTTTTAATTTTGTATTTATATTGCTTATAAAAAATACTGTAGTTGCTTGTATAAAAGAAGAAATGAAATAAGAATAAATTTTTAATTATTTTTTTGTTTAAATCTACCTCTAAATAACAATTCCTCCATTTACTTTCTGCATAAATAATTTTTTCAATTTTAAATGACCTATCAAGTGCATCTATTACATTTTGACAGGTATCAACATCATCAAAAATAACTTTTAATTTTTGATTATTTACTAATTTGAATATTTTTTTAAGTTCTTTAAAAATAATTAATGAGCTGTGAGAACCATCAATATGGAAAAGATCATACTTTTTATTTATTTTTTTTAATACTTTAAGACTATCTGAATGTATAAATTCAAGTTTTGAGTTTGGGAAATAACTTGAAAGGAGGTTTATTGCTTTAGCTGAATATTTTTCTTCAATATCAATACCAGTAAAGGTCACATTAGGATTTGCCAAAAGTATTATTAATAAACTATGGCCCATATATACACCAATTTCTAGAACACTATTAATTTGTTTTGATATTTCAAATAAAAGTTTTTGTTTATCATACATTTCTAAAGAGTACTCATAGTTCTTACCGTCAAATAAGTAAGACCCGCAATTTAAATCGAATTCAAAATTGCAACGTTGATAAATATCAAAAAAAATATTTTCCGAATCTAATAAGGCTTTTGAGAATTCGTTATTGTAATTATTTAAGTTAATATTTTTTTTTAATTGATCCATAATATTTATTGTAAAAAGAAAAGCATTGAACTAAAGGTTTTAAAAAAATTAAATTGTGTAATTTCAAGATACTTTAGAAGGATAGAAAAGGTACTTTTTATTGTGGCCAGAGGCAGAATCGAACTGCCGACCCTTGTTTTTCAGAAGATTATCTAAAGTAAAAATTATCTAATCTACTGTTTTCCAAAGATGTAACGACGCAATTGATTTATAGGGAGACCATTTGCTTGCGTATTTATCATACAATTCCCAATTACTATCTGGTTTTATCATTCCAAAATTATTCATTGCTTGCCTCAAACCAGCATCTTTTGACGAGAATACATCTAATTTACCAATACAAAATATTTCAAACATATTCAATGACCATGGCCCAATTCCAAAAACTGATAATAGGGTTTGGTTAAGTTGTTTATCATTTAAAACTGACAAGTCTTTTATATTTTGCTTCAAATAAAGATCGGAAATCTCTTTAATAGTTTTTGCTTTATTGCTGGAAAGTCCTAATTTTTTTATCCTATTCACAGACATGTTCTGAAAGTGTATGGGATATAGATATTCTGAATTAAAGCTTTCCCTTATATTTGTAAAAATAGAATTAGCAGCTTTTGTTGATATAAATTGTGAAATGACGATTCCAACTAGAGTATCAAATTGATTTTGCCTATTTGGTTTAAAAATTAAATGTCCATTCTTATCAATAATTTTTTTTAATTTAGGATCTATTTGCCTCAAAAATTCTTCTTTTTTTGAAAATTTCATCTTAATTTTTTTTTAGGTAAAAACCCTGTGGCCAGAGGCAGAATCGAACTGCCGACCCCTTGTTTTTCAGATATGGGGAAACCTTTCAAGCCTATTCCATTTTAACTTATTCATCTACAATTATCGCTCGTTAGTGAGACCAACCTCAAGTCAATGAGTGGTAACTGAAAGAGACTTCATCAACTAGCGATTATCGATTTCTTATCGGTTTTGATTGCTTATTTTTTAAATGATTTTGCGTTTATCCCCAAACAATTTGTCCACCTAGGTAGCCAATGTAGAGTATAAATAAAGCATTTCCAAAAGCTAGTAAAATGTAAGTTCTCATAATTAATTTAGGATTTTTTTGATTTCGTTGAAGTAAAAATGGAAGAATACTGACAATTAAAAGAACTAAATTAATATAAATTGAGTATGTCCCAAGCGTTGAATGAAGTTGTATTTCACTAGTTGGATTCAAATCATATCCGTGTTCACTATATAACAAATTTCCTGTATACCTAGCTAAAAGTAGAAGTAAAAATACTAAAAATTGGGTAAATACGACGCTGTACCACCAAGAAAGCTTGATAGTTTTACTTGCAATAGCTTTATAAATTACAAAAGCAACAAAGGGTATTGCTACAGAATATGCAATTGGAAAGTGGACAACTGAAGGATGTTTTATAAAATCAAGAAGAAGCCCTAATAAGTCAGAATCTGCAGTAGTTACAATTGGCTCATCTTCTCCAGTGTGATAAAAATAATTGTTAAACATACAAAAAATTTTAAAGTTGAAATTATCTAAACATAAATTAGGTTCAAATCAAATTTTTATAGATATTTGTGGCCAGAGGCAGAATCGAACTGCCGACCCCTTGTTTTTCAGACAAGTGCTCTACCGACTGAGCTATCTGGCCAAAAGCGGGGACGACGGGATTCGAACCCGCGACCTCCTGCGTGACAGGCAGGCGTAAACTCCAGACTTTACCACGCCCCCAATTACTTCCAAATTATAGTATTAAAAAACAAATTTAGATTAATTATTATCCTATTAGACTAAAAAAAGTTGTGAAAACAAAAAATTTTTTTAAACATTTTCTTAGATTCATTTTTTTGCAATCTTTAGTAACCTCTATAACAATTCTTTTCTTTGACAACTTTCTTATTGGATCTTATAAAGAAGGTTATAACATTATCCTAAGAAATCTACTTGAAGATAGAGATAGGTTTTATCCATTTATATCCAATGATTTCATAAAAATTGATTTTTATCTCGCATTATTTGTGTTTCTTTTTTTAATTATTTTGTATTCAAGTAATTTTTATTCTATTGTAAACGATCTTTCATTTGTAACCAGTAAAAGCTTTTTAGATGAATACCTACCAATTTATCTTATATGGTCAGCCTCGCTTTTATCGTTTTTGCAAATTACAAGATTCACTGCAGTTTCAAGAGGATACTTAGTATTATTTACCTTCATTATTCCCTTTGTTCTAGTCTTGTTTAGAAATAGCGAAACTTTATCAAATATTCTTGGTAGAAATATTAACAATGAAACATTTATTTCTTTTAATGTTGATGACGAATCAATCTTTAGACAAATAAAACTGTTGCAATACCGAAAAGAGGTATCAAATTTAAAACTAGATTCATCAGAGTACTTTAAAGAAATTTTAAATATTATTGAGACAATTAATAAAGAAGAAAAAATAAATCTCATAGTAATTGACTTAAAAGGTAGAACAAATTTGCCAAAAGAATTCGAAAAAAATATTTTAAATTTAAATAAAAAAATTCTATTTTTATCTGATTCAGAATTAATTTTTTCTAATAAATTTATTTATCGCTCAGAGAGGCTGGGTAACAGATCTATGACATACATAAATACAGACATTCAATACGGAAGCAGATATATCATCAAAAGATTTATTGATATTTTTGTGTCAGTTATTGGAATTTTTATTTTATTACCAATATGGATCTATTCTGTGATATTTGTATTTTTAAAAGATGGTAGTCCAATTTTAATCAAACAAACAAGAGTTGGTTTACATGGTAACAATTTTTTAATGTACAAGTTCAGGACAATGAAAATAGATTCCCACAAGGAGCGTAGAGACTTAGACCAAAAAAATAAAAAAACAGGTCCATTGTTTAAATTAGATGATGATCCAAGATTAATAAATGGGGCTGAAAGATTAAGAAAATATAGCATAGATGAAATACCTCAATTTATCAATGTACTAAAAGGAGAGATGTCAATTGTTGGTCCAAGACCATTGTTTCCTGAAGACAATAAATTTTATGATTCAAACTATATTCGTAGACTTAATGTACTTCCAGGAATAACTGGCCTTCTTCAAATTAATGAAAGAAATACAGATAATTTTGATATATGGTACAAATACGATATTGAATACATTGAAAACTGGACAATTGGTTTAGATCTAAAAATAATTTTAAAAACACCTGGTTCAATATTTGCTTCCAAAACAAAAGGTGTCTGATTGAGAGTGGGTCGGGTGGGAATCGAACCCACGACCTTGAGCTTAAAAGGCTCCTGCTCTGCCGATTGAGCTACCGACCCTGATACATAATATTACATGAAATAAATTTAAAAACTAACTTATTCTTCTTCATTTGAGACTATATCTGATAAATTAAGAATCTGAAGATTATAGTTTTCTAGTAATTCAATTAATTCACTTGACTCTTCAAATGATTCTATTTTTTCAATTAAATCTTTGCTTAGTTCATCAAATAAAATTTTTAATTTATTAATATTTTTTTTTAAATTCTCCTCAAGGTTATTACTATCGTTCATTTTAAATAATCTAAATTTGTGCTTTATCGTTAAATTTTAATCTTGGATTCTTAGTAATTCTTTGTTTTGCCCATCTAGCTGGTGGAATTAATCTAAAAAACGGAGGAAGGAAAGGTCTTGTAATTTTTAATAAAGTTAAATTAAATTTAAGAATTACAGATTTAATCATTGATGATTTAATCCCATATATTTTTTTAAACTCATCGGGTAAAGTATTAAATGCAGTAAATGAAATAAATGGCCATATAGGTTTAATATGTTTTGGAACTGGGCCACCAGATATAATATCTCCAACATCTCTCGCAACATCAGTCATTAAAAGATAATCTTTTGTTTTACTTTTTTTTATAACCCAATCTTTTAATTCATTATGTGTTTGTGGCATTTTTTTAGTATCAATAAGAACTAGCTTTGCTGACAACATATTTTCTTTATGATATTTATCTTTTTGTTCTTGAGTTAGCTTTTTTACAGTCTGTTCATAAAAATAAATTGATGAAAGCTGAAGACACGCATGTACCCAAAGCAACTGTTCATGATCAAGAGCATCATAAATATCACCAGTAATTTCATCTTTTCCTTTGATTACTTCATGTAGCCTATTTATTCTTGTTGCACTTTCATCTGCTTCTTCAATTGTCCCGAAAGTTACAGAGTTTTGTAAGGATAGTGTTCTGATTAATCTTTTCCATGGGTCTCGCTGATAAAATGAAGTTTGTCTTGCCCCTGCCGCTATTAAAGGGTGTGCTGCATGCATTAAAAGTGCTCTCGCACCACCAAAAAGAACAGTTATTTCTTTATTAACTTTCCACATCATTGATTCTGGACCAAAATATCCTGGATCACCATTCATATTTAAATTTTAGTGATTATATTAATTATTTAAAAAACAAGTTAAGAAAATAAGTTATAATAAAATTTTTTTTACTTTATATAATTTAATTATAAAGACATGATTGAAAATTTTGAACAAATTTGTGGACAAGCTCCCGAAGGTACTGAAAGCTTAAATTTTCAAGCAAGCGATCCGAACTTTGTTTTTGAAAATGATCCACTTTATCAAACTGTAGTTCTCTATGACCGTGATGGCAATGTTGTAAATGTCAACTCTTGGATTGAATGTGCACACTACGTTAATGGTGGTTGGGAAAATATTAATTACCAAAACTTTGGAGGTGACCAGACTATATTCATAGGGCTACTTTTTATATTTTCTTTTTATTTCATTGTAAAAAAATTTGTAGTTTGAGATGATTAAAGAAAGTTATAAAAAACGCATATTTTTAACTTTTTTTACAATATTAATTTTTATTGTTATCCCGTTTTCTTTAACAAGTAATGGTGACGACGTTTCTGCTCAAATAATTGATGAGGAGTCTGTAGGATTTTACCAATCCAGTACATGTAAAATTTCGCTTTTTCAAGTTCTAACAAAAAACTTTTCAAATATTAATAATATTTATGTCAATAATAATCCATATCCTGGGCTTGAGTGTTTTGGAAAAGTAACCGGATTAGATGTAGTTAATGAAACTTATATTTTATCAATTGGTACAAATCCAAATTTAACTTTTCTTTTACAAATGTTTTTATGGTTATCTTTATTGTTTATATTTTCTAATAAAAGGGAATCTAAGTTAAATTTAAGTTTCTATCCCCTTTTATTTATTCCCGCTCTATTTACATCTCAACATTATTTTGAAAGTAGATTTTATAAAAATTTGAATTTCTACTTTAATGAACAATTACAATTTCCAAATTATTATTATCTAACTTTTTTCTTTGGCTTTTTATTGTTCACTTTTTTATTAAAAGATATTTATGAAAGAAGAGATATAAGTATTACTGCTTTGTTACCATTTATTTTTATCTTTAATGGAACATTCCAAGGACTTAATATAAATATATACCTCATAGCATTAAGTTACTTTGGTATAGAAGCTATTTTTTCAAAAAAAACAAATTCGATATTTAATATTCTTTATTTTATATTTGGAGTTTTGTGGATTTTCAATTTTAAACAATCATCAAATTATTTCGACGGTGATAAGTTAATAGGATTTATAAATACTTCAGAAAATTTGGGCTCATTGATATTCTGGATTTTAATTTTTTATTTGATCACAAATGGTATTTTATTTCTAGTAAATAATGAAAAAATGAAAATTTCTTTGAAAGACATAAAAAATAACTTTCTAATTGCCGGAAGTTTAGTTGTGTTCTTTGGTCTAATGGGTTCTGCTTCTGCATATATTAATTTTTTCAATTTTTTTATTTTTGGACAGAATAAACGTGGCATGAGAGATTTAAATAGTGTTGCAGGAAATGCCTGGAGAGGTTTTGCACCAAGCGCAGAATTTATAGGTGAATTTTTTGCAATATGCATACTTATTACTGTTTTCTATTTTATAAAAACTCGAGATAGAGCAACTATTCAAGATTTATTATCTATAATTTGCATTTTTGGGCTTTATAAGAGTAATAATTTTGCAGCGATAGTTTCCTTAATAATGTTAACTGCTGTCATTATTTTTTATGAAAAAATCAAAATTAATAAAAAGTTCTTAATTGTTACATTATTAGTTATTTTTTTAATTACTACACTTATTTTTCAAGCTTTAGATTATGAGAGGTACAGTTCAGCTTTGGTTGAAGAGAGTATTTTACACTCAAATTTATTTCAATATGATGATCCGTTTAAAAATGATTTCACAAAAAAATCATATTTTTTAAACAAAGATTACAAATCAATATTGCTAGTGGATAGTAATAACGAAAGAGCCTCCACTACATTAAAGATAATTGTCGATCTGTATTCTCAAAATATAAATGTACCATTAGTTCCAAACCCAATTTCTGTTTTAAGTACAGTTAGCTTGTTTATAAATAGAACCGAAATGTGGGGTATATTTATAGCAAAACATAATCCAAATCTCCAACAAAGTTTGTTTGGATATGGTCCTTTTCAAATAGTTGATTACTTAAATGGACATGAAGTAGAATTAGACGTACCAACTTATAAATCTTCAGCCTTATTTTTACCCCATTCGTCAATTTTTGACGGAATATTATTTTTTGGAATAATAGGAGTCATCATATTGATATTATTTTATTTATATTTTGTATACAAAAAAAGGATAAAAGAAAATTTATTTTTATTTATTGGAATTTTTTATTTAATAAACTTACTAAAGAGTGATTCAATTTTATACATATCTTGTTTTGTTTTATTTACCGTTTCAATCCTTAAATCGTTCGAATTGAAAAAATATGATTAGAAATATTTGTTATATTACATATCAAACTTTTCCTGCAAGTACTGCAAATAGTCTTCAGACAATTTCAAATATAAAGTACTTTATAAAAAATAAATGTGATGTTTCGCTAATTTATCCCTTAAGAGAAAAAAGTTCATCAAGTTCAATTGAAAAGATTCAAGATTTTTATAATACATCAATACCTATAAATATAAAAGGAGTAGAACACAACTATCCATTTGGAAAAATCAAATTTTTTGAAGGACTAATGTTTCACATTAGTCATTATTTATGGGCAAAAAATACTGTTAAAAAGTTAGATGATAATGTTTATGATTTTTATATAACCAGATCTGACTGGATATTTTATTTTTTACTAAGAAAAACAAATAAAAAAGTTATATTTGAGTGTCATAAAGTTTCAAAATTAAGAAAAATTATACTCAGGTTTTGTCTGAAAAAATCAAATGCAAAAGTAATTTATCTTAATAAAAATCTGATGAATATATTTTCTAAATTTAACAATGATCTGAACGCTATTGTTCTTCATAATGGAGTAGATTTAGAGGATTTCAAAAATTCTGATATTCGAAATAAAAATATGGATATTATTTTTCTTGGAAACTTACAAAGGTTTTCAAAATCTAGAAACATAAAGTTTGCAATTGATGGATTTGTTAAATCTAAATTGTCGAATTCATTTTCACTTAAGATTATTGGTGGTCCTGAGGACATATCCAATTCCTTAAAAGATTATGTAAATGAAAATTACAAAAATGAAAACATAAAAATTCTTGGTCAACTAGGAAGAATAGAAGCAAAAAAATCACTTAATAATGCACGTGTTGGAGTCTTGATAAATGATAATAAAGATGAACATTCATATTTGCATAGTTCACCTTTAAAATATTTTGAATATTTGGCATCAAATCTTAAAGTTATTGCGGCAGATTTTCCTGCTCATAATGAATTACCTTACTCAGAAAATATAATTTTTTTTAATCATAATAATCTTGAATCTTTTTCTAATGCATTAGAACAATCATTAGTCGAAGAGTTCAAATATATTGATTTGAATAAAATATCTTTAGATTACAGAATTAAAAAAATTTTAGAATTTATTAATAAATAGTACGCCTGGAGGGACTCGAACCCCCAACCCTCTGATCCGAAGTCAGATGCTCTATCCAGTTAAGCTACAGGCGCATAAATAGTTCTTAAATAATATCTTTAATTTAATTTTCATTTATATAATAGTTTCAATAATGGATAGTGTTCGTATATTAAAAACTGATATATCTGCAACGAGCATACATGAGGTCTCTTCATATTTAATGACCCATAAAAATGTAAGTGTCGCTATATGTAATGTAAATACCCTTGTTAGATGCTATCGAAATGAAGAATTGAATAAGCTTCTTAATTCTTTTTCAATTAAATGTCCAGATGGGTTCCCTGTAGCAAAGGCATCTAACCTTTTGTACAAAAATAATCAAAAAAGAGTGGATGGTTATAAATTATTTCTTGCGACAATAAAAAAAAGCTTAGAGGAAAATAAATCACATTATTTTTTTGGAAATACTGAAGAAGTCACTAAAAAGATGATAAATGAGTTAAAGATTATGTTTCCAAATATTAACATTAAAGGATTTTTTTGTCCTCCAATATTAAGTCATGATGAATTAAATGAAAATAAATATATAAGTGATTTAATTGAAAAAAAACCAGATATTTTGTGGGTTTCTTTAGGATTTCCTAAGCAAGAACAATTTATTAACCTTATAAATGATATCGATGAATTAAACACAAATATGATTGGTGTTGGTGCAGTTTTTGAGTGGGCTGCCAAGACAAAATATAAAGCTCCTGAATGGCTTGCAGAATTAGGTTTTGAATGGATTGTTAGATTGATACAGGAGCCAAAAAGATTATTGAGACGTTACTTAGTTGATAATTTTCTATTTATAATTTATTTTGTAAAACAATATTTTAAAATTTAAATGTATCAACTATCAAACTTAATTACCAATCTAAACAAAGAATTAAAAAAATATAATATTAATGAGTCTATTGATTTGAAAATTTCCACTATTCAAAATTATGATTTTCAAATTAATAATCTAGTAAAATTTCAGAAAAATAAAGACATTAAAAAAATTAAAAGTTCATTTTCTGAAATTATTGAAAATGAACCATTTATTAAACATTATGAAATAACAGACAAATATTTTATAAACCTGTTAATAAATATAGAATTATTCTTACCAGGAATTGAGAACCTAAAAGATTCAATCAAAGTAAAGAAGCCCAAAAAGATAATTTTAGATTATGGTGGTCCGAATATTGGAAAACCTTTACACGTGGGTCATCTTAGATCTCTAAATATTGGTAGAAGTCTTTATCAAATAAATAAGTTTGCAGGACACAATGTTTTAAACGATATACATTTGGGTGATTGGGGTATGCCTATTGCACAAATTATTTGTTATACAGATGAAAATAATATTGATCTAGGAAAAGTTAAAATTGATGATCTTGAAAAAATTTATCCAAAAGCATCGAAACTATATTCCGAAGACCCAGATTTTAATTTAAAAGCACAAAATGTAAATAAACAACTTAACGAAAAAAAAGAACCTTTACTTGAAAAATGGAAAAATATAAAGTCAATATCCGTTCAATCAATTAAAGAAGCTTTGTCATTATTAGGTCATGATTTTGATTTATGGATGGGTGAAAGTGACGTCAACAATTTAATTCCGACAATGATAAAACAATTATATGAGAAAAATAAAATATCCATGGACGGTGGAGCATATATATCTAATTTTCAATCTGATCCTAAAATATTAATTACTAAATCAGATGGTTCCTATCTTTATTTAACTACTGATCTAGCAACAGTCCTAGATAGACAAAAGAAAAATAAATTTGATAAAACAATTTATATTGTTGATAAACGACAGAAATTACATTTCGAACAGCTATTTAACTCAATAAAATTTTTTCAATTTGGTAACGAAGAATTTTTGCATGTGGAATTTGGTACTGTTAATGACTCTAAAGGTAACCCATTTAAAACAAGGGATGGTGACACAAAAAAACTTAGCGAGTTATATAATGAAACAATTTTGAAAATAAAGGAGATTAATGAAGATCTGGATGAAGATTCTTATAAACTCCTTGCAAATACTGTCCTAACCTATAGTGATCTAATCACAAACAGAAAAACTGACTATAAATTTGATCTTGATAAATTTACAAATATAAGTGGCAAAACAGGCATTTATGTCCAATACGCATTTGTAAGAGCAAATAAATTGATTGAAAACTCGAATATAGATGTGGAAAATATAAATTTGGTTTTTTCTGATATTCGTGATTTGGATAATAATTTAATAAAATGTTTTTTAAAATTTGAATATTATTATTTCCAAGCATTGGTAAATAATGAACCTCATCATCTGGCAGACTACTTGTATGAATTATCAAATTTATTTAATTCTATGTATCAGGATGAAAATATACTTGAAAATACAAACGAAATAGTAAAACTTAACAAATTAAAAATAGCTTATTATTTTTTATTTTACTCGAAAATGGTTATGGAACTTTTGGGTATTCAACCTGCTCAAAAAATGTAATCTTAAAGAAATATTTGGGAAGATAGAACCCATGCAAAATAAGTTAAACTATAAGAAAAACTATCTGAAAACTGTACAGTTCTTTTAAGATTATGTTGCAAAAAAAGAATTAATGGTATTGCAATAAAACCGGAAAAAGAAACTGCTTTACCGATATCAATCACATCGCTAAGAATTAAGGTTGATGGATTTAAAAAGAACTGAAAGAAAATGAGCGACAAAAGAGAGCTTAAAATAACAAGTATAATGTTTAGAATAAGATCTTTAAATGTTGAGTTGTAGAGTTTAAATACATTTAAAAACTCGACTGGAACAAATAGTAAAAATATTGCGAGACAAAATAATATTAGAAACCAAAATAAACCCTGTGCATTCCAAGTTGTTACAGCTCTATCAACTAGTCCTATTGACTCTAACAATAGGTAAATAGAGTAACCTAGAATAGTTGTACCTAAAGCAAATAAATATAATCCAAAAATACTTAAGAAGTATTTTCTTTGAAAATTTAGGCTACTAATTTCATTATTGATATTTTGATAATTCATACTGTCATATATTAATGATTTTTATATTAAAATAATTATAATTATGGAATTAATTGACACTCCAAATCCTAATGCAAAAAAAATTGAAACTAATATTGATAACGAAAACGCTTTATTAGACCTTGAAAATATTAATGGTGTTGCTTCTGTTTTTTTTGGTCCTGGATTTATCACAATTACAAAGGATCAAAATATTGAGTGGGATATAATAACTCAAGATATTGTTGACATCTTTGATAAACTGTAGTCATGGAAACATTTAATGAAGATCCTAAACCTGGAAGATTGGTTTTACCATTAGTTCTAATTGGAATGATTGCAACAACATATACCTTTATCAACCGTGTTTCAACAAACAATAATCTAGAAATAGAGCCAATCGTCGAAGAGGCTACTGAAATCACAGAGCCAGACTCAACACCTGAAGATACAACTACTACAACTACAACGACTCTTCCCGATGAAGTTGTAACTTACTTAGAAGAGATCTCATCCGAGAAGATCCAATCTATTGATTTAGCTACTAAAGTTTTGGAAGCAAACGATAATTGGGATAACGAATCACTCACATATCAGGAGGCAAAAGATGAATTTGCGGAATTTATTCAAGATGCAGAGCAATTTTTAAATACAGTGTCTGAACCTGGACCTCCCTCAACATTTGCTGGTTTAGTGAAAAGCCATGAAGAATTAAAATCGATAGCTCAACTTATTTATGAAGACACAGAAGAACTCTTAGCAGGACTTACTTCTTCAGATACAGGTCAACAAAGGGCTGCTGCTCTTGAATCATTTAATACTAATATCAATTTGTTCCAAGAAAAAGTGGAAGAAATTGTTGCTATTAATACGTCAGGTTAACTGGAGGCTGCTGAGCAGACCGTATCAATCATTACTGTTGCAATAACATAAGGATCTGCATTGGCATTTGGCCTTCTGTCTTCTAAGTAGCCTTTTTTATCTACTTCAACTTGCCAAGGTATTCTTATAGATGCCCCTCTATCACTTACACCGTAGGAAAAAGTATCAAATCTTTGTGTTTCATGATCCCCTGTAAGACGGTCCTCTATACCCGCTCCATAGTTTTGAACATGAAATTCAGCATTTTTACCTAAAGCTTCACACCCAGCAACAATAGCATCATAGCCACCATCTTCACGCATTTGTTTTGTAGAGAAGTTTGTATGCATACCTGCACCGTTCCAATCTCCTTTAACTGGTTTTGGAGTTAGAGTCGCAGAAATATTATAATCTTCAGCAATCCTGTATAGAAGCCATCTTGCAATCCAAATTTGATCGCCAATATCCGGTGCCCCTACAGGACCAATTTGAAACTCCCACTGTCCTGGCATAACTTCGGCATTTGTACCAGATATATTAAGTCCAGCGTCCATACAAGCTGTTGCATGATCTTCTGAAATTGAACGACCATAAACTTCATCTGCACCGACACCACAGTAATATCCTCCTTGTGGAGCTGGATAACCAGAAGGTGGAAAGCCTAGAGGTTGTCCATACTTAAGTGAATCATACGATTGCTCATAAAATGTGTACTCTTGTTCTAAACCAAACATCGGTTCAAACTCAGAAAAGTTTTCAGCAGAAGCAACGCATGCTGCTCTCGTATTTGAGGCATGAGGGGTCATGTCTACATTTAACACCTCACACATAACTAAGATGTTATCTCCACCTCTAATTGGGTCTGGAAATTGAGCTACAGGTTTTAATACGCAATCAGATTGATCACCTGTTGCCTGTTCTGTACTTGATCCATCAAACCCCCAAATAGGTGGCTCTGTGCCTTGATCCATTATCTTAGTTTTACTTCTCAACTTAGCGGTTGGGGTTTTACCGTCAATCCATATATATTCAGCTTTTATTTTCATTCTTTTTATTACCTCTTTTAATATTCTCGTTAATAATGTAGTATTTATTTTAAATATTGGTTACTCGGAAATATTAAATATTTGTTTCAAGATTATGGTAAAAGCGTATATAAATGTAGAAAAAGAACATGAAAAGGTAATATCATGCCTAAATTCATATGATTTAAATGCAATAAATTTAGATAAAATAAAAAGTCAGAACGAAGTTAATTTAGTTTGTACGTCTTTTTCAATGTATGGGGAAACCAAAAAAAATCTATCTGATATTGAAACTGCATCAAAACCAATACCCGAATTAATAATTTCAAATGAGAAAGAATTTAAACAAAGTATCGACTTGATTAAAAATCCAAAAATTGAAGTTATATCGAGTGATTGCGCCGAAGAAGAGGTCATTGCAAGATTTCTATCTCTAATTGGAGATAGTTCATCCGAAAAAATTGAATTCAATGACCTAATAATAAATCTAAAAACTTATGAAGCAAGAGTTGAAGATCATTTGTTAGATTTAACTTTTATGGAATATGAGTTGTTAAAATTCTTCGTTGAGAATCAAGATAATGTATGGTCAAGGGAAGAACTGTTAGAAAAAGTGTGGGGATATGATTATTTTGGAGGGGCTAGAACAGTAGATGTTCACGTTAGAAGACTCAGATCAAAGTTGGGTGAAAAAAGATCTGATTGGATAAAAACCGTTCATTCAGTTGGTTACAAGTTTAACTGAAACTGTCTCCACAACCACAAGTTCTAGTCGCATTTGGATTATCGATTGAAAATCCTGTTTCCATTAATCCTTCTTTGTAATCCAAAGTAGATCCTTTTATGTGTTCAAGACTTTGCGAATCAATACCGATATCAACGCCATCGTAAGATTCAAATACATCATTTTGTAGTCTCTCTGTATCAAAGAACATTTCATATGATAGGCCTGAGCAACCTCCTGGTTTAACCCCCATCCTTAAGAAACTATCTTCACTTGATTCTTCAGCTTTCAATTCAACAAGCTTTTTTACAGCACTATCAGTTGCTAAAACTGAGCGAGATGATTTTATTTGTATATCCATAATTTAATTATATCGTATATCAAATTATTCAAAAAATTTATTATTACATCAAATTTTTTCACTTTAAGATATAAACATGAGTTTTAAACCAATAAACCCAAGAATGTATGGATAAAATATCTGTAAATAAGCTGGTCGAGGAAGTGAGATCAAATCTTTCTAGAGAAATATTAGTTTTAATTGCTCAAAGTTGTCTTAACGAAAACACGGACAGTCAAACAACTATTAAAAATTTTGAGAACGAAGTATATAAATATACATTAAAAGTTCAAAAAAAAGTTATCAACTGTACTGGAACATTGTTACATACGAACCTCGGAAGAGCACAAACTGATATTAACTTTAACGGAGAAAGTACGAATGTTGAATATGATATTTTAAATAATAGAAGAGGGAAAAGAAATGAATTTTTAAACGAATCTATGAACTTACTTCTAGGTTCTGAAGATGTTTGTTTTGTGAACAACAATGCATCATCGCTCTTTTTAACACTTAAGACACTAAAAAATAATTATGATATCAAATCAGTAATTATTTCTAGAGGAGAAATAATTGAAATCGGTGGATCTTACAGGCTTCCAGAGATAATCAAAGAAACAGACTTAAAGATGTTAGAAGTCGGAACAACAAATAAAACTAAAATAACTGACTATGAAAAAGCCCTAAAAGAAAATAAAGACTCTTTAATTTTAAAAGTCCATAGATCAAATTTTTCAATTAATGGTTTTGTAGAAGAAGTCGATTTGAAAGATTTGAAGTCTTTGATCAAAAGTCAAAATAGTATTTTGATTCATGATCTCGGAAGTGGTCTAGTAGCAAGTAGGAAATTTCTAGAAAAAGAAAATATTGATATCTTTGATGATGAGCCATCAGTCCAGGAATCGTTGGGACAAGGTGCAGACTTAGTTATGTTTTCAGGTGATAAACTATTTGGATCTTTACAGTCGGGAATAATTGCTGGAGATAAAAAAATGATTCAATTAATTAAGGAATCGCCATTATTTAGGACATACCGTTGTTCTCCTTTAACTCTTTTTGAACTTCAAGAAACTACAAACAAATATGTATCCAAAAAAGAAATAGAAATACCATTATGGAAAATGATTACAATGAAATATGACAATCTAGAAAAAAGAATCAAAAGTGTATGTGAAAATCTTGAAATAAAACATGAAGTTGTCCACGATAATTCTGTAATGGGTGGAGGCACTTTACCAAATAAGTCCATCCCTTCACCAGTAATTCAAATAAGTGAATTGAAAAATAAAGATCTGATGAGCAAACTAATGCGTAATGACATTCCAATAATTCCTAGAATTAATAAAAACAATATAATAATTGATCTAAGAAGCACTTCAGAAAAAAACGACATATACATTAAAGATTTTTTTACTAATTTATGACAGTTATTGCTACTGCTGGACATGTAGATCATGGAAAATCTACGTTTGTAAATTTTTTAACTCAACAAGAAACTGATAGATTGCCAGAAGAAAAAAAAAGGGGCCTAACGATAAATTTAGGTTATACCTATTTTTCAATTGAAGACAAAACTTATTCAATAGTTGATGTTCCTGGTCACAAAGATTTTTATAAAAATACAATATCTGGATTTGCTAATGCAGATGTAATTCTATTTATAATTGATTCAATTCAAAACTGGTCTGAACAGTCCGAACAGCATTTTCAATCCTTAACTTCACTAAACAAAAAGAATTTTATATTTGTGTTTACGAAAATTGATCTACTTGAAGGTGAGATAAAAAAAGAATTCTTAAGTGAAAAACTAGATAACTATAAAGATATTAATTATCTAGTTTTGGAGTTCAACAAAGAAACCTCGAACAGAGCATTATTTTGTGAGTCTATTCATAATTTTATTAAAACCTGTAAATTCGAGGAAAAAACTCCACGACTATGGGTCGATAGAAGTTTCACAATTGATGGGACTGGAAAAGTTATTACAGGTACAGGAAGTAAAGAACTGGATTATGAAAATATTATATACAATTTATATAATGAAAAACTTCAAATAAAAGAGGTTCAGAGCAAAAATCAGAAGAATGATAAAAATGATGTAACAAAAAGGGTTGCATTGTCTTTAAAAAAAACAAACAAATATTTCCCAAGAAGAGGTGACCTACTTACAAATGAAAAAATTAATTTTTCAAACAAATTATTTATCGAATTAAACAATAAAGATATCGATAAATCAATTTTAAAAGGGACGTTAAGAATTTTCTTTGGAACAAATAATGCACATATATCAAAAATAAAATTAATAAATTCTGAAAAAGAGACTTTTGCTATTTTAAATCTATCTAAAGCGGTACCGATTCCAATTTTTGAAAATCTATTAATTCAAAATATAGACAGAGATAAATACATAGGTGGAAGGTTCTTACTATTTCCTGATAAAAACCAAATTTTTAAGTTGAACAAAAAGATTAAAGACAAAATCAAAATAAATAATTTATTAGATATTTTTGACTTTTTAGATATAAAATTCTTTAAAAACAATAAAGAATTCAAACAAATAGAAAATCTATATGTCAATGAGTTAGTACTTGAGAAGATTTTTGAAGATTTAGAAAATAATACAGATTCAGTAAATAAGGCTGGTGTAAAAAATTTCTTTCAAGATAACTATCAAATATCAACGGATATATTGGAACTACTAACAAAGGATAAAGAAAATATAACTATTTCAAATAATCAAGTAATTAAAAAAATAGATAACTTTGAAGCACTAGAAAGTCAATACATAAAAATTAAAGAACTACTTGGCAAAACATTGGATGTAAACATTATTAATACAAAAGAATTTGATAGGGGTGAATTAAAAGATCTTTTTTTATCCAAAAAAATTTACAGAGTTGATTCTAAGATCATTATCTCCGATAAACATTTGAAACAATTGGTTGATATTGTCGGATTTATGCCTGATGAATTTTCTGTAAAAGATTTTAAAGATAAATCTAATCTTTCAAGAAAGTATGCAATTCCTTATCTGGAATTGCTTGACAAGATTGGAGTGACTCAAAAAATTGATAAGGCTGGATCAAGAAAAAAACTTTAGGAAAATATTAAGTTTCGTTTTCTTTCGACTTCGTTTAGTCCTCCCCAAATTCCAAAAGGTTCTTCAATCTCTTTAGCTTCTTCTAAACAATTGACTTTGACAGGGCAGCCATTACAAACAGCTTTTGCTTTTGCCTCTCTTTTTTCTCTATCTTCTTTTTTTTCAAAAGTGGCGGGAGGAAAGAATAAATTTGAACTATGTTGTCTACATAGAGCATTGTATTGCCAAGTTGAGGTTTTTATTTCTAACATATAGGAACGTTATTTCAAAAAAAACAAATGGCAAAAGGTTTTTTTCGCGAAGTTTTATGGATATTTAAATATAAAGATTTCCATCTTTTTCTAAAAAGATATAATTTTGTTTCTCTTTATATGATTTATCAATTTCTAAATTAACTCTAAGTTTTGTATCTTTATATAAAACAAGGCCTGTATCATATTCTAAAATTTCTATTAATTCACATTCTTTATCAACCAAAGAAGTTCCACCACTGGTATCAGTTGTAAGTCTCGATCTTATAACTGTAGGTATTGCTACAAAATAAAATAATGCCAGAGCAATTGAGACTAGAAATAAAAGGAGGAAATTTACGCTAATTTGGTAGTTACTAAACATTACAAATGAAGAGCTGAAAAGAACTAGGAATGCAACAACTCCAAGAATTGAAAAGTACCCTCTTGATAAGATTTTTATATACATCAAAAATGAACATCCGAATATAAGAATTCCATAATAATTTATTCCAAACTCTTGAAATGGCAAAGTAGAAGATATTACAAGTATTGACCCTACAACTGCCATCAAACCTGGGCCTATAGCAAATAATTCAAGACCAATTAATGCAAAACCTAAAACAAAAAACATATATGTGAATATTGGGTTAGAAATTGCAATATAGAAGCGCTCAAACAATGAGGGTTTAAAAAATTCGATTGATTGATTGGATATTACAAAATCTATATTCTCGATAAATGACCCAAGTGTTCCCACAATTAAATAGTTATCATAGATACCTTCGTTTGTAGAAATGATAATTTTTCTTTCTTCAAAATTACAAATATTAACCGTACAATATTTTTTTTCTACTGATTCATCAAAACTAACATTGTTAATTTCCAGTCCTGGAGAAAATCCTATGTAATCAAAATTGTTAAGTTGTTTAAAATCTATGGATATTTTATATGGACCAAACCAAACTCCTATTGGAAAATCATATCCTGATAATAAACTATTTAATTCTGCAATACTCTCTGCACTTCCTTCTTGAGAGCTATATTGAAGAATCAATAAATCTTGATCCGTATAATCATATTCTTCAATATGGTCTTCAAGAGCGTTTATATGGGCATTAGAAAAAATGCCTTCGATTTCAAATATGTTTAATTGCGCAGTTCCAACCACTGCAAAAATTAAGGTAGAAATTAAATATGTCATTGTTATTTAAAATTACAGAATAGTATGCTTTTAAAACTGTGAAAATTTTAATTTATAGCGATAATAAGTGGGTTATAGAATCTATTGAAAAATACATTGATTTTGATTATGAACTGCTTGAAAATGTTGATTTAGAAAGTTTAAATCAACGTATTGATTATATATTTGTTGATATGCAAGTTAAAAATAATGGTGGACCATCAATAATTAGAGAGTTGAAAAGAGACAAAACTACCAAAAATACTCCAATAGCCTTAATTGCAGACCGGGAGGCGGATGAATTCCAAGCCAAAAGGGTAGGTGCTGATTTTTTTACAGTAAAACCAGTATCAAAAACTAAAATAAATAAATTCTTTAATTTAAAATAAAATCCTCTAGAATCATATATACAAATTGAGTACAAACTTAGATATCATCCTTTACCTTCTCATATTTATATGTTTAATATTTTCTGCTTTATTATCTGGTTCAGAAACCGCAATCACAACACTCCCAAGACAAAAAATTCACCAACTAGATGATTCAAAGAAAAATAAAAGAATAAAAAATGCAAAAGACGATATTGAGAAAACAATTGGAGGTATCCTTGTCGCAAATAACTTTGTAAACATACTTATGGCCTCTCTAGCAACAATAATATTTGTAAGACAATTTGGGGAGAGAACTGGTGGAGTAATTGCTACATTATTTATTACATTTCTCGTTTTAATTTTTGGTGAAGTAACTCCAAAGACAATTGCAACAAGAAAACCTGTTGAGTTTATGTCTAGAACTTCTTTATTAATTAGTTATTTATCAAGAATTTTTGCACCTTTTACAAATCTTATAACTAGTTCAATAAACAAATATGGAACTAGTAGAACAGGTGACATGGATGGTGATAATGAAATTACAGAAGCAGACATCCAAGCATTAACAGCTTTGGGTGAACAAGAGGGTCAGATTCTTCCAGCAGAAAGAGAAATTATTGACTCCTTATTAGAGTTTTCTGATAGACCTATTAAGGAGATAATGACTCCTAGGGTTGATGTCTTATTTTTATCTGTTCCATTGTCGATAAGTGCTATAACAAAAATAGTAGATGAGAAAAGAATTTCAAGATTGCCTGTATCAAAATCAGAATCACTTGATGATACTTATGGTGTCGTTTACGTCAAAGATTTATTAAATTTAAAACAAGATTCAGAAAGCATTGAAATTGAAAACCTTATAAAAGATGTAATCTATTTGCCAGAATATACGACTTCTCTTTCTGCATTAAATATTCTGAGAGAGAATAAAGCAAGTTTTGCATGTGTAATTGACGAGAATGGTGGAATTGAGGGAGTAATAACAATAAAAGATGTACTATCAGAGTTTGTTGGTGATTTGCCTGATGAGCACGATGAAAGATTCAAGGGTATCAAAAGACTTGGACCTGGACAGTGGGTTGTTGAAGGAAAAACAGATATAGATGATTTTGAGGAGTTTTTTGGTTTAGAATCAGAAGAATCAGATGTTGCCACAGTCGGAGGTTTATATTTAAGTTATTCTGAAAAACTTCCAACTATGAATGAGAAAATCACAATACATGGTCTCGAAATCACTGTGTTAAAAGTAGACAATAGAAGAATTGATTCATTAATAGTAAAAAAGATATCTAAGATAAATTAATGAAACCTCTGAGACTAGCTTTATATATATTATTATTTTTTGTAAGCGATAAGTCTCAAAACCCATTCACGTTGGAAGAAGTTAAAGCTGTTTCAAAAGATGTAATTATTTCAAAAGGCTTAATCGGTTCTGGTCACCAAAACTCTGTGTAAAATATGATCCAGTCTTTCGATATACATTTATTAAAAAATGCAGTTTATGAATCAGCATCAATCATTAAAGACTTAAGGGGAGAAGTAGAAATATTTTCAAAAAAACATGAAGTTGATTTAGTGACAGAAGCTGATTTTAGATCAGAAGAAATATTGATAAATGCTATTAAAAAAGAATTTCCAAATGACGGAATTATATCTGAGGAATCAGAAGTAATTAATCCAACATCAGAGAGATTTTGGGTAATTGATCCTTTAGATGGGACTGTAAATTACGCAAATAATATTCCCCAGGTAGCAATTACATTAATGCTTTTAGAAGATGGCTCACCTACACAAGCGTATGTTTTTGATATTTACAATAATATTTTGTATGAGGGATATAAAGGTAGCGGTGCATTTAAAAATAGTCAAAAACTAAAGGTTTATAAAACCACTTCAATACAAGAAGCAATTATTGCAACTGGTTTTCCATATGACAGAGTCCAACACTCTGAACAATATATCCCAACTTTTGAAGCAGTATTAAAATCTTGTGGTGGAATTAGAAGGTTTGGAAGTGCAGCATTAGATGTTTGTTGGATAGCGGATAATAAATTTGATGCTTACTTCGAATTTTTTTCGAAACCATGGGATACACTGGGTGCGAGCTTAATTTTGAAAGAAGCTGGAGGTAAAGTAGTGGATGAAACTGGTTACTTCCCATCTCCAAAATCAAATTTATTAGTAGCATCAAATTCTGAAATACATGATGATTTTAAAAATATAGTTTTTTCGAATATAAATGATGAATTAAAGAGTCGTTTATAATCCTACAGGGGAAGGTACTGTATGAAGAATAAGTTTGTAAGCATTTTCATTGTTGCTTTTTTTACAGGTGCAACTTTAAATGTATTGTTTTCTATTATTGACAATACAATTTTAAGAAATCAGGATTTTCAGATAAGTGATTGGGAATTTAGTAATTATATAGTTTTTTTTACATCAATGATTCTTGTATATGTATGGATTAAAAGAAATAGAAATCAATAAAACTAGAAAAACATTAAATCTAAGACTAATTGGAATAGGTACCGTTTTTGGGTATTGCTATCAGTAAAAAAAGATGTTCCGAAATTAAATTATTTTAAAAACTTTAAGCAGCTCATGTTTGTCTGGAAAATTATCAAAATCTTCTTTCGATTTGTGAGCTTCAGTTTGCCACTCTGTTAATTCTTTAACAAGCATTTCTTCATCAACACCGTTCACTTTTACAGTTATATAGGCATTTTGTGGAGCAGCCATAGTCATTATATTTATCATACTTTTACCATTTGCAACTTTATCATCAAAAGAAATTTCGATATCACTTTCATATTTGTTACACAACTGGACAAATTTGGCACCTGGTCGTGTGTGTAAACCTGGATATATTAATATTTTGAATTTTTTTTCTATTGCCATGAGTAACTATATTAGTCATTATTCGAAAAATTTTTAATTATTAATAATCAAATTATCAATTTATCAATGTTTCAGACCTTTTATAATTCACTTATGAAAAATTTAATCTACATTCTTGTAGGAGCTGGTTTTTTAGCGATTATATCTTCAAGCGCATCTGGTTTTTTGACTACCGAAACAAGTAATACATTAGATGATTTATATGAAGAAACTTTTTACATTGATCCAGAAAAAATTGAAGTTATAGATAAGTCTGTTGTCATAATGCTTTCACAGCAAAATAAAAACAACGCTGAAAAAAAAGTAAATGATTGTCTCAATTATTACAAAAAAGTGTATGAAAATTTAGACATAACCTGTAATTTAGTTGTTAAAGAAAGTGTTGCTCTGAATACTTTTTGTGTTCATAAGTCGGGCCATTATGTCAAAGAAGAAACTCAGGAATATTCAAAAATTATTAGTTACAACAATTGTTAATTAATCGAATATCGAACCTAAAAGACTATCTTCTTCAGTTTCTATTTCAGCAATTGTATCTCCAACATTTACTACATCTCCCTCTTCGCAAACTAGTTCAGTAATTTCTCCTGAGTAAGGTGATTCTAGATCCATATCAACTTTGTCCGTAGCAATTTCACATATAGTGGCACCTTTTTCAATTTTTGAACCAACGCTTACTTTCCAACTTAAAATTTCAGCTTCGATCATTTGATCAGACATTGCTGGTAACTGTATTTTTTCTTTTGCCATATATATATTTATAACATACTTTTAACTGCATTAGTAATGTCTTCTACTTGAGGAATGACATTTAATTCAAGATGTTTTGCAGAGGGCATGGGTGAATGTAATCCTGAAATCAGCTTTGGAGCAATTTCAAGTTCATTAAATAGCTCACTTTCAACAATTTTTGAAATTACGGTTGTTCCTACGGAGCTATTTGAAGGTGCCTCTTGACAAACTAAAAGTTTTTTTGTTTTTTTAAGTGAAGTCTTAATAGTATCGTAATCTATCGGTGAAACGGTCTGAAGGTCTATTAATTCAATCGAATAATCTTGTAATTCCTTAGCAACTATGGCTTCTTTTGAGATATTTACCATATTTGAATAGGAAACTATTGTTATGTCTTTTCCTTCACTAACTATATTGGCTTTACCTAGCATGCTTGATTCTTTGGGAATATCATTAAGTTCTACATAGTCTTTGATTTTATAAATTAATTTATGTTCCATGAAAATGATTGGATTAGGGTCTGTAAAAGAATGTAGCAATAGATCATAAGCATTCTGAGGATTTGAAGGAGTGACTACTTTTAATCCTGGAACATGACAAAACCATGATTCAAGTGACTGGCTGTGTTGTGCTGCAGCTCCTGTTCCTGCTCCGCTAGCACCTCTGACAATTATTGGTACATTTACTGATCCTCCATACATGAAGTGAAGCTTTGCAGCTTGATTTACAATAGGATCCATAGCGTTTACGATAAAATCACTAAATTGCATTTCAACAATTGGCTTTCCTCCTGTCATTGATGCTCCAACGGCTAACCCTGCAATTACATCTTCAGAAATTGGTGTGTCTTTAATTCTTTCCTCTCCAAATTGAGCTAAAAGTCCTTCAGTAACTCCGAAAGCACCTCCATAAATTCCAATATCTTCACCAGCAATAAAAGCGGTGGGATTTTGTTCCAATATTAGACTAAGAGCATTATTTAATGCCTGCCCAGTTGTCATATCAGGCATACGAATCCTCCTCTAGATTTGTTATAGGACTGAGTGGAGAATCTAATGCCTGCTTAACCGATTTTCTGATTAAATCCTTAATATCTGTATCAATGTCTTTTAGTTGATCTTCACTAATTCCAGACTCAATTAATTTTCCAATGTATCTTTTTATAGGGTCTTTTTCTTCTTTCCAATATTCAATTTCATCACTTGTTCTGTATAAGTTTCTATCAGATTTTGAGTGTCCTCTGTAGCGATATGTAACTGCTTCAATAAATTTTGGGCCCCCAGACGATAAAATTTTATTCTTAAAATTTAATACGTTTTCATAGACACCCTCAACATCATTACCATCAATTTGAATACTCTCTATTCCATAAGAATTTCCTCTCGATGCAATTGAGTCGCCTGCAACTGCTTTATCAGTTGCCATTGACATTCCATACTGATTATTCTCACATAAAAATAACACTGGAAGACTCCATAGCGATGCTAGGTTTAGAGCCTCATGGAATGAGCCTTCATTAACCGCTCCGTCTCCAAAGAAACAAAGTATAATATTGTCTTTTTTCTGCATCTGGAATGATAAAGCTGCCCCAACAGAAATTGTTAAACTGCCAGCGACAATTCCATTGGCACCAAGATTGCCATTTGATAAATCAGCAATATGCATTGACCCACCACGGCCTCTACAATATCCATCTTCTCTACCAAGTAACTCTGCAAACATCTTATAAGGTTCGGCTCCTTTTGCAAGACAATGTCCATGTCCTCTGTGTGTTGAAGTAATTAAGTCATCTTTTTGAAGAGCTAAACATGCCCCAGCTGCTGTAGCTTCTTGACCGATAGATAAATGCATGGTCCCATGGAGCAAGCCTCTTGAAAACATTTCTTCTAGTGCTTCTTCAAACAACCTGATCAGCATCATCATGCGATGAAGTTCTAATTGAGTGGTTGTACTAAGTGTCATTAAAGACTATTTAACTAGCTTCTTGAAGTTTTCTTAAACTATTAATTAAATTTTCAGGAAGTTCAACTGAGTCTTTTGTTATTGGTTCACCTTTTTTTAGTTCTTTAATAACAGTTGCGCCTTCTAATAAGCCAAGTGGAATTAAATTGTCTGTATTTGCAACAGGATAAGTTACACCGTATGTGGCAAATCCCCCAATTCCATCAATCTTTTCACCTTTTTTTAGGTCTTTTTTTGCATGACCAATAACTTCTGCAATCCATGACTTTGGTTGTAGCCCGGGTTCATTATTTATGATGGCCATCCCAATACTTCTAGGTGCTTCAATTGAAGCGAGGTGATAAGGCCTATAAAGAGTGTAATATGGACCTTCTCCCATAGATAAATACTCCATTTCTTCAATAACAGTTGGGTTGTCCGATTTCACAATAGAAAATACTCCTGGTGCTGGTCCAAATGCATAGTCAACTCTTCCAGATTCACTTAAAACACCCCCATCAGCTTGAGGGATAAGGACTTTGTTTAATTCCTCTACCGAACTTACTGGTCCGTTCATGCCAATTTGATCTGGTGGTAAATTAATTGCATTTGCTAAAGCCGTCATTTCAATCATAGTTTTTGAACCATCTTCAAAACTTGCTAGCATTTTTGGATTCATATTCTTCTTAGTAGCTTTTTCTAAACAGGTATCAGGATTTGCAGTTTGGTCTAGTGGGTTGTTTTTTCCTTTTCCGACACACACTATCTCAAAACCTAAATCCACTGAGAAGTCATATAACTCTTTACATGCAACTGGTTCATCACCATTCGCAACACTATAAACTACATTATTTTTATTTGCTTTATTGGCTAAATACATCCCTATTGTGACATCTGTCTCTACATTCAACATGAGTATATGTTTTTG
>CACIJJ010000001.1 GCA_902587025.1 uncultured Candidatus Actinomarina sp. | reverse complement strand
GGTCTATGTTTAAAATCAGGAAATGCATCTATCCTTCGTGGCTCAAGTTATTGTTTGGATTCAAATCTAAAAATATTAAATACGTTACAAAAAGCTTTAGAAAAAAATAATTTGTCCAAGAATTGCATACAGCTTATAGAGAGCAAAGACAGAGAAGATACAATCGAATTTATGAATATGACTGAGTATATTGATTTGATTGTTCCACGAGGCGGTAGAGGATTAATTGATACATTGGTAAATAACTCAAAAGTTCCATTTATTTTAGATGGTGATGGAAACGTACACCTTTATATACATGAAGATGCAAAAGAAGAGTATATGGTTCCTATAGTTATCAATTCAAAGGTCCAAAGACCAGGAGTTTGTAATGCTTTAGAAACTTTAATATTGCATAAGGATGTTTATAACAAAAATGGTGAAGTGATTATAAATGCCCTTAAAGAAAATTCGGTTGAAGTTTTTATCGATGAAAAAGCCAGCAATGATTTTCCAGATTTAGAAATTGCTAATGATGAGCATTACTCTACCGAATTTTTGGATCTCAAAATAGCAATAAAAATAGTTGAAAATGAAGATGAGGCAATAAAGCATGTCAATAAATTTTCTTCTGGCCATACAGAGGGTGTCCTTACTGAATCTGAACAAATAGCTAAAAAATTCTCTAGCTCAATTGATTCATCTGTGATATTTATAAATGCCTCGACAAGATTTACAGATGGAGAAATGTTTGGTTTTGGAGCTGAGATAGGAATAAGTACTCAAAAATTACATGTAAGAGGACCTATGGGCTTAGAAGCATTGACAACAGAAAGATACGTAATTAATGGAAAAGGAACTGTCAGAGGATGAATAAAGAGGTAAGCATTAAAGATTTGGAAAGTGTAAGTTACTTTTCTAATGAAGATCTTGTAGATGTCGTTAACGCAGCAATATTTCTTAAAAAGCCATTATTGATTGAAGGTCCTGCTGGAACTGGTAAAACATTTTTGGCAAAAGCAATTTCATCACTTTTCAATCTAGAGTTGATAAGACTTCAGTGTCATGAAGGAATTGACGAAGATAAGGCAGTTTATGAATGGAATTATAAAAAGCAACTTTTAAGTATTCAACAAGATAAAAATGCAGAAAATCTTTTTGATGAAAAATATCTTATCAAACGACCTATTCTCAATGCATTAACAGCTGAAAAAGATAGTCTATTTCTTATTGATGAAATAGATAGGTCAGATGAAGAATTCGAAGCATTGTTACTTGAGATTCTTGCAGAAAATCAAGTCACTATACCTGAGTTTGGAACAATTAACGGAAATGATAATAGAATTACCATCCTCACATCAAATGGAACAAGAGAGTTATCAGACGCCCTGAAGAGAAGATGTATTTATTTCTATCTTGATTTCCCTTCAATTGATATTGAATCTAAAGTTTTAATGAACAGAATCGAAGAAATATCAGAGGCTCAAGCAAAAAGCTATGCTTCTTTTATATCTTTTGTAAGGAAACTGAACTTAAACAAAATCCCATCATTAATCGAGTCTGTAGAGTGGGTAAAATATAACTTTTTAAATAAAAACAAGTCCACAATAGATAACTTAGGTGTACTTTTAAAGGATAAGTCTGATCAAGAGAAGTACAAAGAACAAATTGAAAATGCAAATGAGCTCATTCAAGAATGAAATAGTTTCTTTTTCACAGTTTTGTAAAGAACAACAATTTTTTATATCTATTGATAAACTCCAAACTTATTTTGGATACATAGAATCAAAAAAAATCCAATCCTTTGAAGAAAAGATTAGGTATCTCTTTTTCTTAATTCCAAAAGACAAAGATGAAAAAGACAAACTTAAACATTTAATCTCAGAATATTTCAATTTTAAATTTGAGGAAAGTACATCCTTCGAATTTAATTTTTTTGATGAATATGATCTCAATGAAAATTTTCAAGATGTTCTCATCAATAACGAGAGCAGAGACATTGACTTTTCTAAAATTGCAATAGAAATAATACAAGATTTTGAAAATCTAGACTTTTCTAGACCCGTTTCTAATGCTTATTGGCTAAATCAGTTAAAGAAAACGAAAGCCTATGAAGATATATTGAGTCTTTTTGATGTTCAATTTGAGGATTCTTTTAAGAATATAATTAATAATTTAAATAGAGAAAACTTCTCAAACTTTCTCGATTTAAAGTTGTTAGAGCTATTAAAAGAAGAGAGAAATAAAACAAGAGATGCCTATCAACCTTCTGAATTAGATAATAAAGATCAATTAAATGAGTTAGATTATCTTTATACAAATAGTGAAGAAAGAAAAAAACTACTTGAACAAACGTATGCACTTGGAAACAAACTAGCTATAAAATTTAAAAAGCAGATAAAATTCTCAAACAAAGGAAATCTTAACTTAAGAAAAACCATAAGAAAGTCGATCCAGTCTGGCGGGGTCCTCCAAAATATTATTTATAAACCCAAGAATAAGAAAAAACCAAAGCTTGTAATTTTATGTGATATCAGCGGTTCAATGGCACTATATTCACTTTTTGGACTTACATTACTCTATGGAATGGTAAGCAGATTCAATTCAATAAAGTCTTTTGTTTTCATTGATGGAATTACTGAAGTAACAAAAGATATCAAAAAGCTAAAAAAAACCGAGATAGAATCATTCTTAAAGAATTGGAATAACTTTGTAAAACAAGATGGTCATTCTGACTATTCAAGAACTTTTGAAGAGCTAGTTGATGAGGTAAAGAAAAGTAATGCTAACTATAAATGTCTGATAGTCATTGGAGATGCCAGAAATAATTATCGTGATATAGATGAAGAACTTGTAAATGAGGTTGGTAAATCTTTCAAAAATATTTATTGGTTGAATCCTGAAAGACTTAAGTACTGGAACACGGGTGATAGTTTAATTAGAAAATTTGATAGAGTTACCAACAATACATCAGAAGTTAGAAACTATAACCAAATGAAAGCCTTTGTTAACTCAATTGATTTTAAAAGAGATCTCAAGTGAATAAGATTGGTGTACTTGGGGGAACCTTTGACCCTCCTCATGGTGCCCATTTAGAGATAGCCAGAAGGTCAATATCTCAATTTGGTCTGAACAAGGTAATTTTCATTCCTTCAGGAAATCCATGGCAAAAAAAAGATTCTACATCATTTCTTCATAGGTTTGAAATGACAAAAATATTAATCAATGAATCTGAATTTTTTGAAATTAGCGATATAGAAAAATCTGAAGAAAATCCTTCTTACACATACGAAACACTACTTCGACTAGACCATCCAAAGAAAGATTTGTATTTTATCTTAGGTTCTGACACGGCAATGAATATAAAAACTTGGAAAAACCACAGTAAATTACCTGAGCTTACTAACTTTTTAGTTGCACTTAGAAGAGAAGACAGTAATAAGACTTTAGAAGAGTACTTTCCATTTGAATACTCACTTATTGATGGCGAAAAAGTTGACTTAAGTTCAAGCACTATAAGAAATAAGCTTAAAAGAAATGAGTTTAATGATGACGATTTATCAAAAGAGATTTTAAATTATATTAAAGATAACAATCTTTACTGAAGTTTTTTCTTAATATCATCCAATTCAAGTTGCATTTCATCAAGTTTTTCCAGAACATCATCGTTCGTGTGATGATCAACAAAATTTTGAATAAATTTGGCTGAAACAATTGCTGTTATCGTAGCAATTAATCCTAATCCAAGCAACATAAGAGAACTTGCGACAACTCTTCCTAAAGTTGTTACTGGTGTGATATCTCCATAGCCAACAGTTGTAATAGTTACTAGAGCCCACCATATACCATCACCTAAGTTTCTTACATCAGGTTCTGAAACATAAAAAAGATAGCCAAATAGGAAAATAAAAAATATTAATGCAGCAAGTATGGTTCTCAATCGCCTGCTGTTAAAAAGTGTCTCTAATAAGCCAAAAAGGTTTCTAATTCTTGTCAACTCTCTCCTCACTATTAAGAATAGTGTCTTTATTTTTTACATGGTAACATATTTATAAGTGACTGAAAGAAAAACAGAATTTACGAACAATTTTTTCTTTGATAACGTCATAGATATTTTACTCACTCAAAAATGTACAAACATAAAAGCATTTAAGGTAGAAAAAAATAGTTTTTTTGATGTGGTGATAATGTGTAATGTTACATCAAATACTCAAATGGTATCGTCTGTTAAAAAATTAAAAAATCTTGTGAAATCAAAAAATAAAAACTTTTTCTCTGAGGGTATTGATTCGTCTTGGGCATTAGTTGAGTTCGAAGGTGTCGGAATACACTTTTTCACAGAGGAAGCAAGAGAATATTACAATCTAGAGGATTTATTTTTTGATAGTAATCTAATGCTTCAATATGGGTAACCTTAATTGTATTGGGGCTGTAGCTCAGTTGGCAGAGCACGTGCATGGCATGCACGGGGTCAGGGGTTCAAATCCCCTCAGCTCCACAAACAAATATGAACTTAAAATATATAAGAGAAATATTTAATCAAACAAAAGATTTGATTGGTTCACAATCTGCCATTGCAATAATCTCTGTAATCCAAGTGTCGTTTGTTGTTAACCAACTCGGACCTGCCAAATATGGTGCAGTAGTACTTTTAATTGCAGTACCAAGCCTTATCTTTCGTGCTTCACATGCAAGAAATAGTGATGTAAATCTTCTTGTTCTTAAGGATGGAAAAAACTTTTATTTTGAATCTATCTTTTTCAACTTCATAACCGGAATTGGTAGTTTTTTACTTTGTATTGTAATTTTTACAAATCCAATAATTATTAATTCATCTTTGGGTGATTATTTTGGCATTGAAACATTATCAAATGTTCTATTAATTTATTTACTTACAAGAATTATTCAGACTTTTTCAGAAACAAGTAAATCTATACTGATTTTTCATAATGATTTAAGAAGATACTCAATACTTGAAATTAGCAGTGTAGTAGTTAGGTTTATTGCATTAGTATTTTTACTTTTAAATGATCCAAGTGTAGAAAACTATCTAATTGCACAATCAATCTATGGAATTACCTTTGGGCTTTTTGGTTTATATCTCTCAAATAAATATCGTGATTCCTCAGATTTCAAGATTCGACATTTCAAAGCATATTCAAAATCCATCAGATCTTCTTATGGAAAAATTAGATATGACCAAATTATTGGTCTTATACCACAACATTTTGATGTAATTCTACTAGCTATAGTCGTTGATATACAGACTGTTGGAATCTATCAATTTGCAAAAAGATTAGTTGAACCTATAAATTATCTTGTTGTTACATTTAATCCTTGGCTACAAAACAAATTAAAGTCTGAGGACAAAGATTTCAATATAACTTCTTTCTTAAAGCGAATTTTGTTACCAATTTCAATATTGTTATTTGGAATATATTTCATTTTTGGACGAAATCTTATTTTATTTATTGGTAACGAGGAATTTATTAATTCATTTGAGCCAATGATGGTGTTGTTAATAGGATTCACTACTTATTTGTTAAGTTTCTGGATAAGACAGTATCTATTATTTGCTGATTTAATCCAGTTTCATGCTTATGGACGAATTGTTTACTCTTTTGTATTTCTCGTTTTAGCAGTCTTATTATCTGATTCTTTTTCCTCTCTAGGAGTCGCTATTGCTTTAAGCTCTGCAATGGTTTTACAAAAATTATTTGAATACACCATATATTTGATAAAAATAAAATCAAATTGAATAAATCTCAACATTAACATAAGAATGATGCAGATAAATAAACAATCTAGCCAAAATACTTACGAAATTATGTTTTTAATGGTTTCTGTTTTGCTCGTTTTTTTGGATGCTTATCAAATTTTTGGCATACCAATTCCATGGTTAGGTATGACCTTATTGTTTTTGTTTGCTTTAACTAAATACAAATTATTCTATGACTCAAAAAATCTTGTAATTGTTTCAATATTGATTGCAATCGTCATGATTCCACAGATAATATATATTTTCTTCAATGAAGTTTCACAAGGAGAAATACAATACCTCTTTTTACGATTACTTAACATATTCTCATTTGTTATAGTTCTTTTATTTTCATTGACTTACTTTAGAAATGAAAAAATAATGTCCTTTTTTGAGACTTGGAAATATTTAATTGGAGTAATGTCAGCTTTGACAATCTATATATTTATCGCCCAAATCTATGACTTAAGTGAATTTATAAGAAATAGATCAAACACTAATCTTTTTGGAGACTCCGACCAGTCTACTTTTTGGTTATCAGAACCACACAGAGCAATGGGTACATTTAGAGAGCCAGTTTTATTAATATCTTTTTTAATGCCACTCGTTGTTTTGTATCTTTACAAATATAAAAGTAGTAATTATTTGTTATCCATAATTTCTGGAGTTGCATTAGGTTTATCAAGAAGTAATTATTTGCGGTTATTTTGTATACTTTTTCTTACGTTCGTCTTATTTAACTATCTAAAAACAAAAGAGTTAAATAAATCGCTTTTATTGTTCTTGGCTATTTCACTTGTAATGTCTAATTTTGGAGTTTTTGAATGTAATTTAAATTCAGATAGTAGGCAGTGTATTGAATATGAAGAAGATGTTCAAAAAATGAATGCTTCTGGTGAAATAAAAATTGATGTAAATTCAGACACTGAAGAATTGGGCCTGGGTAATGACAGATTAAATGTATTGAATTTTTTCATTAACTCATTGAGAGATATTACACCTAAAAGCATTATCAATATTAACTCTGATTATCAAGATTATTCTTCAGTAAGAGTTAATGAAGAAATGTATTTTACGAATAGGACATTACCTAAATATCTTCTCCAAAGATATAGCACCCAAAATTTTGGTACTGGTAATTATTCACTACTTAAATATGATCTAAATGTTCAAAATTTGTTTGTGTTTTATACTCAAGCTTTCGGAATTATTTTTCCTCTTATACTGTTTTTAATATTCCTGAACATTATTGTTCAAAAAAAAGAGTTACTTAAATTGTTTTTCTTTTCCAGTTTTATTTTATTTTTCTTTGTTAGTCCAGTTGAAGAAGTCAATGCGTTCTATGGCTTAATCATTGGTGCAGCGTATAATTTAATTTTTATGAAAGATGATATAAATGCAAATACATAATTTTTCACCGGGTCCAGCAAGATTAGATCCTTCTATTATCAGTAAGTCCCAAGAGGCAATAGCTAATTATCAAAAAACTGGTTTGTCAATTCTAGAGATTGGACACAGATCTAAAGATTTTGAAACATTAATAAACGCTCTTCAAGAGAATATGATAAATATTTTTAATATTCCATCTAATTATTTCACTCTTCTCTTGCAAGGGGGAGCAACATATCAGAATACCTTTATCGCTAATAACTTTGATAAAGAAAATAAACTTTTAGGATGTCTAGTCACAGGAACATGGGGGAGGTACTCAGTTGAAGATTTCTCAAAAATTAGAGATACGAAAATAATTGAAGTAAGCGATAATGAAATTGAAAATTATATTCAAACACCTTGGGACCTCGAAGGTGTTGATTATTTGCACCTAACTTCAAACGAGACAATAAATGGTGTCCAATTAAGGGAATTCAATAAAATTGAACATGATTCATTACTCATTGATATGTCCTCAGATATTGGTTCTTATAGTTTTGAATGGGACAATTTAGCTTATATTTATGCAGGAGCTCAAAAAAATATGGGCATTCCAGGAGTCTCAATATGTATTGGAGATGAAAAATATTTAAATTCAGAAGATAATTCTAGATACCTCAACCTTGGACAATTGGTGGAAAAGAATTCTTTATTGAACACACCTCCTACTTTTTCGATATACGTCCTAAAGCTGGTAACCGATTGGATGATTGCAATGGGAGGTATAAACCATTTTGAAGAAAAATCAATTAGACAATCATCAAGACTATATGAACAATTAGAGAGTTATGGTGATTTTGTAATAATACCTGTCAGTGACTATTCAAAAAGTAGATCCAATATAATTTTTAAATTCAAAAATGAGGATTTGGAAAAGAAATTTCTTATAGGAGCAACTGAAAAAGGAATACTTGGTCTGAATGGACATAGAAGCCAGGGGGGAATAAGAATTAGTCTTTACAATTCAATTACAGACGAGATGGTTGACTACTTGTCAGAATATCTTGACAAATTTTTTGCAGATAATGGAAAATAATAACTTCACAGTTTATCAATTTGAAAACTACGACGTTGAAGGTCTTAAACTTGAAATTAATTTTTCAAATACTGACTTTATCGAGATAAAGACACATGAAGAAATAAATTCCCCAATTGAAAACATGGAAGAATCTTTTGAACCACTTTTATTTGGAATTGATATGAATATAACAAATATCAAAAATATAAATGATTTGAAAGGAAAGAAAATGATTCTGTTAGATGGACATCATCGATATGAATACTTGAAAAGAAATGATATTGACAAATCAATTGAATTAGTACTTATTTCAATTGATGATGTAGAAATTCTTTCTTACCCATCACGTTTAATAATTAGAAAAAAAGAATTTGAGGAAATTCTTGAAAATTATAATTTTTCAAACAATGTCTCTTCAAGATTCTTTGTTTCAGTAGATGATGTTAAGTTTTTCAATGAGGAAATTTTGGACATTTATCAACTTTATGAATTTAAAAATTTCTGTTACGTTAACGAGTATATAAGCTCAGCGGTAGATGAAAATAAAATTAATGATGAAATAATTGTAAATTTTACCCCCATAAAAGTATCTGAAATTATAGAAAACGACTCACTGTTTCCTCCAAAATCTACATGGATAACTCCAAGATTATGAAAATTTGTCATGTTATCAATTCTTTAAATAGGGGAGGTGCCGAATCGCATTTGTTAGATCTAATCAATGCACAGCTAAATGATGGGATGGATGTCCATGTAACTGTTATTGGTGAAGATAGCACTGAATCATATTCAATAGAAAGCGAACTACTTAAAAATGGCGTAAACATTACAAGACTTAATGGTCCGAGAATGTTTAATTTATTTTCATATTTTTCTATGTATTCAAAATTCAAAAATGAAAAATTTGATATTATTCATTCACATCAACCTCGTAGCGATTACATGGTCTACAGAACAAAAAAATATTTATCAAAAAAAATTAAATGGATTGTAAGTGTTCATGGAAAATATGATACATATTTAGAAAAAGGTAGTTTAAGTAATAACCTAAGAAAATACTTTATGAAGAGACTCTCTAAACATTGGGAATCTGCTTTTTCGATAATCGCGATTTCTGAGGAAGTAAAAAGTTGGATTGAAAATCTTAATCATGAATTGAATGTTGTGGTCATACCTTACTGGATAGACATCAAAAATTCTGAAACCATTGTAAAAAAAGATAGAGTAACTCTTGGATTTCTTGGAAGACTAAATGTAAATAAAGGGATAGAAGACTTAATTGATGCACTTAATTCAGACGAGCTTAAATCACTTGATTTTAAATTAATGATTGCTGGAAGTGGGACCGATGAGTATTTAGAAAAATTAAGAAATATGATTGAAAAAGACAATATTGAAAACGTAAATTTTCTTGGATATATAGAAAATAGGGAAGAATTTTTTAATAATATAGACATTTTTGTATTTCCATCATTTTCAGAGGGTTTAGGCTTGGTACTACTCGAAGCCATGAGTTTCTCAAAGATTTGCATAACAAGAAATATTTTGCCAATGACAAATTATATTGACGAAGACTCAGGTTATTTATTTGATGATGTGAATGGATTATCGCATTCAATAGCTTCATCTGTTCAAGATTTAGAAAACAATATTGAATTAATACAGAAAAAATTGTTTAATATTGAAAAGAAATTAGAAAAATCAAGTAAGGAAAATATATTTCCAGAATTAGTAAAAGTATATGAACAGTCAATTTGAATATAAAAAAATAGAAAAGAAATGGCAGGATCACTGGGAAAATAGTGAAACTGTTAAGTGTGATTTAAAATCTGACAAACCAAAATTTTACAACCTTTGTATGTACCCATATCCCTCTGGAGATCTGCATATGGGACATATTAGGAACTATACGATCGGTGATGTTATTACTAGATATAAACAAATGAATGGCTTCAATGTTTTATCTCCTATGGGCTGGGACTCATTTGGCCTTCCTGCCGAAAATGCAGCAATTCAAACTGGTATTCATCCAAGAGAATTTACGGAAGAAAGAATTGCTAATATGAAATCTCAAATTATCAGATTAGGTTCTTTATATGATTGGGATAGGGAAGTTGCAGCCCACTCTGTTGATTATTACAAATGGACTCAATATCTATTTATAAAGTTGTTTGAAAATGATTTGGCTTACAAGGAGGACGCACCAGTAAATTGGTGTAATTCATGCAGAACAGTTCTAGCTAATGAACAAGTTATAGAAGGCTCTTGTGAGCGATGTGATACAGCTGTAGAGCCAAAAAATTTAAACCAATGGTTTCTGAAGATATCCGAATATTCTGAAGAATTATTACAAGGCCTTGATGAGATTGGTGATTGGCCAGAAAACGTGAAGACGATGCAAAGAAACTGGATTGGAAAATCTGAAGGCTCTCAATTTGAATTAAACATAATTGGAACAGACCTTACTTTTGATGTATTCACAACAAGACCTGATACATTGTTTGGGATGACTTTTGCTGTCATATCTCCAGAGCACGAATTAATTAATCAAATTATGGAGCAATCTGATAAAAAAGATGAGATACAAAATTATTTAGACTCAATTGTAAATAAGTCAGAATTCGAGAGAATGTCTATTACAAAAGAAAAAACTGGAGTAGATACCACTTTGAAAGTTACGAATCCAATCACAAATGAGGAAGTACCTTTATGGATAGCTGACTATGTTCTTGTGAATTATGGAACTGGTGCGATTATGGCAGTTCCAGCTCACGATGAAAGAGATTATGAATTCGCAAAAAAATATGATATTGAAATTAGACAGGTAATTATAGATAAAGAAAAAACAATAAATGTAGACAATGAAGCCTTTACAGGTAATGGAGTCCTTATCAATTCTGGAGAGTTCAACGACTTAGGCTCTCACGAAGAAGCAAGTAAAAAGATAAATGACTTTTTAGTAAAAAATAATATTGGTGATGAAAAAACAACATATCGTTTGAGAGATTGGTTAATCAGTAGACAGAGGTATTGGGGCTGTCCAATTCCATTAATTAATTGTGAAGACTGTGGATTATTACCAGAAAAATATGAAAATTTACCAGTATTACTTCCAGAAATTAAAGATTATATAAATACAGATGGATCTCCTTTGTCCAAGAGTAAAGAATTTGTTGAAACTGATTGTCCAAAATGTTCTAAGAAAGCTCTCCGTGAAACTGACACCATGGATACTTTTGTAGATTCATCCTGGTATTACATGAGATTCTTAGATCCAAAGAACGATAATGAACCTTTCGAATCTGATTTTATAAATGAATGGTTACCGGTTGATCAATATATAGGTGGTGTCGAACATGCTATTCTTCACCTTCTTTATTCAAGGTTTTTTGTAAGAGCCTTGAGGGATCTTGATTTTATGAAAATTGATGAACCATTTCATAATCTTTTCTCTCAGGGGATGATTAACTTTGGTGGGGCAAAGATGTCAAAATCAAAAGGAAATATTGTTGATCCAGAATCATATTTTGCAACTCATGGGGCTGACGCATTAAGATTATATATTCTTTTTATGGCACCTCCTAGCGATGGGGTTGAATGGAATGATGGTGGTATAGAAGGAACTAAGAGATTCTTAAATAAGTTCTGGGATAATATGGTCAAAATTATTGATCAAAAAGACACCTCTGAAAATTTTAGTTCAAAAGATGAAGAAATTGAGAGAAAAATTAATCAAACAATAAAATCTATTACTCAACATCTTGAGAAATTTGAGTTTAATACAGCGGTATCTGATCTTATGAAATTAAACAATGACTTAAGCGATTATCTAAAGGAAGATAATACGATTCAGATAGATCTAAAAGATTCAATTTTACGAAATATATTAATCCTTTTATACCCAATGTCCCCACATATTGCTTCGGAAATATTCCAAGATTATTTTGATAGTGATATAAGTCAGGAGAAATGGCCAACCTTTGATGAAACAAAACTAGAGAATCCTGTTTATGAACTCGTGATTCAAATAAATGGAAAAAAGAGGCACGCATTAATCGTTAACACAGGAATTGAAGAAGATGAAGTTAAAGAAATTTGTACTACTAATTTTGATATTGATTTTTCAAATGCCAAAAAAGTAATATTTATTAAAGATAAATTAATTAATATAGTTCAATAAGTGACAAAATTAATAATTACAGAAAACTTAATTTCAGATATCAACCAAATAAAATCTGAAATAAATATCGATGAAAGTATTGTATCAATTTCTCAAGAAGACTTTACCGCTAACAATACTGCAGCATTATTCCAAAGTGATAATTTCCAATTTGTATCAGATAGTTTCGTAACATACAGTGATTTAAAAAAAATGAATTATGATTTTAATGAGAAGTATATTTTTCAAGTTAAAAAAAATAATTTAAAAACATTCTCAGCTGTTGCTGAATTAATTGAAACACATTATCCAGAAAACAAAAAAAGTACTGAGATTTACCCTTGGGACTTGGTAAATATTATTTTTTCTAAGCAAAAAAAATTAACAAATGAAATTATTGATAAATTCTGTAATGAAGAGATAATATTTAGACAATTCTTGTCGTATTTCAACAAAGAGCTTCAAAGATTGTTATTAATTTATAAATACGATGAAAAAAAAGTCGCAGAAGTACTTTCTGAAAAAGTAGATTACAAGTATGAGCTTGCTCAAAAAAGAAGAGACAAGTTAAATGTCATAGATTTAGAAAATTCTTTAAGTATGATTTATAAGATCGAAAAATTAAATACTAATTCTTCATTTAATCAAGAAAATGCAAAACGCTTTGTGGTTTCTATAAAAAATTTATTACAGTTTTGAAATTCGGGATTTATTTCTATCTCTATAATTTTTAGTTATTATTCCATTGGAATAAGCTCTATCTAAATTTTTTATTACAGTATCTTTCTGTTGTTTTTCAACATCACTTTCTGAATTTAATATAGCTTTAATAGATGATCTTAGAGCTGTTTTTTTGTCCTTATTTCTAAGATTTTTCTTCTCGTCTTGTCTTATTCTCTTTTTTTGGGAATTAATATTTGCCATCTAAAACCTCTTGGTATATAAGATAATAACTTATTAAAGATGTTAACAAATAAAAATATAAGAAATATTTCGATTATTGCACATGTTGATCATGGTAAATCTACTTTAGCTGACAGACTTATCGAATTATCTGGATTAATTACTCCTGGTGATCATAATGACCAAATTCTAGACAACATGGATCTTGAGAGAGAAAGAGGTATTACCATTAAATCTCAACCAATCAGATTAGTCTTTGATGATTTAATTATAAACTTAATTGATACACCCGGTCACGTAGATTTTTCTTATGAAGTTTCCAGAGCTTTAATTGCTTGTGATGGAGCATTATTACTTGTAGATGGAACAAAAGGTGTACAAGCTCAGACTTTTGCACATTCCTATGCAGCTATTGAAGCCGGATTAGATATTATTCCTGTCATTAACAAAATAGATTCTGTTGATGCTGATATATCAAATGTATCTCAACAAATACACAATCTAATTGGCTCTAAGGATGAAGAAATTTTTAATATTTCTGCAAAAACTGGTGATGGAGTTCAAGAACTTATATCAGAAATTCCAAACTTAATAACTGCTCCAATTGAAGAATCCGATAAGGTAAATGCACTAATTTTTGATTCATACTTTGATTCTTACAAAGGAGTTGTAGCTTCAGTAAGGGTATTTGGCGGTGAGATTAAAAAAGATATGAATTTAAAGCTTGTTAATTCAGGATTTAAATTTGACGCAAATGATATCGGATATTTTGATTTGAACTTACAGAAATCTGATAGTTTAAACTTTGGCGAAGTTGGATACATCGTTACTGGTGCTAAAGATTTATCTCAAATAAGAGTTGGAGACACTTTAGTCACTGGAGAAGATGAGAAGCCAATAATATTGTCAGAATATGAAGAATCTCAACCTACAGTTTTTTCGAGTATATTTCCTTCAGACTCAGATGATTTTACAAAACTAAGGGAATCGTTAGATAAATATGTATTAAATGATGCAAGCTTTGTTTTTGAACCAGAAACCTCTTCTGCCTTCGGATTTGGATTTAGATGTGGATTTTTGGGTCTTTTGCATTTAGAGATTGTTATTGAACGATTAGAGAGAGAATTCGACTTATCTCTGATTGTGACCCCACCATCAGTAGAGTTTAAGCTTATAAGGAATAACGACGAAGAAAGAGTTATAAGAAACCCATCTATTCTTGATGAATATACTGATATAAAAAAATTACAAGAGAGAATTTGTGAAGTAGATTTATTATTTCCAAAAGAGTATCTTGGCGCAATTTTGACACTCTTAAATGATAAAAGAGGCATACAGGAAGACCTAACTTACCTAAGTACAACAATGGTCAAGCTTAAATATAAGCTACCTCTTCTAGAACTAGTCTCAGGATTTTATGATTCACTTAAATCTATCTCACAGGGTTTTGCATCAATTGACTATAAAATTTTAGGATTTGAAGACGGAAGTTTGGTCAAACTAGATATTCTTGTTAATGGTATGGTGGTAGACTCATTTAGTTCGATTCTTTCAAAAGACAGTGCAGAATATGTTGGGAGAAATAGGGTAAAAAAATTAGCTGATCTAATCCCACGTCAACAATTTGATATACCAATTCAAGCTGCGATAGGTTCAAGGATTATATCTAGAGAAACTGTAAAAGCCCTCCGAAAGGATGTTACTGCAAAACTTTATGGAGGAGATGTTACTAGAAAGAGGAAACTGTTAGAAAAGCAAAAAGAAGGTAAGAAAAAGATGAGAAGCATTGGAAGGGTAGAAGTACCCAAAGAGGCCTTTAAAGAGTTTTTAAAACAATAGTATGCATATCCCTACAGTTTTTGATTCAAAAATATTAGATACTTTCAAAGAGTTACAACTTTCTGATGAAAAATTACATCATTTAAAAAATGTTTTGAGGATTAAAGATATGGATGAAATAAAGATATCAAATGGGAAAGGAAAAATTTATTTTGGAAACTTAGAAGGTAATGTTGTTTCATTAAAATCTAATCAAGAATTTGAAAGAAAAAATGATATTAATGTATTTATTTCTTTCATTCAAGATAAAGATAGGCTTCGTTTTATTGTTGAGAAATTAACAGAGCTATCTGTAAGTTCAATTAATTTCGGCCCTTCAGATCATTCACAAAAAATAAAAGTTGATTTAGATAAGCTTAATATGTGGTCTATCTCAGCAGTAGAGCAATCAGGAAACGCATTTAAACCGGATATATTTATTTCAAATAATTTGGATTTTGAAAAATTTAATCATGGTCTAGATATTACTGGTAAACATATTACAGAAAACAACAGTATGAAAAACATAGCTATTGGTCCTGAAGGTGGCTGGTCTAATAACGAGAAAGATAAATTTAAATACCTATCAAATATTGGTGATTTTACCTTAAGAACAGAGACTGCCTCAATACTTGGTGTATCCTTATTGATGTAAAATATAATATGGAAGAAAAATCAGTATTTGAGATGATTCTAAATAAAGAAATAGAATCAGAAATAGTTTACGAAGATGACGATATATTTTCAATTCAAGACATAAATCCTGTTGCTAGAATTCATCTTCTGATAATTCCCAAAAAAAGAATAAATACAATAAATAATTTATCTGATGAGGACACATTGTTAGTTGGAAAGATGATACAAGTAGCTAAAGATTTAGCAAAAAAATATGAAATAGATGATAGTGGCTATAGATTAATATTTAACACTAATGATGATGGTGGACAGACTGTTTATCATATACATCTCCATTTAATTGGAGGAGAAAAATTGAAGGCTTTCTAATGGTTGTTGAAAAAGTCATACCGAATAATATTGAATTAATTAATTTGTTTGGAATTAATGACAATAATTTAAAATATATAAAAAAAATTTTTCCGGCATTAAAAATTAATGCGAGGGGCAATATTCTTTATATAGAGGGAAACAAGGATAGGGTAGAAAAACTAGTCAGTTTAATTGATGAAATGGTTGCTCTAAATCAAAATAATCAGACTGTCGACATACCTGATATCGAACTTTTGATGAATATGAATGGGACATTAAATGGTAATGGAAAAAAATTAAGCACAATAAGCATTACAAATAATAAGTTCATAAAAGTTAAAAATGTGAGTCAATACAAATATATAGAAACAATTATGAATTCAACTGTCACATTTGGGGTTGGACCTGCTGGAACAGGAAAAACATTTTTAGCAGTTGCTAGTGCAGTAAAAATGTACTCCGAAGACCAAATAAAGAAAATTGTTCTTACTAGGCCAGCAGTAGAAGCAGGAGAAAAATTGGGATTTCTACCTGGTGACTTATCTCAAAAAATTGATCCCTACTTGGTACCATTATTTGATTCTTTAGAATACTTTTTTGGTAATGAAAACCTAGAGTATTTAATCGAAAAAAGAAATATTGAAATTGTTCCACTTGCTTATATGAGAGGTAGAACTTTAAACAACGCATGTATTATTCTTGATGAAGCACAAAATGCCACCTCAGGTCAAATAAAAATGTTTCTAACAAGACTAGGAGAGAATTCTAAAGTAATTATCACCGGTGATGAATCACAAATAGATCTTTATAATACTGATAACTCAGGTCTAAAAAGAACAAGAAAAGCACTTTCTAATATTGATGAAATATCTGTAATGGAATTTGATAATACTGATATTGTCAGAAATCCTATTGTTTCAAAAATATTAGAGGTATTTCCAAAGAAATAATGAGAAATTACTTTTCTTTTGGTGTAAAACTTTTATACATTGCAATTTTTGGTGGTTTAGTGTGGTTTATTTCATTCTCAATATTTCCTGAAAATCAAGTAATAAAAATTAGTATTGGGGAGGAATCACCTTCAACATTTGTTGCTCCAAAATATATAGAAATTGTGGATGAAGAGCAAACTGATGAAAATATCGCCAAAGCTGTTGATTCAGTTAATCCAATATATTCAATAAATACAGATCTTAATCAAACGGTTTTAAATGGAATTACAAGTATGTTTTTGACAGTCATTGAGGCAAGAACAGAAGAAGTCCTAGTATCAAGTGATCAAGATACAGTTGGTGAGAGTACTGAACCAGTAGTTGAAGTTGTTGAGTTAAATAAAATTCAGCAGATAGAAAAAATTGCAAGTTCATTATTGTTCTCAACAATTTCTACGGCGAATATCGAGGTCCTTGTTGAGATATCAAATTATGATTTATTAAACAAAACAGGATATCTTTCTCAGTTAGAACTCGAGGCAAAAAGCTTAGCAAGTGACATTCTCCAAGTTGGTATCAACAATGATAATTTAAACCAAACAAGACAGAATCTTGTATCAAATCCACCATATTTAGATCTATCAAGTGAGTTATTCGCATTAATCCCAGAAAGTAGATTAAGATCTTCTGTTGCAGAATTAATAGCAGAAAATTTAACAGTCAATCAAAAACTTGAACAAGAGCTATGGGATGAGCAAAAACAAAAAGTTGCAAATTCAATTGATCCTGTAATCATTAAATATTTTGAAGAAGACATAGTAGTTAGTGAGGGTGAAAAAATTAACCCTGTCCAATACAACGCACTAGATAATTTTGGATATTTATCAGGGGAGTCAAGAAGTATACAAACCGCAGCAATACCAATAATCTTTTCAGTCTTTGTTTTAATTTATTTCTTATTATGGAGATTTAAGGATTCTATGTGGAACAATAACAATGAATTTTTATTGTTATTAACATTAATACTTATTTCATCAATATTTTTGAGAGGTATTTCATATTTTTCTCAAAGTTTAGATTTAAATTATTTGAAATATGCTGTTCCAATTTCTTTTGTAGGTGTAGTTTCAGCTGTTTTACTAAATCTAAGAGCAACACTTATTTTGTCGCTTTCAAGTTCGTTGCTAGCTCTTGCTGGTGGTGGAAATATAGGTCTTGTTGCTATGGGAGCCGTACTTACAGTTGTACCTTCAATATTTCTCTCAGAAGATATAGACAGAATTACTTTGAGGCAAAGAATAATTTACATTACCTTATCTCAACCAGTAGTTGCTTTTGGAATATTCTTTTTCCTTAGAGAAAATTTCAGTTTTGTTGAAATTTTTGTATCTTCTTTACTAGGAGGGTTAGTCGGTAATTTAGCAGCATTTTCACTCATAAATTATATTGAATTGGCATTTAAATTAACTACAAATTTTAGGCTTTCAGAAATTGCAGATAGAAACCATCCAGGGCTTAGATATTTAGAAGAAAAAGCTTTAGGGACATTCAATCACTCCCTTGTCGTTGGAACACTTGGGGATAGGGCAGCAAATCTCATAGGCGCAAATTCACAACTAGTAAGAGCTATGGCCTACTTTCACGATTTAGGAAAAACTGAAAACCCCTCAATGTTTGTAGAAAATCAGTTTGGATCAAGTAACCCACATGATAATTTATCTTCAAATGAATCAGTAGAAATTATCAGATCACACGTGACAGATGGTGTGAAATTAGCCAAAAAATTTAAAATCCCTGAAGCAGTTTACAGAGGGATAATCGAACATCACGGTGATTCAGTGATGAGGTATTTTTATGAAAAAGAAAAACTTACAAACCCAGAAGTCACAAAAGATGATTTTAGACACCTTGGAGAAAAGCCAAGTTCAAAAGAAACTGTTATTTTAATGTTTGCAGACGCTCTGGAGGCAGCATGTAGAGCAAGATTTCAATATGAAGATGCTGATGAAGAAAAAATATCTATTTTAGTCAATGAAATTTTTGAAGAAAAGATCAGCGATGGTCAATTACTGAATGCGCCCATAACTTTCCAAGATCTTGAAAAAATTAAACAGTCATTTCAAGCAAGCTTGGAAGGACTTTATCATCAAAGAGTTTTGTACCCAGAATTTACAAAAGATGAAGAAGAATAAATATTGAAAATTGTTTTTAACGGTTATTTTTATAAAAATGAAAAATTAAAAGTCACCCAAGCTGTAAAAATTTTTTCTAAGAATTTTAAAATATCAAGAAATTTTCATTTTACGGTTCATTCTCTAAATGAAAGTGAATCAAAAAAATTAAATCAAAAAACATTTAATAAAAACAAGCCAACAGATGTTTTGTCTTTTCCTTTATACAACGACATTGAAGCTATAAATCAATTAGATCAAAGTATGCATGAAGATATGGGTGACATGTTCATTTGTCGAAAAGTTATTAAAAAGAATGCAGAAATCTACGATAAAGATTTTGTTGAAGAACTACAATATATTGTAATTCATGGGCTTTTACATTTAATTGGTTACTCACATGAAAAAAGTGACAAATTAAAGACGTATGAATCAAAACTTATGAAGAAAATTTGGAATGAATCTTAAGGATATAAATCTTTATCACATTGCCATCATTATGGATGGTAATGGTAGATGGGCAACCAACCAGGGATTAGAGAGAACAGCAGGACATGCCGCTGGTGAATTCTCCCTTTCACGTTCAATTGATTGGGCACTTAATAACAATCTGCAATGGCTAACGGTTTACGCTTTTTCAACTGAAAATTGGTCTAGGTCTAAAGATGAAGTTGATTTTTTAATGTTTTTTAATCGTGATATTTTAATCAGGAGAAGAGAAGAATTTAATGATAAAGGTGTTAGATTTCATTTCATTGGTGATTTAGAAGACAATAGAATTCCTGATGAAAATAAATTTCTGATGAATGAAACTGAACAATTGACCAAGAACAATAAAAAGTTGAATCTTGTATTTGCATTTAACTATGGTTCAAGAAAAGAAATTCATGATGCTTATTCAAAATTAAATAAAAATTCTATTGATCAATTAGATGAAGAATCATTTCGAGCTAATTTATTATTACCTGAGATGCCAGATCCAGATTTATTAATACGTACAGCAGGGGAGATGAGAGTAAGTAATTTTCTTCTCTATCAATTAAGCTACACTGAGCTTATGTTTGTGGATACTCTATGGCCTGATTTTGATGAAAAAGAATTAGATTCGGCCGTTGATGAATTTCAGAATAGAGTAAGAAAGTATGGAAATGCCTGAAGAAATATTTGATAAGGTTGTAAAAATTGCTCAATCAAGAGGATTTGTATTTAACGCTTCATCAATTTATGGAGGATTAAGAAGTTCTTATGATTACGGCCCATTAGGAGTACTTCTTAAAAATAATATTGAAAAGATGTGGTGGAAAAGTATCAGTAATCTAGAAGTTGAAATTTATCCAATAGATACTGCAATTATACAATCAAGCGATGTTTGGAAAGCATCGGGTCATGTAGGCGAATTTACCGATCCAATGGTTGACCATAAACCTACAGGTGAAAGATTTAGAGCTGATCAGGTACCAGATCATATTAAGAAAGAGGACTTAACGGAACCACGTCAATTCAACTTGATGTTTCAGACTAACATTGGCCCGGTTGAAAATGAGAACTCAACTGTTTATTTAAGACCAGAAACTGCACAAGGTATATTTGTAAATTTTGAAAATGTTTTGAGAACAATGAGAGCAAAAATACCTTTTGGAATTGGAAATATTGGAAAGTCATTTAGAAACGAAATTACACCTGGACAATTTATTTTTAGGACAAGAGAGTTTGAACAAATGGAGATTGAATTCTTTTGTGATGAGAGTGAAGAGGACAAATGGTTTGATTATTGGATTGAAAATAGACTTAATTGGTACAAAAACTTGGGTATTCCTGAGAATAAATTAAGAATAAGAGAACATGATGAATCTGAACTAGCTCATTATGCGAAGAAAACATCAGATATTGAGTTTGAATATCCTTGGGGATGGGGTGAACTTGAAGGAATTGCCAATAGAGGTAATTATGATTTGAATGCTCATCAAGAAAGTAGTGGTAAGGATTTGAGATATTTTGATCCAAATATTGATAACAAATTTACTCCATCTGTTATTGAGCCTGCTGGAGGCCTTACTCGTACTTTATTTGCAGTTTTACTTTCATTGTATGAAGAAGAAGAACTAGAAAAAGAGGTAAGGACTCTATTTAAATTTAAATTTGACCTCGCTCCAATACAAATTGGAATTCTGCCATTAAGTAAAAAAGAAGAATTAATCGAAGTATGTAATTCTATTAAATCTGAACTGGGTCCATATTTCAGAACAGAAATTGATGTAACTCAATCTATTGGGAAACGCTATAGAAGACAGGATGAAATTGGCACACCTTATTGTATAACTGTAGATTTTGATACATTAGAAGACAAGGCTGTAACTGTACGAGATAGAGATAGTATGTCACAAGAAAGAATTAAAATCGAAGATATAAAAAGCTATTTTGACAATATGTAATGGGAATCTCAAAACAATCAATCGACGACTTAAGAAATAGATCTAAAATAAGTGATTTTATTCTCAGTTCTACAACTGGAAAATTAAGAGGTAATAAAGGTATGGCTCTTTGCCCTTTTCATGGTGAAAAAACTGCAAGTATGAGTTTTACAGATGAAGATAATTTGTTTCATTGTTTTGGCTGTAAAGAGGGAGGAGATATTTATAAATATATCCAATTGATAAATAATGTTGAATTTCAAGAATCAGTTGAGATTGCTGCAGAAAAGTATGGATTTAATCTCACATACACCGATTCGAAGTTCGAGAGTGACCAAAAAAATCTTATTGGATCAATGAGTAAAATTCATAATTATTTTATTAACAATATGAAAGAGGGTAAAAGCCCTGAATCGATAGAGTATTTAAAGTCAAGATATTTTGATGGTACAGATATAAAAGAATTTCGGATTGGCTTTGCAGAAAAAGATGAAAAAAATACAAATGATTTTTTTAAAAAAAACAATCTATCAAAAACTGATTTAAAAAATCTTGGATTATTAAGTGAAAGAGGCAATTTTTTATTTAAAAATAGAATCATTTTTCCAATAACAAATTTAAGGAACGAAACGGTTGGTTTTGGTGGAAGAGCATTAGACGACTTTGGTCCAAAATATTTAAACACAGCAGAATCTTCAATTTATCGGAAAAATAGAACCTTATATTTTACTAGTGAGTTTTTGTCTGACTTGAAAAAGAAAAAGTTTGTCATATTAGTTGAAGGATATTTTGACGTTATTGCATTCAATAAACTTGGCTTTCATAATGTTGCATCACCATCAGGAACAGCATTAACAGTACAACAAATTAATTTACTTTCTAGATATACAAATGAAATTTATCTATGTTTTGATAATGACGAAGCAGGAGATAGTGCAACAAAAAGGGTTCTTGAAATTAAAAATAACCAGCCATCAGAGGTCAATTTTTTCAAACTAAATCTTCCAAAAAAATTTAAGGATATCTCTGAGCTTTATGAAAGTGGTGATAGTGATATCGCTAAAATTATCAATGAAAAGGTCGATCTTGTTGAATTCTGTATCAATAAAATAATTGACAAAGATGATACAAAAAAAACTTTTCAAGAATTTAGAAAACTATCAAGTTTTCTAAGTCCATTAGAGAAAGATTTATCTATTGGATATTTGAGTAAAAAAATAGGAATTACCAAAGAGGTATTAACAAATGAATTGAAGTATCAGTCAGACAATGAGCCAATGTCGCAAACCGAAAATTCTTCAAGCCAAATCAAACATATTGAAACTTTTCAAGAAATCTTAACTGCTGAACTAATAAAAAAAGACTTTAATATTGACGATGATCTTGACTCTCTAATTAATTTAAATTTTGAATATAAGAAATTTATTGATGAACTTAAAGCGAATATAAATAGTCATGAATTCGAAAAATACGAAAATATTTCTTATTCTGATAGCCAACTTAAAGAGTCTATAGCTAGGCTTTACATTTATTTCTCTGAACTAAAAATTGAAAATTTGATTAAAGAGATGGATGAATCAAATGATTTATCTCTATTGGAAAACTTAGAGGATCTAAAAAAGAAAATAGAATTTTATCAGAATACTCTTTAATGCATACTATTATTAATTTGCTATCCGAGGTAGCTCAATTGGCAGAGCAGCGGACTGTTAATCCGTTGGTTGTGGGTTCAAGTCCCACCCTCGGAGCTTTTTTAATTAGAAAAAAAAAGTATAATTACATGTGAATGGAGGATAATGGATAATTTAGTAGAACTAATCCAAACAAATGCTGAAGGCAAAGACCTAAGTGTTCTTGGAGGAACTGTAAAACTTGTTGTTGATGATCAAGTTGTCTTTGTTAAACCAGATGGAGAAATCTCTGGAAGTGACGAAGAGGCAGATTGTACAATGACAATTGATTCAGAAACAATGCAATCAATAATGAATGGTGAAACCAGTGGGCAAGCTGCATTTATGACTGGGAAGCTTAAAGTTTCTGGTGATATGGGAATTGCTCTTAAAACTCAATCATTTTTAGGCAAGTAATTAAATTAGGGCCTGTAGCTCAGTTGGTTAGAGCAACGGACTCATAATCCGTCGGTCGCAGGTTCGAGTCCTGCCGGGCCCACAGTGAGTGAAAACAAAAAATTGAGTAAATTAAATTCTCGCATCGTAGGTTCAATATTTGCAATTTCTCTTTTAATTCCACAAAACATCGGTATTAATCTTCTTGGAATAAATTTTGAAGATATCCCCTTAATAGTCATTTTTCTTGTATTATTGATTCTTAAAATACAAAATTTTACTTTACAAAAATTCGACATCTTATTTTTATCTTTTTTAGGAATCTTTGTAATTTATACAACTTTTTTGGTCAGCGAATTTAAATTATTTAATCAAACTAACTTAAGATTTTATTTTTATTTTATGCTCTCTTATTTGTGTATAGATTTACTTCAAAAAAATGAAAATCGAATTATCGACCTTTTTGAACCTTTAGGTATTGTGATGTTGGCTAACTTCATAGTTATAATTTTTCAGATACAACTACCTGGAACAATTGATGGGTGGGTGTTGAACAATACTGATAGTATAAATCCATTTGCATCTGGCAGACTAGGTGGTTTTCAAGGAGGAGGCCCTAATGTAATCGGTATAATATGCGCAATTTATTGTTTACTATGTGTTCACAAATTAATTATTTCTGGCAGTATAAGAACTTTTCTACTTGAAGATAGACTCAACGCCTCTTTGCTTTTTATATCCCTGATTAATCTAATTTTTACTTTCTCTAGAGGATCATATCTTGCATTATTTATTGGCTCACTAACTTTAATTATGTTTTCTGAAAAAATTGATAAAGCTATTAAAACTTATTTTGTGACAAGTCTTAGTCTTATCGTAATCTTTTCAATTTACACATTTCCAGGAATATTTCTTAAGGAAACCAATAGGTCTTTTCTTAACTCCCTAGGCGCAAAAAATACAGAAATTTTTGTTGGTGCAGGAGGTGGAAACTATATTAAAAGCGTTTATGGAGAATATTTAGTTACTTTGGATGAGGATATACTTTTTGATGAATTCAATATTACCTATTCAGAAGAAGAAAGGTCAAGATTTTTAGATTCTACAGTAAATGAAATTTCAATGCCTGTTGAAGGCTTTCTTAAATTAAAGTTTGATTATCAAGATAATTTGTTACCAAGATCAATTATTTCTTTTTATTACTCAAATGACGGTTCAAATTGGAATCAATTAGGTTCCGATCATACAAGTGGAGTAGTAATTGATTTAATTGAAAATGATTCTTTTTTTGAGGTTGGTGGATGGGGAGATGGTCAATCTCCTGGGGATCAATATCTTAGTGGATTTGTTAAAAGGACAATTATTCAGACAGATGATTATAAAAGAGAATACAACTTTTCAAAAGAAAACAGAGATATTGACTATTTACTACTCACTCCATTAAGAAAAAATCAGTATGAAAGTCAAGTTGAATACAACGATAGTTTTTTAAGACTTGAAAGACCTAGAAGTTATTGGCTTGCGTTGCCAAACGAGGTTAATTTGTCTGGAAAAGATTTTGAGATAACTCTTGAATTAAATCTTCAATCAATTCCAAAGGGTCATGAAACATTATTTAGTCAAAGTTCAATTTTAAGACTTAATGAGGAATTTAATGATCAGTCTTGGAAGTGGTCAATTATTGATGGTAGGATGTATTTTTTTTGGATTGAAAATGTAACATCCGGATATTCAAATTTTGTGGGGGGACAGAGTTTGAGATCTGGAAAACTAATTTCAAAAAATGGAGTATTTGATTCTGTAATTTCTGATTTCTCATTATCCCAATATGATGAGATTACAACCTCGCATAATGGCTTTTTAACTATGTCTGTTGAATATGGCCTCTTCCCAGTTTTGATAATTATATTTTTGATTGCATATTCTTTAATTAAAAACTTTAAAAGAATATTTGGATTTGAAATTGCTTTGTTATTAATGCTAATTGCACAAAACCTTACAAATGACCTCGTATATGCACCAGATGTTGGAATTTACTTTTGGTTAATTCCGATTTTTTTCATTTCCAATTCTCTAAGAGTCAAGAACTGAATTTTTTTTCAAAAAATTGTGAATTGTATCGTTTAGAACTAATACTTGCCTTCCATCATTTAAAGTTAAGTAATCGACAGGTGTTGTAAATTTTTGGACATTACTTAAATCAATATTTCTGAAAGTCCATAGAATTTCAACTGCTTTATTTAACGATAAATTTTCATCGATAATAAATGAGTTTTCCAACGCTTTTATGAAAGAATTTAGTTCATTTACTGATTCAAATTCTTTTAACTCGTTGATTAGTTGCATTACAACATATTGCTGCCTATCAATTCTTGTAAGATCACTAACTCCAGGCATAGGTTTCCACTCAGATATATCATTTCCTTCATTATCAATAAGTTTTTCACCTACTAATTCTTCAGTTGATCGTGAAACAATCCAGTTCAAAGTAGTAAGTCCATTAACTGTCTGACATCCTTCTTGTAATTCAAAGCTAAATCCCTCACGTTGAGTCTTATCAACACAAATTTCGATACCATCTACTGAGTCAATAATTTCCTCAAAGCCTTCAAAATCGAAGCTTGCAAAATTTGTAACTCGTATACCAGAAATGCTATATATGGCTGCAGCTAAATTTTCTGCTCTGCCCCCACATTCATTTTTACTATACGCTGCATTAATCCTCTCTAATTTCCCTGTACAATTGTTTTTTATTAATAGATCACGTGGAAAAGAAAGTAAAGTAATTTCTTTTGATGATTTCTCAACAAGCCCAAGAATAATTACATCTGCTCGCTTCCCTTGTATTTCTCCCCTTGTTAAGGCAATCTCTGCAGATCTTTCATCTGATCCAATCAATAAATATACTTCAAAATTAGTTATTTGCTTTTCAAACTCATTAAATACTAGAACTTTATCAATATCTGATATTTCTTCCTCTGTCAAAACTAATTCATCTATGGATGAAATAGACTCTTGAGTATTTTGCTCACTATTTTCCTCAATTGTTGTAGTGGTAACACCCTCTATAATGTCATCAATGACTTCTTGATCAAATTCTTCAGTCTCTAGATTTGGGATAAAACTAAAAATTACTATTGTTGCGATAACAAGTATTCCTAGAAATAAATACGTATATTTATTAAAAATTTTCATACAATACCAAATTACATAATATAACTATGTATTCTTTAGTTGTGGAAAATATCAAATGTATTATTGCTGCAGGTGGTCTTGGAACAAGATTACAAGAATTTAGAGGAAATAAATCTACAAAAATACTTTTAGATGTAAATGGAACCCCCATGATTAATCGACAGATTTCTCAACTTGTTAACTGGGGAATGAGAAAATTTGTAATTATAACTAACCCAGAATACTTCAATATGATACAAGAAGTTACTCTTGGTGAATTTAAAGATTTAAATATAGAATTTACTATTCAAGAAGAACCAAAAGGGATATCACATGCTTTATATCAAGCAAGAGATTATGTAGATGAAAATGAGAAAATATTTTTTGTTTTAGGCGATAACTTTTTTGAAAATAGTCCATTTAATAATTTTGATTTCAAAAATTTTCATGAAGGGGCATGTATATTCACAACTGAAGTAGAGAATCCTGAGGAATTTGGAGTAGCTGAGATGGATATTGACGGAAAGGTTCTTTCAATTGAGGAAAAGCCAACCAATCCTAAATCGAATGATGCCGTTGTGGGTTTATACATGTTTGATAATTCTGTTTTTAATAAGATTGATACTTTAGAGCCATCTGCTAGGGGAGAATATGAGATTACAGATTTATGCAATATTTTTGTTTCAGAAAATAAATGTATGAACTTAAATATAAATGGCTGGTGGATTGATGCAGGAACTCCTGAAAGAATTATTGAACTCGAAGATAAGTTAAGTTAAAACCTTCAATCTTATCGAAATTAAGTAAGTAAGAAAATAAACAGTAAATAAAACTCCAATAATTAAAAGAGATAATTGGGTTGAAGTAAAAATTGACAGATAAATTAATAAAAATGTTCCAAGACTATAAATTAGAAATATTGAAAGAACGGTTTTTACAGAAAATCCTTTTGCAAGTAATCGATGTGAGATATGGTCTGTTCCACCGATAGTAGGTGATTTACCAATACTAATTCTGTAGGTTACAACAACAAGAAAATCTATCAAGGGAACGGAAAATACTAACAATATTGGGCTGAGTGTAGTTGAATAAACAGTAACATCTTCTGGAACCCAATTATAAATAATACTCATAAATCCTAAACAAAAACCTATAAATAAACTTCCAGAATCCCCAAAGTATAGTTTTGCAGGTGGGAAATTGAAAAATAAAAAACCTCCAATTGCACAAAGTAGAAGAATAGAAATATCTGTTAACTTATACTGGTTTAAATAATTTGTTAAGACCGCAATCTGTATACATATAGCTGAAGAGACAACTACGGCAAGCCCATCCATATTATCTATAAAATTTATTGCATTCATTATCAACATAATCCAAATCGTTGAAACTATGTAATTTAAAGAATTATTGAATTCTACCCCAATAAGCGATTCAAAATTTATGAAAATATTTAAGTTATACAGAGGTATGTAGACAATGATTATTTGAAAAAATAATTTAATATACCATTTAAAATTATACAAATCATCGAGTAAGCCAATAATTGAAATTATTACTGCAAAAAATCCTATGTATAAGAAATTACTTTCAGCCTGTCCTAGAAGCCTTGTAGATATCAAAAAAGCGATAGAACAGGCAATACCACCAAATGGTGGAACATATATTGAAGATAATCTTTCTTCATTTTTTCTTATACTTGGTACAAAGTTTTTTGTTCTTTGTAGAGTTATCCAATTAAAAAATATGGATAATAAAATTGTTGCTATCGCTGCGCTTGTTATTGATACTTGAAAATTAGATAAATTCACTTTTGTAGCTCTCGATCTCTTTTCTTAAATATCGGTAAATTTTATTATATGCAGCTGCAATTTTGACAGACGTATAGTTTTGATCAATTAATTCTCTATTGTATTTGGCATCTTCCTCAAAAAGAATATTTTGTGTACTATCTGAAAAAGCATCATGATTAATTATTTCATCAAGATTTCTTCTAAATTCTTCAATGTTGTTTTCATTTATAAAGAAAGAATTTCTAAATTTTGAGCTGAGCTCTAAAGTGCCGGGAATATTATTAGATAAACATATTAAACCTACATACAAAGACTCTAAAAGTATTCTTGAAGAACCCTCATATTTTGACATAACAATATTTATATCAAAATTGTGAAGCTCTTTCTTTACATCAATATGTCCTAAATAATTTATAAAGTTACTATTTTTTATTTCATTTAGCTGAGATTCACTAAGTGAATCTGGATTTCCATTGTCTAAATCACCAGCAAGATAGAACTCAAAGTCTGAATCTTTCATCAAATTAGCTAGATCAAGATATTCAAATATACCTTTGTCATTAATTAACCTAGTAGCCATAATTACTTTTAATTTGGAGTTCCGGTATTCTTTTTTTAATTCAAGTTCCTTCACGGTTATCCCAGAAGTTGGAATTATGAATGATTCACCATTATATTTTGAGTAATTATTAAATGTTTTTTGATCTTCTCCATTTTGGTACATCAAAAAATCAAAATTTTTATTAATCAGAGGTCTAATAATAAAACTTAACAATATTTTTAAAATCTTCGCTTTGAAGTTATCGCTAAATAGATAACCTAATCCGGTTATAGTCAATATATTTTTGGTTTTATTATTTCTAAATAGGTTCGCAAAAGCAAAAAGAAGACCAGATTTTAAAGTGAATACGTGGACAATATCATCAGAATTTAAATCTTTAATTATATTTCGGAGATTTTTAATTCCCCAAAAGTCAAAAATTTTATTTCTATTTAATTTCCAATCAATTGTTTCTTTGTAATAATTTCCAAGTTCAATTTCGTTTCGATCAAAAGGGCAAATTGCCATAAATTTTGAATCGTTGATATTTGATACAATGTCTTTTCTTGATTGAGTTAATATCCAATCCCAATGTGCTAAATAAACAATCATTAATAACATTTTAAGTGTTAAAATTGTTAACATTGCATAATATGAACATTGTCATCATAGGTACAGGGTATGTAGGCTTAGTAACTGGAGTAGGGTTAGCTAGTCATGGTAACTTCGTTAATTTTATTGATTTGGATGAAAATAAAATTAAAGATCTATCTAGTAAAAAAATTACCTTTTATGAGCCTGGACTAGAAGAATATTTCAATGATGATGAAACATTTAAAAGAATGTCTTTCTCATCAGATTATGCAAGCATTGAATGGGACAACATTGATATTGTTTTTGTCTGCGTTCAAACACCAAACAATATTGAAACAAATTCTGTAGATACAAAGTTTTTAGAATCTGCCATTAAAGAAATAAATAATGTAAATAATAATGACTTAGTAATAACTGTAAAATCGACAATTCCTCCATACGAGATAGAAAAGGTATGTGAGAAAGTTGGAATGGATTCGAGTAAATTAACGTTTAATCCAGAATTTTTAAGAGAGGGTACAGCTGTTGAAGATTTCTTTAAGCCAGATAGGATTGTTCTTGGTGGGACTGACACTGAAAAACTTACCAAATTAAAAGAGCTTTACAGTGGCTTTGACTGTGAGATTATTACAACTGATTCGATTAGCTCTCAATTGATTAAATATCTTGCAAACACATATCTTCCTCTCCGATTATCTTTTGTGAATGAAGCAACAAGGTTAATAGACTATTCTGGAGGAAATTTAGATGACGTTTTAAAAGGAGTAGGCCTAGACAATAGAATCGGACAGCATTATTTTAGACCTTCACCATCTTGGGGTGGATCATGTTTTCCAAAAGACCTTGTAGAAGTTAATAATTTTTATGATAAAGATAAATTAAATCTTCCACTTATTTCAAACATCATAAATTCAAACGATATTCATGCAGATTGGACTTCAGAAAATATTAAAGAATTGTATGAATCAAAAAAATTAGAAGGAGTAGTGCTTATTGGTGCAGCATTCAAAGAAGACACAGATGATTTGAGAAACTCACCAACAACAGAAGTTTTTAAAAAACTGAAAAGTTCAATTGAAAATGTTGTTGTATTTGACGAAATAATTAATGATGAAAATATAGTCAAATTTGACTATCTTGAGGATCTCAATTCTCCCCATTTATTTGTTCTAATGTACCCGGTTAAAGAGCTAACACTTGATAGGTTGAATAAAATCATTGAAGATTCTAATTCTATAACCTATATTCCATGGTCACTATGAATATCGTAATTACTGGTGGTTCGGGATTTGTAGGATCTTATTTATGTGAAAATCTAATTAATGATGGTCACAAAATTATCGTTATTGACAATTTGCTAACTGGCTCTACTGAAAATATAAATAATTTACTGGACAATGAAAATTTTTCGTTCATAGAGCACGACGTTCAACATCATATAGAAATAGAAGATAAGGTTGATTATGTTTTACATTTTGCCAGCGCAGCTTCACCAAAAGCATATACTGAACATCCAGTCAATACTCTCAAAGCTGGAAGTGTAGGCACAATAAATACATTGGGCTTAGCTAAAAAACATAGTGCAGAATACTTACTCGCATCAACCTCTGAAGTTTATGGAGATCCATTGATCAGTCCTCAGAACGAAGAATATTGGGGTAATGTGAATCCAAATGGTGAGAGAAGTATGTATGATGAAGCGAAGAGATTTGCAGAGGCAGCAGTTGCAACTTATTCAAGGTCTTATGGTCTTAAAACTAAAATTGTAAGAATTTTTAATACATATGGTCCAAGAATGCAATTAAACGATGGAAGAGTAGTAACAAATTTTATTGTACAAGCACTAAGAAATGAAAATATAACTATATATGGAGACGGTAGACAAACACGAAGTTTTTCATACGTAGAAGATACTGTTGCAGGAATTATCTCCTTAATGAACTCAACTGAATATGATGTTTTCAATATCGGTAATCCAAATGAAATGACAGTTGGCCAATTAGCTGAAAAAATTATTAAATTAACAGATTCAACATCTGAAATAAAATATTTAGAACTTCCAAATGATGATCCAAAGCAGCGTAAGCCTGATATCACAAAAGCTAAAACAACGTTAAATTGGGAGCCAAAAGTTAATCTTGATGAAGGATTAGCAAAAACTATTACATGGGTCGAAGAACAATTATCTAAATAATTGTCAAAACTCTCTCTACAAGGTTATTAACAGACTGCTTTTCTAATTTTGATTGTGAAAAATTAATGATTTTATTGATTTCATCTATTTTTAAATTGCCAATATCAGTGATTTTTTTTGATAAGCTTTCAGGCGTTCCATCAAATTTAAATTTATCTCGATATTCTTCTGGTAAAAGTTCGTCATAGTCAGAATTAGAATAAAAATTAACAAGTCCATGTGACATTGTTTCAAGAACAGATTTATCATAAAAGCCTTCTTCCGTATTGTTAATGTGAAAACTAAAATCAGAAATTTCATTTATTAAGTTTTTATGAGTCATACTTCCCAAAAAACTTATATTTTCATGTGAAGCATATTTTAACTTAAGGTCTTTATAATATATTTCATCTTCAGATGATAGAGGTCCTCCAATAACTGATAATTTATGACTAGATCCTTTTTCGCTATTGAGAAATCCTAATATTGATTCGTCAATTTTCTTTGATTTAGAAATTCTTGATATGATTACAAAATCTTTTTCATCGAAACTATTAATTTTTCTGAAGAACTCATCGAATTTAATTGCATGGCCAATAACGTGTAATTTTCTTTTATTGTTAAAAAATCTTTTGTACGGAAATGAATTTTTTGATGCTGTTATTATCTTGTTGGAATAAATCGATGCTTTTAGCAAAAATATTTTTTTTAAGAAATCAGTAGGACCTTTATGTGTGTACCAAAATATTGATTTAATTTTTCTCATTTTTAGTATTGGTGAAGAGATTATCACCATTAATGACGACATATGAGACAAGCAGAATTCATATTTATTTGATTTTGTTAGCTTATTGATTAATTTATAAAGATTAATTATTTTTGAAACTCTTCCAAGTTCATTATCTACTGAGGAAACAAGTACATTTTTTTCTAGTTCATCATCACTTCCTTTACTCAAGCTAATGACATGAACTTCATCAAATTTTTTTGCAAATGCATTTAACCAAGATATTGCAAATCCCAGAGATGTATTTTTGGAATCAGTAGATATATTCAATACAAGCACTTTTTTCATTTATATTCATCCTCAAGTACTCTTGTAAAAAGATTTTTATAAAGATTAAATGAATTTGTTAAATTATATTTTTCATTAATAAAATCTTTACCTCTTCCACCTTTTTTATTTGCAATATCTTTTTCGCCAATAATCTCACTAATCTTTGATTTAATATTATTTTTTGATACGGGTAAATCTAATATATATCCTCTATCTTCATTTCCCAATATTTCTTTACATTCTCCAACAGGTGTACACAGAACTGGAATTCCATAACTCATGGCCTCAAGTAAGGAATGTGGCAATCCTTCATAATTCGATGCTTGTATGTAAATATCACTATTCAAAAAAATATAGTTAATTTCATCTCTGTTTAGTTTCCCATGAAAAATAATATTATCTTTGTTATTAGATTCTAATGAAATTTTTTGAAGTTGATTTAGCTCAGGCCCATCTCCGATAATATTTAAATTAATTAATGGACTATTTAAATCTGATATTGCTTTAATTATTTTTTCAATATTTTTATGTGATACAAGCCTGGATACAATAGTGATATTAATTTGATCATTTGTAAATATATTTGTATTTTCCTCAGGTATAAATACACCATTATTTATGATCTCAATTTTGTTTTTAAATCCTAAGTTTAGAATAAAATTTTTTAGGTGTTGAGATGGTGTTACTACAATATCAGATTTTTTAATGCTAAAGCTTCGCACCTTCTTTTGGAGCGATATTGAGAATCCATAATTTTTAACTTGAAATTCATCAAAGTTTTCTGATATCTTTGCTTTGCTGTATGCTCTTTCCCAGACAGGGTCACCAACAATTTTTCTTATTATCTTTTTTTTCAAAAAAATATTGGCAATTGTGGCCTCTGTACCAAGACCATTTACAAATATTAAATCTTTATTCTTCCCCAATTTATAAATAGTAAAAATTGTTTTTAACCAACGATATATTATTGGTAAGTTTCTATGAATTCGTTTCACACTAAAATCATCGTTTGTATTTGAAATTTTATTATCAGATAAAGTTAAGATTTCTATTTCATAATTAAGTTCATCTTGAAAATATTTTGCAATTTTTGGAACAAAAGTTGCAGGTCCACCAATATCTGGAGGAAATATTCCTACAGTCACTAATACCCTCATAATTTAATTAATCTTGTCTTTTAAATTCCACAATTTCTTTAATCATTGTTTGGATATCGTAACCCGGTTTAATTCCGGTTGCTTTAACAATTTTATCTATATTCGGTGTGCGCCTTGTAGGATCTTCAAACTTATCACCAAACACATCTTTATGACTTAAAAACTTAATTTTTGAATTTGAATTCGATGTATCAATTATTAGTTGAGCTAAGTTCTTTATCGATATTTCTTCGGTTTGACCAATGTTATATATTTCTCCATAACTTTTTAACTCAGATAGTTTCACAAAGTAATCAATCACATCTCCAACCCAAGTAAATGATCTAGTTTGAGATCCGTCACCATGGATAACTAAATCCTCGTCTTTTAATGCAGATTCCACAAATCTTGGTACAACCATTCCATAATCAGAAACCTGATTTGGACCTATCGTATTGAAGAGCCTGACTATTATTGGTTTAAGATTACCGGCTTCGAATTCAGATAGAGCTAAAAATTCATCAATCATTTTTGATACAGCGTATGACCATCTAAGTTTTGTCGTAGGCCCAATCAAACTCTTTGTTTCTTCATCCCAACTTTCTTCTTTAGAGGTTCCATAAATCTCTGAAGTAGAAGTTATTAACACAGGTATGTTGTTTTCTTTACACGCTTCAAAGACAATATGAGTTCCTTGAATATTAGTTAATAATGAATCACTCAAATTATCCATTATGTATTGAACGCCTACTCCAGCTGCTAGATGAAAGCAAAAATCATACCCCTTAAATTGACTTTCTAAATCATTAATATCCTCAAGTTTTGATTCAATGAGATGTACTTTTGGGGAGTCATGAAGGTTTTCCTTCTTTCCGGTTGAAAAATCATCAATTACAAGTATTTCTTCAGCACCATCCTTCAATAACCTTTTTACAAGGTTCGAACCAATGAAACCTGCACCTCCAGTGACGATTACTTTATTCATTCACATATACCAGATCTTTCAGATAGTCTTCATTTTCTTTATACCATGAAACTGTTTTTTCAATACCCTCCTGTATTTCGGTTGTCGGCTCCCATCCAATAGCTTCATTTATTTTTTCTAAATTTGGACGAACCACGTCAGGATCTTTATATGCACGTTCTAAGTTTTCAATATTTGCATTTTTTCCTGTAAATTCCTCAATTAATTTTATAACTTCGTTTAGTGAAACTGTAATATTTGATCCAACATTGAAAGTATGTGAGTTTTCTAAACCCGACATTCTTCTGAGTGCATCGACAACATCTTTTATATATGTAAAAGATCTTTGCTGTTCTCCATTCCCAAAAACTTTTACTTTTTCTTCATTTATTATCCAATGTATAAATCTTAAAATCGACATATCTGGCCTTCCATAGGGTCCATATACTGTAAAAAATCTAGAAATTATTAAGTTTGTATTTGTGTCTTCAAGAATTATTTTTGACAAAGATTCCCCAGATAATTTTGTACTTGCATAAACAGAAGGGGGTTTTATTTTTTCATCTTTTTCTTCAACCATTAAATTTTCACCACTGTCCCCATAAATTGATGATGTTGATGCAAGAATTATTTCAGGAATCTCTATTTCTTTACAGAAATTAACAACATTGGCAGTTGCGTATGTATTATCCTCTATGTAACTTTGTGGATCTAAAAAACTTTGTCTCACTCCTGCTCTTGCCGCCATATGATAGATTGTCGATATATCATATTTCTTTATTTCGTTAAGACTGTCCTCTTGACTTAAATTGTAATTAAAAAATGTAAAGTTATTATTTTTATCCAATTTTTCAAGTCTTTTTTGCTTTAGCTTTACATCATATGCTGAATTTAATGAGTCAATACCTATTACTTGTATATCAGCCTCTAATAGAGAATTTGATAGATGAAAACCAATAAAGCCGGAACAGCCTGTAACTACTACTTTTTTATCCACTTAATACATGCTAACAAAACTAATTATTATTCTTTAAAAAGATTTAAATACTATTTATAAGTATTTATTGGTTAATATCTTTATTGATGGGGGTTAAAAATAAATAGGCTTAAAACATTTTCGCCTTTATACATTTTATTTTTTATTTCAGTCATTCCTCACTTCGACATTATTCCAGGAATTTTTCATACCGATGACTTACCAATTTTATTATTTTTTTTAACAGCAATGTATCTTCTTATTAATATTCAGAATGATTCCTTTAAAATTGAAAAATACATGTATTTTATATTTTTTATTTTTTATCTTATAATTCAAAATTTTTTCGTGAATGGTGAATTTTTGCATTCTGAAATCCTAAGATTTGGATTTTATCTTTTTTTATTTATATTTATATCACTTATAGGTGAAAAAAATTATATAAACACTTTTCCTTTCTACATATTTTTGTTTTTAAGTTCGTTTTCAATTCTCTCATATTTATTTTCGATAAATCTTGGCAAAGATATTTATCAGACTTGGAATATAGGAATTAACTTAAGTGATATTGAATATATTAAAGGAAGAACAAATGGATTTCAGGCGGGGGGGCCAAACAGTTTTGCTGATTTGATCACAGTTACAGGAATATATTCTATGTTCAGGATGGAAAACAATTATTTACGTTTAATAATTCCATTCTCTATTGTTGGATGTTTCTTTACATATTCTCGATTTTCTCTTATTGTTTTGGTTTTATTCATACTATTTAGAATCATGCTTCAAGACAAAAAGCTAAATACTGTCTTATTATTAATCGGCTCTTTATTGATATGTGTAAATTTTGGTTTAATAGATAGATTCATTCAAGATGATAACAGCGGGATCCAAGACAGAGTTGAAATGCAATCAGGAACATTACAATATGTTTCAGAAGATTCAATTATCAATAATATTTTTGGAAGAGGATATGATAATTTTGTAATAAAAGGAAATGAGGTACTTGATTCCAAAAACTTTGATGATAACCCTTTTTCTTATGGTCCTCACAATTCATATTTATTCATACTTCTAAATTACGGGATTATTGGCCTGTTTTTGTACGGATTAATTTTCAAGGATCTTATATTAAGCCTTTTTAAATTAAGAGATTTAACAAACTACTCACCAAATCTTATGGCGATTATGGCATTTCTGTTATTGAGTTTATCAAGTGATTTATTACAAAATCACTCTGTATCTTGGTTTTTTTACTTTAGCTACTTTCTATATCTAAATGAAAAGGAGAATTCTACATTTTGAAATACTGTTTTATTAGAAAACTCAAACATATACTATATTTAAGATGAAAATTTTAGTTGTAGGTGGTGCCGGATATGTTGGAGGAGGAATCGTTGATAAGCTTTCTCAGGAACATGAAGTTACTGTTTACGATTCATTAATTTATGAAACGTCTTATCGAAAAAAAGTAAATTTTATTCTTGGAGACATAAGGGATACAACAAAATTAAATGGAATTTTAAATAACTTTGATGTTGTTGTTTGGCTTGCAGCCTTAGTTGGTGATGGTGCGTGTGCTATTAATCCAGAGCTAACCTTTGAAATTAATTCTGAAAGTGTGAAAAATCTTGTTGAAAATTTTGATAAAAGAATAATATTTTTGTCGACCTGTTCGGTTTATGGAGCTCAAGACGGGGTTCTAACAGAGGCTTCCGATACAAATCCATTATCTGAATACGCATCATCTAAATTAAAAGCAGAAGAATATTTGCAAAATGCAAATGCATTAATTTTTAGGCTTGGAACTTTATTTGGGATAAGTGATGAATTTTCAAGAGTACGTCTTGATTTAGTAGTAAATGTTCTTACAGCAAAAGCACTTATAGATAAAAAAATTAGTGTTTATGGCGGTGAGCAGTGGAGGCCCCTACTTCATGTAAATGACGTTTCAAATGCAATAAATCACTGTCTAAACACTGATGTAAGCGGTATTTACAATCTTCATCATAAGAACTATAGAATCATCGATATAGCAAGAGAGATAGAAAATAAAGTAAAAGATGTTGAAGTAGAAGTGACTCCCATGAGCTTTGAGGATGCTAGAAACTATCAAGTATCAAGTCAAAAATTATTGGACGAAACAGGATTTGAAGCTTCAATAGAGCTTATCAATGGAGTTAATGAGATATATGATTTAATTTTTCACAACAGAATAAAGGACATAACAGATCCTAGGTATTCAAATCAGAACTTTTTGCAGAAGTTTGGTGTATCTTGAACCTAGAAAGATATGAAAGAGGGTTTTCTGAAGACCACAGAGGAAATGTTGAGTTTTTTAATGAATTAAACCTTAGTGACTACAAAAGATTTTATACAGTAACAAATCCAAAAAAAGGAACTGTGAGAGCATGGCACGGTCATAAAAATGAAAAAAAACTTATCAAAGTATTATCAGGCAAGTTTTTGGTCGGTGTAATAAAAATAGATGATTGGGAAAATCCAGATAAGACAATTGATCCAGAAATGATCGAAATGGATACAAATTCAGACTTATTATCCATTCCAGAGGGTTATGCAAATGGAGCCATGAACCTTGAAGAAAATAGTAAAATAATGTATTTTTCTTCTTCAACTTTAGAAGACTCTCTAAATGATGATTATAGATTTGATTCAAAATATTGGGATCCTTGGACAAGCAATGGAGGTGAACTGTTTGAGTAATATTCTTATACTTGGCTCAACTGGTATGTTAGGAAAAATGGTTTCTTTAGTTTTTTCTGATTATTCCAAAGATAATCTTTTTTTTACATCACGTTCTGAAAATAAATTTATTAGTAAATTGAACGGTGAAAAGATTAACTTTGATCCTACCAAAAATAACTTCGATGATTTATGTAAATTAACAAATCCTAGTTTTGTTATAAATTGTATAGGAGCAATAAAGCCAACCATCTCTGAAACAAAAGAATCAATTAGCAATGCAATATCTATAAACTCCTTTTTTCCACTAACAATTGCGAAAGCAAGTTTGGATTTTAATTTCAGCTACATTCAAATTGGAACAGATTGTGTATTTTCTGGATTAGAAGGAGAATATATTGAAACATCTATGACAGATGCCCAAGATGTTTATGGTAAAACCAAAATTGTTGGAGAGGTTTCTAGTAATAATAAAGCCTTATTGCGATCGAGTATTGTTGGACCTGAAACTGGAAACGGAAGGTCACTTCTTAACTGGTTTTTAAGGACAGATGAATCAGAAGTTAGTGGATTTACAGATCATGAATGGAATGGCATAACCACATTAAACTTTGCAAAAATTGTATTAGGTATTACAAAGAACGATCAAACTCAAATTAAATTGCAACATCTAGTGCCAAGTGACAAAGTTAACAAGTATGAGCTGTTAAATCTTTTTAAAGAATATTTCAAAAAAGATATAGAAATTAACAATGTTTTATCAGATAACAAAGTTGATAGAACATTAAACACATTGGATTCAAAAGTTAACCAAGAACTTTGGGCATTAGGTGGGTATAAAGAAATTCCATCTATACGAGACAATATATCTGAATTAGCAGAATTTGAAGGAACTAAAAAGATATTGGAATTTGTATGAAAGACCTTGGAATCATTCTAGGAATTAGACCTGATGTTATAAGGGCATGTAAGATTATTAAACTTTTGTCTGAAAATAAAAATATAACGTATGATTTCATATGGTCTGGCCAGCATTATTCCGAGAATATGAAAGATGTTTTCTTTAAACAACTTAATGTTCCAAAACCTGATGTTGAGTTTGAAATAGATACTACTAACGATGCATCAACAGTTTCCTCAGTTATTAAAAATACATTTAATCACTTAGAAAACAATAAGTATCAAGCTGTTGTTTTTCTTGGTGATACAAATACGGTCATGGGCAGTATTGGAGCAGCACAGCACAATATCCCAATTGTTCATATTGAAGGATGTATGCGTTCATACGATTGGAGAATGCCTGAAGAAAAATACAGAAAAACCATAGATCACTTGTCAGACAGGATATATGCTTATCTTGATTCATACAAAACGCAAGGTCTTAATGAGGGAATTTCTGAAGATATAATAAAAGTAACCGGAAATCCCATAGTTGATATTATTCAAGAAAATCAAAATATTTTTGATTCGGGACATCAAAGCTTAGATAATAATGTTTTAAATTTTATTAGAAAAAACGAATTTTTATTAGCAACATCTCATAGGAGAGAGAATATATTAAATATCGATTCTCTCAACAATATTGTAAATTTATTTAATTCTTCTGATATGAAAATAGTATTTCCTGCAGGATACAAAACTCAAGAAATGCTTAAATCTTATGATTTAAAACTTAATTCGAACGTTTTGATGATTGATCCCTTAGGATATCTTGAATTTATGTATCTTCTAAAGAACTCAACCTTTGTTATGAGTGACTCAGGAACAGTAGTCGAAGAGGCATGCATTATGAATGTACCTTCTATTCAAATGAGATACTCAACAGAGCGTCCAGAAGTATATGATGTTAATGCTTCGATAAAATTTGATCCATCTGAAAAGATAAGTGACTTCCAAGGTTACATAGATAAGGCTATAAAGTTGGTTGATACAAAATGGGCTCAACCATTTGGTGATGGAAAAGCATCTGATAATATTGTTGAAGACCTTATTGAATTATCAGAATCAAACAGTTTTTATAAACATAACAAAGAAAATTATCCATTTGACATTTCAAATTCATTTAAAGAATGAAAAAAATTTTATTTCACTCTTTAACAATACCCCCAGATAACGTCTCAACAGGAATGTTAGTTGCTGAAATTGCAGATGGATTTAAAGAGCTAGGGGTTGATGTTGAGATATTGGCAAGCTCACCACAATACAATGTCGAAAATAGTAAGAATCTAACTTCAGAAAAATATTACACATCATCATATAAAGACATAAACATAACACATATAAGTTCATCAAGCAGAAGTTTTAACAAAGTAACTAGGTTTTTCCAATGGATAATATTTCACTATCAAACAATTAAATTTTTATCTAGGAATAAAAATAATTACTCACATATTTTCATATTTAGTTATCCACCAACTATGAATTTAGTTGTAATTTATATTAAGAAATTTTTAAAAATTAAAGTTACATACTCATGCTGGGAGCTTTATCCTGAAATCGCTAACAAAACATTGAAAACAAATTTTGGAATTTTATTTACTATTTTTAAAAAAATAGATACATACGCAATGAAACTTGCTGACAATTTGGTTGTAAACTCATTAGAATTAAAAACATTTCTTGAAAATAATCGGGGATTAATTGATAAAGATATCAAATCAATTTATCACTTTTCTCCATATGGGATATCAAATGAAAATCCAAAGCTAGATAAAAATACAATTTTGTATGCCGGTAATATGGGTAAACCTCAAAATATTAAAGGGTTTATCGATACATTTAATTCTATCGGAGAAAAAAAATGGAAATTAGACTTCTTTGGGTCAGGTGAAGAATTTAATTCTATTAGAGAATTAGAAAATGAGCAATTAAAAGTTTTTGAGCATTTATCAAGAAATGAACTTTACGAGAAAACGAAAGATATTCCTATTGCACTTATTTCGTTAGACAAAGACATTACAGTAGAAGGTTTTCCTGGGAAAACTTTTGACTATCTTTCAATGAATAAAATACTATTGTGTTTTGCTAATAATGATTCTTCAGTTTCAAAATTTATTGAGAAGTATGAATTAGGTTTTACTATCGACCCAGACGATGAGACTTCGATGCAAAAAATATTTGATAAACTTAACGATAAATCACTACTTTTGAAATATCAAAAAAATATAAACAATCTAAATAAAAATATTTTAAATAAATCAAAGGTAGTTGAGGACTACTACTCCTTAATCTAATTTGCCCCTTTTCTTGATATAACAGAGATAATTGTCTGAAAAAGTATTTTGAAATCAAGGACAATGTTGTAGTTTTCAACATATTCAATATCCCAATAAAGCCTCTCTTGTAGGCTTAAATCTAATCTTCCCTGGACTTGAGCAAGACCAGTAATTCCAGGTTTTACTGAATGTCTCTTTTTTTGATAATCACCAAGTAATTTTGATTCATAAACAACTAATGGTCTTGGACCGACAGTTGACATTTCTCCTTTTAGAACATTTATTACGTTAGGCAATTCATCTAGGGAAGTCTTTCTTAGAAAAAGACCAATTTTTGTTATTCTGTCATCGTTTTCAATTCGTATAGGATTTCCAGGCTCTAAAGATGGCTCAATTGTTTCTTTATCAGCTAATTTTTTATAATGCTCTTCGTGTAAATCCTCATCTGAGCTTTCATCCATAGTCCTGAATTTAAATAATTTAAAAATTTTACCGTTTTTACCAACTCTTTCCTGAACATATATTGCTGGATAACCATCTGAAATGATTATCAACAGGTAAATGATAGGAAAAAAGAATAAAAAAACTGGAATGAGAAAAACCATGATTGTAATGTCAAAAATTATTTTCATACAATATTTACTCTAAACTATTCAAATTAATTTACTTGAATAAAAAATATAACATTAGAGTTAGAGAAATGTGTGGAATTGGTGGAATTGTTAGCATTAACAATTCTAAAATCGACCAAAATATTGCAAATGATATGAAAGTCTCCCTAGAACACAGGGGACCCGATCACTCTTCCATTAATTATGTTTCAGATTCAGAATGTTTTATTCACAGCAGGCTTTCAATTATCGATTTAGACTCAAGATCAAACCAACCTTATCAGGATGACGACAAAAGATATACAATTGTATTTAACGGTGAAATCTATAATTTCAAAGAAATTAGAGCTGAACTACAGAGTAAAGGTGTTAAATTTTCTACGGAAGGCGATACAGAGGTATTACTTAAAGGATATATTGAATATAAATCTGAAATTTTAAAAAAATTAAGAGGTCAATTTGCCTTTGCCATTCATGATGCAAAGACGAGCTCTATTTTTTTAGCTAGAGATAGAATCGGAATCAAACCTCTATACTTTGCTAGGAATGATGATTGGTTTATATTTTCTTCAGAATTAAAGACTATAGAACAATCTAATTTAATTCCATTTGAACCTGATATTGAGTCTTATATTTCATATCTAAGGCATCTTTGTGTCCCAATGAATAGAACAGGAAATTTAAACATATCAAAAGTACAACCTGGTGAGTACATAGAGTTTTTCTCAGACAATTCAATAAAATCTAATCAGTATTGGGATCCATTTGATATTGAAGTTAATAATGATATCTCAGAAGAAGAAGCAATTGAAAATATAGATAGATTATTAAATGAATCTGTTGAGTACAGGAAAGTTAGTGACGTTGAAGTAGGACTATTTCTATCTGGAGGGCTCGACTCATCCTTGATTGGCAAGCTCATGAAACAAAATGAAAAAGCTGGATTGAAAGGTTTCAACATAGATTTTAAAGACCATTTCCCAGGATATGAGGGAGAGTTAAACGAAGCAAAATTTGCGGCAAGTAATAATGACATAGATTTAATTGAGGAGAATATTTCTTATCAAGAATTCCAAGAGCTTCTTGATAATTATTCCTTCTATCAAGACGACTTAGTTGGGGATGAGGTTGGAATTCCACTTTATTTCCTAGGTAAGAAAACTAATAACAGCAAAATTAAAGTTGTTCAAGTTGGGGAAGGTGCAGATGAATTATTTTATGGATATGATCATTGGAATAGATATCTCAAATTAAATAAATTTTTTAAGCCCTTTTTTAAATCTACAAAAAAATATTCAAGTTTTAAGAACCATAGATTAAATATGCTTAGCAATATTCTATTTAATAGAACTTCATTTGCAGGCGGAGCTTTGGGTTTTAATTTAAAGGAATTAGATAGCTTGATAGTAGATGGTTTACCAAATCATTCTGATCTAATATTTTACGCTGACAATAAATGGAAAGATTATTTTTCTAATAAAAATTCAAAAATTTCTAAGTGGATGACTTTAATTGATTTAAAGATAAGGCTTCCAGAACTTTTACTTATGAGAATGGATAAGCTTGTAATGCAATCTGCTGTTGAGGCAAGAGTGCCTTTTCTTGATCATAAATTAGTAGAATATGTACTTTCCTTGCCGGAAGAATTACTTATTGACTTAACTAATACAAAAAGTCTTCTCAAAAAGGTTGCGTTGAAATATTTACCTGATCAAATCATAAAAAGAAAAAAACAAGGATTTAGGGCTCCAATAGGTGAATGGATCAAGAAAGATGAGGAAAAATTCTATGAATCTGTGCAACAGTTCAATTCTCTAGTAAATTTATTTAATGAAAGAGAATTAAATCATATCCTTAATGGAAATGACTACCAAAAAAAGTGGTATTTAATTAATCTTTCAAATTGGCATTTAGCAAGGGTTGCGAATTGATAAAAAATTGGAAAGAAAATACAATTTACATATCTCTAATGCAATTAACTCTTTTAGGAGTTAATTTTTTTTTAATCACAATAATAAGTAGAGAGTATGGAGCAGAAATATATGGTGAATATGCAGCTTCAAAAAGTCTTTCAGTATTAATTGGAACAGCAACCGTATTATCTCTTGCATTAGTTGTTACAAAGCTAAGAGCTCAAAATGTTGGTTTCAAAAATTCTCTTTTTGCTAACTCATATTTTCTGGTTTTAAGAAATCTTGCATTAGCCTTGGCGACAATTTTTCCATTAACAATATTATTTGGCAGAGATTACCCAATAACAGCAATTTTTCTTATAGGTTTTGTTTTTAATGAAATGATTCATATTGCACTGGCATATTTTCAAGCAGATGGCAATTTTGTAATTACTTCCAAGCAGATAATCGTTAGAACAATCCTTTATGGATTTGGTGCTTGGATTATTGTGATTAATAGTCTAGAAATAATATGGGTTGTACTGTATCAATCGGCTATATTATTTCTATTTTTTATAGTCGCTCATTACTACATCCCTAAAACCGAGAAAAAAAGAGATTCAGATCAAGATAAGTCAACAAGGAAAGAGCTGAATGATTCGGGAAGAAAAATGGTTCTTACAACATTCTCCAGTGCTTTGATTTCTGAGTTAGATATAGTTTTGTTAGGTCTATTTTATTTTGGTCCAGCTTTGGGTGTCTTGGCATGGTCCAGAAGAATATTAGAAATTATTTTTCAACTTTTAGCAGCAAGCCTTGATATATTATTTCCAGAATTGTCAAAAGCAAAAGACAAAGATGAAATTCAAAACATAAGAGATAGTCTAAAGAAAGTTTTCTTTTTTTCATTTATTATTCCAGTTACGTTTTACTTGTTAAGAGATACTGCGGGAAATATTCTTGTATCACTTCTTGGCGAAGAGTTTAGAGATGTCTCTTTTCAAACTTCTTTAATACTTTTTTCATTACCTTTAATGGTTTGGTCTAGAATCAATATTATTTTTTCAAGAGCTCTAGGTTTTGAAGTTAATATAACAAAAATTATTATTTCAGGGTCAGTAATTTCTTATATAGTTTATTTTGCACTTCATAATTTAAGTATTTCCAATCCGGCAATTTTGTCAATTATTTCATCACAAATGATTATTTCAATGTTTACTTCTTATAGTTTTAGGAAATCTTATGCTTAAACTTTTTTTACAAAGAACAAGATTCAATCTAAGAAACTTATTTGCAAAAAAAATAATTATTCCCACTAAATTTAAATCTTTTGAGTACACCAATCCAAATTATCATCAGTTGCTGGCGTCTTACCTATTATCAAATACAGATGACAAAATTAATTATTCTAAAAAAATTTTTGGAAAGGAGACCGATGATTTAGTAACATCAACGGATATTTTTAGTGAAAATGATTTCCAATCACACAATAAATTTATTCCTGCTTATTTCAACAAGGGTGATGTAAAAGTTCCTTATGAAGCCTCTAGGCTACAATTTTTACAAAAATTAGATTTATTATCAATCTTGAATAAAGAGAATACTTTGCATGAAAATGTTGATGTAAACAATTTTCCATTAATTTACTGGAATAGTCCAATGGATGTAGCAATCAGAAATATAAATCTAATTTTTCATCGAAATTTTTTAGAAAAAAATAATTTAGATTCAAAGATTCTTGGCAATAATAAAGACTTAATTGATACATTTATTTGTCAACACTATGAATACATTACCGAAAATCTTGAAAACGATGGAAATGTTATTGGAAATCATTATTTAATTGAATTATGTTCAATAATTTTGACTCTAGCAACTTATAAATTTGATGGTTATGAAGATGACACTACATATTATTTGAATGAACTTAATAATGAATTAAATAGACAGTTCTATAAAGATGGAACTAATTTTGAAGGATCATCCCATTATTCTGCATTTATAACTGAAGCCTTAATCATTTTTAAACTTTCTTTAGATGAAATTAAACCTGAACCATCATTAATTGAATTAATTGAAAAATTAGTATTTTCAAATAGAAGATTATTAAATTTGCTTATGGTTAATGGAGAACTTTCTCAGATTGGTGATAATGATTCAGGGAGACTTTTCTACTTTTATCATGATGAAGATGATCCTTTAAAAATGGATTGGTTAATAAATCTCATTGATCATTTCTTTAATTTTGATAATAAAAACTCGATTGAAGTGCCCAATCTAAAAAATGAATCTATAGATTTAACGAGTTTCTCAAAGGTTGACCATCCTTTAATTAAAATATTTCAAAATGATTTCAATCTATATACATTTCCAGATTTTGGTATTTTTATTTGGCGCAATAATGATGGTTCTGAATACTTTAGTGTCAGATGTGGCCAAATAGGACAAAATAGTGTTGGTGGACATGCTCATTATGATCAACTTTCAATAGAGTGTTTTACTGAAGGCAAATGGGTAGCAAGAGATCCAGGTACGGGAACATATACAGACGACATAAAAACAAGAAATGAATTTAGATCAATGAAATTTCATTGGGGTCCAAATGCGGATATAAAATTTCCAAAGGAATCAGAATTTGATTGTTTTAAGCTTAACTATATGGAAGATGGTAAATTGTTATTTTTAGATAAAAATAATTTTTTAGGCAGCGCAGTTTTTAATGGAAATAAAATTTATAGAAAAATAGTAATTGAAAATGGAAATATACTAATAAGTGATTTTTCTAATGATACGAATTTAAACCCATATGAAAACTGGGGAGAATTGAATGAGGGAGTTAAATTTAAATTCTCGAAAGGATACAAACGTATAAATTGAAAACAAAAAAAATTACATCACTTTTCTATCTTTTTTTAATTGGCATTTTCTTTGAAAGCCTTGATGCTTTCAGTTTATTTTCAATACCCTTGCCTTGGATAGGAGTTTCTATTTTTATATTTATTTACTTAATATATTATTTTTTTGATTTTGAAATTGAATTTAATCAATTCGATTCATTGAGAGTGTTACTTTTATATTTTGCTTTTGTCACTTTAATTAGAGCTGTAGCTTACAGTCCCGATCTACCTGAGTTTGCTACTTCTTCATTCACTCAATACATTTTACTTAGACTACTTAAGCTTCTTGGATTTATTGCTGTTATTTGGTTTGTTTACACTTTAAGTATTTACTTCGAACGAGATACGATTATAAAATTTATATCTTTAATTGGCATTACAGTTTCTCTTTTGTCACTAATATCATACTTTTCATACATATTTGATTTTCAAGATTTTTCAAGAAATAGACCCGGTTCAGGAGGTTGGTCTCAACCAATAAAGAGGGCATGTTCGATACTTAGGAATTATGGAACTTTCAGAGAGCCAAGTTTCTTAGCAGTATGGTTAGCACCTATCATTCCATTAAACTTTTACTTAGCACGAAAACAAGCCATTTGGTATGGGTTGACAATATTACCAATCCTTGCAATTATTTTATCGAGAAGTTTAACAGGAGTAATTAGCTTGATTCTTGGAATCTTTTTTGCATCTTTCTTATGGACATTAAAAAATAAAAATTTTGACTTTTTATTTATTATTCCAATTATATTTTTATTATTTTCCAGTTTTATAGGGAATAATATTGGTTATAAATTTCCAGCATTAGATCCTTCAATGTGTCCACCGGAATCTCCTGATAAATGTAATTGTTCACTATATGATGATAAATTAGATGAAGCTAAAAATTCAGAGAGTGTAACAAAAAGTCTATTCGAGAGAATCACTTTAATAACAAGGGGAGGATTAGATGGTTTTGAAAATATCTTTATACTAAATCAATACATTTCTGGCGAAAATATCCAAATATTTGGACAAGGATTAGGAATTGCTAATTTGAACTTCTCTCCAACTTATGATGAATTAACAAAGAAAAATGTAGATGGAGAAATTATTTATAGAAATCCAGGGCAGATTGTTTCATTTAATAATTTGTATATAAATTTTTATTTTTCAGGTGGCATCATAGGATTATCGTGGTTTCTAATATTTTTATTTAATGTTTTGAAAAAACTTTATAACAAAGGAAATGAATATTCATTTTATATTTTCTCAAATTTAGCAGTCATCATGTTAATGTTTTTCTTTCAGGCTGAGGAATTAAGTACAATGTTCGCAATTTCACTAGGCTTAATGCTTTTAGAGTTTAAAAATGAAAAAGTATAAAAAGATATTAATTGTTACGCATCAATACTTACCACATGTAAGCCCCCGAACAACTCGATGGAAATTATTGGTAGACGAACTTATCGCCAATGGACATAATGTAAGTATTTTAACTGGGATGTATCCAGATTTTGATACAAATAATGTTGAAATACTATATTTTGGAAATAATAATAATATAAATATAGTTTCAAATCTAAGAGAAAAATCAAAACAAGTTTCTTCTGGAGATGTATTAAAAAAAATATTTTATGGAGTTTTGAAAAAAATATATCGATTATTTATCAATTATCTTGCTTGGCCTGATTATTCAATGTTCTGGCTTTATCAAATTTACAAAAATAGAAATAAAATTTCAAAAGATTATGATGTCATAATTTCTGTTAGTTTGCCTTTTTCTTCTCATATGGCAGCTTACTTTATTAATAAAAAAGTTAAAAAACATTGGATAATGGATATTGGTGATCCATTTTCTTTAAAGATCGATGCGCCAGAAAATAATCGATTTCTTTATTCAGGTTTAAATAAACGATATGAAAAAAAATTTTACTCTCTTGCTGATAATATTTTATTTACCCACCAAGATGCATTGGATGATCACAAGCAATTCTTTGGCATACCAAGTGATAAATTAATAGTCGCCAATCCAATAAGTAATTTTGACAATAATCATTTTAATAGTGCTTTATCATACGATTATTCATCCAAACCAATAAAAATTTCTTATTTTGGAATATTCACAAAGGGTGTGAGATCCCCAAATTCATTCTTAGGTTTAATTAAAAAAAATAATGAAATGGAATTTTCTTGGTATGTAAACGAGGATTCTAAAAAAATAATAAAATCATGTGACTTAAATATAGATAAACACAGTTTTTATTCACAGGTATCAAGAGAAGAAGCACAGAAATTAATGGTAAACTCAGCACATTGCTTACTCTCTATTGGAAATAAAAATCCAAATCAAATTCCAAGTAAAGTTGTTGAATATTTAGCAACCGGAAAGCCAATCATCCACTTCTCAGAAATTGATAACGATCCTGTCATTAAATTAAGTGATGAATTTGATAACTTAATAACTTTAAATAAAAGTGTTAAAGAAGAAAATCTTTCATTATTAATTGAAGAAATGTTTAATAAAATTCATAAATTTGATACAGATAAATTTATTAAAAACTATACGGCTAAGTCAATTATTAATAAATTAGATATTATCTAATACTATTTTCCAGTTCTCTGAATAATTTAATGTATCAATTTTTTCAATACTTGAAGACTTAGCATCATCAAGTTTTTTAAGAGCATCATCGGGATCATTGATATTGTACAGAAAGACACTTTCTGGACTGAAGTACTGAGTATATGAACTTATTGGTGCAACAACTTTTAAACCGAGGTTTTGTGCTTCATAAAGTGGTAAACCTACTGTTTCATGCTCGCTAGCATGAAAATAAATTTCATTATTGGATAATACTTCTAGAGTCTCATCGTGAGTTTCTGTATTTATAATATTAAAACTTTCCATACCGCCTGGTGGGTTTATAACTGTAACCTTATTTGTATTTGGTAATTTGCTCAAAACATTTTTCATAAAGTTATAATTTTTATTTGCAACATCACTTCCAAAAAAAACTATTTTTCCACTTTTATTTGATATTTCAACCTCTGAACTTGTTGTTTCACCAATTTGTATAATTTTTGAATGAAATTTTTTATCTATATCTTCTTTTAAATGATTTAGCTGAATGAGTATAAAATTTGATAAATTCATACTTCTATTTATTAGTAATTTAAGAATTGAGTTTCTAATACCTTTATTTACAAGAGGAAGAATATTCTGAATGAGTACGAATGACTTTTTTAGCGTTTTGAACCCAAAATTACCAAAATGAACAATTGCATCTGAATTATTAATTTCCTCAAGAATTTTTGTAGGTAAAAAATAATTTAAAAATGGATGAAGATATCTTTTGTTTGTTGTTTTGTAAAACTTTACTCTTGGATTTTCATAAAATTGATTGTTTAAATCTTTGTAAAATTCTACCTCTGAGTACAAAACAAATATTTTTGCATCAGTCTTTGAAAAAAAGTCAAAAGACTCAAGGAAAAGCTTTAATCCACCTAGAGACTTTACACCGCAAGCATTTAATACTATTTTTTTCACCAATTCAATAATAGTTGTTCATTAAGCATTAATACTATGACTAAAATCATAAAGTAGTGATAAAAAATTATGACGCAATATTAGTTGTTGGTACTAGACCAAACTTCATTAAAGCTGCACCTTTACTTGGATATTTTGAAGAAAATAAAATAAATACTCTTTTTATTCATACGGGGCAACATAAAGATAAAAGTATGTCCTCAAATATTTTTGAAGATTTAAATATTCGTGAACCAGATATATATCTTGATACTCCAACAACAAATATGAACAAACAAACTACTTATATTGTTGATAAATTAGATACATTATTTGACACAAATAAATCAAAGTATGTAGGTGTATTTGGCGATGTTACATCAACACTTGCCGCTGCTATATCTACGAAAAATAAAAAAATGGAGTTATTTCATGTTGAATCTGGATTGAGATCACGAAATATGGATATGCCAGAAGAACGAAACAGAATTATGGTAGATTCCATCAGTGACTATTTATTTGCTCCATCAGATGATGCAGTAGATAATCTAAATTCTGAAAATTTGTCAGCAAAATATATGGGTAATGTTGGAAATATTATGATCGATACACTTGAAAAAAATTTAGAAAAAATATTACAATCTTCTGATCAGATTAAAGAAAAATTAAACATTACTGGCAAATATTTTGTAGTCACGATACATAGGCCATCAAACCTGTCCGATGAAAATTTAGCAAAAATATTTGCAGGTCTTAAAGAATTTAGTGATGAATATCAAATTGTCTTACCAGCTCATCCAAGATTAAAGAAATATATAAATGATAATGATGTGGAACACGAAAATATATTTATATTAAATCCACTCTCATACATTGATTTTCTCGGCCTTGTTAGTAGTTCTGATTTAGTATTGACTGATTCAGGTGGACTTCAAGAAGAAACAACGCATTTAAATGTTAAGTGTCTTACATTAAGAAATGAAACTGAAAGACCGATAACTGTAACTGAGGGTACAAATAAAGTAATTGGTATTGAGACAGAAAAAATAATTTATGAAATAAATAACACTATTCAGAGTAAACTTTCAAATGGTATAGAAATAAAATTCTGGGATGGTAAAACATCTGAAAGAATCTACAAAGAGTTATATGAGCAAATTTAAGTATGATTTAGGCATAATTGGACTTGGATACGTAGGTCTCCCATTGGCAGTATATTCGGTAGATGCTGGTCTAAAAGTCTTTGGATATGATATAAATTCTGAAAAAGTTTCAAAACTTAATCAAGGCGTCTCACCAATTGAAGATGTTAGTGACAAAACATTAAACTCATCAATTGAATCAGGGCTTATATTTTCAGACGACTCAAACTTATTAAGAGATTGTGAACATATTGTAATAAGTGTTCCAACTCCACTTACAGATTTCAAACCTGACTTAAGCTATGTAATTAGTGCAGCTCAAGAAATCGCAAAAAATGTTGTTAAAGGACAAATTATTATTCTCGAATCCACGACTTATCCAGGTACGACTTTAGAGGTATTGATACCAGAAATTCAAAAAATATCAGATCTAAAACCAGGTGAGGATATCTATTTTGGATATTCACCAGAAAGAATTGATCCAGGAAATAAAGAATGGAATTTCAAAAATACTCCAAAAGTAGTAAGTGGAATCAATGATGATTCATTATCAAAAATTAAATCTTTTTATGAAAAAATAATTGATACCGTTGTTGTTGTATCTGGAACTAAAGAAGCTGAAATGGTAAAACTTCTTGAAAATACTTACAGACAGGTGAATATCGCGCTTATTAATGAGCTTGCAATTCTGTGTAATATGTTAGATATTGATATTTGGGAAGTTGTCGAGGCAGCAAAAACAAAACCATTTGGATTTGAATCATTTAGACCTGGACCTGGTGTAGGTGGCCATTGCATACCTATAGATCCAAAATATTTGTCATTTAAAACAAGACAAATAGGAAAACCTGTAAGGTTTGTTGAACTAGCTCAGGAAATCAATAATTCTATGCCTGCTTATGTTGTGAACCGAATAATTGAAAGAATGAATGTGTTAGAAAAACCAATGAAAAATTCAAAAATTTTAATCTTAGGAGTTGCATACAAAAAAGACATAAGCGACACCAGAGAATCTCCTGCTTTAGATATAATTGAAAACTTTAAGTCTAAGGGTGTTGAAATATCATTTTTTGATCCATTTGTTGATTCTTTGATAGTTGATAATAAGGATGTTAATAAGGAAACTTCTCAGGAAAATTTTGAAGAATATGATATGTTATTAATGCACACTCCACATTCAGAATTTTCATCCATTAATTTTTCAAAAATAAATGTACCAATTTTTGATGCAACAGGTAGCGAATTTATAGATGATGCAGAAAGAATCTAACATAAAACCAGAATTCAGCACTTTATCAAAAACTATAAATATTCTTGGAAGTGAATTAGGTAACGTAATTAAACAACAGGCAGGTAAAAGTAAGTATGAATTGGTTGAAGAAATAAGAGTAAATTCAAAGAAATATAGATCATCAAAAAATTCTAAATTTTTAAATTTAATTTATGAAAGATTAAAAACTTTAGATGAAAATGAACTTTTAATTCTAACCAAATCTTTCACATTATTTTTTTATCTTTCGAATATTTCAGAGCAAGTATTTAGAGAAAAATTTAAGTATGAAATTGATAAAAATGATTTGGATAAAAATAAGGAAAGCCTCACATTCTCACCAGTCTTTACCGCACACCCTACTGAGAGTGCAAGACAATCAACTTTAAAAAAGCTTTACAAAATTGGAAATATCATTTCTGAAAATAAATCAAGTGATTTAGATGAAATAAATAATTTAATAACCCAACTTTGGTACACCAGAGAAGTTAGATCAACTAAACCCAATCCTATTGATGAGGTAAAAACTCTTATATATTATCTAAACAATTTGTATACAGATGTTTACGATGAAATTAACAAGACATTCATTGAAAACAATATAGTTCAAAAAGACATAATAAGGTTGGGTACTTGGATAGGTGGAGATAGAGACGGAAACCCATTTGTTACATTAAAAGTTACTGAAGAAGCTTTAAAAATTTATTCAAATCAAATTATTCAAATTTATAAAGAAAAAATTATAAATTTATCAGAGAGTTTTAGTATCTCAACTTTATATGCAGATGAGCCTCAATTACTTAAGTCAAAGATTAAAGAATATTCAAATCTGTTAAATAAAGAATATCGACACTATACCAAAATAAATTTTGATGAGCCGTTTAGAATATTTCTTTCGCTTGTTTTTCATAGACTTGATAATTTTCAAAAGAATAAAAAGGGATATAATACTTTTAGTGAATTTCAGGATGATCTAAATTTATTTGAGACAGAAGTAAATAAGTGTTTTAAGAATAGTTCTCCATCTTTAGATTTAAGAACTTTTATTGATTATGTAAATCAATTCAAATTTCATGGTGTCGAAATGGATATAAGAGAAAATGCAGATGTCCTAAGATATAAAGAAAATTTCAAAAAAGAATATTCCGAATTTACCACTCTTATTAAGCGGATACCAGAATGGAAAAAAATATATGGTGACACTGTAATAAGTTCAATAATTTTATCAATGACTAAAAACCAAAATGATTTGTTAAATTTATTAAAATTTTGTAAAAAATTAATTAAAAATAAATCTGATATTCCTATGCTCGTCCCTTTATTTGAGGAAATTGACGATCTAGAAGAATCTCATAATATAATTTCAAATCTTTTTGATAATAAAGAATACAAAAACCATTTAATAAATTTCAACAACAGTCAAGAAATAATGCTTGGTTATTCAGATTCAAATAAAGATGGTGGAATTGTGTCTTCGCAATGGTCAGTATATAAATCACAAATTGCCTTATTTAGTACTGGTGAGAAACATGATATAAATATTTCATTTTTTCACGGTAGAGGTGGAACTATAAGTAGGGGAGGTGGACCAACATATAATTCAATTTTGTCACAACCCAAAGGAACAATCAGAAATGCAATAAGATACACTGAACAAGGTGAAGTTATATCTGACAAGTACTCAACGGCTAATCTTGCGATAGAAAATTTAAAACTTGGTTTATTTGCATTCTTTAAAGCAAATAAAACAAAAAATCATGAAATAAAATATGAACATTCTTTTCTTGATGAGCTTTCTAAATTATCTTCTCAAAAATATAAGTCTCTGATTAATGATGAAAATTTAATTTACTATTTTGAATCTGTGACGCCAGTAAATCTCTTATCTGTCTTAAATATTGGATCAAGACCTTCTAAAAGATCTAAAGTAAGTTCTGTTAAAAACTATAGAGCAATACCTTGGGTCTTTGGTTGGGCACAAACTCGACAAACAATTACAGGTTGGTATGGTTCAGGTTCAGCTTTAGAAGAATTAATAAATAAATTTGGAATAAATGAAGTAAGAAAAATTTACAACTCATCTTCATTTTTTCAAAATTTATTAAGCAATATTGAAATGACATTAGCGAAAACAGATTTAAATATCTCAAGGTTTTACACAGAAAATCTTGTTGAAAAAGAAATTAGTTACCTATATGAGAATATTGTTGAAGAATCATTGAAAGTAGAAAGTGCTATAAAGAGAATTACTAAGTCAAAAGAATTACTTGACTCAAATAAAATTCTGAAAAATACTTTAGCAATCAGAGATACTTATCTTGATCCTTTGTCACTCATTCAAGTTTTATTATTGCAAAAATTACAGAAGAATGAATTAACAGAATATGAAAAAACTTCCTTACTTCTCTCAGTAAATGGGTTAGCTGCTGGCTTGAGAAATACTGGGTGATAAATCTCTTAGTTCAAAGTGCATTTCATCTGGAGACGTCCATGTTCCACCCCATGCAAATCCCCACGAATTAAAAATTTCAACAACTCTTGGGTGATATCCAGACTTAACGTTTATGTCAATTGCAATACCCCAAGCATGTCTTGAGATAGCGCCTCCAGCATTAAATCTATTTATTCGTCTTGGTGCATAACAGCCACCAGATGTTTGGAATTCATCTTTGGAAAGTGTATCTTCTAAACCTTCTGCAATAACTTGATTAAGTGCTCCTAAAAGGGGTTCCCACATGATTTTATTACATGTAGCTCGTCCAATAATTGGCATGCTTTTTCTTTGAATATTTTCGTTTCTCCAAGCTGGTTCTATTGTTATCCAGGTTCCATCCCTCTCTTTTATTTGGAAATCACCAAAATAGTTTTTGATTAATGCAGTGGGTAGAACCCAGTTCTTGTTTGGTTTAGAATCCCTAAAAGTAACCCTTAATTGTTTGTATTTTATATTTCTATACAATTCAACAAAATGATTTTCAGTAATTCTTCTATCCCAAATTATTGCCTGTATATTTCTATTAATCCCTAGCTGGTATCCAACTTTTTTACTCACAAGTCCTTCGAACCATCCAATTTCTGGATCAGATATTATATCACCAACTTCTAGTTTTGTTGTTTCTTCATTCATCCCAACTAAAACTAATATGTCACCAATGTTGATTGAGTATAGCTCTGCAGTTAGATCAGAAATTATAATTTTGTCTTCATTGATTAATTCCGAAACTTCATCAGAATAAAACAAATCAGCATATTTTCCTTCGATGGTTTTAATTGAGAGGTTGTAGAGGTAATTAGGCCTAGTACTTAAAGTCTCAACACCATTAGTATTAATAACTTTCTCAAGTCCAATATTTGCTCTACCAATGAATGTAACTTTACTTTCTAAATTTTCAACTGATTCTATAATCTGATTTGTCACACTGTAGTAAAGAACACCCGGTTGTGAAATAGTAATTACATCATAATTTCCAATACCATAAAATGTTTTCTTTCTTTCTAACTCATCTTCACCATCATGACCAAAAGCTGAAGTTTGAAGCGATAAAAATATTAATACAAATAAAAGGCCCAACTTTTTCACATAATAATTATATGTAAATTATTAGAAAATATTTAACAAACTTTTAATGTTTAAAATACAAGTAAATCTTTACGTTGTTTAATATTTAATAATGCTTATAAGTATCATTCATGAAAATATTAACTAGCTTCTTTTCCTCTGCTGCAACTAGATTTCCCATAATCACAATTATTGTAATTTTGGCAATCACAGGATTTTTTGGATATATGACCACTCAAGCAGAGGAATTAGATACTTCATTTGGGGGAGAAATAGATACTCCAGAAATTGAGGCTCAAGGCAAACTTTCAGATTACTTTGGAGGATCAGGAACCCAGAGCGTTCTCCAACTTGTTTTTGAAGGTGAAGACGTTCTTACAGTAGAAGGTTATGAGACTTATACAGCAGCAATTGAAGTAATTGAAAATAGTGAATTATATGATTATCTTGTAAATGATCCAAATCAAGGATTAGTACAAGGCTTTTTTGCTCCTATAGATGTTGCTAAAGCATTTAATCCAATGCTTGACGTTAGTAGTTTGACTGATGAGCAATTTAAACAACTTTATAAAGCTACATCAGCACAAATGCCACCAGAATTTCAACAGTTTGCATCTGCGCTTTTATCTAGCTCATATGATGAAGAAGCAATTACAGCAAGTGCAGGATTAGGAATTATCACCATCAATTCAGCAATAATACAGGGTGAATACGGATTTGAGGGAGCTTTCGAAGTTCAACCAAGACTAGAAAATGAATTAAATAAAGAATTACTCGAGCTAAGTGATGACTTTGAAAATATTGATATTGCAGGATTTTCATTAGCGTTACTTTTTGGTGACGAACAAGATGACTTTTTAGAGGAAGTAGCTCAGCTTTTTGGAGCAGCTTTTGGTATTATCTTTTTAGTTCTCGCATTTATTTTCTTTATAAAACCAACAAAAACATTTGGATTTTTTAAATCTTCTAGAAGAACCTTTGCAGACATATTCAATAGTTTGGCTGCAATAATGCTAGCTATATTATGGATGCAAGGAATTGGAGTTGTACTTGGACCAGGTTATTTAGATATTATTGGAGCACCAAATCAACTTTCACAAATTTCAACGATCATCATCCTAGGTTTAGGAGTAGACTACGCAATTCACTTTACTGGAAGGTACAGGGAAGAATTAGGTTTAAAAAACTCAGTTAATACATCTGCTTCTAAAACATTAAGTTCTGTTGGAATTGCTTTAACGCTTGCAACGTTAGGAACAATGGTTGGGTTTTTGACAAATATTGTTTCACCACTAACTCAACTTCAGGATTTTGGAATAACAACTGCATTAGGTATTTTCTACGCATTTATTTTGGTAATGACTCTCGTACCAGCCATACGAACATTACTCGATAAGAGATCAGAACGAAAAAACACAATCGATACAGATGCATTTGCATCATCTGGAGAAAAACTGTTTAACAAATTGTCAGAAGCAACTTCAATAATTCCTAAACGACTCAAGATTATCGCAGTTGCATTAATTTTAGGAATTGGTGGATATGGTTACTATAGTTTTACAAACATATCAACAGTGTTCAATTTTACAGATTTCTTACCTTCAGATAGTCCAACTGTTAAAACATTTAATACTTTACAAGAAGAATTTGGTGGAGGCTTTGGAGAAACTACAAGTGTATTAATTGAATCAGACAATGTCGCTACACCTGAAATTCATAATGCTTTAATCGATTCGTTAAGCAATTTATCAGATGTTGAAAATGTATTAGTTTTTGCTGGGAATGCAGCCGCTGAATCAGTTGTAGGATCTCTTGGAGCTATGTTAGTTCCGCCTTCAGCAAATCCTCAAGCACCTCCACCAATGCCTGATATGGCTTTAATTGGACAGTTAGGAACTTATGGCGTTCAAATTATGAGTGGACAAGGATTAGATGCATTAAAGGTTAGTTCTAGTGGTGATGTTGAAGGTTTATATACATATTTGCTTGAAACAGACGAGGACACGTTTAGTACTAGCTTATATGTAAATGAAAATGATTTAATATCAGCTATGCAAGTTAGAATTACAACCTCTGCAGGAACATCTGGAGCTGCCCAAATAAGAGATGATTTATATACTGCTTTTGAACCACTTTCAGATCTGGGAATATTTGTTGGTGTTACATCAGATAATATAGTCACAGAAAGTGTCAATGAACTAATTAACTCATCACAATTTCAATCCTTGGTGTTTGCAATCTTAGCTTCAATGATATTTTTAGTCTTATATTATTTGATTGATATGAGAAGACCTTTCTTGGGTGTGATAACAGTACTTCCGGTAGCGGCAATTGTACTTGGAACTTATATGGGTATGTATCTATTAGACATACCACTCAACCCTGTAACCTCCACATTATCAGGATTGGCAATCGGTATTGGCGTTCCGTTTGTAATTCATGTAACAAATAGATTTAGAGAAACAATCTCTTCAGGCATTGAGCCTGTTGAAGCTATCAGGACAACATTAAAAACCACGGGAGGTTCTTTATTTGGTAGTGCTTTTACAACCATGGCAGGATTTGGTATTTTAACTACATCTTCCTTAGTTCCGTTTCAACAAATGGGAACTGTTATTCTAGTTTCTATTGGCTTTGCATTGATTGCATCACTTATGATTCTTCCTACATTTTTAGTTATTTGGGCAAATTACCATAATAGGAAAACTGCAAAAACTTTATAAAAATCGTTATTACTATAAATTAAGTGAACGTTTCTATTCTTCTTGAGCATATAAATAAATTAACACCTCTTAATCATGCATTTGAAGACGATAGTGTAGGTCTTTTAATCGGAGATGAGAGTAATCAAGTAGAAAACTTGATAGTAGGTCATGAGCTTGAAGAATCCTTACTTGAATACTGCAAAGACAATAGTGTTGATACAGTAGTTACTTATCATCCACCACCATTTAAACGTATAATCGATGAAAATGAGGTTGAAACCTATTTACCTGATCCGATTACAGAGAGTTTTCTTGATTCATCAATAAATGTAATTTCAATACATACCGCTCAAGATGTATGCAAAGAAGGCAATGCCGAAACATTAGCTGAGTTATTTGGAATGTCTAATGTATCCATATTTGCTAACTCAGTTGATAATTTTGGAGCGGGTCGTAAGGGCAAAATCAAAAAAATATCTCCATCTGATTTAAAAAAGGATATCGAAAATAAACTAAATACAAAAATAATTCGAACTAATGAGCATTTTAATGAAATAAAAGAAATTCAAAACATTGCAGTGTTACCTGGATCTGGTACTCAATTTATTGATGAAATAATTGACTCGGTCGATGTATTTATTACTGGAGATATTTCACATAGGTACTTATTAAAAGCTGATGATGCAAAATTAGGACTCATACAAGTAGGTCACATATCAACCGAAATTCCGGGCATGAAAAAATTTGTTAAAAAACTAGAAAAAGAACTAAATTTGAAAATAAATTATATTTACAGAAATTATTATGAATGAGCCATTTTTATTAAGCAATTTAGTTGAGCTTCAAGATTTAGATAATAAAATTTATAAACTTATTGATTCAAAAAGTAATGGTGAAAATGTACTACATCTGAAATCAATGGAAATTAACTATAAAGAATTTTCAGAAAAAATAACTGAAAATAAAAAAGAATTAAGTGAATTTTTTATTAAAAAAGCAGATAATGAAAAAAAAATTATATCTTTAGAACTTCAAATAAAGGAAATTGAGCAGAAATTATCAGGTGATACTTTAGATCCAAGTGAAACATTAAATTACTCAAATCAAAAAGAATCTCTAAAAATACAAATTAATAAATTTAAATTAGAAGTGGAAGAATTAAAAGAACAAAATGGGGATCAATTGAAAGTTATGAACGATCAGGAAAATTCTTTGGAAGATATTAAAAATCAATTAATTAATTTATCAAAAATTGTAAAAAATGAGTGGGATAAAATTGATAAACAAATACCTGATTTAGAAAAAGAAAAACTTGAATTTATTTCAACTTTTCCTGATGAACTCAAAGAGTTGTATGATAATTTAAAAAAAAGAGGCTTAGAAGTTATTGCTGCTTATCGTAATGATAACCAATGTGGTTGTTGCGGGGTAGAGTTAACTTCTTCTGAAATTGAACAAATCCTAGAATCAAAATTTCAGCAATGTAGCTACTGTGATGGTGTGGTTATATGAAGTACAAAGTTTTTTGTGATGGTGCATCTCGTTCTAACCCTGGTGAAGCTGCAATAGGTGTAAGTATAGAAACTGATGGAAAAGAAATTCATACGATATCTAAAACCATAGGAGTTGCCAGTAACAATGAGGCCGAATATTTAGCATTAGATAGTGCACTTGAATATTGCTTAAAAAATGATTTTATGAATCTCGAAATATTTCTAGATTCCAAATTAGTTGTAGAGCAAGTAAATGGAAACTTTAAAGTAAAATCCAATAATTTAAAGCCACTAAGAGATAAAATTTTGGAGCATATTGAAATGCTTGAATTTGTAAGTATTAATCACATATACCGAGAAAACAATAAACGTGCAGACGAATTAGCCAACCTAGCTTTAGATTCATAATATGTTATTTTGGCACGTTGGGTTTTCAATTTTTATTTTTAGGTATGTTTATAAAGATTATGGGGCAGATCTAAGATATTTAGCTGGAGGAGCATTACTTCCAGATTTTGTTGATTTTTTATTCAACATTGTTGGCTTTAAAGTTGCTTATAATCAACCTGGTCACACATTGATATTTAGTGTCACGATATTGGTCATCACAATGATACTAACTAGAAGAAAGACCGCATTTAGAAATAATTTCTTATTGGTTGCTATTGGTATTTTTCTACATCAGTTTTTAGATTTTATGTGGTTAAATCAGCATATTTTATTTTTCCCACTTCCTTTCGATTCTGTTGAAACAACTTCTAGAGGATTTTTAATTTTACTTCTTCAAGAAGTGGCTGGCTTTTCTTATTTATATTCAAAAATTAACACCGTAGAGAAAGCAGATATTTTCTTTAGAGAGGGTCTAATTTAATCTTTTTTTAGATAAAGATTAACGCTTACTAATAAAAGAAATATTGCAAAAATTGTATTTAAAATATTTTGGCTAAGCAAAAAAGCAGTATTTGCTCCTATAATCGAGCCGATGATTCCAAAAACACCAATATAAGTTCCTTGCTTAATTAAATCTGGACTACCTTTAAGTTTTGTTATTGCAGCTGTCATTGCAGTAGGAATAGTAGCTATAAGTGAAAATCCCTGAGCAACTATATTTTCAAGACCACCGAAAATAATTAATAATGGGATTCTTACAATACCTCCACCAATACCCAATAATCCTGACAATATACCAGTTATTAAACCTATAAAGATATAATACATAGGATTTTCGTTGAAAGCAGATTGGAAACTCGTATTCAAAAACATTCGAATTGCAACTATTATCAATAATATTGAAAATATTCTTTCGAGAGATTTTGTTTTGATTATTGTTGTAATCTTACTTCCAATATACCCACCAAAAATTCCTCCAATTATAAGATAAAAAATATTAAAAGTTAAAGAAATACCATTGAGTATGTATGTAAATCCACTAGCAGATGCCACAAATATGATTGCCATAGAGGAAATTCCAGTGTTAATTTTAAAATTTTTGTTTGTCATGTAAGTCAAAAGTGGAACAAATATAACACCACCTCCGACACCTAACAAACCAGAAAGTAAGCCACCAACTAGTCCAATAAAAAATAATTTAAACAAATTTTATTTCTTTAACTTAGGCAAGAGCTCTTTACCTAGAAGCTCAATTGTTTTTTCTTGATTAATTGATGATATTTGAATTGTCACAATTTCTGATTCAAAATCATCTACAAGTGGTTTATAGATATCAATAAGTTCATCAACTGTTCCTGCTCTAGAGAATTTAGACATAAGTTCTTCACGATCTAACGAATCTGCTGTTTCTCTCAATACCATTGGATCTAATTCTTGCAATCTATTGGGTGCTCTAAGACCTCTCCAGGATTTTAGTGACTCCCATGCGTCTTCATCATTATCAGCAAACATCGTCCACCTATATGTGTGCACTCTTAATTTAGACTTACCAAGCTCCTCAGATTTTTGCATAGATGGATTAATTACTTTTTCATATGCTTCAGCAGGATTCTTTACACTAATCATAAGTCCATCCGCATATTCTGCAGCCAGCATAGACGATTTAGGACCTCCTGCTGCCAGCCATATTGGAACTTCTTTAAGAGGAGGGGAGTATAATTTTGCAGAATTAGTTGAATAATATTCTCCCTCGAATGTTAATTTTTCTCCAGATAGTAGTCTTCTTATTATTGTAAGAGCTTCCTTCATTCGATTAGCTCTCTCATCATATTTTGGAAAATTGTAACCTAATGGTCCTTCATTAATATTTTCTCCTGTACCAACACCAAGATGAAAAGTTGAATCTGTTAATCTATCAACTGTTGCAGATGCTTGAGCAATCACTCCAGGATGAATTCTCCACAATGGTGTTGTAACACCTGTTCCTAAGTCCATATCTTTCAAATCTTTTGCAAGTGCTCCAAGAGTTGTCCATGTAAAATTTGAGGCTGAGTGATCGTCAACCCATGGATGAAAATGCTCAGAGATCGTGACCATATCAAATCCTGCTTTTTTTGCTAATTGTGCGTGCTTCAATAAAGTCTCAGGTTGCCATTGTTCAGAACCTAGAAAATAAGAAAATTTTGTCATCTCTGTAGATTAATAACATTGAATTTTTAGGTGGGTGCCTCAGTAAAGAGGCACCCAAGTTTTCGTAAGGCTATAAGCCGGATTCTGTTTACACATAGTGTAAGATAATCATCCATCTTGTATATTTGTTACCAAATATATCTAGCTACCTACCCACAATTTTTAGCCGAGCAAGCTAATTGCTTTTTGGTATTGCTCCGAGAGGGGTTTACAAGCTAATTTAATTTCTTAAATTACTGGTAGTCTCTTACACTACCTTTTCACCCTTACCTAACCAAGTAGGCGGTTTACTTTCTGTTGCACTTTCCGTCAATTTCTTGCCTGGGAGTTACCCAGCTCTCTGCTCTTTGGAGTCCGGACTTTCCTCGATAAATCGCGATTATCCACCTCACAATTTAACAATAGTATTAATTCGTTATCTTATGGAAAATTATTTATTATTTCTTCTACATTTGAAAGGCTTAATGGACCAATAAATTTTTTTACGATTTCTCCATTTACAATTATATGTGTTTCAGGAACACCGAAAACACCTGAATCAATTGCTAATTTACTCTGAGTATCTACTGCATAAATTACTTGGCCATATCCATAATTATTTAAAAATTCAATAGCATTATCTCTGCTATCCTGAAAACTTACCATTGCAACTTTTCCTTCTAATTTTTTTGTTTCTGCAAGAGAAATTAATAGTTCATGTTCCTCTATACACTCCAAACACCATGAGGCCCAATAATTTATAATTAAAAAATTGGTATCAAGTTCTTTTACATCAACATTTTCAAGCAATGGTTCTAGATCAAGATTTGAAATTATAATTTTATCTGAACTTAGATCAGACGAATTAGAACACAAGGAAAAGAAGAGAACAATAAACAAAATTGAAAATTTACTTTTCATAATTTTCAAGAATTTCACTGATAAATATTTTATCGTCTTTGCTTAACTTATCTGATTTAATAACTGAGTTTAGTATTTCTATTCCATCAGCTTTTGTTTCAGGATCTTGTATGTATATGATTCCAAGATATGATTTAGCAACTAAAGAATCACTATTTATTTTTAGTGATTCGTTTATATAAGTTGTTGCTACTTCAACATTATTTGATTCAAATACCATCCAACCAATCTGGGCTAATGCAAAACTTTTTAATTCACTATCAGCGCTATTTTCTGCAATATACATGTAGTGTGGAAGAGCCTCAGAATAGTTGACTTCATCGAAGTATCTGTTTGCTAATGCCATTCTCATAGGATGTATATCAGGATTTTCTAATATGACAGCTTCCATTTCATCATTTGATACATTTGATAAGTTTGTATTGAACTCATCATTAAACTCTGAATTGTTTCCAACGTTGATGAAAAGAATAACGACAAATAATAGTACAGAAAGAGAGGATAAAATCCATTTAGTCATTGCTTACCTTTTTATAAAAAAGTACTCCAAAAACAAGACCAAAAATTATTGGAAATAAAATTAAAAAATAATTTGAATTTTGAGGGTTGGTATTTATTCTTTCACCAAATCTTGCTGTCCAGTAGTCCATTATTTGTTTGTCACTCATTCCATTATCAATCTGTTCTTTTAAAACTGATCTCATGTCATCCGCATATTCTGATGGCGAATCAAAAAGAGTCTCACCTTGGCATACTGGACATAATAAGCTCTTACTTAATTTTTCATATCTTGAGTTATTATCTTCATAAATAACTAAAGGTAAAAGTAAAAGAGTAAGTAGTAAAATAATGGATATGTATTTACTCATTTTCTTACTCTTGTCAAAAAAGAAGAGGAACTTATAGCTAATCCAAGCCAAAGAATAAATATTCCATAATTTTCTCTGAAAATAAGTTTAAATTTATCATCATCGATAACTTTTATTGTTATGTAAGTATCACTCTGAATATTTCTGAATACTGCGGGTGAGCTTATTGCCTGTTGTGATGAATTTTTAAAAATATTTAACGATGCATTTTTTTCTTTATCATTAAATTTAATAGGTAAATTTATGACATTTTTTTCTTCTTTAATTTCTTCATATGGTGATAAAATGGTAAATTCTTTTTCTCCAAAATTTACAGTATCGCCGGTAGATATTATCAATTCATTTGAAAAACTTTGGGTTACATTGAGAACTAATCCTATTGCAAAAATACCAATTCCTAAATGAGAAATTTGACCAGTCCAATAAGATCCTTGTAGTTTTGTTTTTCTATATTTTGATATTACATTTTTTCCTATAATTATTATCAATAAAACAGATCCAAATATTGTAAGTACAAATTTATACGATGCTCTATAATAAATTGTCAAAAATATAGAAATAATGAGAGAAATGTTTAATTCATTCTGATTTTCAGTTATCCATTTTTTTAAATTCATATTGACTTTTGCTATTTTTGTCGAGAACACCATAAGGTAAACAAGAATCAAAAGCAGGGGACCAACTAAGATATCATAAAATGATCTTCCAACAGTAAGTTGTCTTGAAAAAAATGATTCATAAAATATTGGATAAATTGTGCCGATTAAAACAATTAATGCAGATGCAGATAAGATAATGTTGTTTGCAACAAAAAAACCTGATCTACCAAAAATATTTTCAACTTTTCTTGATGTTTTAAAATATTCAATATTCTTTATACCTATGTACATAAATAAAAACGTAAAAATTAATAATCCTATCAGTAGGTAAGTTCCAATATTTCCATTTGAAAAGGCATGAACAGAAATTAATACACCAGACCTAGTAATAAATGTTCCAAAAATAACTGATAAAAACATTAAACAGGCCAAAACGTAATTCCAATTAATCAGAGTTTTTTCTTTAATTTGCGTTTTTGAAGAGTGTAAAAAGGCAGTTGCAAGTAACCATGGTATAAATGAAACATTTTCAACGGGATCCCAAGCCCAATAACCACCCCATCCAAGAACTTCATATGACCATGCAGCTCCTAAAGAAATACCTGCTGTTAAAAACACCCATGGAAAATAAGTTGCTTTTTCTGCAATTTTTATCCAATTTTCATCTTTGTATCTATTAAATAGTTCGCTTGTAGCGATTACAAATGGAAGAACCAGCCCGATATATCCAAAATATAATATAGGAGGATGTATTGCCATCAATGGATGATTTTGAAGTAAGGGGTTAGGCCCTCTTCCAAATTCAGATAATACTAAATCTTGAAAGGGTAATAATGTGAAATCTTGACATCCAATAGATGCTAACTGTATACATCCTGAGAAAGGAGAGGAACTAAATATAGTGAATCCATTAAAAAAAAGAATTATCATTGCAAAAATTTTTATGTCATAAAGCTCTGTGGTAGCTCGATAAAATTTAACATATACATAAAAATAAATACTTAAGACCAAATTCCACAAAAGTATTGAACCATCTAATGAACCCCAAAGTGAGGCAAATTTGTACATTGGCGGCGTACTCGAAGCTGAGTGATTTGCTATATAGTAAAGTGAAAAGTCGTCTAAAAAAAGACCAACTTCAAGCAAGCAAAATAGCAAGAAATGAATAAATAAATTTATTCTTACAAGAGTTTGAAATAAATTTTTTTTATTTGAAAAGCACATCAAGATCAAGTTCAAAAAACCAAACCAAGTCAAAATAATTCCAATTGAAGATATCATTCTTTATAATTTTCTACGTTATAAACTTCTCCATCCTCTGAAATATACTCATTATCATGCTTAACTAACATATCATCAGAGTAAAAAATTCCACTATCAAAATAACCATCTAAAATCACTCCCATCTCGTCTTGAAATAATTCTGGAATGAAACCATCAAAGCTTATTTCCATGATTATATTTCCGTCAGTGATTGAAAATTCGGTAACTCCAAGGTCTCCTTTTACTACTGAATTAGATACTACAAATCCACCAAGCTTAATTCGTTCATTGGAGGTAGTTGATAAGTAGTTAGCCTCAGTAGTTGTGTAATAATAAATGGTATTATTCGAAGCAATTCTGATACTTGCAAAAACGATAATCACAATTCCAATTAGGATAAAAAATAAATTTTTTTTCACTTATTATTTAGATTTTAGCCCTTGATTTGGGATTTAGATAATCATCCCATACTTGGTCAGCAGTAATTCTGTATTTTTTTGATAAGAATACATGAACCAGTGTGACCAATACAACACTTATCAAAAGAGTTGTAAGTATATCTGGGGACATTGGTGCATCTCCACTTGATACAGTTTCCTGGCTTAATATGGATGCTTGTTGATGAACTGATCTCCACCAAATAACGCTGAAATGTAAAATTGGTATTTGAATAATTCCAAAAATACCAATGAATGATGAATTTTTTGCAGTTTTGGCGATATCATCACTGAATCTTCGTGAAGCTAAATATCCAAGATAAACAAGTAACAGAATTGCAGTTAAATTTAGTCTGGCATCGCCCCAAACCCACCATGTTCCCCATGTAAATTTACCCCATACAGATCCAGCTATAAGGGTAGTTCCAGTAAATAAAATACCTGATTTTGCATTTGCTACTGCTCTTGAATCATATTTTGGATTTTTTTTAATTAAATAAAGCAATGAATAAATAAAAGTCAGGGTGTATGCAAGATAAGCAATCCAAACAGTAGGGACGTGGACATAAAGTAGTTTTGATGAAGGCCCTTGAACAGTATCAAATGGACCCAGCGCACTTATTAGCAGCCAAACAAGAAGCGGTCCATAAAGCATCATCGTAAATTAACTTTCTCTATGTAGTAATTTGTTGTGCCAAATATAAAAATAGTTATACCTAAATACATCAATAAGTAAATATTAGCTAATTCCTGACCTAACCCTAGCCATAAAGGACCTATGAATATTGAAAGAGCAAGGTACATTGGAACGATTAATATAAATTGTACGAATCGATTATTAAAACTTGTAAATATTTGAAAAATTATATTTATCATACAAACGTTAACAGCAAAAAAGACCATAGATAAAATTAAATTAATTAACGAGGTGTTTACGTTTGAATTTGTAAATCCTGAAAATAGTATGTTTAAAATAAAGACTTGTGGAAGAAAAATTAAAAATTCAGCAAGTGACTTACTATTGAAGAACTCTGTTTTCATGTAATTACCAAAATTTAATTCTTTGGTTAACTGATTTAACACTATAGGCTTTCTAATCGCAAAAAGGGTTGAAAAAATAATTAAAAATAATAAACGTGAAATTATGAATAAATCTTTATTAACCGCAAATCTATTCTCAATCAAAATTGGAAAAATTATTATCAAAACAGACATCGTAGGCGTTATTAAAAAGAGAGAAGAACTATTTTTCAACTCAATTAAAAGTTCTTTTTTTAAGATATACTTGTTAATTTTCATCTAAATCTATAACCTCAAAATCTACGTCTTCAAGTTTTACAAACTCTTGGGATGACAATATATTACATTTATTACTTGAAGATCTATTTTTAATGAGGTTTGTTAGTAATGAGACTCCCTCTGAATCTAGAAAGTTTAATGGTTCATCAATACAAAACACTGATGGATTTTTTATTTCAATTATCGATAATTCAACTCGACGAATCATTCCGCTAGAAAAATTTTTTACTTTTTCATCCAAATAATCTCTAGGTATATATTTGAATACTACATTTAATTTATCTTCTGTCGATATCAAAGAATCTGAGGTGAAGTAATTCAAGTTTTCTTCAAGTGTGAGATCATATATTAATGTTGGGGTAGAAGATATCTGATTTACAGATATTTTTAATCTATCAACTTTTGACTCAAAATTTGTACCATCAAAATTTGATGAAATAAAGTTCATGAGGGTAGTTTTACCAGCTCCATTCTTTCCAATTATTTGATAATTTTTCTCATCAAACAAATTGAGATTCATACCTTTTATCACTATTTGGTTTGAGTAACCTAGACTCAAATCATTCGATTTTAAAAATATTTCTGACACGATTTTATTCTATTGACGATAGTTTTTTATAAATTTCAAAAGTTGTAATTACATCATCCTTTGCGGAATGCGTTGGTTTAGATACATCAAAGTACTCCGCGATTGTTATCAATTTGTGATTTTTAACTTTTTCATTAAGTTTTTTTCTACTTAGTTGAACAGTATCGATTGTTTTATTTTTTAATGGTTTTTGCAGATAATAATTTAGAAATTTCAAGTCAAAGTAGTTTATGTTGTGTCCAACCAAGATTGTATCTTCTACAAAATTAGTTATCTCATTATCCATTTCTTGAAAAGTAGGTGCGTTTCCAACTTTCTCATCAGTGATTCCATGGATATTAGAATTTTCTATTTTTTGATTTGGTTTAAATAAGCTATAAAATTCATCGATAATTTCATTATCAGCAACTTTAAGAATGTAGAGTTCCAATATTTCAGAATTCTCTGGTTCAAAACCTGTTGTTTCGATATCCAATATACATAATTTTTCAGTCATGGTTTTTATAAAGCTCCCACATTCCAATTGCCGCAGCTCCTGATGCATTCAGAGAATCAACTTGAATTTCTGAATCAATTTTTAGCATTTCTGTTGCATTCTCCTTCCATACATCTGATATACCATATTGCTCTGACCCAATCACTAATGCATAATTAATATTTGTTTTATAAGATTTTATACTTTTTTTTGAATATGGATCTAATGAAATTATTTCGTAATTTAAATTTTTTAAAATTGTAGCAATTTTTTCTGATTTTTCTGAGAATAGATTTATGTTAAATATATGACCAATTGAGGCTCTTATTACATTCGGATTGTAAATATCCGTAACCCCATCTGTCGATATTATATTAAGGAAATTGAATGCTCTTGCAGTTCGAATCATTGTTCCAAGGTTTCCGGGTTTCTCAATGGCGTCAGCGACCAATACTGGTCCAGATAATTCAAAATTTTCAATATTTAAATCTTTTGTAAAGAATAAAGAGATTAATCCGTCAGGCTTGTCACGATATGATAATGCACTAAAGACTTTTTTTGTTAACTCAACTATCCTTACATTTTTATTTTTAAATTTCTCTATTAATTCAAAATTATTTTCTCCCACAAATAACTCACTACATATATAAAGCGTATCAATATCATAATCTGAGTTAATAAGTTGGATATTTTCTCGATAACCTTCAGCTAGAGATTTCTTCTCCAATCTTCTAATTTTATTTTTCCTTAATGAGATTAAAAATTTAAGCTCAGGATTTGTAAGCGAAGATATTTCCTTATTTTTCATACTTTTCTTTGTGCACTAGTTTTTTCTTGTAAATTTTATTTTTTTTAACCATCTTTGAAGAATCTTCAATACCTGCTGTTACAAAGCCTAATATCTTTATTTCCTCTGGAATATCTAATAGAGACTTGATATTTGGTATATCCATATTATGCGAACCTAAAAAACCACTCTTCAATCCAGTCTCATCGATTAATAACATACAGTTCATCATTGCAGCCCCAGCATCAACATACCAATATGGGACACTCCAGTTTGTAGAGTTAGTTTCATTTTCTTTATCCATCATTTTATATCTTTCATGATAAGCTTCTTCGTTTATCAAAATTAAAAAAATCGCTTTTGAATTGGATATCCATTTACTAAATCCTTTATCTAAGTAATTTATTTCATTTGCAAAAATTGCTAATTTTTGAATATTTTTTTTGTCTTCTACTGAGATAATTTCTATCCCTCTTGAAAAACCAGCAGTTGGAATTTTTATTGTTAGTTTTGATATTTCAGATAGGTCGGGATAAGGCTTGTCTGAATCAATGTAGTTTCTGACAATTCTTCTATTTAGTATTAAATTTTGGAGATAAGTTTTTTCATTCTCCATTAGTCAAGATAAATTCTTTTACCATGTCTCCAACCTCTGTGGTACTCATACCCATTTTTCCAGCAGATAGAGAGTCAAGATTATGAGCAGTTTTTATAATTGATTTTTCTATTTCATTGGCATATTCTTTTTCACCTAATACATCAAGCATCATTGAAGCAGCTGCAATACAGGCAAGGGGATTTATCACATTTTTACCTGTGTATTTTGGAGCCGATCCTCCAATTGGCTCGAACATTGAAACTCCATTTGGATTAATGTTACCGCCTGCAGCGATACCCATTCCTCCTTGTATCATTGCACCCAAGTCTGTGATAATATCTCCAAACATATTATCTGTTACTATCACGTCAAACCACTCTGGATTTTTTACCATCCACATACAAACTGCATCAACGTGGCCATAGTCCGTTTCTATATCTGGATATTTTTCTGCAACCTCATAGAACACTCTTTCCCATAAATCATGCGCATATGTTAAAACATTTGTTTTAGCACAGAGTGTTATTTTTTTTCTATTATTTTTACTTGTAAATTCAAAAGCATACTCAATACATCTTTGTATGGCGCTACGTGTGTTTATAGATTCTTGAGTTGCTACTTCTTTATCTGTTCCATAGTGAATATAGCCACCGGCACCAGCGTATAAACCTTCTGTATTTTCACGTACAACAACAAAATTGATATCATCTGGGGTTTTATTTGCTAGTGGTGTTTCAACGCCTTCGTACAAAACAACTGGTCTAAGATTTATGTACTGGTCAAATTCTTTACGTAATTTCAAAAGAATTCCTTGTTCAAGAATTCCAGGTTTAACGTCCGGATGTCCTATAGCTCCTAAAAGTATTGAATCACTACTACCAAGTTGTTCGATGTCTAAGTCTGTTACTAGATCTCCAGATTTTAAATACCTATCTCCACCTAAATCATTTTCAACAAAATCAAATTCAACATTAAATTTTGATTTTGTATGCTCCAAAACTTTAATTGTTTCATCAACAACTTCTGGTCCAGTACCATCACCACCAATAATTGATATCTTATATTTTTTCATATTACCTATTCAATGCATTCAAAAAAGATTCAACTGAACCCTGTACCACATCAGTTGATACAGCTCTTCCTTGTTTGAGATTGTGTCCATCATTTATAATAGTTACAATTTCAGCTGTAGCATCAGCTCCTTTAGTTATACTCTCAACTCTATAGTCTATTAATACAGCCTCAGACTGTAATATTTCTTTTACAGCTTTGAATGCTGCATGAATCATTCCATCACCTTCAGCTTCTTGTGTTTTATTTTCACCGTTAACACTTAAAGTAATTTTTGCTGATGCATATTGGTCCTTACTGTTTACTGATACAGATACAAGTTTCACTGGTGCTTCATTGATTTCAACTTGACCAATAATTGCTCGAAGTTCATTTTCTACAATCTCACCCTTTCTATCTGCTAACTTTTTAAATTTTTCAAAACTTATATTGAATGTTTCTTCATCAATATCAAATTCAAGTTTTTCTAAAGCGTCTTTAAAACCAGCTCTACCAGAATGTTTACCAAGTACTATTTTTGACTCTTGTCCAACTGAATCAGGAGTCATAATTTCATATGTCATTGTATTTCTTAAATAACCATGCTGATGTATTCCTGATTCATGACTAAATGCATTTCTTCCTACGACTGCTTTGTTGTATTGAACTGGGTATCCAGTTAGTTTTGATACAAGTCTTGACGTTTCTGAAATTTCTGTAGTTTCAGCATTTATTTCAACACCATATTGATCCTGTCTGGTTTTGACTGCCATGATTATTTCTTCTGTAGATGTGTTACCTGCTCTTTCTCCAATTCCATTTATCGCTCCTTCAATTTGTCTCGCTCCAGCATTTATAGCTGTTAATGAGTTTGCAACTGCAAGCCCTAAGTCATTGTGACAATGTGTCGAGATGATTACATCCTCATTTTTTCCTCTGACTTCACTATAAACTTTTTTCAATAGTTCAAGATAATCACTAGGTGTCGCATACCCAACAGTGTCAGGAACATTTATTGTGGTTGCGCCTTCTTCAACAGCAACCTTTAATATCTCTATTAAAAAATCATGGTCTGTTCTTGTTGCATCTTGCGCTGAGAACTCGATATCTTCACAAAGTTTCTTGGCAAATCTTACTGACTCCTTAGCATCTCTCAACACTTCTTCTTTTGTTTTCCTGAGCATGTGTTCCATGTGAATATCAGAAGTAGAGGTAAATACGTGTATTCTTGATTTCTTTGCAACTTTTATTGCTTCATGAGCTTGTTCAATATCTTCTTGAACACACCTAGCTAGAGAGGCAATAGTTGAATTTTCGATATTATTTGCAATAAGATTAACTCCTTTCCAATCCCCGGGGGAGGAAGCAGCAAAACCAGCTTCTATAACATCTACTTTTAGTTTCTCTAGTTGTTGAGCAATTAGGAGTTTTTCAGATGGCGTAAGAGCAATTCCCGGACTTTGTTCACCATCTCTTAAGGTGGTGTCAAAAATAATTAACTGGTCAGAACTCATATATCTTTTTTGATATCTTTAGCATCTAAAAAAGGCATCATATTTCTTAATTCTTTACCAATATTTTCAATTTGATGGTTTGATGCTTTTTCACGTTCTTGTTTAAGATAGGGAGAACCTTCACGAGCTTGAGACATCCATTCTTTTGCAAAAGCTCCAGATTGAATTTCTTCCAACACTTTTTTCATTTCCTTCTTAGTTTCATCTGTAATTATTCTTGAGCCTCTTGAGAAGTCACCATACTCTGCTGTATCTGATATGGAGTGTCTCATCCATTCAAACCCACCTTCATACATTAGGTCTACTATCAGTTTGACTTCATGTAATGTTTCAAAATAAGCACTTTCAGGTTGATATCCAGCTTCCACTAATGTTTCAAATCCATTACGTATCAACTCAGTCAAACCACCACATAAAACAACTTGCTCACCAAATAAATCTGTTTCTGTTTCTTCTTTAAATGTTGTGTTTAATACTCCTGCTCTTCCTCCACCTATTGCCGACGCATAAGATAAGGCCAAATCTTTTGTATTATCAGTTAAATCTTTTTCGACCGCAACTAAACAAGGCATACCAGATCCTTCTTCATAAGTTCTTCTCAATAAATGGCCTGGACCTTTAGGAGCAATCATTGCTATTGAAATATCTTCACGAGGTACAATCTCACCAAAATGTATATTAAATCCATGTGCAAAAAACAAAGTCGAGCTCTCTTTCATAAATGGGGATATATCTTTTTCATATACGTCCGCCATAAGTTGATCTGGTAATAAAAGCATTACGACGTCAGCATTCTTTGTAGCATTCTCAAGATTTTCTACTTTTAAACCCATTTTTTTTGCCCTATCGAAAGAATTTGATTCCTCTCTTAGACCAACTGTTACATCAACACCTGAATCATGTAGATTCAAAGCATGCGCATGGCCTTGACTACCAAATCCAATTACACTAACTTTTTTTGATTTAATAAGCTCAACATCAATTGAGTCATCATATATAATTTTTGCTGACATAACTTCTCCTATAGTTTTGTTTGTATGGCTATTCTGCCACCTCTAATCATTTCAATTATCCCGAATGGCTTCAATAAATTTTCTAACTTATCAAGGTCTTTTGAAGAACCAGTCATTTCAAAAACAGCATAGTCTTGTCCGACATCTACTGATTTTGCTCCTGATAATGATGCTTTTTCAATCACAGAAGTTTGAGTATCTTTGTTTATTGAAACCTTTAATAAAAGGACCTCAGATTCAATAGTATTATCAGGGTCAAGTTCAACAATCTTTATTACATTAATTAATTTGTTTAACTGTTTTTTGACTTGTTCAACTGATTCAAGTTCAGTAACAATTGTCATTTTTGATCTACCTTCAATATTTGTTGGTCCTACTGCTAAAGAATTTATATTAAACCCTCTTCTAGATATCGTTGAGGCAACTCGAGCTAATACACCTGGTTTATCTTCAACGAGTACGCTTAATATTCTCTCACTCATAATTTCTTAAGATCATCCTCATTTAGAATAACAACATCGTTACTTCCTCCTGCTGGAACCATAGGGAAAACCATATCTTCTGGATCAACTATGCACTCTACAAGGACAGGTTTGTCATCAATTTCTAACATTTTTTCAAAAACTTTTTTTACATCAGATTTTTCAATCATTCTTAATCCTGTAGCCCCCATTGATTCTGCAAGGGCAACATAGTCAGGCGTATGGTGTGTTAATTCTGATGCAGAGAATCTATTTTTATAAAATATTTTTTGCCACTGCCTAACCATTCCATGATTTCCATTGTTAAAGACAACAATTTTTATAGGAATATTTTCAGTTGAAGCGGTGATCAATTCTTGACATGTCATTTGGAAACATCCATCACCATCTAAAGCTAAAATTTGACGATCTGGATAGGCTGCTTTTGCACCAATAGCTGCAGGTAAGGAATAACCCATTGTTCCTAAACCACCAGAATTTAACCAGGTATTGGGGGAGGTAAAATTCCAATGTTGTGATATCCACATTTGATGTTGACCAACCCCTGAAACAACAATTGCATCATCGTCGGCTAGTTTTTGTAACTCTTCTAGTACAAAAGGAACTTTTAAAGGCCCTTTTTCTTCTTGATTATATGAAAGAGGATATTCCTTTTTCATTTGATTTAGTTCATTAAGCCAATCTGATGTATTTAAATCTGTATCAGCTAATTTTTCAATTAATCCAGTTATTACACTTTTTGCATCTCCAACTATTGGAACTTCAGGCTCTCTAATCTTTCCAATTTCTGCAGGGTCAATATCTGCATGAATGACTTTTGCATTTTGAGCAAAGAATTTTGGATTTGCAGTAACTCTATCATCAAACCTCACACCAATAGCAATTAATAGGTCTGATTTTTGAATTGATGTAGTCGCTGTATAGTTACCATGCATTCCAGGCATTTCAAAACATAGTTCATTTCCATCTGGGAATGCACCTCTTCCCATCAATGTTGTTACAACTGGAATTTTAAATTTCGTTGCCAGTTCAAATAACTCTTGATTTGCTTTGGAATGAATAATTCCGCCACCTACATAAAGAATTGGTTTTTTTGATTGTTTTATTAATTCAGCCGCTTGACTAATCATTTTTGGATTTGGTTCTAATGTTGGCTTGTATCCTGGCATTTCTATTAATTTAGGTTCAATCCATTCAACTTTTTGATTTAATATGTCTTTTGGTATATCAACAAGAACAGGGCCAGGTCTTCCAGTCGTAGCAATATGTTTTGCTTCAAGTAACACTTGTGGTATCTCTTCAGCACTAGTTATCAAGTAGTTATGTTTTGTTGCAGCCATAGTTAACCCAACAGTGTACGCTTCCTGGAAAGCATCATTACCAATTGCTTCGGAAGCTACCTGACCAGTTATTGCTAGAAGAGGAGTAGAGTCCATCAGTGCATTTGTAAGTGGGGTAATTAAGTTAGTTGCACCTGGGCCAGAAGTAGCAATTACAACTCCTAACTCACCTGTAGCTTGAGCATATCCCTCTGCCATATGTCCAGACCCTTGTTCATGTCTGGCCAAGATATGTCTTATTGGACTGTCATATAGCGGATCATAGGCAGGTAATATTGCACCACCAGGTAAACCAAAAATAGTTGATATATTCATGTACTCTAAACTTCTTACGACAAGTTCAGCTCCACTTAATTTTTCTTCACTCATATTATTTCTTTCAAAAAAAAACCTCCCTATTTTGGGGAGGCGCTCAATACTAGTAAATGAGCGCTACATAAGCACTAATACTAGTAAAGAAATTAAATTTACACTTTTTTTCATTATGAATAACTATAGTTAAACCTTATAAAAATGAAAGACATAAATTTAATTAATTATTTAAATAAACAAAATATTGATGTTCCTGAATATATGAGTGTATCAACTGTGAGTTTGCCTTCACTTGTTAATAAATCAGAGGAAATAAAACACGTCAAAAATGAAAACAAACATGCTGACATGAAATTTACCTTTTCTAATCCTGATTATTCTGGGTTAGGAGATAAATTTAAGTGGGCAAAATCTTGTATTATTGTCAGTTTTAATTACGGGGAAAATTATAAAACAAGTATTGCCAGTCCTTTAGGTAAAGGTTCCGTAGCAAGATTCGCTGTTAAGGACTATTACGAGCCAATTAAACAATTTATTAATATTTTGAAGAATCATTTTGATGATCTAAATATAAAAACTCATGAATTTATCGACAATCCAAGTCACTATGACAGGTTATTTTTTGAAAAGTCTGGAATGGGTTGGCAAGGTAAAAGTTCGATGATGTTAACTCCTACTGTGGGGCCATGGCAGTTAATTGGCAACTTATATGTTGAAAAAGATTTTAAATCACCAAGTGAAGCATTATATTCATGCGGTACCTGTAATATGTGTCAAATTTCATGCCCAACCGGTGCGATTGATAATAAATATCAAATTGATTCAAATAAGTGTATATCTTATTGGTTGCAATCTCCAAAAATAATTCCTCATGAAATAAGAATCAAAATTGCAAATAGGTTTTATGGATGTGACGACTGTCTTTTATCATGTCCTCCAGGACAGAATAAATTAATCAATATTAATAAAACATTCGAAGTTGATCTTATTGAAATAATAAATATGGATAATTATGAACTAATTTCAAAATTCTCATGGTTTTACGTTCCAAAGAGAGATGCAGATTACTTGAAAAGAAATGCAATAATTGCACTTGCGAATAATCCTTTACCAAACAGCAATGAGTTATTTAATCAACTGCTTTATTCAGATAGTGAAATAATACGGTTATATTCTGTTTGGGCCTTATGGAGAATCGGCAGGTTAAATACAATAAACAAAGAATCATTCTATAAAAGAGAGGTTTCTCAAAAAGTTATTCATGAATTCGACCTTTTAATTAAGTGATTTTGTAGTATATTTTATCTATTCTTAATTTATGGTTAAATTTTCTGATGACGTAACACAAGGAGTTGAAAAATCTGCTGCACGAGCAATGCTCAGAGCCGTAGGTTTACAAGACGATGACTTCAATAAGTTTCAAGTTGGAATTGTCTCTGCTGGAAATGAAGTTACTCCATGTAATCTTACTGGACCAGAATTATCAATTCATGCAAAAGAGGGAGTAAATGGTACTGATTCAGCTGGATTGATTTTTTCTACAATAGCTGTTTCAGATGGAATATCAATGGGGCATGAGGGTATGAGGGCTTCATTGGTTTCAAGGGAAGTCATTGCAGATTCTGTAGAGCTGGTTATGCATGCAGAAAGGTTTGATGGAATGGTAACAATTGCAGGTTGCGATAAATCACTACCAGGAATGTTAATGGCATCAGCAAGAATAAATAGACCAGCAATTTTTTTATATGGTGGAAGTAGCCTTCCGGGAGTCTACAAAGGAAAAGATATATCTATTGTGGATGTTTTTGAGGGAATTGGTGCATTTGAAAAGGGGATAATTAGCGAAGAAGAGTTATATGAAATAGAATGTAATGCCTGTCCAGGACAAGGCTCTTGCGCAGGAATGTTCACAGCTAACACAATGGCTTCTGTAGGAGAGGCTATTGGGATGAGTTTACCTGGTACTGCTTCAATCCCAGCTGAGGATCAAAGGTTAAGAACAGCAGCAAAAGAGTCAGGTTTGCAATTAAATTATTTATTGAAAGAAGACATAAAACCAAGAGATATCATGACCTTAGAGGCTTTTAAAAATGCAATTACAACAGTATTAGCCCTTGGAGGCAGCACAAACGCAGTATTGCATTTGTTAGCTATATCCTATGAAGCAAAAATTAATCTTGATCTAAATACGTTTGATGATCTTGGTAAATCAGTTCCACATCTTGCAGATATGAAACCGTTTGGAAAATATCATATGGTTGATCTAGACAAAATTGGAGGAGTTCCAGTAGTATCTAAAATCCTTCTTGAGAATAAACTAATTGATCCTAACTGTTTAACTGTAACTGGAAAAACTGTTGGTGAAAATTTAGAAAATATTGATATTCCAAAAAATCAAGATGTAGTTTCGTTCCCAAACAATCCAATTTCAAAAGAAGGAGGAATAGCTATTTTAAATGGGACACTTTCACCAAACGGATCTGTGGTAAAGACAGCAGGTATTGAAGTGAACAAATTTTCTGGCCCTGCAAATGTTTTTGAAAGTGAACAAGATGCTTTAGATGCCTTATTCAATAACAAGATTGAAAAAGGAGATGTCGTTGTAATTAGAAACGAGGGGCCGAAAGGTGGTCCAGGTATGAGAGAAATGCTTCAAATTACAGCTGCAATAAAAGGTGCAGGTCTAGGAAAAGATGTCCTTTTGATTACTGATGGTCGATTTTCGGGTGGAACTACTGGTTTATGTATTGGCCACGTAACACCAGAAAGTTTCGATCTAGGACCTATTGCAATATGTCAAAATGGTGATCTAATAAATTTGAATTTATCAAAAAGAGAGTTGAACTTGGAATTGACAGAATCTGAAATTAAAAAAAGGTTTGAGTCCTATAAACTTCCTGAACCAAGATACAAATCTGGAGTTTTAAGTAAATACTCCAAATTAGTTTCAGGAGCTGATTCAGGAGCGGTTACCTCATAAATTAATAATGATTTTTATATCAGATATTCATCATGGATTAGATTCCTTAAGTACATTGCCGAAAGACAAAGGACCATTGGTAATTTTGGGTGATTTAATCAACTGGATAGATTACAGAAATGGAGAGGGTATCGCAAAAGATGTCTTTGGTGAAGAAAATGTAACTGAGTTAATGAAGCTCAGAAAAAAACATGATTTTTCTAAAAGAAAAAAAATGTGGGAACAATTATTTTCAGAAGATAGGGAATTAAAACAGCAAAAAATACAAGATTCAATATACAAGCAGTATGAAGATGTATTTAAGTTACTCAAAAATTTTGAAGTATTTTTGATACCTGGCAATGTAGATAGTCTTGAAATACTTGAAGAAACTAAAACAAAAAATGTTACAAATATTGACGGGAAAGTCCTTGATTATAAAAACATTAAACTTGGCTTTGCTGGTGGAGGAGTTCCAACACCAATAAATGCAAGAGGAGAAATTTCAGAAGAAGAGTTTAAAACTAAATTAGAAAAATTAGGAAATGTAGACATTATATGTACTCATGCACCTCCTTTTATTGATGAATTGATAACGGATGTTATTACAAATAAAAAAGAACAAGGGTGGGAAAGTTTAAAGACATTTATAGAAAACAAAAAGCCAAAATTTTCATTATTTGGAGACGTACATCAACCAAAAGCATATGAATGGATACTTGGAAGTACAAAATGTATTAATATTGGATATTTTCGTTCAACTAGTAGCTATTTAGATTTAGAATCATTAAAAATATGAAGGTTTTAGCATTCGATGTTGGTGGAACGACAATAAAAGGTGGACTTGTCGATGAAAAACTTAAAATTCAAGAAAAATTTATAGAAGATACCCCAAAAAGAGAAGATACTTTCATTTCATTAATTGAAGAAATCCATGGTAGATTTTCTGATGAAACGCATAAAGTTTCACTCGGCATGCCAGGTTTTGTAGATAACGATAATCATATTTTTAAATATGGTACAAATATGAAATTTTCTATCGATTTAAAAAAACTTGGATTTGCTAAAGAGAAAAAAATTTACTTAGAGAATGATGGAAACTTAGCTGCATATTATGAATATCTATCATATTTCAAAAATGATTATAAAAATTTGATAATGCTTACATTTGGTACTGGAGTAGGAGGGGGGATAATTTATAATTCAGAAATATTTAAAGGCAGTGGAAATGCGGGTGAAATAGGACGTATCTTGATTAATGAAAAATCCTATTTAGAAGATGTAATATCTGCAAAAGCTTGGACTAAAAAGTGTCAGGAATTATACGAAATAAACAAAGAAACAAAATTATCTACTATTTTTTATGAAGAAAAAGTTGGCTCTCTATTATTTGATCGATCAATTAATCTTGAAGATTATGAAAAGTATGCGAGAGATGAAATAATACAAAATACTTCAAATGCTTTAATTTCCTTATATGAACTGTTCGATAATGATATATTTGTTATTGGTGGCAGCATGACTAAAAGCCCATATGATTTTCTTCCATTACTTGATGAGTACATCAGTAAAAACTTTGAATTCCCTTACAGAAATTTTCCAAAAATTAAATTAAGCAAAGCCCGTGAAGATTCAGGGATGTTAGGTGCAGCATTATTAGCTTTTAATAGTGAATAATAACTCAATACTTTTAAATGGTTCTTTCTTTGAGGAGGAATATCAAAAAAAAATTGATAAATTAAATAATTTAGAAATCAAAACAGTTTATGTTTTTGATCACAGCATAAATCCAGAAATAAAGAAACTTCCTGTTTACAAAATAATGGATGCATTATCGAAATTAGATAAATACGAAAGAAATTTCAAAATAGGGTCAATGGTATTAAATATTAGAAAAAGAGAAATAAATGAGTTAATGGAAAATTATTTAAATCCGCTTATGGAAATTAAAAATTTTAATCTAGGTATTGGCATTGGTGATGATAAATATGAAATACAAAAAGATACTTATGACAACAATATTGAAGAAGTCATCAAAAAAATAATTGCTAATAAAAATTATGAAGAGAATAACGTAAATTTAGTTATTGGTGGTTCATCACAAAAATTAAATGACCTAGCCCTTAAATATGGTTTAGGGACCAACCAATGGGAGGGAGACATAATTAATCTACTAAAAAAAATAGAAGTTCATTCTCAAGATAAAGCAAAAGAATTGAACGTAAGTTATTGCACAAAAAATCTCAGCTTCGATGGTAAAACAATTAGTCAAGAAAACTTTGAAATAATTTATGTACTATCTGAAAAAAAATCATTTAATAAACAAATTGATGAGATTGAGAAACAGTGCTTGAATTAAAAAATGATTGACATAAGGTCTGATACAGTAACTAAGCCCTCAAAAGAGATGCTTGAACATATAATTACAGCAGAAGTTGGAGACGATGAGTATAAAGAAGATCCAACAGTTAATGAACTTGAAGAATTTACTGCAAACCTTCTTGGGTTTGAAGCTGGCTTATTTGTTTCGTCTGGTCTTATGGGTAATCAAATATCGTTACTTAACCATACAAACCCAGGCGATGAGGTAATTACAACATCTGATTCTCACATTCAAAACTATGAACATGGTGCAGCATCATTTTTGTCAAGAATTCAATTTAGAAATGTTCTGCATAAAGATGGCAATTTAGATTTAGAGGACTTAGATACTCAAATTAAAAAATCTTTGTATCATAAACCAAATATATCTACCGTCGCAATTGAGAATACTCATTTATCATCAGGGGGATCAATTATTCCTTTTGAGGATATACAAAAACTATATGAGTACACTTCCTCTAATAATTTAAAACTTCACGTAGATGGTGCTCGTGTTTGGCATGCAATTTTAGAAAATGATACAAAATCTAATTATGGACAGTACTGTGACAGTTTAACTTTTTGCTTTTCAAAAGGACTTGGAGCTCCAATAGGTTCAATACTTCTTGGAACAAAAAGTTTTATAAATGATTCCCGTGAATATAGAAAAAAGATAGGAGGGGGGATGAGGCAAGTTGGAATAATTGCATCTGCTGCAAAATTTGCATTAATTAATCGGGAAAATTTATTAGACGATCACAAAAAAGCTAGAAAAATCTATGATGAATTAACAATTATTAAAGATAAGATTAATGGTTTGGATTCAGTTGTTTATAAAGGGACAAATATGGTCTTATTAGAGTTTGTTTCTCTTGAAAATTCAGATAAGTTTTTAGAAAGGTTATTGGAAAGCAAAATTAAAGCAGGATATCTGAGAGAAAAAGTTGTTAGGTTTGTTTTACATAAGGATATTGATTCGAAAAATATAAAAAAAATAATTAAAGTAATTCAATCTTTTTCATAGTAATTATCGTCATTCCATTCTGTAATTGATTTTTCGGACAACCTAACAAGTGTAAAAACACCACCTACCATAACGACATTAGTTATAAAAATGTTAATAAAAATTGTAGTTTGACAGTTTTGTGAACAAAAAGTAACACCCAATACGTAACCTATATAAATAGACAAAAGAATTACTACAAAATATACAATAAATTTAAATTTTTTACTAAATACCATACGCATGAGTATTGTAATATAAGATGAATTTTGTAAATCCATGGTTATCGTTATCTAGTTTTGTATATTTCATCGCTGCAGGGTTTCTATCTTTTCTTGGAAGTAAGTATTTAGTTTTATATTATCTTGAAAAAGTCAACTCAAAAATATTACGAACAATAGAACCATTGGTTGGGGTAATTAGTTTTTGCTCATTTTTTGGAATTTTTTTAATAATACTTTATAATATACTTACCTAGACGCGGTTAGTATATTTTTGAAGAGTATCATTTTCAATATATTGTAATTCACAATGGCCCGGTTTATCTTGGTTAAATTTCTCTGACTTTAATTTATAAAACATGAACGATCTAATTGTGTCCTGATGTGTTACAAATAATGTATGCTTATTATTGTTGTACAACTCCTCAACTCTTTGAAATGTTTCAAAAAAAGTTTCATTGGTATTAAGTTCAGTCGGATCATCGTTGTAGATTAAATATTCATTAGTTTCAGTAATTTCATCAAATGTATAACCTTTCCAATTTAACAATCCATCCCATTCCGTTATCTTCTCAGATATAGAAAATTCCATTTTTAATTTATTGCTAACTATTTCAGATGTCTGTCTAGCTCTGAGGAGTGGTGAGGAAATGATCTGTTCTATTTTAAAATCTTTTGATAAAACTTCAGCAGAATGTTCAGCTTGAGACTTGCCGAGTTTTGAAAGTTCATAACCAGGTATATTGTAATATAAAATATCTTTAGGATTTTTAACTTCTCCATGCCTTAAAAATATATTCATCTTAATTACAGAGTAGTTTCAGAATATATTAAAATCTCTGTATGGGTTTGAATAAAAAAGAAGAAGAAATATTAAAGCAAATAGAATTGGGTTTGTCTAAAGATGATCCAAAACTTGAGAAAGCTGTTGAGAATTTAACATTGTCAAATTTTTCAAGAGCTAGAATATCAATTTCATTCATAACTTTTATTCTTGGATTTTTCACAATGATTGGAACTTATACAATACAAGCTGCATTTGCAGTTATTGGATTTGTAGTAATGGCTCTGTCAGGATATGTTTTTGTCACCAACACTAGATCGCTACTCAATGCTGAAAATATTCAGGAGTGGAGTTTTAAACAAATCTATAAATTGGTAAGAAACAAAGATACCTCTAGACAAAACAAATAGTATTAATTAAATTAAATAATACGTCTGATTTTAATAAGGAGTAAGGGATTGAAGAAAGACGCGTTTACATCTAAACAAGCATGCTATTTATCGGGATGCACATCTCATCAACTAAGGTATTGGGACAAAGTTAAATTAGTTTCTCCAAGTATTCAGTCTTCTTTCGGTAAGCCAGGAGTTCCAAAACTATATTCATTTAGAGATATAGTTTCACTTAAAGTAATCAAAACATTATTAGATAATGGAATGAGTATTCAAAGAGTAAGGCGTGCATGGAGGTATTTAACTAGAAATGGTGACTTACAAGATCAGTTATCAAAAACAAAACTTATTTCTGACGGAGAAACAATTTATTCAGTCGAGGAAAACGAAGTTTTTGACGCTCTAAAGCAAGGACAATTAGCATTCTTTGAAACTATTGATTTTGTTGCTAAAGAAGTTGAAGAAGACATTTCGAAGTTCGAGCTTGATAAAGAGAGATTCTTAAATCTTTTAACAAGAGTTGAAGATGATATCCAATCTCAACAGTTACAAGCGTAATAACTTTTTCTCTTCTAAAATCTTATTATGAACAATTTTGAAAATCATAGAACATTAATACTTAATGCAACTTATCAACCACTTTCTATTGCATCAGCCAAGAGATCAATATCACTTTTACTTTCCAACAAAATAAATGTCATAAAAAATTCAAATTTTGAAATAAGATCTGAGTCATCAACAATCACTATTCCAAAAGTTGCTGCCTTGAATTATTACGTAAAAGCACCGTATGCTAGAAGAGTTGCTTTAAATCGCGAAAATATTTTTATACGAGACAAATATATTTGTCAATATTGTGGTAACCAAGCAGAGTCAATTGATCATATAATTCCAAAATCAAAAGGGGGACAACATGAATGGCAGAATGTTGTTGCATGTTGTAAAAAATGTAACCTTATAAAAGCAGATAAGTATTTAAATCAAACAATATTAAAGCTAGCTCAAGCACCTTTAAAGCCAGAAGGTAATTTTTGGATTAAAACAATTATTGGCTCTAACCCTGATCCGGAGTGGAAAGAATTTCTCATATCAGCATAAAAAATTTTTTTTAAATTGTGTTGCAAAGTGTCATATAGTGTCATATAATGACACAAAGTGGTTCAAGGCACGAAAGGCGGATAAAAGTGTTCCTTGGTGAGTATCAACACACAATGGACTCGAAGGGTAGAGTAGTTATTCCATCGAAGTTTAGAAGAGAGCTCCAACAGGGCTGTGTAGTCACCAAGGGACAAGATAACTGTCTACAAATACTTACAAAGAAAAGTTGGTCACTCCTCTCAGAGAGAATGGCTGACCTTCCTGTAACTGAAAAATCATCACGTCAACTAAGAAGAGCTATATTTAGTGGCGCTGTTGACTCAAAGCTTGATTCAGCTGGAAGGATTCAAATTCCTGAAAACTTAAGAGATTACAGCAGTATTCCAATTAATGGTGACGTTACTGTTACAGGCACAGGAAACACAATTGAAATTTGGTCTTCAAAAGTTTGGAAAAAAATTCAAAATGAAGCAGATCATGAATTTGCAAATATAAACGAAGTGAAAGGATAAGTTCATAGCCAGCTCTCTAGACAACTAAATTGGAACACCCTTACTCCGCCCAACTTTCCAATTGGTGCCAGTTCTAGAGAGCTGGGTATGAACAGTAACAGGGTTGGGTACATGCCACATGTTGGCGTTATGAAAGAAGAAATCTCTTCTTTACTCAAAGATGTTCCAGAGGGTTATTTTATTGATGCAACCTATGGCGATGGTTCTCATTTCGAATTTATTGATTCAGAAAAAAAATTTACTGCGATTGGTTTTGACCGTGATTATGATTCGATTGCAGGTAAAAAGAACAACCATAATGTAGTTCAGTTAAACTTTTCAAAAATCTACGATTATTTAGAAAAGAATTCATTTACTCCAATTAGTGGAATTCTTTATGATCTCGGAGTTTCAAGTCATCAAATAGATACACCATCTAGAGGGTTTTCATATTCAATTAATTCTGATTTAGATATGAGAATGAATCAACAAGAATCTTTAACTGCTGAAAATATATTGAATTCATTTTCTTATGAAGAATTAAAGCTAGTTTTTCAAAATTATGGAGAGGAAAGATATTCAAGTTCAATTGCAAAAAAAATAGTAGATAATCGGCCAATTTACAAAACAAAGGATTTGGTAAAACTAATTAAAGATGCTTTACCAAAACAGAATCCCATTTATATTGAAAAAAGTATACGAAGAATTTTTCAAGCGATAAGAATTCAAGTTAATAACGAGTTAGATGAGTTAAGAAAATCATTAACTAGTATAAAAGATGTAATTTCAAAAAATGGAGTGATAGTTTGCATTTCTTATCATTCCCTTGAAGATAAAATTGTTAAAAATTTTATGAACGAGTTAACCATTGGTTGTACTTGCGAACCTTCAATTGCAATATGTGTTTGTAACAATGTAGAGAGTTTTAAATTTCCAAACAAAAAAAAATATTACCCCAGCAATAAAGAAATAGAAACTAATTCAAGAGCAAAATCTGCAACGTTAAGGTACGTGATTAAATTATGAGAAAAAAATATATTTTTCGTTTAATATATTTACTCTTATCGATATCTGTTATTTTTTCACTTTTTATAAATATAAAAATGAATGAAATTTCAAATGAACTTTCATCAATTAACGCTGAAATTGTAGAACTTGAACGCTCAAGAGCAAATATAAATGTTGAATACATTAAGAAATACTCTTTTGAAAATATTGAAAATTTATCCAAATTAAATTCATATGTCAGGCTAAGGGTTAATAACTTGAACCTAGATCTTGAAACCCCATACAAACTAAATAACATTGAAGAAATGAGTCCTACTGTAATGGGTTTTAGTAGATGAGATTTATTAGAAATAGACTGAAATTAAATTTTTTGTTCTTAACGATATTTTCATTTGTATTGTTTGGCTCATTTCTATTTATTCAAAAAGTATATTCTTTACAATTTATCGAATCTGATCACTTTCAAGATCAAGCGTTATCTTACAGGGAAAGGGTAGAAGTTCTAGAAGCAAAAAGAGGAACAATATATGATAAACATTTTAACGTACTGGCCAGTAGCATCCAATCTTACAATGTAGCGATTAGACCAAATGAGATAAACGATTTAGGTCTTATTAAAGTATTGTCCCCAATATTAGGAATTGATGAGAATAAAATTTTAAATGAAATTACAGAAAATTCTCGCTTTTTTTATCTTAAACGTAATGTTGATTTTGAAACTGGTCAAAAAATTAAGTCTTGGAATTATAAAGGTGTTCATTTAGAGCAATCAAATAAAAGAAATGTTTATGATGAATCAACATCCAATCTAATAGGACTAGTTGATCCAGATGGAAATGGAATAGAGGGACTTGAACTTTATTTTGATAATTTTCTTCAGGGACAGAATGGAGAATTGAGGTATGAATCAGCACCAAATGGAGCAATAATTCCACAAGGTGAAATTAAGACAATTCAACCAAAACATGGAGAAGATTTAGTACTTGCTATCGACTCTGAATTACAATATTTGACGGAAAATCTCTGCAATGATGCATTAGTCGATACGGGAGCTTTTAAGTGTTCAGTTGTTTTTGCAAATTCTTTAACAGGCGAAGTACTTATTTCTTCAGAGACATCATCCTTAGATAATAAATATTTTGATATTGACCTTATAAGTGCAAGAGCAAACTACGAACCTGGTTCAGCACTTAAAATATTTACCATAGGATCATTAATAGAATCGGATATCGTTGATGAGAATAATTCATACCTAGTCGAAGATGAGATAGAAATTATCGATGGATCATGTGATGATAATTATGAAGGATTCAAAGGATGCTTCAAAGATTTTTTAAAGCATGAACCACTAAATCTTACTGTTGAAGAAATCATAGAAAGATCTTCGAACGTAGGAACTATAAAAATTGTTAACAATTCTAATATTGATAATGTTGAGGAATTTTTGAAAAAATTTGGGTTTGGTTCTAGAACAGGTGTAGAGCTATCTGGAGAATCTAAAGGATCATTTATAGAATATAATTCATGTAAAACCTGTCTTAGTTCTCTCTCAATAGGTTATTCTATAAACACAACTCAATATCAAATGGTCAAGGGATACAGCATAATTGCAAATGGTGGTAAAGATATTCAACTTTCTTTATTGAGAAATTTAGATCAGAATGTAAATCAAAAATCAATTATTTCTAATGATTTGTCCAACAGATTGAAAAAATTACTTATTAACGTTGTTGAAGGAGACAATGGAACAGGTAAGTCTTTAAGAATGAATGGTTATGTAATAGGTGGTAAAACAGGAACTAGCCGGACATATCTGGAGGGAATTGGATACTCAGATAAACGCTTTAATACTTCGTTCACTGGATTTATAGAGACAAATGAAGGACCACTAGTTGGATCAGTAATTTTATGGGGCGCACTAGGCTCTCCGATTTCAGAGTATGTAACAGGTGGTTCTACAGCTGCACCAATATTTAAGAATATTGTAAGAAACCTAGAACCGGATAAATAAAATGAGTGAACTTAATTTGTCTGAATTAAAATTTACTGAAATTGATATTAAAAATTTTGTTAACAGCTCATTAGATGTCGAGGAAGGGTCAGTGCTATTTATTAATCATGAAGATAAAGATAAGTTAAACAAATATGTAGATGAGTCCTTAAAGAAGAAAGTGAAGCTAGTCATTACATCTTTAAATTGCAGTTCGAATGATGATAAAGTAATTAAAGCAAAAAATTATAGTGAAGTTTTTCTTGATTCATACAATTACCTATGTAATGACTATGAATCAAAAAAGTACTTTGGCATTACAGGAACAAATGGGAAAACAACAACAGGAGCTTATCTTAAAGAATTACTTGGTCCAGAGAGTTTATTTATTGGAACTAATGAAGACGAATTATTTTCTGAAATAACAAATGAAAAACACTTAACCTCACCTAAATTATTTAATATTCTTAAATTACTCGGTAAGTCAGATTTTAAAAAATACAATAATATAATTCTTGAAGCTTCATCACATGCTTTAGATCAAGATAGATTTAACGGCATTAGATTTAATACCTCAGGTTTTACAAACCTATCTCAAGATCATTTTGATTACCATACAAATATTGAGAATTACTTTAATTCAAAATTAAAGTTATTCTCAAACCAGCTATCAGATAAGTATGTATATATAGATAATGAATGGGGTAATAAAGTTGCTCAAAATTCATCTTTGCCATCTTTTAAAATAAGCTCAGACACTCAAGCCGATTTACAAATATTAGAAAAAAAGACATTTCCAAAAACTAGTTTGAAAATAGAAATTAATAAAAAAATATACGATTTTGAATTAGATATCGTTGGTCCAAATTTTTATCAAAATTTTTTACTTGCTTTTTCTATGGCATATTATTCAAAAATAAAAAATGTAGACCAAATCATAGAAAATATTTCGAATCTGAAAAACCCAAAAGGAAGATTTGATTTGATTAATTTCAAAACAAATAAAATAATTGTAGATTACGCTCACACTCCTGAATCAATTTCCCAAGTTATTAAATATGTGAATCCTTATTTTTCAAAGGTTGTTGTTTTGTTTGGGGCTGGAGGTAATAGAGATAAAGAAAAAAGAAAACTTATGGGAACTGCTTCCCAGTTAGCAGATAGTGTAATAGTAACGAATGATAATCCAAGAAATGAAGATCCTATTCAGATATCAAATGATATTTTAAAAGGATGCGATTTATCTAAAACTAATGTAATTCTTGATAGAAAAGAAGCAATAACTTCTGCAATTAATGAGCTCAAGGAAAACTCAGTTTTATTAGTATTAGGTAAAGGGCATGAAATGTATCAAGAAATAAACAATTCACATGTTCCTTTTAATGATAACGATTTCATTAACGAGACCATTGGAGGCTTAATTTGATTGCAATAATTGTATCTGGTGCAATTTCTTTCTTATTCGTAATTTTGTCGACATCCATAGGAGTTAACTATTTTAAATCTAGAAATATTGGTCAACCAATTCAAGAGGAAGTGGTTTTTCATGATCATAAAAAAGGTACGCCAACAATGGGAGGTGTATTTATAATTTTAGGAACTTATGCAGGCTATGTTCTATCACATATTAATTTTTGGACAATTGGTCAGGGATTTAAGATTGAATTGATATCAATTAATCCAGTAATTTTAACTCTACTTTTATTCGGTACACTCATGGCTTTAGTTGGATTAATTGACGATCTTTTAAAAGTTAGAAAAAATAGAAATTTAGGCCTTAGAGCTAGAAATAAAATATTTTTACAAATATTGGTAGGTTCTTTCGTAAGTTTATATTTTTACAATCTAGATTACTCATCAACATTTTATTTTTTCAGCGGTTTTGGTTTTGAAGTTGGATTTTTAAAGTGGGTTCTTATAGTCTTTCTAATTGTAGGTATTACTAATTCAACAAATCTTACAGATGGTTTAGATGGTCTTGTAGCAGGTTCATCCTCAGTTTCTTTTGGAGGAATTTTAATTATTGCTTTTTGGATTTTTAGGCATCCAGATTATTACATAAATTTTATGAATAATGAAATGGTTGGTCTTGAGCTATCAACACTTATATCTGCTTTAGCTGGTTCTACTCTTGGTTTTTTATGGTGGAATACAAATCCTGCAAAAATAATCATGGGAGACGTGGGATCTCATTTTATTGGTGCTATGTTTCCGATAATTTTAATATCGATAGGTGCCGATGGCCTAATTTTCTTTTTTTGCTTCCTTTATATTTTTGAGGCCTTATCTGTCATCCTTCAGGTATCTTCTTATAAATTGAAACAAAAAAGAATTTTTAAAATGACACCAATTCATCATCATTTTGAAATGAGTAATTGGGCAGAGACAACTATTATTGTTAGGTTTTGGATAATCAACGGAATTTTCATCGTAATGGGGCTTGGTCTATTTTATGGAGACTGGGTATTGTTTGGAAATTAAGTGAAGTCTTTAATTCTTGGATATGGAAATACAGGTCAATCTGTCAAAAAATATTTCGACACTACATCAAAAGATTATTTTATTCATGATGACAATCTAGATTTATTAAAAGATATTGGGGAAGAATTAGTTTTTAGAGATTCACATTTAGAGCAAGTTGATCAAATAGTCGTCTCTCCTGGAATAAAACCAGATCATAAATTGCTTAAAGAATTTCCTGAAAATAAAGTAATTACTGATATTGATTTATTCTCAAATGAATTCAAAGGTACTTTTATAGGCGTTACTGGAACAAACGGTAAAACAACTTTTGTAAATTTATTATCAAATTTTTTAAATGAAAATGGAATTAAATCTATTGCATGTGGAAATGTAGGTGTTTCACCACTTGAATTTGAATCAAATCAAAAAATTTATGCAATTGTTGAACTTTCAAGTTTTCAACTTTTTTATTCAAAAAATTTAAAATTAGACTTTGGTGTATTTTTAAATTTTCACTCTGATCATCTTGATTGGCATAAAGACCTTGAAGAATATAAAAGTTCAAAAATGAAATTATTGTCGTTCTTGGAATCAAAAAATAATCTTATTATTGGAACGAATACAGTATCTAGGGTAAAACTTGAAAATATAATAGGAATTCCCTCAGAAGAAAAATCAAACAAAGATATATTTAAAAAGTTTGATCTTAAATTATCTAATTATCCAATTGATACCTCTATTGCATTCATTAAATTAATCGATAAATTAAATCTCAATATAGAAGATGCTTATAAATTTTTGAAAAATAAGTCAACTACAGAACATCGTTTTGAAAAAGTCGAAATTATCAATGGAACAAGATTTATAAATGACTCTAAATCTACAAATTTTCACTCTGTATCCTCAGCAAGTGAAAGAGTAAAAAACGCATTACTTATTATGCATGGAATTACAAAAAATATTCCTACAAGTGAACTTCAATTATCAAATGAAATAAAAAAAATAATTATTCCCAATGATATGAATCTGGATCATAATTTATTTCATTGTGAAGTAGAAGTTATTAAATCAATTTTTGAATTAGAAGATATTTTAAAAAAAGATTTTCAAAGATTTGAGACTGTTTTATTTTCTTGTGGAGGTTCGAGTTTTAATGATTTTGAAAATTATATTGAAAGAGGAAAATTTTTTAAATCAATAGTGAAGAATTTAAAAGGTGGACAAAATTGAGATTTTCTTATTTATTTTTTCAAAGATTAAATCTATTCTCTATCTGGTTTCTCGTAACTTTTGGTGTTTTAGTGAATATTTCAGCTTCATCTGTACAAGGAATGAATCAATACAACGATAATTTTTACTTTATAAAAAGACATATTGCTGCGGTTCTACTTGGAATTGTAATTTTTAATATTGGGAAAAAAATAAATATTTCAATTCAGGAAAAATTAATAAATCTTTCAATTGTATTTGTTACAACATCCCTTTTTTTTGTTTTAACTTATGGAATAGTTAGAGGAGGAAGTCGAAGATGGGTTGACTTAGGAATAATCAATTTTCAACCAAGTGAACTAGCTAAACCATTAATTATTTTGTGGATTGCATATCAATTATCAAACCTTGATTCAAAATATAGTGATTTATTTTATTTAAAAAGAGCAATGTTCCTACCTTTAATGTGTTGTCTATTTATTTACCTTCAACCTGATTATGGAACAACACTAACTATATTTGGAATAGTTTTAGCACAAATTTTGTTCTCAAAAATTAATTTAAAGTTTCCTGTCGGTATTTTGTCTCTTTCTGTATTTCCACTATATTTTCTGGCAATTTCAGGGAACTATCGATGGAATAGAATTTCAACCTGGATAAATAAAGATTGTGATAATGGAATAGATTTATTAGGTGATTGCTTTCAATTAAATCAAAGTAGAATAGCCATAAGTTCTGGAGGGATGTTTGGCTTAGGACCTGGAACATCTCGCGCTAGGTGGGGAATGCTTCCTAATTCTCATACAGATTTTATTGCATCCATTATTGGTGAAGAATATGGATTTGTAGGATTAGTAATTTTTATAATTATTCTCGGTCTTTTAATTATCTCATTGTTTGGATTGGCAATATCGACAGAAAGTGAATTTAAAAAACTTGTATTTTCTGGATTAGGAGCATGGGTCCTAATACAAGTTGTAATTAATCTTGGAGGTGCGGTTGGTTTACTACCAATTACAGGTATTGTCTTACCATTTATTTCTTACGGGAGTAGTGCCATGGTGGCTTTGTTTGGCGGTTTAGCAATTGGTTATTCAAAATTATGAAACAAAATACAATAGTCTTTTTTTGTGTTGGTACTGGGGGACATGTATTACCTGTTATTAATTTGATTGATGATTTACATCAAAGAGGCATAGAAAAAAGAAAAATAGAGGTAGTAACAGATAAAAGAGGTTCTCAATATTTTAAAGATAGAGATATAGATGTTCATTCAATAGACATATATAGATCAAAGACAGGCATGGTTGGTTATATGCTAAATATCCTAAAAATAGTAAAATCTATTCGGATTATTGAAAAGAAAATAGATTTAAAGAATTGCGGAATCTTATTTACTACTGGATCATATATTGCACCTTTGGCTGGGTATTTGAGCTGGAGACATAAAATAAAATTCTTTATTCAAGAACAAAATATTTATGCTGGACTTGGTAATAAAATTGCTTCCTATTTTAAAAGCGATAAATTTACTTCCTATCCAAACACAATAAATATAAACCAAAAAAATTTAGATAACACTGGACCAATTGTTGATAAAAAAATTCAAAATAACAAAGCAATTAACAATAAAGAAATAATAATCGGAGTACAAGGTGGAAGCCAAGGGTCCAAAGAAATAAACTCTTTGATATACAAATATTTAAGCAACAACACTTTAAAAAATATAAAGATAATCCACATCGTTGGACCAAACAATTTTGATAATTCAAAAAAATTCGAAAATTATAAGCAAATAGAATTTATTAAGGATATGAGCGATTTCTATTCATCAATTGACCTTCAAGTCTCTAGAGCGGGTGGAGGAGTATTAGAAGCTGTATTAATAAACATTCCTTTAATACTTATTCCATACAAGCATGGCACAACATCTACCCACCAGTCAATGAACGCAGAATATTTAGTCAAGTCAAAATTTGCTAAATTGTGTCCACACTATGAAAGTCTTGAATATGAATTCAAGAAATTAGAACAACTTGATAAAAGTTTATTTGAAGAATTCTCTAAAAATAATGTCATAAAAATAGGCAATGATTTTATTGTTAATAAAATCATTGATGAAATTGATAAATGAGTTATAAAAATATTTATATTTTAGGTGTTGGGGGTTCAGGTATGAGCTCTATAGCTAAATATCTAAAACAAAAAGGTGATAATGTCATTGGCTACGATCAAAGAAAATCATACGTAACAAATCTGTTAAATCAGGATGGTATAAAAGTAGTACATACGTTAGACGAAATTACATATAAGCCTGAGAGTCTTTATATTTATTCAAGTGCTATCCCAATTGAATCTGATAAATTTGAAGATTTTTATGATAAAGAGAACGTTTTATCAAGACCAGAGTATCTAAAGAATTTATCAGAAAATCATAAGATAATAGGAATAACAGGAACACACGGAAAGACTTCCACAACTGCTTTGCTTTCACACATATTTCACTTTAATAATGTAAACGTTTCTTACTTATATGGTGGGATTACAACCTTTAATGGAATTGGTGGACACTATGGGGATCCTGATCAGCCACTTATTTTAGAAACCGACGAGGCATTTAACACTTTCGAAAAAATTAAGATATCAGATCTATTAGTTTTAAATGTTGATAGTGATCACTTAGACTATTTTAAAAATCTTGATAATTATAAAGATGCTTTTTACCAAGTCATGAAAAATGTAACGGACAATTTGGTTATTAATAATGATGATCTAAATATTAAATCTATGAAGGATTTAAAAAATCCAGTAAGTTACGGCAAAGATACATCAGCTGAATTTAAAGTAGAAAGTCCGGGAAATTTTAAATATGAAAATAACAAATATGAAATCAAGTCTGACATTATTGGTGACCACTTTAAATCTAATATGATAGGTGCAATTATATTAGCTTTCTTAAATGGTATTGAAATTGAAGATTCTTTGAATGCAATTAAATCATTTGCAGGTGTAAAAAGAAGAATAGAACTTATCGGAATATCTAAAGGTGTATTAATTTACGATGATTATGGTCATCATCCTACAGAAATGGAAGCAACTATAACTGCATTAAAGCAGCAAACTGAGAGTAAACTTTATGTTGTATTTCAACCTCACAGGTATACAAGAACAAAGGAGTACTTTAATTTGTTTAAAAATTCACTAAAACTAGCAGATTATGCAATTGTAACTGATATATATCCGGCTGGAGAATCACCAATACCAGGAGTATCTAGTAAAAACTTTGAAGATGAGAATATAAAGTATTTAAAGTCCATAAGGTATGTACCTGAATATTTGTCCAAAAAAGTAAAAAATGGAGATACAGTATTAACACTAGGAGCTGGTGATATTACCTTACTTGGTCCAAAAATATTAAAATATTTAAATGAATATTAATAGTGTAAATTTATCAGAAGTAACGACTTATAGGTTTGGTGGTTACTGTAAAAACTTTATAAATATTGAATCTGAAGATGAGCTATCTGATCTAAAAAATATTATAAAAGGAAAACAAAATGTTATTTTAGGAAAAGGATCAAATGTAGCATTTTCTGATAAAGAATTTTATGGAAATGTGCTTAATCCTAAATTTGAGGAATTGACGTTAACGGATAATTTTGAAATAAAAGTAGGTTCGTCAGTTTTCTTACCAAAACTCTCAAGATTCTTTAAAGAAAATTCTCTATCAAATGGCGAGTTTATGATTGGCATACCAGGAACGGTTGGAGGGGCAATAAAAATGAATGCTGGTGCTTATGGTTGGGAATTTTCTGAGTTATTAAAAGACCTAAGATGTTTTAACTTGGAAACATTCGAAATTGAGAATTTAAAAAAGGAAGATTTAGAGTTTTCATATAGAAATTCAAAAAATCTTGATAATAAAATAATTTTAAGTGCAACACTTACAGTTGAAAATGGCGATAAAAAAATAATTGATAAAAATCTATCAGCTTTTAACGAGAAGAGAAAAAAATCACAACCGGCAGCTATATATAATGCGGGTAGTGTGTTCAAAAATACTAGTGATTATTATGCTGGTGAATTAATTGATAATGCAGGTCTCAAAGGCTATGAAATTGATGGTGTCCGCGTTAGTGAAAAGCATGCTAATTTCTTTGTAGCTGAAAAGGATGCAAAAGCTATATCATTATTTGATCTTGTACAATACGTAAAAGATAAAGTATCAACAAAATTCGGAATTACTTTAGAAGAGGAGATTATTTTTATTGGTGACTTTGCAAAATGAATGAGTTACTAAATTTAGAGCAAAGATCATTTAAGACCTTCTCAATATTTTCGTTTTTTTCTCTTTTAACTTTGATTATATTTTTGTCATTGTTTTCCTCAAAATATACAGTTTCCAATTTTAATTATGAAAAAAATATTGACTTAAATTACAATTCTTTTGACATCGTTCAAGGTAAGTCAATTTGGTTCATTGATGAATCTGATTTTGGTCAATTTTATAAAGACAATTTAAATGTTGAAAGCTTAGTAATAAGTAAACAACTTCCAAATCTTGTATTTATAAATATTGTTATTCATGAAAAAATTATCGTAATAAACGACCTAAGAGATACAAACCCAAAAGAAGTCATTTTATATAAAAATTTACACACAGAACTCGCAGAATCACATAACCAACTTCCACGTTTAACAATTACAAATGGACCTGTACCAGACGGATTTTATAGTGAAATAATTTCCTTGATCTTAACAGTAAGTAAGTACGAACTATCAATTCAAGATTTAAATATACTCTATGATGGAATTGAACTTACTGGATTTTATAAAAATACAACGCTTAATATTGGTCGACCGGTTGATCTTTCAAAAAAAGGCACTGTTGTTGGATATATCCTAGAAGAAGGCAATTGCGATGGAGAAGTGACCATAATCGATTCAAACAGTGATGACATTGAATCTATACTAAACTGCTAAAATCTAAATCTAAACTTTATATCTAGATAAAAATAAAAAAAAGTTTTGGATATACTTCAATTATTGATAACCTACAACTTAAGGAAAAATTATGGCAACAAAAAAACAAACAAAATCTAAAGCTAGGGCAACCAAACCTAAGGCAAAAAAGACTGCGGTTAAATCTAAGACTAAAAAAACTGCAGTTAAAAAAAGTTCTAAGCAAAAAGGAGTTAATTTAAATATGAGACCAAGAAACTATGCAGCAGTTATAAAAGTTGTTGGAGTTGGTGGCGGTGGAACCAACGCTGTTAACAGAATGATAAAAATGGGGATTAAGGGTGTTGATTTTGTAGCTTGTAATACAGACGCTCAAAGCTTACTTGGTTCAAAAGCCGATTTAAAATTAGATCTTGGTCGAAAATCAACAAGAGGTCTAGGTGCTGGTGCGAATCCAGAAGTAGGAAGACAAGCAGCAGTAGATTCAGAAGAACTCATAAATGAAGCTTTGAAAGGTGCAGACATGGTATTTATCGCTGCAGGTGAAGGCGGTGGAACTGGAACAGGTGCATCACCTATATTAGCAAACATAGCTCATGAGATGGGAGCTTTAACTGTAGGTGTTGTTACAAGACCATTTGGCTTTGAAGGTAGAAGAAGATCAGTTCAAGCTGAAGAGGGAATACAAGCACTTAGAGATGTAGTTGATACATTAATTGTTATACCTAATGATCGACTTTTACAAATTAGTGATAAAGATATCAAAATAAGTGAAGCTTATCTGAAATCTGATGAGATACTTGCAAATGGTGTAAGAGGTATTACAGGGTTAATAACAAACCCTGGAGTAATAAATGTTGACTTTGCTGACGTAAAAACAATATTAAAAGATGCTGGTAATGCCGTACTTGGAATTGGAAGGTCTACTGGAGAACAAAGAGCTCCTAATGCCGCACAAGCAGCTATCTCTTCACCTTTATTAGAAGCTAACATGGACGGAGCTGAGGGTGTTCTAATAACAATTGCTGGATCTGAGGATCTAAAACTTCAAGAAGTAAATGAAGCAGCAAGAGTAATTACCGAAAGAGCAGATGATAATGCAGAAATTATATTCGGACATCTTGTTGACGATTCTTTAGGTGACGCTGTAGAAGTAACAGTTGTTGCAGCAGGATTTGGGCAAAGACCAAACAGAAGAGTGTCATCTGACTTTGATGAAAACGGAGGAGATAATCTCCCTGATTTCATCAGAGGATGATTAAGTCTAAATTAATATCTAAAGCAACTTTTTATAACAAATCTGGCAATAAAGATAAAACCAGTTTTACTGAAGTTGCTTCAATGAATCAAACTCATAGTAACGTAGTTTTAGAAATTGAGCGAAGCGGTGTTTATGATGCCGATGCTTTAATTACAACAAAAAAGAATCTATTACTAGTTGTTTCAACAGCAGATTGCATGCCTATTGTTATATCAGACAATACAACAATAGGAATTATTCATGCTGGATGGAAAGGTGTAGAAAATAAAATATTTTATAATGCAATCAAAAATTTTGATAAAAATAAGTTGAAAGTATCAATTGGACCTCATGCAAAAGCATGTTGCTATGAAATTCAAGATGATTTGAGCCATAAGTTTCAAGATTACACTGTTGAAAGAGAACAAAAAAAATTTTTAAATTTAAGTGGGGACATAATTTTGTTCTGTAAAAAAAACAATATTAAGTTAGAAATAGCTAATGAGTGCACAATAGGAGATACAATGTTTCATTCATACAGAAGAGACAAAACTTCACTGAGACAGGAGAGCACCGTATGGATGTAACTATGCTTAATGAAATAAGCGATGAAGTTAAAAAATATAATGCAAGACTTCTACCAGTAATTAAAGGCCGAGAGACTGAGGAAATTTCAAGAGTATATAATGAGGGATTTAGAGAATTTGGTGAAAATAGATTGGAAGAATTATTAGGTCACAAAAGTAATTTTAAAGATTGCCATTTTCATTTTATTGCACCACTCCAATCTAGAAAAATTCCTGAAATTTTGGAAAATTCCAAAAGTGTACACACAGTGTCAAGACTTAAAGAAGTAGAAAAAATTGATTTACTTTATAAAAACCATGAAATATTTGTCCAGATAAATATTGATAATGATCCAAAAAAAAGCGGGATCAACTTAAATGATGTTCAAAAGTTTTTTGAAAAATTCGAGAATTATAGTTTTTTTCCAAATGGAATAATGTGTATTCCAGATATCAATAGTGACCCAAGAGAATCCTTTAAAAATATGAACGATATAAATCAAAAACTTTTAGATAATTATAAACAATATAATGGAGAACTATCTATGGGAATGTCTAGTGACTATAAAATTGCATTAGATTATGGTGCTACAATAATACGCGTAGGTAGTAAAATTTTTAGATAATGCTAGAAAAATTCTTAATTTCGATAGGTCTTAAACAACCAGAATATGTTGAAGAAGTTATTACTGAAAACACTCGCACTGTAAGACCTTCATCTGAAAACAGGTTCTCGAATGAAGACTATACGGGAGATTTAAAGATTCATCAACCAAAAGATGAGGTTGAAATTAAAGTACTGAGGTCTTTTAGCGACAGTCATCTTTTAGGATCACCAATTAAAGAAGGGTTTATTGTTGCTGTAGATATCAGAGATATTACTGATCAAAACATTAGACAAAGAATTGTCGATTTTATAACTGGTATTGCATTTATAAGTGATGCAAAAATGCGAATAATTCATAAGGATGGAGTTTATTTGATAATTCCTTCAAACATGTCATTACCGTCAAGCGAAAGAGAGAGATTACAATCTCTTGGCTTATACAAAATAAATGTGTAGCTTATTTTTACTCGGTTTCAGATTGTTAAGTTACTCCTTGTTTTTATGGATAATTCTAAGTTGGATTCAAGTTTCTAATGATCATCCAATCGGTCAGGTGAAAATGATTTTAGACAGATTCTATGGAAGGCTTCTGGAGCCAATAAGATCTAGAATTGGTCCTTTGAGGATTGGAATGGCAGGTATTGATTTATCACCAATCGTTTTGATATTAGGTATAAACTTTTTACAACCAATTATCTTAAGATTCGTTTGTTAATTTTTCAATATTGGTATCTAAGTTAAAATCAAGAAGAGTGTTTTTACCTTTTTTTTGCGTAATATTAAATTCCTTGGTTAAGGTTTCCTTACAAATGTAATCTTGGAACATTTCAACTCCCTGAAGAGCTTTGTTGTCATTTGAGATTATTTCTAATTTAATTCTATCTGTAATGTCGAATCCTAGTTCTTTCCTTTGATTTTGAACAACAGAAACAATTTCTCTCGATATCCTTTCAAAATATAACTCATCATTGATTTCAGTATCTAAATTAATACTAAAATCATCTACAATTTCATGACTATCTGATGTATTTTCACGCACAATTCTTAAATCTAGTTCTGATAATGAGATATCATAATCTTCAAATATCAAAGTTTGTTTTTCAATTAAGGTTTTAATTTCTTTTTGTGAGAGTTTTTCCAAGTAAGCCGAAAATTTTCCAATACCTTTACCCATCCTTGGGCCTAATTTTGAGAAGTCTGGTTTACATTCATACTTGTACCATTCTTCAACCTTATTGATGTACTCAATATCTTTTATGTTTAGTTCGTCAAGTATTATGTTTTTAACTGCTTCAATATCATTTTTAAGAGATTTGTTATTTGAAATAATTGATATTTTTTGTAAAGGTTGTTTATTTGGTAAATTCAAATTCAATCGAACATTTCTAGCAGTTCTGATAATGTTTTTAGCTATCTTTACTTGCCTTTCAAGTTCTTGGTTAATTACATCTATATTTGCTTCTGGATAATTTTCTAAATGAATACTTTTATTGTCCTCATTCGTTAAACCCTGATATATCTCTTCACATATAAATGGCAACACAGGCGCCATTGTTTTTGAAAACTCAAGTAGAACCTCGTGAAGTGTCTTGAATGCATTTAATTTATCAATATCATTAGTATCTTTTTCTTTCCAAAATCTTTTACGGTTAGTTCGAACATACCAATTAGTTAATTCATCAATAAAGTCAATTAATGGAGGTATAACCTCATAAAGGTAATAGTTTTCCATTTTCTCGTTTACTGTCTTTATTAAAGATTGAAGACTTGATACAATCCACTGATCCATGATTGATCTTTCGTTTACAGGTGAAGCCTTTGCTAATTCTTCATTAGTAATGTTGTCAGCGTTGGCATAATTTGAAAAGAAAGAAAAACTATTCCAAAGGGGTAGTATTACGTTTCTTGTAACAAGTTTTACCCCTTCTTCTGAAAATTTAAGAGGCTCACCCCTAACAACTGGAGAGTTGATTAGATAAGCTCTTAGGCTATCACCACCATACTTGTTAAGTAAGTCTTCAGGATCCGGATAGTTTTTAAGGCTTTTACTCATTTTTCTACCATCCTCTGCAAGAATCATTCCAGTTGTAATGCAATTCTTGAAAGCGACAGAATCAAATAATGCAACTGCCAAAACAGTTAATGTATAAAACCATCCTCTTGTTTGGTCTAAACCTTCTGCTATGAAATCTGCTGGGAAACCATCCATAAATTCATCAGCATTTTCAAATGGGTAATGTTGTTGACCGTAAGGCATTGAGCCTGATTCAAACCAGCAATCAAGAACTTCGGGAGTTCTGGTATATGTTTTACCGTTGATGTTTATCTTGATTTCATCTAAAAAATGTTTATGAAGATCAGTTACTTCAACACCAGATAAATCTTTAAGCTCTTCAATTGAGCCGACACAAATTATATCTTCAGGGTCATCATCATTTATCCAAATAGGTATACAGCTTCCCCAATATCTATTTCTGCTTATTGCCCAATCTCTTGCATCGGCCAACCAATTTGAAAAGCGTTTTTCACCTATAAAACCAGGAACCCAATGAGTTTGAGAATTTAGTTCAACCATTCTCTCACTAATTTTTTCAACATTCACAAACCAGGTTGGTATCGCCTTATATATAAGTGGTGTTCCAGTTCTCCAACAGAAAGGATAGGAATGCATTTCTCTTTTTGAAGAAAAAAGTAATCCACGTTCGTCTAATTGTTCAATAATTTTTACATCAGCATCTTTAACATACATATCTTCTAAACCTTTTACGGTTGTATCAAACTTTCCAGCTAACGTTACTGGATCAACAATTACAGAAATACCAGCATTTTTGAGTGAGTAAAAATCACTTTCTCCATAAGCAGGAGCTTGAGATACTAATCCTGATCCAGATGCAGTATTTGTGTCATCACTATGAATTAATTTAAATGCTTTCCCTAAATTTTCATCTTCAAATTCTGAATAAGCAGGTACATATTCTGCACCAATTAAATCTTTTCCAATTGAAGTTTCTATCTCTTTAATGTCAAATTCATCAAGTTCATGTAGTCTCTCTGTTGCGATCCAGTAAAATTCATTTTCAATCTCAACTCTTGAATATTCAATATCTTTACCAACAGCAATAGCTAAGTTGCCAGGTATACACCATGGAGTAGTTGTCCAAACTAGAAAGTAATCATCTTTCGACACCTTATTGAAGTCTTTTCTTGCTTTTAGTTTAAAAAATATTGACGGATCTTCTACATCCCGATAGTCCATGTTTGCTTCAAAATTTGACAAAGGAGTTGATGCTGCCCATGAATAAGGTAATACTTTATAATCTTTGTAAATTAAATTTTTATCAAATAATTCTTTGAAAACCCACCAGACACTCTCCATAAAACCAACATCCATAGTTTTATAATCATTTTCAAAATCGACCCATCTTCCAATTTTACGAGTAATTTTTTCCCAGTTTTCTGTATTCGTTTGTACCTGACTTCTACAAGCCTCATTAAATTTATCAATACCATAATCATCAATATCTTGAGGGTCTTCTAATCCAAGTTCTTTTTGTACTTCCATTTCAATTGGTAATCCGTGGACATCCCAACCAAATCTTCTTTCTACAAAGTATCCTCTCATAGTCCAATATCTAGGAACAATATCCTTAATTACGCCTGCAAGTAAGTTTCCATAATGTGGACTTCCTGTTGGAAATGGGGGACCATCATAAAATCTAAATATTTTAGATTCTTTTCTTATATCTAGAGATTTTTGAAAAGCATCAATATCATTCCAATAATTCGATATCTTATCTTCATTTTCAGCAAAATCTATATTATTTTCAATTCTTTTGAACATATCCTTAGAATTTTAATGTTTATTTGTGTAAAGACTTTTTATTTTTAAATTATTTAAAATCTCTTTGCTTTAATTTATTTTTTACTAATATACGTTCAATAATAAAAAATTATGGCAAGAAAATTATCACCAAATACTATTAATAAGCTCAAAAAAAAGTTATTGGCAGAGCGAGAACAGCTTGTTTCTATGTTGGAACAACACCAACAAGAAAGAGAAAATCTAAGAATTTCGGAAGCATCGGCTGAAAGAAGTCCTGATCCTACTTCTGCAGATGGAGGTTCTATGGCATTTGAGCTTGAAAAAGAACTTACACTTGATGAAAATACAAAACATTTACTTAATCAAATTGATCACGCATTGGTCCTTATTAAGAAAAAAAAGTACGGAAACTGCGAAAATTGTGGTGAACCTATTCCATTAGCAAGACTTGAGGCTTTGCCTTATGCAACCTTGCGTAAAGAGTGTGCAGAATTACTTGACTCTTAAACAAAATAGAAAACCCTTAATTCTATCTATATGCTTAGGCATTTTGGATAATGTTTTAAAATCACATATTCGTTCACAAAATTATGAAGATTTTGTAATCCTAGAAAATATATTAGAAATAGATCTAAATTTCAATACTGGAATCGCATTTGGATTATTAAAAGGTAAAGCTGAATTTACATTTCTTTTATCCTCGTTGGTATTAATTTGGCTAATTTTCCAATTTAAAAATACATTTGCAAACAAAATAGAAGAATATGCTTTCATGTTTGTTCTTGGTGGTGCTTTAGGAAATTTGGGTGAAAGATTTGTTAATTTACTAAATGGAAACAATGGGAAAGTCACAGACTTTATAGAACTTTTGTTTATACCTTCTTTTAATCTTGCAGATTCATTTATCACAATCGGAATTTCATTATTAATTATTTCGGAGTTAAAAAATTTTAAAAATTGAAACTATTTTTCAAAATGAAAATTTTATTGTTTTCAATAAACCCAATGGGGTGTTGACCCATCCTGATAACTCATCAAAAAGTTTTACAGTTAGAGATCGACTTCTTGAGATTCAACCATCAGTAAAGCAATGGGGTATTTCTGATAGAGAAGGCATTGTACATAGGCTTGATAAACAAACATCAGGTTTAATTGTTTGCGCATTAAATGAAGATATATTTAAGTTACTTCAAACATTCTTTAAAGAACGAACTATTTATAAAGAGTATGTTTGTATCGTAGAAGGAAAATTAAGAACTCAATCAGGTAATATTGAAGTTCCTTTATCCCGATCAAGACATAATAGGATCAAAAGAGAAGTTAGTAGTGAAGGAAGGATATCTTCATCAAATTTTGAGGTTATCTTAGAAGGAGACACCTATAGCAAATTGAAAATAGAGCTTTTAACCGGAAGAAATCATCAAATTAGATCACAAATGGAATTTTTAGGAAATCCGATAGTAAATGATGTTTTATATGGGGCAAAAAAAGTATTAGAACTTAATGAAAATCAAATTTGCCTTCATTCAAAAAAAATTAGATTTCAAATAAAAGATGAAAATTATGAATTTGAAGTTAATGAACCAAGTTTTTTTAATGCCTTCTTAAATGTTTAATTAAGTTATATCATTTAAAATATATTTATGGAAAATTCATTTGTACATCTTCACGCACATACGGAGTATTCGATGCTTGATGGTGCAGCAAAAATTGAACCTTTTTTAAATCGAATTCTCGAGTTAGAACAACCAGGAGCAGCGATTACTGATCATGGCAATTTATATGGTGCTTTAGAGTTTTACAACTCTGCAATTGAAAAAAAACTTAAACCAATAATTGGTTATGAAGCATATGTAATTTCTGATAGTCGATTTGAAAGACCTGATCGTAAAAATAATAAGAGATATCATTTAACTTTGTTGGCAGAAAACACTGTAGGGTATTGGAATCTTGTTGAAATGGCAAGTAGAGCGTTTACTGAAGGTTATTATTATAAGCCAAGAATTGACTATGAATTATTAAAAAAATATAGCGAGGGAATAATTGCTTTATCTGGTTGTCTTGGTGGAGAAATAGCTCAATTACTTGCACCCGATGGATCTGTTGAGGAAGGAAATCAAGGTCAAACAAGAAGCTTTGATGATGCATTGAAGAAAGCAGAATTTTATCAATCTATTTTTGGAGAAAATAATTTTTTCATAGAACTCCATAAACATGGCATCAAACAACAAGAAGATATACTTCCCGATTTGCTTAAGATTTCAGAAAAACTATCAGCCCCACTCGTGGCAGCAAATGACTCTCACTATGTACATTCTGATGATGCTTCAGCTCATGATGCATTACTTTGTGTTCAAACCAATGCAACTTTAGATGATGAAAATAGATTTAAATTTGATGGCAGCGGATTTTACATAAAATCATCTGAAGAAATGCGAGATTTATTTCCAAATGAAGAATTTCCTAATGCGTGTAACAACACATTAAAAATATTAGATAGAGTTGAATATGAATTTGAAAAAGACACATACTATTTACCCGATTTTCCCATAGACGACAGCAACAAAAATGTTGATGAGTATTTAAAAGATAAAGTTTATCAGGGAGCCGAAGGTCTTTACGGTGAGCTTACATCTGAACTTGAAGAAAGAATAAATTATGAGCTAGAAGTCATTGAGTCAATGGGATTTGCATCATACTTTTTGATTGTTGGAGATCTCATAAATTATGCAAAATCAAATGGAATTAGAACTGGTGCAGGTAGGGGATCAGCAGCTGGTTCAATAGTGTCGTACTGTTTAGGAATAACTGGAATTGAACCACTAAAGTACGGTTTGTTATTTGAACGTTTTTTAAACAAGGGAAGAAAAGAACTTCCTGACATCGACATGGATTTTGACGAAAGATATAGAAACGATGTTATAGATTATGTTTCAAAGAAATATGGACACGACAGAGTCGCACATATTATTACATTTGCAACAATTAAAGCAAAACAAGCAATCAGAGATGCTGCACGTGTTTTAGGTTTACCTTTTTCATCTGGAGACAAAGTAGCCAAGCTTATGCCGCCAATGATACTTGGAGTTTCTGCAACACTTGGAGAATGTTTAGACTCAAATGAAACAACTCAAAATGGGTATAGCAAGGAATTTTACACCGCTTCTTCAGAACTCAGAAAACAATATAAAGAAAGTGAAGAAGTTAAGAAAATTATTGATATCGCATTAGGCCTGGAGGGACTTCGAAGACAAGATGGAATTCATGCAGCTGCTGTTGTGATTTCTCCAGATAAAATCACAAACTTTTTACCTATACAACAGAAAGGAGAGGGAGCAGAACTTGTTACACAATACGAGATGCACACTGTTGAGCAACTTGGTTTGTTGAAAATGGACTTTTTAGGTCTTCGAAATTTGTCCATTATTGATAGAGCAATTGAACTAATTGGTGATAAAGATTTGGATATTGACAATATACCTTTGGATGATGAACCCACATTCGATTTGTTCTCACAAGGTAAAATGACAGGCGTATTTCAATTAGAAAGCAGAGTTGCACAGTCCATTGCTAGAAGCCTTAAACCAAAAAGATTTGAGGATTTGGTTGCTTTGGTTGCACTCATAAGACCTGGTCCATTGGGTGCAGGAATGCACACTGAGTTTGCAGACAGAGCAACAGGAAGAAAAGAAATAGAATATTTGCATTCAGATTTGAAAGAAATTTTAGAAGAGACTTATGGTGTGATACTTTACCAGGAACAGGTAATGCAAATAGCCCAAAGAATATCTGGATTTGAACTTGATGAAGCTGATGATCTAAGAAAAGCGATGGGAAAAAAAATTCCAAAAGTTATGGAACAACAAAGAAATAAATTTACTGAAGGCGCACTAAAAAATGGTTACTCTGAACAGTTTTCCGTCGAACTTTTTGATCAGATAGCATATTTTGCTGGATATGGTTTTAACAAAAGTCACTCAGTTCCATATGCTTTACTGGCCTATCAAACTGCATTTTTGAAAGCAAATTATCCTGCAGAGTATCTTTCAGCTTGTTTAACTGCAGTAAAAAGGGATAAAGATAGAACTGCAATCTTTTTATCCGAAGCAAGGGAAATGAATGTAAAAGTAAATACTCCCGATATAAATTTAAGCCTCGAAGATTTTTCTGTGAACAATGGTGAAATTTTATTTGGTTTATCTGCAATTAGAAACGTTGGAGACATTACAGCTCAAAAAATAATAATTGAACGTGACGGGTCCAAATTTGAAAGTATCCAAGATTTTTTATCTAGGATCGAATCAAGATCCCTTAATAAACGAGGTGTTGAAGCTTTAGTTCAAGGTGGTGCATTTGATAAGTTTGGTTTTCCAAGAAAAGGTATCTTTGAAAAAATTCCAGATTTAATTGAAGATGCAAAAGAATTAAAACAAAATAAAAACAATTCACAAGGTTCTTTGTTTGATTTAAACGACAATGTTGACAATGAAACAATTATTGAAAACATCGAATGGGAAAAGAAGGAATATCTTGATAGAGAAAGAGAAATGCTTGGCTTCTTTGTAAGCGAAGACCCGTTAGATGGTTATGGTGAAGTTTTACGATCTGAATCTACACATTCAATAACTGATTTACTAGAGTTTGGTGAGGATGAGGAGGTGAATGTTACTATATCTGGTCTATTCTCCAATGTTCAAAAAAGGGTTTCAAGAAGAGGAAATCCATGGATTCAATTTGATGTTCAAGACATAACCGGAACAGTAGGAGTTTTGTTATTTAATAAGCTAGTTGATAAGTTTAACAATGAAATTGATGGAGAAAATTACCTAAAAGTCTCTGGAAGTTATGTTGGTGGATCAGAAAATATTATTAGAGCACGAGATCTAGTACTTATCGAACCATCGAAAATGTTAAATGACATGGATACCACTCCAATGCGAATTTCAGTTGAAGAGGAGATACTTGATAAACAAAATCTCTTGTTATTAAAGGAGTTGCTCCAAAAATATCCTGGTAATTCAAAAGTAGAACTGGAAGTTAACTCACGTGAGGGAGTTAAGTTACTCGAATTAAAATCGATCAAAATTAAAAAAACTCAACAACTTAAAAATGAAATTAATACATTACTTACTAAGTAGTTAAAATTTAATCATGTCCTTTAATGTTGAAGAATTTATAAATAGGTTCAAAGACAGAGCAAATGCTGTTAAAGATAGACCAATGCCTCCAATCGGTGGGGATGAGAGAATGCAGTTTATGAAACAGGCTGAGTTGGATTATCAAGATTATATGATTATTTCAGACTCAGAATTTGAAATAACTGATGAATATTTAATATTTAAATATAAATTAGATAATTAAGTTAAATCTTTACCCATTGGAAATATTTTATTTATAACCTCAGCACACGCCTTGGCAATTTCCATATGTTCTTTTTGTGTACCGTTAGCTTCTCTAAGTTGAATGTAGTGAATCCAACTTCTTAAAGTACCATTCATATAAATCCGACTAACTGTATTCCCTTCAGGTAAAACCGATCTTGCTTGTTCTTTTGCTATACCGTTTTCAATTGCCCAATTGTAAACTTCTTTAGCATTTTCGATTAAGCTATTTTGTAATTTTTTCCATTCATTAATTATCTTCTCATCTTCTGTCTCCACAGAGTTCTGTCTGTTTTTTGGATCTTGTAATCTTGCCTCTCTAATAACAAACTCTAAATCTTCAACAGGATTTGCATATCTTTGACTAAATTCTTGAAAGCTGAATGATCTATGACGAAGAATTTGTCTAGCTATATCCCTTGTTGTTTCAATCTCAAGACAAGCACTTACCATTTCTAGTGGTGACCAATGTGCATTTTTAATTAAATAATTAATTAATTTTTCACTTGTTTCAGTATTCAACTGGTTTGATGGATTTGAAACTCTCGCACAAAAAGCAACAAGCTCCTGTGCATTATCTATTCCTTCATCACTAATAGAATCAGTTGGCTTTGAATAACTTATTAACTTTACTTTCATTTCAAATAATATATTAAAATAATTTAATTATGTTTTTATTAAGAGTAGTAGTTTTTCTAATTTTAGTATCGTTAGTTGTCATTCTCGCATATCCACTTTTAATTATTTTCAATCTTGCAAATGGTGGTGATGGGTTTGGTCTTTGTAGTGATCTAATTACCTGTGAAATTCCATTTCTAGAAGGACCAAGAATTCTTGTTATTTTAATAATTACTTTTTTCTTTTTAGTCGCTGTTTTGAGAGCAATAATGAAATATTTGAACAGTATTAATAAGGAACAAACTATTCTTTAATTACATAAAATATTGAAATTAATATAACAATCACTCCGAGCCAATTAATTAAATTTAAAACTTCTCCAACAAAAAAAACACCTATTAGTAAAGCAAAAACTCCTTCTAATCCAAATAATAAAGATGCTGTAGATGCATTTATACTTTTCTGTCCAAATAGTTGAAGATAAAACGCACAAAAATTTACAACAAATCCTAAAAACAAGATTGGAAATATAAAATCGCTAGCTAAGCCTAAGTTTGTAAAGTTTAAAAAGGGTAAGCAAAAAATCGCTCCTGATAATGATTGTATGAACATCAATTTTGAAATGCTCATATTTTTAATATATCTTTCAACCATAACTATATGTAAGGCATATCCAGTTGCACAAATTAATGTAAATAAATTACCAAATAACTGATCTAAATCATTTAAAGCAATTAATAAAATTCCAAAAAAACCTGATACTGATCCAATTAAATTTTTTCTCTGAATAGTTTTGTTATTTATAAATTTTGAAAAAATAGGAGTTAAGACAATATAAAACCCTGTCACAACTCCAGAATTTATCGTTGAAGTTGTTTCAAGACCAATTGTTTGTGTTATATAGCCAATCCATAAAAATACACCCATAAGCAAGCCAGGAAATATGTACGTTTTTTTAGGAATTCCACCAATGATTAAAAATAATATTGCTGCAATAACGTATCTCAAGAAAACTATATTTACAGGACTAATTGAAGTTATTAAATCTTTTACAACGGCAAAGGTTGATCCAAATAATAAAGCGGATGTAACCAAAGCTACAATTGCAATATTTTTATTTTTTAAAATCATCCGAATAAGTGAACATTAATATCTTGTATAAAATAATGATATGAAAAAACAAGATAAGGTAAAAAAAATTCATAAAATTTTAGATGAACTTTATCCAAAACCTCAAAAACCATTAAATCACAAAGATGCTTATACGTTATTAATTGCAGTTTTGTTATCAGCAAGATGTACTGATAAAAAAGTAAATGAAGTTACTCCTGAACTGTTTAAGATCGCAGACAATCCAAAAGACATGTCCAAAATAGATGTCAGGACGATTAGAAAAATCGTCAAACCTTGTGGACTTTCACCACAGAAGTCAAAAGCAATATCAAATCTATCAAAAATCTTAGTAAAAAAATATAATGGAAAAGTACCAGACAACTTTGATGATTTAGAATCTCTTCCAGGGATCGGTCATAAAAGTGCATCTGTTGTTATGGGTCAAGCTTTTGGAGTCCAAACATTTCCAGTTGATACTCATATTCATAGACTTGCTTGGAGATGGGGGCTTTCCACAAGGAGAAGTGTTGAGCAAACTGAAAAGGATTTAAAAAGATTATTTCCAGAAAATTCATGGAATAAACTTCATCTACAAATTATTTTTTTTGGAAGAGAATATTGCCCTGCGATTTCACATAAAAAAGAATTATGTCCAATATGTAGCAAGTATGGAAGAAAAGATATGAAATAAATGGAAGTTAATTTTTTTATTGCGTTTATATTTGGGTTTTTATCATTTGTTTCTCCTTGTGTTCTTCCCCTTGTGCCTGGTTATCTGGCTATATTTTCAGAATCAGAAGATGATATTAAAACTCGCTTATTTGGATCAGTACAATTTACATTAGGATTTTCTTTAGTTTTCATATCGCTTGCAGCTATAGCAACAAATATAGGATCTTTTTTTAGCAGAAACTCTGAAACTTTGTCTAGGGTGAGTGGCTTGATAATCATATTTTTCGGCCTAATGTTAATGATTCCATCTTTAAACAATAAGTATTTTTATAGTTCGAATTACATAGATATTAAAAACTTTAATAGAATGAAAAATTTTGTTCTTGGTCTAACGTTTGCTTTTGGATTTACACCATGCATTGGCCCTGTGTTAGGAGCACTTCTAACACTTTCTTCAAGTAGTAACACAATTAACCAAGGGATATCGCTATTAATCTTTTACTCTTTTGGATTAGCTATTCCATTTATTTTGTTACCAATATTTTCAACAAAGGTAAATTTGAAATCAAAAATATTTACTTTTTTCAAAAGATACTCTTCTTATATATCAGGAACAACATTGGTTGCAATAGGTGCACTTATTTTTTCTGATAGAATGTACATACTTGCTTCTTTCTTTCAAGACATATTCATTCGTCTCAACCTAGAGCGTCTAAGTAATATTTAATTATGACTTCAAATATTCAAACTGAAAAGGTTTTAAAAATTACTGGTAGTGATAATGTAACATTCCTTGACTCTATAATTTCAAATAATATCGAAGTAGATAGCATCAAGCCCTCATTTTTACTCGGACCCGATGGAAAAATTAATCATTGGTTTTTAATAGAAGAAAAAAATAAAGAAGTATTTGTATATCAAGACAAGAGAGAATTGAATTTTATATTGGATAGTTTGAGAAAATATGCCATAAGAATTGACTGTAATTTTGAAATTGAAGACAGCATAATTACCTTACAAGTTGATCTTGATAAAGCAACATTTAAAACAATTGAATCGAAACAAGAGTCAGTCTCTTGGAATGATTTTGAGTTAAATAACGAACTACCCACTAAAGAAATAGTAAATACTGGACTACTGCCCAATGAAACAAAATGGTTAGATTTTTTTGTCGATTTTGAGAAAGGATGCTTTCTTGGACAAGAACAAGCATCAAGAATTAAATTTAGAGGAAAGTCTAGAAGAATGCTTGTTACAAATGAATCAGGTATCCAAGAAATAATAAAAATTTGAAAATGGACCGTTGCGATTATTGTGGAAGAATTTTAAATATTAATAGATCTGATAAATATTTTCTCTGCTCTAAAAAATGTAAACAAAAATTTAAAAATAAGAGTGATATTTTAAATACAAATAAATTTGTTCTTAATTTAGTAAGCAAAGAATGGATTTCAGTGAATGATATTGTTTTATCAAATACAAATAAATTTGAAATTGTCTCATCAATCTCCAGATTAATTTATTTTGAAAAAAAATTAATTAAGAAAGAAAAAGGTGAAATTAACTTAAAAACAAATATATCTATAAAGAAAAGATAGCACCTTTATCATATCGTTTTAGAGAGAATTGAACTATTGGTCCAACAACTATAACCATAAATATTGTTCCGTATCCATACGAACCGCCAAGTAAAACTCCAGTTAAGAATGCTGTGAAATCAATTCCTATTCTTGTTGCTCGAACACTTGGGCCTCGCTTTGCAATGCCTGTCATAATTCCATCTCTTGGACCAGGACCTAATCCTGAACCGATGTATATTCCAACACCCATAGCAAATAGCACGGTTCCAAAATATAGGTATATATGTCTTATCCAAATTTCCTGAGGCGTTGGTATGAAATACATTGTTAAGTCAAGTACATTTCCAATAGTTAAAATGTTTAGAATCGTGCCAAGAAATGGCTTTTGTTTCAGTGGAATCCAACCTAATAAAACAATGAATCCAGTAATTACCCCGGCAAAGCCAATTCTTACATTTATTAACTGACTAAAACCATCATGGAATACATCCCATGGGTTAAGTCCTAACTTAGCCTCTATCGTAAACGCAAGACCTATTCCACATAGAAACAGGCCGAAGAAACATTGTGGAAGCCTCTTTAAAATTTTCTTACTCATTAATTATGAAAATTTGTTCAAGATAAGGGATATTCTCTGGACATAGTTCATAAATTGATTGAAACCTTAGAATTGGAATGATTCTATTTTTTTCATCGACAATGATCTCGTTATTAATTAATTCATTCCTAATAAGATTTTCTGAAGTCTCTACATCAGTCCAATCCACAGAAGATATGCATATATTTTTTCCTATATTAATTAAAGTATTTTCAGGAATGTTATCTAGAGTATCATCAGCATCTGCAATTCTAATTTGTTCAACAAATTCACTTCCAAAAGAATCACTTGAAAAATTTTGATAAATTATAAATGAAATACTTAGGATTATAAAAACTATCACACTTATTAAAGGAATTTTCTTCACACTACATTATTGTCCATTAAATATTTTAGTTTTTAAAATGTACCCGGAGGGGGAGTCGAACCCCCACATCCGAAGATACTGGATTTTGAGTCCAGCGCGTCTGCCAATTCCGCCATCCGGGCCTATCTAAAGATTATATTTGATATATATAAAATAAGAGAATTTATTTTTTAAGTTTAAAATGGTGAAGTGATAGTTCTCATAGATGGTTTCAGTGTTGCGTTTAGAGCTTTTTATGCACTACCAGAGACCTTAATGACTTCAACTGGAACTCCTACAAACGTTATACATGGTTTTTTATCCATGATTAATAAAGTCGTAAATGATTATAATCCTAAACAAATAATAATTACGTGGGATCTACCAGGAAAAACATTTAGGAATGACATATATAAAGAGTACAAAGCAAATAGGTCTCCAGCACCTGACAACTTTAACGTTCAAATTCCTTTATTACATGAACTCATTGAATCATTTAATATTCCACAAGTCTCAGTTGTAGGACATGAGGCAGATGATGTTTTAGGTTCTTTATCCAACCTTTTTAATCAAAATAATGAAAATGTATTGATAGTGACTGGAGATAGAGATACTTTTCAATTAATAACAAAAAAAACAAATATTTTATATACAAAAAGAGGGATTACGGATACTGATAAAGTAGATGAATCATTTTTTAAAAATAAATTTGGCATTAAGCCATCACAATACATAGAGTATCTAGCTTTAAAGGGTGACCCTTCTGATAACATACCAGGGCTTGCAGGGGTGGGAGAAAAAACAGCAATTTCACTTCTCCAACAGTATGAGAATATTGACAGAATATATAAAAACCTTGACGATTTAACTCCTAAGTTGAAAAACTCATTTGAAGAAAATAAAGAAATTTTATTTATAAGTAAGGAGTTAGCAACTATAAAAACTGATTTAGATCTGGAATTGCCAACAGTAAAAACTAGCGAAACTGCATATTTATCTGATCAGGTTTTACTAGAAGCTCAAGAAAAGGTCTTAGATCTAGAACTTAATAAATACACAATATCTCAAGATGAAAATATCGAGGTAGAGATTGAAAATGATTCAAAAGAAGATGTATCTGAAAATAAAAACCTGGAAGGTAAAGCATACTTACTAAATTTTGAAGAAGAGATATATTTCATACAAAAAGATAGTTTTGGAAAATATATTGGCAAAATTTCAGATCTAAAGGAATTAGTATTCTTAAACTCCCAAAGTATTTTGCAAATAATAGATGAAAAAATTAATTTTGAAGAGGCAGAGGCATATGACTGCATTTTATTTCTAAAAGATCCAAGCATAAGGCCTGATAATCTTTTAAGTATTTGTAAGCATATCAATAGAACATCAGGTATAACTAAGAAGTCAGAAGTTTATGAATATCTTCAATTTTTCCAAAAAAATATTGAATTTATTGACAAAGATATTAGTAAATTTAAAAAAGATAAAAAACTGAATCTAATCTATGAAGATCTAGATTATCCAATGTTAAAAATTTTAGATTCAATGAACAAGAAGGGTGTAAGAATATCATTAAAAAAAATTGAGATACTTTCAGAGGAGATAAATCATGAATTAGAAAATTATAAAAACGCTATAAAATCAATCACAAAAAAAGACTTTAATTTAAATTCTCCAAAACAACTATCTGAAATTCTTTACGAAGACATGAAATATCCTGTTCTTAAAAAAACTCCAAAAGGAGCACCATCGACCGATGCATCAGTCCTAGAAGAGCTCTCAAAATCGCATGAGCTTCCAAAACTAATTTTAAAATATAGAGAGTATGAAAAGTTACGCTCTACATACATCGAAGGCTTAAAAAATGAAGTTGTAAAGAACAGAGTACACACCAGTTACAATTTATTTGGAACAACAACAGGCCGTCTTTCTTCAGAAAAACCAAATTTACAAAATATTCCAAATAAAACAGACATGGGTCAGAGAATAAGAGAATTTTTTATCGCAGATTCTAAGCATGTTTTTGTTATTGCTGATTATTCACAAATAGAGTTGAGAGTTCTTGCTCATTTAAGTAACGATAAATCAATGATTGATATGTTACAAAATAGAGAATCTGATATTCACTCAGAGACTGCTTCCAAAATTTTTCAAACAAATATTGAATCTGTATCAAAAGATATGAGAAGAAAGGCTAAGGAAGTTAATTTTGGTTTAATTTATGGAATGGAATCGTTTGGTCTCTCTAAAAGCTTAAATATTTCAAAAAAAGAAGCCGAGGAGCTAATAGAAGCATATTTTTCACAATTTCCAAAGATAAAAGGTTTTCTTGACAAAATAGTCGATGACGCAACCACAAACACCTTTACCGAAACGCTATATGGTAGAAAAAGATATATTAAAGAATTAGCATCATCTAACTTTCAGTTAAAAGCAATGGGAAAAAGAATTGCTATGAATGCACCTATACAAGGAACAGCTTCAGACATTATGAAAATCGCAATGATAAAGCTTAATAAAGAAATTCAAAAAATAAAATCAACCGATCTTCTTTTACAAATACATGATGAGATTATTATTCAGACACCCAAAGAATCTGCCAAAAAAGTATCAAAGATAGTTAAAAAGGAGATGGAGGGTGCGTCTAAATTAAAAGTTCCACTTTTTGTTGATATAAAAGAAAATATAAACTTATCAAATTTAAATTAATTACTTGCAAATTACACAAATATGTTATCCTAAGAAACGCAATACTATGATTGGAATTAATAAAACATATGTCAGATAGCCAAAATGAGGCAGTAAAGCCAATCAATGACGTAACCCTTCCTGAAGACATCAGCCCGGATGATTTTCCAGAATTATTAGAACAAACACTTGTATCTTTTAAAAATGGTGATGTTATTGAAGGGACCGTGGTCAGGATTGACAGAAATGAAGTCATGGTTGATGTTGGTTATAAGTCCGAAGGTGTGATTCCATCCAGAGAATTATCAGTAAGAAAATCAATAAATCCTAACGAAGTATTTAATGTTGGTGATAAAGTACAAGCTCTGGTTCTTGAAAAAGAAGACGATGAAGGAAGACTAATTTTATCTGTAAAAAGAGCAATATATGAAAAAGCCTGGGGAGACATTCAGACAATTTCAGATCAAAATAAGTCAGTAAAAGGAACAGTTATTGAATCCGTCAAAGGAGGTCTAATTGTTGATATTGGCGTAAGAGGATTTTTACCTGCATCATTGATAGATGTAAGAAGAGTGAAGGAGCTTAGTTCATATGTCGGTGAAGAGGTTGAAGCGAAAATATTAGAATTAGATAAACAAAGAAATAACATAGTTCTTTCGAGAAAAGCACATTTAGAAGAAGAACTTTCTGAAGAGAGACAAGGATTTTTAGGCGACTTACAAGTTGGCGATGTAAAAGATGGCAAGATATCATCTATTGTAAATTTCGGTGCATTTGTAGATATTGGTGGAATGGATGGACTTGTCCATGTTTCAGAGTTGTCATGGAGACATGTTGAAAACCCAAATGAAATAGTAAAAGTTGGTGATGCTGTAACAGTTAAAGTTTTAGAAATTGATAATGATAAGGAAAGGATATCATTATCTACTAAACAGGTTACCGAAGATCCTTGGTTAGATTTTGAACTAAATTTTAATGAAGGAGATGTTGTAGATGGAGAAGTTACAAAAGTTGTACCTTTTGGTGCATTTGTAACAATAGGCAAAGGTGTTGAGGGACTGGTCCATGTTTCAGAGATCTCTGTAGATAAAATTGAATCTCCAGAACTTGCGTTAGCCATTGGACAAGGTGTAAAAATTAAAATTATGGAACTTGATATACCAAAAAGAAGAGTAAATCTATCAATTAAACAAGCCGATCCTAATTGGGAAGTTAAAGAAGAAGAAAAAAATAAGCCAAAAACTCACTCATCACAATCAGATGATAAACCTGCAGAAAGACAAACCGTTGAAGGTGTTGATGAATCCCTTGAAAATATATTGCAGGAACTTAAAGAAAGAGGAATTGGAAGTAATTAACAATTAAAGTTAAATTCTAATTTTCCTTAATCTTATATATATGTTTAAAAATGGAATAGTTATTACTGGACCTATTGGTTCTGGTAAATCAGAGGCTTTAAAAATAATTAAAAAACTAGGTTATCTTACAGTTGATCTTGATGTTATATCAAATGAAATCCTAGAAAGCGATGAAGGAATTAAATTTTTAGATTCAACTTTTCCTGATTGTATAAACGAAAATAGTATAGACAGAACAAGGCTGGCAAACATTGTTTTTAAAAACAAAGATCAATTAAATATACTTGAGAGCTTTTTACATCCAAAAGTACAAGAAAAATTATTATCTATTTTAGAAAAAAATGAGGGATTTACTTTTATCGAAGTATCAGCACCAAAAAGTGTTATAGACTTATTCAAATGTGTTGTGATTTGGAGTCCAAAAGAGGTACGTATAAATAGATTGCTTGATAGAGGAATGGATGAAGAGGATATTACAAATCGAATAAATAACCAACCTAATGATGAGTGGTGGTACTCCATTGGTACACTGATTGAAAATAATAATATCGAAGACTTAGAAAATAAATTAAATCATGAAATTCAAAAGTTATTATGAAAAAATTTAAAGTCATTTCAGAATTTACACCCAAAGGAGATCAACCTGCTGCAATCAAAAAACTAAAAAATGGTATAGATAATAATATTGATTTTCAAACATTAATGGGGATTACAGGTTCTGGAAAATCTGCAACTATTGCATGGCTTATAGAGGAAATTCAGAAACCCACTCTTGTTTTGGCACCAAACAAAGCTTTGGCTGCACAACTTGCAAATGAGTTTAAACAATTTTTTCCTGAAAACAGAGTTGAATACTTTGTTTCTTACTATGACTATTACCAACCAGAAGCATATGTACCTAGAACTGACACATTTATTGAAAAAGATGCAAACATAAATGAGGAAATAGATAGGTTAAGACACGCTGCTACAAGTGCTCTACTTTTGAGAAATGATGTTATAGTAGTCTCCTCTGTTTCTTGTATTTATGGACTTGGTTCTCCTAAAGAATATAAAAATAAAATAATCCCAATAATCCAAGGTAATGAATTTGATTTAGATGATTTGATAAGTCAGCTTATAAAACAACAATATATTAGAAATGACCTCGTAGTAACAAGAGGAACATTTAGATTAAAAGGTGATACTTTGGATATATTTCCTGTCTATGAGGAAACAATATTTAGAGTTGAATTTTACGGTGATGAAATTGAAAAAATATCACGTATTGATCCAGTAACTGGTGAAATACTTGAAAAACTAAGTGAGTTAGCAATATTCCCCGCATCTCATTACGTGACATCTGATGATGAAAGAAAAAGTGCATTAAAAGAAATTGAAACTGATTTATCTAAGCAAATTGCAAAATTTGAAAGCGAAAATAAGTTATTGGAAGCACAGCGTATAAAACAAAGAACAATGTTTGATTTAGAAATGTTAACTGAATTAGGTGTATGTTCTGGAATTGAAAATTATTCAAGATATTTTGACGGAAGAAAACCTGGTGAAGCACCATATACATTGATCGATTTTTTTCCAAAAGATTTTTTAATGGTTGTCGATGAAAGTCATATTGCAATACCTCAGATTAGAGGCCAATATGAAGGCGATAAATCAAGAAAATCAACACTTGTAGATTATGGATTTAGATTGCCAGCTGCATTGGACAATCGACCATTAAAATTTGATGAGTGGAAAAATAAAGTAAACTCAACTGTTTTAGTTTCGGCTACTCCTGGAAAATGGGAAAACGAAAATTCTGAAATTTTTATTGAGCAAATTATTAGGCCTACAGGATTATTAGATCCAAATATTTTTGTTAGACCAACCAAAAATCAAATTGAAGATTTATTAAGTGAGATAAAATCAGTCATTGATAATGGAAATAGAGTATTAGTCACGACTCTTACTAAAAAAATGAGTGAGGCACTAAGTGACTATTTTTTAAAAATGGGAATTAAAACAAGATATCTTCATTCAGACATAGATACTTTAGAAAGAATTGAAATCCTTAGGGATTTAAGAAAAGGTGAATTTGATGTTTTAGTTGGTATTAATTTACTCAGAGAGGGATTAGATTTACCAGAAGTCCAATTGGTAGCCATTATGGATGCTGATAAAGAAGGTTTTTTAAGATCTGAGACCAGTCTTATACAAACAGTAGGAAGAGCTGCAAGAAATAAAGATGGATATGTCATTATGTACGCTGATAAAGTTACAGACTCAATAACTAAATCTGTTAATGAGACAAAAAGACGGAGAGAAATTCAAAAACAACATAATGAGAAATACAATATCAATCCCACTACGGTAAAGAAAGAAATCACTGATATTCTAGAAATAGTTGAGAGAAATAGACCTTCTAAAGAAGATATATCATTTAGATCAAATATAAATCTAAAAAATGCATCGAGAGAAGATTTATACAAAATTTCAAAAGACATAGAAAAAGAAATGAAAGTAGCTGCCGATTTATTAGAATTTGAAGTCGCTGCTAGATTAAGGGACGAATTAAAAGAAATAAAAAAAGAAATTATGGAGCTTCCTAGTTAATGAAAAATGAGTATTTAAAAGTTAAAGGTGCAAAAGAACATAATCTAAAAGATATCAGTGTTGATATACCTAAAAATCAATTGGTAGTAATAACGGGTCTATCCGGCTCGGGAAAATCTTCTTTAGCTTTTGACACAATATATGCAGAAGGCCAAAGAAGATATGTCGAGAGTTTATCTGCCTATGCACGTCAATTTCTTGGCCAAATGGAAAAACCAAATGTCGAACAGATTGAAGGATTATCTCCAGCAATAGCAATTGATCAAAAAACGTCTTCAAGAAGTCCTAGATCAACAGTTGGAACTGTGACTGAAATCCATGACTATTTAAGGCTTTTGTGGGCAAGAATAGGGATTAGTTATTGTCCAAATTGTGGATCAAAAATCGAGAAACAATCAACTGATTTTATTGTAAATCAAATATTAGAGATTGGTGAAGACATAAACGTAGAGATACTTGCACCAGTTGTAAAATCACGAAAAGGTGAATTTGAAACATTGTTTAAAGATCTTCTAAAACAAGGGTTCAGTAGAGCTTATGTTGACGGGGAACTTATAAGACTAGATGAAGCCAAACGACTAGATCGTTATTTTAATCACAACATATCAGTTGTTGTTGATAGAGTAAAAATAAAAAAAACAGGTGGTAGGAGATTGCCACAATCTGTGGAAGCAGCAATAAATTTAACAAATGGTTTGATTGATGTAAAAATCGATGAAGAAATTAAAAACTTTAGTCAAAATCTTGGCTGTAAAGAATGCGGAACTTCTTATGGAAAGCTTGAACCCAGAGATTTTTCATTCAACTCACCATTTGGTGCTTGTGAGTCATGCAATGGGATTGGTATTAATTATGAAATAGATGAAAACTTGCTTATTAAGGATTCTGAGCAAGCAATTGATGACAATGTTTTTCCTGAAATGTCAAAGAGAAAATATTTTCGTGCTCAAATATATGGTGTTTGCGAATATTTCAATATACCTAGAAATATTCCATATAAAGATTTATCTGACAATGATAAATATATACTGCTGTTTGGATCAGATGGTATAAAAACTCCTATAAGATACACAAACAGATTTGGAAATTCCAGAACATGGGAAAGAGCATTTCCAGGAGTAATCCCATTGTTTAAAAAAATATACGAAGAAACTGACTCAGACCATAGAAGAGAATATTATATGCAATTTATGAGAGAATTGCCATGTAGCGATTGTGAAGGTGAAAGATTAAATTCACGGTCAAGAAATGTAAAAGTAAAATCACTAACACTTGGAGAGTTTAACAAATTATCAATTCAAAAAGCCAGCGAAATAATTCAAAATCTCAAACTTACAGGAAACGAAAAAGAAATAGCTGAGACAATACTTAGGGAAATAAATGAAAGATTGCTTTTTCTTAATGAGGTTGGACTTAGTTATTTACAGTTAAATAGAGGTGCGGCAACTTTATCTGGTGGTGAAGCGCAAAGAATAAGATTAGCCACTCAAATAGGATCGGGTTTGACGGGTGTGCTCTATGTTTTGGATGAGCCCTCCATCGGTCTCCACCAGTCTGATAACAAAAAATTAATAGAAACTTTACTTAGGTTAAAGAATTTAGGAAACACAGTGCTTGTTGTTGAACATGATGAAGAAACAATGAGAAGTTCTGACTTTATTATTGATATCGGTTGGGGAGCAGGTGAAGAAGGTGGAAATATAGTTGCCACAGGTGACTGTGAATCAATATCCAAAAATAAAAAATCTATTACTGGTCAATACTTATCTGGAAAACAGATTGTTCCATATCCCAAAAATAGAAGAAAAGGTAACAATGAAAAAGTTGTTGTACGAGGAGCAAAAGAAAATAATCTAAAGAATTTAACAGCTGAATTTCCATTAGGAAAATTTATTTCGGTTACAGGTGTATCTGGAAGCGGAAAATCCACTCTTGTCTCAGAAATTCTATCAAAAGCAATTCAAAACGAATTTAATCGTAAAAACTGGAATCCTCCGGGTATTCATAAAAGCATTAGTGGCTTAAATTATATTGATAAGTTAATTGAAATAGATCAATCTCCAATTGGTCGTACACCAAGATCAAATCCTGCTACTTATTCAGGAGTATTTGACATGATACGTTCTTTATATTCACAAACTGAAGAAGCAAAGATTAGAGGATATAAACCTGGTAGGTTCTCATTTAATGTTCCTGGTGGAAGGTGCGAGCTCTGTAAGGGAGACGGGACAATTAAAGTTGAAATGTATTTTCTACCTGATGTCTATGTAATGTGTGAAGATTGTAACGGTTCAAGATATAACAATGAAACTTTAAATATTCGTTGGAAAGGCAATACTATTGCTGACATATTAAATTCAACTGTTGAAAATTCACTGAAAATTTTTGAAAACCAGCCCCAAATTTCAAGAATTATTAAAACATTAGATGATGTTGGATTGTCATATATCACATTAGGACAATCAGCTACGACTTTGTCTGGTGGTGAAGCACAGAGAGTAAAGCTTGCAAAAGAATTAAGTAAGAGATCAACGGGAAGAACAATGTACATCTTAGATGAGCCTACAACAGGATTACATTTTGCTGATGTTCAAAAGCTTTTAGAAGTTTTACATATGCTTGTTGACAAAGGCAATACAGTATTAGTCATTGAACACAATCTAGATGTAATTAAAAACTCTGATTGGGTAATTGACTTAGGTCCAGAGGGGGGAGAAAATGGCGGAAAAATTGTATCAGAGGGTACACCTGAAAGTCTCGCTACTGATAACACCTCTTTAACGGGGTATCATTTAAAGTCAGTCTTATAATGCAAAAAATAGATATCAAAGAAATTCCGACAAGTCCAGGTATTTATATTTTCAAAGATGAATACGAAGAGCCTTTATATGTTGGAAAAGCCAAAAATCTAAGAAAAAGAGTTCCATCATACTTTAGAGAAAAATCTTCTTGGAAAATAAAAAGACTTGTTGCTGAATCAAAAGACTTAAGTTTTGTCGTATCTAAAAATGAGGCAGATGCATTACTTGCCGAGTATTCTTTTATTCAAGAATATAAACCAAAGTACAATGTACAGTTCAAAGATGACAAATCCTATCCGTACGTAACGTTATCCAATGAAGAATGGCCTAGGGCATATATATCAAGAAGAATAAGTCAAAGAAATAAAAACTTTGGACCGTTCCCTTTTATCGGCTCAGCTAGGCGTTCACTAGATCATTTAATAAATATATTTCCTGTAAGGACTTGTTCTAAAAATGTCTTTGAAAGACACCAAAAACTAGAAAAAGCTTGCTTGCTCTATGACATCAAAAAATGTGCAGGACCATGTATTGGTGCTATAAGTGAAACAGATTATAAAGAATTAACAGCTAAATTAGAAAATTTTTATTCTGGTAAGTCAGATCAGTATATTGATGAAAAAGTAAATGAAATGATGACTTTCTCTAAAAATCAAGAATATGAAAAAGCACAACAAGCAAAAAATATAATATCGCATCTTGAAAACGCAAGAACTACACAAACACTTATGGTTGCTGATAAAAAATCTGTCGATGTAGTGGGAATTGACATAAGCAATTTTGACGTTGTGATTTCATGTCTATTGATTAGAAATGGGAGAATAATTGGAGAGGTTAAAAAGACACTTGAACCAATTGATACAGAGCAGTATGAAGAATATCTACCACAAATTATTCTTTCAATTTTCTCAGAAAACCAACCATCAGATGAAATATTGGTAAGTCATAATTTTCCTTTTGTGGAAACAGTACAGAAAAGTTTATCAGAAAAATGGGATAAAAGTATCGTGTTAAAAACACCGGTCAAGGGATGGAAAAAAGATCTTCTTGAAACTGCAATTTTAGATGCAAAAGAAATTAGAAGAGTTGTAAATTTTAGAAGAAGAACAGATCTTGAGTTCAGATCTCAATCTTTAGAGCAGTTAAGAAACAATCTAGACCTTAAACAGATTCCTTTTCGTATTGAAGCTTTCGATATCTCAAATTTAGGTGCCGAATACAGAGCTGGATCAATGGTTGTAATGGATGATGGAATTTGTAAACCTTCTATGTATCGCAAATTCCATATAAAATCATTTACTGGTCAGGATGATTTTAAATCCATGGAAGAAGTTTTGTTCAGAAGATTAAAGAGACTAATAAAACCTGATGAAAAAGATAAAAGTTTTAAACGTAAACCCGACTTAATTCTAATTGATGGTGGTAAAGGCCAATTATCATCTGCAAAAAGTGTAATTGATCATTTTGAGTTAGATATTGAAGTAATTGGTTTAGCTAAAAAGTTTGAGGAGATATTTAAACCTAATCGTAAAGACCCATTTATTCTTGATAAAAGTTCTGAATCAATGTTTTTATTACAAAATATAAGAGATGAAGCTCATAGATTTGCAATTACCGAAAATAGAAGACTAAGAATAAAAAATTTTGATGATCAAACATTATTGAGTATTAATGGCGTTGGCGTTAAATCATCAGATATCTTATTAAAAAGGTTTAAGGACGTTTCTAGGCTCTCAAAAGCCACATATGAGGAGCTGAGAGAAGTAGTTTCAGATAGTATAGCGAGGAAAGTATATTCATATTTCAATGGTGATTTTTAGATTATTTCGTACCAAACAATAATAAATTTTTCCATGTAAATAGAGGTCAATTAGAATATCATTAGATTAAATATGGTATCAAAACGACCTGAAGTATTATTACTAGTTGGAATGTCGGGAGCTGGTCGCTCTGCAAGTGCTAATGTTTTCGAAGATCTTGGTTATTACGTGATTGAAAATTTACCAACCAATTTAATTCAATCAGTTGTTGAGTCCAATGATGTTGCTGAAACAAACAAACAATTAGTTTTAACTGTAGATGCTAAGGAGAGCTCATCACAAAGTGAGCTAACAAAAAGTCTTGATAGGCTTAGTCAGTCTGGTGTGCTAACGAGAGTAATATTCTTGGATGCTGACAACGACACGCTTATAGAGAGATATGAAGAAAATAGACGTCCTCATCCAATGGCAAAAGACTCATTAGAGCAATCTGTTAAAAATGAGAGAGAATTACTGAAGCCTATAAGAGAATTGGCTGACTTGGTTATTGATACATCTGATATGAATGTCCATGATTTAAGAAAAAGAATTATTGAGGGATTTCAAGGCACCGCCAGTAGTCAAGATTTAAAAATTTCTGTCACATCATTTGGATTTAAAAATGGATCTCCAAGGGACGCCGATTTGGTATTAGACGTTAGATTTCTTCCTAATCCACACTGGAGAGACGAGTTAAGAGATTCAACCGGACAAGCCCCTATGGTTAGAAATTATGTTCTCTCTTTTGAAGATGCTCAAACATTTCTTGATAAGACCAAAGATATGATTGATTTCCTTCTACCTCGTTTTACATCTGAAGGAAAGTCATATGTAGGTATTGCAATAGGCTGTACAGGTGGAAAGCATAGAAGTGTTGTTATGACTGAAGAAATTGGCAAATGGTTAAAAAGTGATGGTAAGGACGCAGTGATTATTCATAGAGATATGAAAGAATCATAATTGTTTAATTTAGATTACATTATTATCTTCAAACAATGAGCAAGCCAAATAATCATACTGATTTAGGAGACGTTTTAATTAGGTCAGATTTAAATGTACCAATTATAAATAATGAAATTACTGATAAATTTAGAATTTCTAAATCAATCAACATTATTAAAAGTATTTATGAATCCTCAAGAACAATTACTTTTACAAGTCATCTTGGTAGGCCAAATAATAATGACCCAAATTTCTCGCTTATTAAAATAGCTGATGCAATGTCAGAGTTACTAGAAAACGAAAAAGTAATGTTTATTGATGCAATTTACGGCTCAAAAGTTGAGGAGGCAATAAAAAATCAAAAATCAAAAATATTTCTTCTCGAGAATCTGCGATTTGATGAAGGCGAAATAAATAATAGTTTAGATTTCGCTGCGAAAGTTACAAAGCCCTTTCAAACATATATTTTTGACGCATTTGGGGCAGCTCATAGAGAGCATGCATCAGTTGTAAGCTTTGGGAATTATCTAAACTCTTATCAAGGACCACTGGTAAGCGAAGAATTAAAGGAATTAAACAAAATATTAGATACAAATAAATCAGGATATTCTGTTTTAGTCGGAGGAGCAAAAATATCAGATAAGTTATCTTTAATTGAGAATTTACTTCCAAAAGTAGAAAAATTAATGATTGGTGGAGGAATGTGTTTCACATTTCTAAAAGCACTAGGTTATGAAATTGGCAATTCGATTTTTGAAGAATCGTTTGTTGCAAAAGCTAAATTATTAATGGATTCAAAGTACGGTGACAAAATAGTATTACCTACTGATTTTGGAGTTACTGAATCCATTGAAAGTAATATTCGATCAAATATAAAACTTGAAGATTTTCAAGAAAACCATATTGGAGTAGATATCGGAAATGAAACGTTGTCTGAATTTTCAAGCATATTAAATGCTTCAAAATATATTTTTTGGAATGGGCCGATGGGTATTTTTGAAATTGATGAATACAGTACTGGTACGAGAGAAATTACAAAAGTTATATCAATGTCTCAAGCATATTCCTCTGTTGGAGGTGGAGACTCTGTGAGTGCTATCAACAAGTTTTCTGACAGAAAAAAGTTTAATCATATTTCTACTGGTGGTGGAGCCTCTCTAGAGTTTTTAGAAGGTAAAAAATTACCAGGAATTAACATTTATAAACCACTTATAATTTGATAATGAAAAAAATAATTATTGGAAACTGGAAGCTGAATTTAGATCATTTAGAGGCTATACAGCTTTTTCAAAAATTAAATTATTCACTAAACAACGATGCAGACAAGAAAATTGATATTGTTGTTGCCCCTTCATTTACATCACTTAGGTCTATTCAAACAATTATTGAAGCAGATAAATTAAATTTATTTTTATCATCTCAAAATGTTTCGGAGTTTGTTGAGGGCGCATATACTGGTGAAGTTTCATCCGAACAGTTATTAAAATTAAAAGTTTCTTATTGTATTGTTGGTCATTCTGAAAGAAGACAGCATTTTAATGAAACAGACGAGTCAATTAATCTAAAGGTCCATAATTTAATAAACAAGAAGATAACTCCAATAATTTGTTTTGGCGAAAGTATTGAGCAAAGAAACAGTGGTAAGTATTTGGATTACATAATCAAACAAGTTGATAGTGCTACAAAAGGACTCAGAAAAGATAAGGTTGATGAGATAGTTTTTGCTTATGAACCAATATGGGCAATTGGAACAGGGGAGACGGCATCATTACAAAATATAATAGAAGTAGTTTCTGAAGTTAAAAAATTTATCGAGTCCAAGCCTTTTTATAATGAAGAAAAAATAAAATTCGTATACGGAGGTAGTGTCTCACCAAATAATTCAGAGGAAATTTTAAACTCTAATATTATTAATGGTGCCTTGGTAGGTGGAGCATCACTAGATGTAGAACAATTTGTAAAAATAATTGAATCAATTGAATTATGAATTTAATTTTTGTAAGACATGGGCAAAGTGTTTGGAATTTAGAAAACAAATTTACTGGATGGGTTGATGTAGGATTATCAGAAAATGGGTTAAAAGAAGCGTCAAATGCCGGCGATTTATTAGTTAACGAAAAATTTACCCCTGATATTTGCTTTACGTCGTTTCTCAAAAGATCTATAGATACTGCAGATATTTTGTTAAATAAATATGAAAATAAATTAAATAACAATTTTCAATTGATTAGAGATTGGAGGCTAAATGAGCGTCATTATGGATCTTTACAAGGCTTAGATAAATTAGAAACTGCAAAAAAATTTGGAGAAGATAAGGTCCTACAATGGAGAAGAAGTTTTAATATACAGCCACCACTAGCAAGTGAGAATTCAGAATTTGATCCAAATAATGACGATTTATATAAGGGTATTGATATTGAATTACCACGAGGAGAATCATTAGAGGAGGTTGTATCAAGAGTTGATAAGACATTGGAAACAATCATTGACAAAGCAAAAAATAACAATGTTTTAGTCGTTGCACACGGTAATAGTATTAGAGCTATTTTGAAGATAGTTGAAGATATTTCAGATAAAGATATTGTTAATGTAAATATTCCAACTGGAATACCATTGGCATTTAATGTTCAAGATGATAAAGTATCTAAAATTGGTTATCTTGGTGAACAAGAACAAATTAAAAAATTACAAAAAGAAGTTGAACAACAATCTAGAATAACAAAGGGTTAATTTATGGATACAGTAACAGCAGTACTAATAGCAGTTCATATTGTCGTATCGATAGCACTCATTGTTTTGGTCTTATTAAATAGTGGAAAAGGCGGCGGGTTATCTGATATGCTTGGTGGACCTGGTGCGTCTGGAAATATTGGCCAAACTCTTGCAGAGCGAAATTTAAGTAGAATAACAGCATTTGTAGCATTCTTGTTTGCTGTTACAACATTATCTTTATTTTGGTTTTTAGATTGACACAAGCGCGGGTGGCGGAACTGGTAGACGCGCAGGATTAAGGATCCTGTGGGGTAAAACCCGTGGAGGTTCGAGTCCTCTTCCGCGCACATATTTATGAATAAGTCTCAAGTAATTGGAATAATAAACGACCCTGAAGTTACGTTAGGACATCTTGAAAAAAGAAACATAATTTTATTAAATGCTTGGGAGGTTAATTGGAGCGATCTCACACCAGAGTATAGTTATATCCTCTTAGGTGGTCATATGGGAGCTTATGATACTTCTGATTATCCTTATTTGGAAGAAGAAAAGAAGTGGATTTCAAAAGCTGTAAATGATAACTATAAAGTTTTAGGTATTTGTTTGGGAGCTCAACTAATTGCAGACGCACTTGATGGAAAAGCATATCTTTCAGACAATATTGAATTTGGATTTAAAAAATTAGAGTTCTCGGATACAAACGTTATTTTTGAAGATTTCAAAAATATTGAAGTCTTTACATGGCATAGAGATACATTCGAACTACCTTCAAATGCGAAATTAATTGCTAAAACATCATTCCCTCAAATATATTCAATAAAGAAGACTTTCGGAATTCAATTTCATCCTGAGATAAACGAAAATTTATTTGAAAAATGGTACGTAGGTGAAAAAACTAAAAAAGAACTTGAAAATTTTGATATTGATAAGGAATTTAAGAGAATCAAAACAAACGAGTCCGAAATTTCAATTTCTGTGAATTCTTTATTTGATAAATGGATAGCTAGTTAAATGACTTTTTTAATATAAGTTGTACATAGTTATTTAATTCTTCAAATCGATCGTCTATTGAATTATGTGAAAGAAGTTTATTTCTCATTTCTATTGACATTGGTACTTTTGTACATAAATTCCAAAGACTAATAATTCTACTCTCAGTATCTATTTCAAAATCAGGTAATTGCATATCTAAACCTTGTTCAATCAACATACTTATTACTTTTTTTATATCTGATTGTAGTTGTAATAATTCTTCTTCAGATGGGGGTAAACCAATATCTATGATTTCATCAACAGAACAAGTTGGATATTCCTTTTGAAGGTCTATATCAGATACTTTATGAATATCTATACATTGAACTATTACAAGCTGTTCAGCATTTGAAATGTCTTGATGTTCAATAATTTCAACTTCAGAAACTATCTGTCCAGTGGACTCTAAATTACCACCAACACAAAATGTTGTTTGATTTTTTATTGAATCAGCTATCAGTAGCAAATATCTAGGTTCAAAAACCCTTAATGCTGATATTTCAGTAGGAAAATAATTAATACCAGCACCAAAAAATGGGAATTCAACTATCATAATTTCTGTTATTTAGGATAAGGGATATTTAAAAATAATGAGAATTGAAGATGAGATTAAATTAACTTTTGATGATGTACTAATTAGGCCAAAAAGAAGTACATTAGTTTCAAGATCAGAAGTTATTTTAGAGAGAGATTTTAAATTTAAACATACTGATGTGACTTGGACGGGTGTACCAATTTTCTCAGCAAATATGGATACAACAGGTACATTCGAAACAGCAATGACTTTACAGAAACATAAAATGTTAACAGCTATCCACAAATTCTATTCTTTAGAAGAATGGGAAAACAATATCGAAAATTTAAACCCAGAATTTATTTCTGTAACAGTCGGTCAATCAGATGATGATCTAAATCTAGGAAAAAAAATATTTGAGTTAAACAACGACATAAAATATTTATGTATTGATGTTGCAAATGGATATAGAGAAGATTTTATTGATTCAGTAAAGAATTATAGAGAAACATTTCCTAACAAAATTATTATTGCAGGTAATGTAGCAACTCGAGAGATGACAGAGGCATTAATTCTTGCTGGTGCAGATATTGTAAAAATTGGAATAGGTCCAGGTTCAGTATGTACTACAAGAAGTGTTGCCGGTGTGGGTTACCCTCAGCTATCTTCAATTTCAGAATGTTCTGATGCTGCTCATGGTTTAGGTGGTCATGTAATGGCTGATGGAGGTTGTAAATATCCAGGGGATATTTCAAAAGCTTTTGGTGCAGGAGCTGACTATGTAATGTTAGGCGGTATGTTTGCCGGACATAAAGAATCAGGGGGAGAGCTGGTTACAGATGATGATGGGATTCAATACAAAGATTTTTACGGAATGTCTTCGACAAAAGCCCAACAAACTTATTATGGTGACCTAGCTGAACACAGAGCTGCCGAGGGTAAGAAAGTAAGGCTTAAATATAAGGGTGACTTAGATAACACTGTTCAAAAGATATTAGGTGGAATGCGTTCAGCCTGTTCTTACGTTGGTGCGAAAAAACTCAAAGACCTACCAAAAAGCACTACATTTATAAGGGTTACTCAAACTACGAATGAAATTTACACAGAAAGCGAAAACAATTGAACATAACAGTTTATTCAAAAGATAATTGTGTATGGTGCGATCGAGCAAAAAATCTTCTCGCTTCTGTTGATTTATCCTATGATGAAATTGATTTATCTGATGATAATGAAAGACAAGCATTTTATAAAAAAGTAGGTGAAGGTATAAGTACAGTCCCTCAAATATATATTAATGATCAAAGGATTGGTGGTTTTCCACAACTTGTAACATGGTTTGAGGACAATGGCTTCTAACGGATCTTCGAAGACTGTTTTTCTAGCATTTTCAGTTAATTTTTTTATAGCTGGTGTGAAGACTGTAATAGCTGTTATAACGTCCTCATCTGCAATGTTTTCTGAAGCTGTACACTCCTATGTTGATTCAGGCAATCAATTCATATTATGGTTTGGGATTAAACAGTCAAAAAAGCCAAACAAATTAATTTATCCTCTCGGAAGAGGTAAAGAAGAATATTTTTGGACATTAGTAGTCGCAGTGTTAATTTTTACTATTGGTGGACTAGTTTCTTTAGAGCATGGTATTGAAGCTTTATCTCATCCAAAAGAATTAAAAAACTTATTTATATCTATTGTTGTATTGTCAATGTCAATAGTTTTAGAACTCTATGTTCTTTATAAAGCAGTAAAAGAACTTAGGAGCAAATCTAAAACAGACACAACTTCTGTCTTTAAATTACTTAAAGAATCAACAGATGGACCTTTGATAGCAATCGTTGTTGAAGACTTTGCTGCTACGCTTGGATTGGGAATAGCATTAGTTGGCTCGATTCTTGCAAATGTAACATCTAACCCTGTATATGATGCTGCAAGCTCTATTTTAATAGGAATACTTTTAATGGTTTCTGGATTGTTTCTAGGATATGAAATGAAGCATTTAATTACTGGGGAAACAGTTAATACTAAAACAAAAGATAAGATTTACAATACTATTGAACAAAATGACATGATAAAGAATGTAGAGTCATTAAAAATTATTTCTATTGGCGCAAATAAATATTTGGTACTTTGTACATTAGATTATTTAGATACAGCACAAGATAGCGATGTAGTAAATGTAAATTCAGAACTCAAAAATAAAATTTTCAGAGATTTTGAAGAAATTACAGAAATTTACTTTAATCCTGCTTGATTTAAAATTACCATATGGAATTAAATAAAAATCATTTAAGCCAAGAACAATTTGAAGTTACCCAAAACTGCGGTACTGAACCACCTTTCTCAGGCGAACTTCTTTATGAAAAAAGAGAAGGTATTTATAGTTGTGTAGTTTGTGACTTTTCACTTTTTGAATCAGATACAAAATTTGAATCAGGAACTGGGTGGCCTAGTTTTTATGATGCACTTGATGATACGATTACAACTAAAGAAGATCTCTCTTATGGCATGAAAAGAGTTGAAATAAGTTGTTGTAATTGTAATGCTCACCTTGGTCATGTTTTTCCAGATGGACCCCGGCCTACCGGACTCAGATATTGTGTAAACTCCTTAAGCTTAAGTTTTAATGAAAATGAATAAAGCTTACATAGATCAAGAATGTGTAATGTGTCAAACTTATGGAAATTTTCTTCAAAAAAGATCCTCACAAATATCAATAAAAAATCAATTAGAACTTTCCAAAGAAGATATTGAAAGAGACGAAATAGTTTATGAGAGGGATAATCTTAGATATTATGGTGCAGAGGCTTTCATACAATCTACATATGATCTAGGTGGCTTTTACAAAGTAATTTTTGCTTTAAAGATATTCCCAAAAATTTTTAGAGATATCATTTATAAATTTATATCTAAAAATCGACACAGAATATTTAAATCAAATTGATATTCCAAAAATTTTTAAAGAATCCTATATTTAAATCATTTTTTATATTTTCAATTTTTAGAGCAATCTATGGTTTTTTTATTGTCATATTTGCATACTATTTTTCAAGAGAGCTTTCTTTAAATGCATATGAAACAGGTATGATCTTTATATTTTCAATATTTTTATCACGAATAGGATATAAGGCATTTAAGAATAAACTTAATCTCTAAAATTTCCATAATTCAAGTATATGTTGTAATCATTTGACTTTAACAATGAGATTACTTCTTGCAATTCGTCTCTTTTTTTCCCAGAAACTCTAATTGACCCATCTTGAATGCTACTTTGAATTTTTTTAAAGTTGCCTTTTAAATCTTTAACTATTTCTTTTGCTATATCTTTGTTAATACCAGATTTTAAAGTATAAATTCTTTTTGATTCAGATGGTGTTTTTTCATCTTGAAAGTCAGATAAAAATTTGATTGAAATATTTCTTTTAGCAAATTTTTCTTTCAGAACTTGATCTGCTGCGTTTAGTCTTTCATCTGTACTGCTTTTTATTGTTATGACATTTTCAGATAGCAAGGCAGAAGTATTCGTATCTCTAAAATCATATCTATTTACTAATTCTCTATTCATTTGATCAACTGCGTTTGTTACTTCTTGTTTATCAAATGTTGAGGTTATATCAAATGTTGGCATAAGGTAATTTTACGTTAATTTTTATAATTTTGTCTGAGAAACTCATAGCTTACTATTGAAACAGCATTTGCAAGATTAATACTTCTAGAGTTATCATTCATTGGAATTGATAGTGTCTCATATTCTAATGCAAGAATATCATCAGGCAGACCAACTGACTCTGGTCCAAAAATCATATAATCGTATTCATTTAAATTAGCATCCCAAATGTTTTGACTACCTTTTACTGATAAAAAACATATTTTTTTATCTTTATTTTCGCTATAAAAGTTATTCCAATTCTCAAAAACACTGACCGAGGCTAGATCGTGATAATCCAACCCAGCTCGTCTGATTTTGTTTTCTTGAAAACTAAAACCAAATGGTTTTATGAGATTCAAAGCTAAACCAGTATTTGCTGAAAGTCTTATACATGCACCTACATTTCCAGCAATTTCAGGTTTATATAAAACAATTTCCACATAAATATTATATTCCTATTCAACGTTCATAAGAACGGTAAAATATTTAATGTGATCAAAATAATTAAATTATTTTTGCCAGGTTTTAAGAGTTTTAAAACTATAAAAAAAGAAATAGAAAATACTTCTATGTCTAGAGAGCGATTCATAGATTTTCTAAAAGTTGTAGGTCTTTTGATGGTTATTTTCAATACAACTTATCTTATAAGGTTTAATGATTCCTTTGGAGAATATTTAATATATAATCTTTCATTTGATGATTCATTAAAGACCTCATATACATGGTTCACAGTTGGAATGGCATTGTTTTTCTTTTCTGTTGGTTTTACAAACAAAATTGCATGGTATTCGAATGTTGGACGTGATGGTAGTCAATGGAAATTTTTAACTGACAGAGTAAACGCGCTTTTAGGACCTGTGATAGTATGGATTTTTGTTATTACCATATCGCTCAATATATATACAAGAACAACAAATGTACCCCTGTATTTTACAAGCCAAGATGATGGGGTTGTTCCATTGACTGAGTTTATAATGTGGCCATTATGGTTAGTGTCTATATATCTAGTAGTCGTAATTTTTAGTCCCTTTACATTATTTCTTCATAAAACGAATCCGTATTTTACATTAGCTGCTTTTGTTCTCTCAACAGTAGCCATTGATACTTTTGAGTTTCCACTTGCTTTTAGTTACCTTAGACTAATAAATTACCTTTTGTTTTGGTTGGCAATTCATCAACTAGGATATTTTTTCGCAGATGGAAAAATATTCTCATTTAAAATTTCATTTTTTATTTCATTATCTTTGTTAAGTTTTGGATATTTGTTTTATAAAAGTAATTCTTCTGATGAATTTCTGTCGTTATCAAGTTATAGATTAATCCTTACTTCTAATGAAGATCCTCCAACACTTTATTACTTAATAGCCTCTTTGGGTTTATCTTCTGTATTTTTAACTTTAAGAAAACCAATTGAGGAAGCATTAAAGAACAAAGTTTTATGGAATATATTTTCATATATTCATGCAAATATTTTTACATTATTTCTTTGGCATATTTTTATTTTATTCTTTATGTATATATTCAACATTGAAACATTTTTGTACGTATTTGTACTTTTATTATTTGCAATTTTGTTTGGAGACTACGAACGTTCAGTCTTTAAACTATCATCAAATATCATTAGTAGAGTAAACCCGCTACAACCATGGCCAACACCAATTAAAGCTAAGTTGTCGTTCAGTAATTTTTCTTTGGCATGGATATCATCACTATTGGTTTTAATTGGAATATTTCAAATAACTCTTGGTGGTATTGGGTTGTCTGGTTTCTTCACATTAAGAGAGCTATATTTTATTTCGAGTAATACATTTGAGGCTTTAATTAAATTAGGAACAGGATTGTTGCTATTAAATCTTACAATACGAAGAGTAGATTTAAAGTTTAGAATATTACTTATCTCAGCTGCACTTCAAGCTCTTATTCTAATTACAAGAAACCTAATGTTTGATGAGATTTCAGAGTTTGATCTGTATTTTTCTAGTGGACTAATAATATTCTTTATGTATATTGCGTTTATAAATCGTAACTATAAAACGGTTAATTCGGTCTAAATATCGTGGATAATTTTAAAGGTGAAACACGACAGGCGCTTTTAAATAGAGCTTTCTTGTATATAGTTTTAATAGGGTTTTCATTTTTTATATTTCTTAGAGTAAGAGCGTTACTTTTCGATTTGTTTGTAGCAGTAGTTTTATCAGTGCTTGCTGAACCAATAGTTTATAGATTATCAAAAAGGTTTAATAGAAGACTCTCAACTATTATTACTGTTGGAACAATTATTTTGGTAATCGGAGGAATAATATTTTCAATTATTCCAATAATGGTTCAAGAATTATATCTTTTGTCCTCAAACATGCCTGAATATTTTGACAATATCGTGAAATATTTTAATAGTGAGGGATTTTCAATATCCAATCAGTCATTGAATCTCGAGGAAGAATTTAATAATTTATTCAGAGAATATGGTAGTGCTGTCGGAAACACGGTTGTTTTTGCTGGAAGAGGAATATTGAATGCAATGTTTCATTTTTTTGTTATATTCTTTTTTTCATTTTATCTAATTGCAGAAGGTGATGGATGGAGAATTCGTCTTAAAGATGCTCTTCCAGGAAATATATCTAAAACTATTGATCAAGTCTGGACAATTGGAGTATCAAAAGCTGGAGCATGGATAGCGGCTAGAGTAATTCTTGGAATACTTGCAAGCATTGCCTTCACAGTCTCTTTTTTAATTATTGGATTACCCTCACCATTTGCCTTAGGAATTTCTGCAGGATTATTATCACAACTTGTTCCTGCCGTTGGCACATTTTTAGGAGGTATTGTTCCTGTTCTAGCTTCTATATCATTAGGACCAACTTATATACTTTATACATTGGTTGTCTTAGTTGCGTATCAATTTATTGAGAATTATTTCATTAGTCCAAGAGTTACAAAAGTCACAATGGATATCCATCCAGCAGTAGCAGTATTTGCTACTATATTTGGAGCATATACCGCAGGAGTAATTGGTGCTGTATTAGCTTTACCAATAGCAGCCACAATTCAAGGAATAATAGAAATAATTTTGTTAAATAGAGATAATAGTGAATAGTTTTTTAAATTTATCAACAAACGCAATCAAAACAGCTGATTCATTAATTAAACATGCTAAAGAAGAAACATATGATGAAGTTGAAGACTCGATTAAGTCTTTAAGAAAAAATTTTAAAGCTGGTAATTATTTTGCTATTGCTACTTTTTTTATTATTTTTGGTATTTCAAGCGTTCTTACACAGGTCTTCAATGGAAATTACTTTATTCAAGCTATGGTATATTTCTCAATGTCTTTTCTATGCATATTGGCATTTAGTTTCATAATTTGGAGACTCTTAAAATGAACGAGTTTAAAGATAATTACAATGATTTAAAAAACAATATCAACACTGAAAACTCTAAACTTATCAGTTTTCTAATTTACGGTATAATTCTTGGAAGACTTTTAGAAAAATATAAAAAATTTAGAAAAAAAATGAAATTTAGAAAATGAATAAGTCATTACAGAAATTTGTTGCTGTTGCAATATCTGCTGGAGTTGTACTCTCAACAATTGCTTATTTTTTACTCTTACTTTGATACTAAGTGAGTCTTGAAAACACTGTTGTAGTTCTTAAAAATAATAAAAATAAACATTTAGCTGTTTTAAAAGATGATCAAGAGTTTGTAACACAAAACGGTGTAATAAAATTTAATGATATAAAAGAATTACCATCCGTTATAACTTCTTCTAATAACCATGAATATCATGTGTATATTCCATCATTCGAAGAGTTTATTTTACTTATGAAACGTGGACCACAGATTATATATCCAAAAGATATTGGATCAATAATGATCGCTGGCAACATAAATAAGAATTCTAATATATTAGAAATTGGTACTGGTTCCGGTGCTTTGACACTTTATTTAAATCTAATTCTAGATAAAGAAAGCCAACTGTTTACCTTAGATGAAAGTAAAAGGAATCAAAGGAGAGCACAAAAAACAATTGAACGATTCATAACTTCAACAAAAAACAATAATAATTTCTTAAAAGTAAATTATATAAATACTAATTTATCAAATTTTTCTTTTAAAGATATTGCAGATGAAGTAGACACTATAATTACTGATATTCCTGAACCTTGGGAGTTTTTTATGAAAAATAAAATCGAAAAGAATTTAAATTGGGTATCTTATTTGCCATCAATTACACAAGTAGAGAAAATTGTCATCAAACTCCATGAACATAATTTCATAAACATCAAAATCATGGAAACTTTAAATCGTGAATGGATTGTGAATAAAAAAATTGTAAGACCCAAAAATGAAATGGTAGGTCATACAGGATTTGTGGTAAGTGCTAGGTTTTTGTCTAACTAGGCTCGATCATTATGCATTCACCAGGGCACTCTTCTGCCGACTCTATAACAGCTTCCTCTTGTCCTTTTGGTACAACAGCTAAACCTTCAGCACCACCAACATTCCCATCTTCCTCTGAGAAAATTTTGTCACCTTCTTTAACGTAAAATAGTCCATCATCTTTACCAACAAAAACGTCAGGACATATTTCTTCACAAAGGCCATCACCAGTGCATAGGTCTTGATCAATCCATACTTTCATACATTCAATGATACATTAATTTTGCTATATACAAATACAAGAGTAAAAAAATAATATACAGAATTAAATAAAATGAGAGTAGGAAAAACTATGAAGAATGTGTTCAAAAGATGTCTTAAATTATTAACTTTATTCTCTTTAAATAATGAAAATTTAACAACAAATTTTATTAAAGACAATGTAATTGAATACAGAGAATTAAGTGAATCTGCTTTTAAAAGATCATTTGAAAGAGATAAAGCTTTATTAAAGGACATGGGTTTTTTATTGGATTTTGAAAATGATAAATGGAAAATTAATGATGGATATAAATTATCAGGCACTCAGATATTTGATGATATAAAAAATAACGAAGCTATCAATATTGATGATTTTATAAATACTTATCACTTGATAAAACAGTTTTTTAAATCAGATTATCAATTTAACAGTAGAAATATAAATATATCAAAATTAACTCAAGCTATAAATGAAAAAAGAAGAGTTTCGTTCAAATATAAAAGTTCTTTAAGAAAAGTATATCCTCTTGGTTTAAAACAATATGACAACCAATGGTATGTAGGAGCAAATGAACAGTCAAAGTTTAAGACATTTAAAATTGACAACATAGATGATCTTAAACTTGGAACTAAACCTGACTTACATGATATTGAGTTAAAAACAATAAATTTTTCATGGGAAGAAAGTATTCAACCAATTTTCATTACTTTATCAATATTAAAGGATCATTATATTGTTCAAAAAAATAGTTTTAAACATTCGTTAATTAAAAGCAATGACGATGGAAATAAAATAAATATTGAAATTTCAACATATGATATTCAAAAGTTAATCGTTTTTATTTTGATCACAGACTCAAAAATAATACAAATGACTAGCAACGACAAAAAAAGGTTTTTGGAGTATTTAGATGAAAAATAAATTACAACTACAAGATTTCACATTTTTTATCAATATTTTAAAAGATAGTAACAAATGGAATATTGATGATTTAACTAAAAAGCTTGGCAAAGATATTGAAACAATTGTTTATATGCTCAATATTATGTCCGAGGTTTATTCAGTTAATGGTGAAAATTTTATTGATTTTGAGATTGATTCGTCGGAGAATGTAATTTTTTTTGAATATTCATCTACATTTAAAGAATTGAATACAATAACTGATTTTGAATTGTTTAAAATCTATAATTTACTGAAAAGTAACCAAAATCTTAATATTCAAAACATAAATAAAAAAGATTACAATAATTTTTTAAAAATCCTTGATATGTATTTTGATGAAAAGTCAAATATAGAATTTGAAGATAACCTTTCAATACATTTACTAACAGATATAAATATAGAATATCTAAAAATCGGATATGATGAACCTAAAACATACTCTATTAAACCTATTTCCATTTCAAACAATCAAGATGGAAATGTTTTAGAAGCAATTGATTTAATTGATAACAAAGTTAAAACTTTTTTAATTAATAGAATAATTGAAGTTAATGAATTAAATCTCATAAGTTCAAGTAATAAAGAAAAAATCAATTCGATAGAAGTAAAATTTAAATACAAAAACGAAAATTTTTCAAATAAGTTAGATAAAGATAATACCTTTTTTAAAGATGGATTGTGTATTTACACATTTAGAGATTTTAATGTAGCATTAGAGTTTTTCTTTGAGCATTTTCAAGAACTACAAATTGTTTCACCAAATAAATTAAAAATTGAATTCAACAAAAGAATTAATAATTTAGTAGATATGATAAATTTATGAGTCTTACTGAACTTTTGATTATATTATTTATTTCCTTGGGGATAGTTGATAAAAAACGTATAAAAAAACTTATGGACACATTTCAGAATTTCAACGAAGGTCCAACTCGAAAAGTAATTGGTGATTCTAGTTTAAATCAAAAATGGGAATGGATTGAGAACGAAGAAGAATGAAGAAACCTTTTTTTGATCACCTTAAAGAACTAAATACTAGAATCTTATTTTCTCTGTTATTAATTCTTATGTTTGGAATTTATGTATATATTGAGTATCACTTCTTTGTTGAAATTCTTAATAAACCATTAATTGATGCTGGATACGATCAGTCAAATATATTTGCACTAACTATTTATGAAGGGTTCCAAGTAAAAATTACAAATGTCTTTTTAATTTCACTAATTTTATTACTTCCACTTACCTTGTTAAATCTTGGTGTTTTTCTAAAACCCGCATTAGTAGATTTATCATGGCTATCCTTTATTTTTTACAATATATTTTTTACTATTTTTTACTATTTAGGAATATATACAGCATTGAATCTTGGTTCATATGGCATTGAATTTCTACTTTCATTTAATGAAAATGAAGTCATTCTGAGATCGCAAAATTATTATCAATTCATTACAAGAGTTGCTCTTTTATTTGCAATTACTTTTCAACTTCCTCTAGTTACATTATTTCTTTTAAATAAAAGATTATTAAATATTCAATTACTTACAGAAAACAGAGCTGAATTATTTATATTCATATTAATAATTTCTGCAATTGTTACACCCACAGGTGATCCCGTTAGTTTGTTTGTTTTCACGATACCTTTATATGTACTCATGGAAATTACTATTTTTATACATAAAAAAAGTTCAAAGTGAAATTTGAACTTGATAATTTTCAAAAACAAGCAATCAAATCATTATTAGATGGCCTGAATGTTTTAGTTACAGCTCCAACAGGTTCTGGTAAAACATTAATTGCAGAAAAAGGCATTGAAAAATATATTGAAGACGGAAAAAAAGTCATTTATACGACGCCAATCAAAGCATTATCTAATCAAAAATTTAATGATTTTCAAAATGAAGGAATTGACACGGGCTTATTAACAGGAGATAGAAATGAAAACCCCAACGCTAATTTAATAATTGCAACTACTGAGATTTTAAGAAATATGATATTTTCTGAGGACGAACGGATAAGCGAAATTGGTTTAGTCATTTTAGATGAAGTTCATTATCTAGCAGACAAAGAAAGGGGTGCGACTTGGGAAGAAATTATCATTCATTTACCCAAAAAAATAAAAATTCTTGGTTTATCGGCAACAATAGGTAATGAGAACGAGTTTTTAAGTTGGATTGTTTCACAAAGAGGTCCAACCGATTTGATAAAATCAAACATAAGACCTGTTCCTCTAGAAATTTCATTAGTTACTGCAACACAGAATGATGATCAAATAACAACAATTAAATCAACAAAAGATAAAAAAAATAAACGAATTTTTCAATTTGATAAAAAATATAGAAAATTTAAAAAACCAACACTTTCAAACCAATTAGAATTCATATCTTTAAAGAATTCAACACCCTCGATATTTTTCTTTTTTTCAAGGGATAAGGTTGAAAGCAAAGCTAGACATGCATCAAACTTAATTGGAAAAAAAACTGACAACCATGACTTAAAAGTGTTATTCGATTCTGTGTTTGGGGATCTAACAAGTGAAGAATTTAATCTTTTAAATTTAGATGAACTTTTTTGGATGTGGTCAAGAAGAATTGGTTTTCACCATGCTGGACTGGCACCAATTGTCAAAGAATTTGTAGAACATTTATTTATTAATAGATATATTGATATTTTATTTGCCACTGAGACACTTTCTTTAGGAATAAATATGCCAGCTAAATCAATTATGATTGACTCATCTTTTAAATATGACGGTATTAGAACTAGATTGATTTCAAAGTCAGAATTTTTACAATTAACTGGCCGAGCAGGAAGAAGAGGTATAGATAATAAGGGCTTTGCTTTCATTAATTACGACAGGAGGATTGAAAATAATTGGTTTAATGATTTATTTAATTTAAAGCCAAATAAATTGATTTCTTCATATTCAAATTCATATGGATCTGTATTAAATCTTAAAAATAAATATGGTGAACATGAAGGATTAGAGATGATAAAAAAAAGTTTTTATTCTTATCAAAACAAAATTAATGATCAATCATTGGAAAAAAATTTTAGAGCAAAAATTTCAGTTTTGAATGATCTTGGTTATTTTACAGAATCCAAAAAAAATAAACTCCTAACTGAAACTTATCGCGATAGTTTTCTAATTGGGATAGAGTTGTTGGATAAACTTGATGATATTGATTTTTGTCTAATGTTTTTATCTTCCGGTATTTCAAATCAAAAGTATGAAATACCAATTCACGAAAAACAAAGTAAATTGTTGAGTAAATTTTTGATTACTCAAGAAACGGTCAACATACTTGAAAGTAAGCACAATATTAAAAATAAGACTAAGTTAGATGTTTCATGGTTTAGTATTTTTAGTGAATACATAAAATCAAATAATATCGAATATACAATTACCAAATTTAATATTACGTTAGGAGATTTTATAAAGGCATCAAGAGAAGCAGCAGAAATATCACAGAAAGTTTCATTAATTTATGGAAATGAAAATTTTGATTTTATTTCAGATAAATTTAGTAATAATATTATTCAAAAATCGATGTTGTGAAAAAAATAGTAGTAATCCATAATAAAAATTCCAGAGGTAAAAAACTAACGCGTCTAGACTTGCAAAAGATTTTTGATAAAAATCAATTAAATTGTGATATTTATCAAACAAAGCAATCTAAAGAAGTAGAAGTAATTATTAAAAAGTATATTTATGATGATGTTATTTTTTGTGCTGTTGGAGGTGATGGAACGCTTAGTAATTTGATCGATGTACTTTTAAAAAACAATATAGCTAATCCAGAAGTTGCATGTCTTCCTTCGGGTAGTGGTTCGGATTTTATGAGAACTTTTGCTTTTCCAAAAACCATCAATGAAGGCGTAGAAAGACTTAAAACGAACCAAGATTACAAAATAGATGTTGCATATATAAAATCAGAAAATAAATCCAGACATTTTGTAAATGTATTGAATTTTGGTTTTTTAGCTGACACAGTTAAAACTAGCGAGGCACTCCCAAGAGTTTTTAAAAGATTTAGATATCCAATTAGTTTTTGGATTAAATTGCTTCCTGCAAAAAGTGACATATTTGAAATAAGCAATGATTCGTATGAATTCAGAGATATCGCCTTTAATATTTCAATTTGTAATGGACAATACTTTGGTGGTGGTTGGAACATTTCTCCTAAATCAAGCTTGCAAGATGGATTGTTAAATACTCAAATATTTAAAGTTACAAAGACTAAAGCTATGAAATTATTCTTTTTAGCAAAGAAAGGCCTACATTTAACGGATCCCGATGTGATATTGAAAAGAATTAATAAGATTTCTTTAAAATCTAGAAGTCCCATTGAAGTTGATGGTGATTATTTTGATAATGGTCCTGCTGAGATTATTGTTAAAAAACAAGCTATACATCTCAAAATTTAGTATGATTCTTACAGAAATTTAAGGACAATTATGGCAGATAAAGAGATCGAAGATATAGAAGAACCTACTATGGAGGACCTTGAGGAAGATTTAGATGAATCTGAAGCTCCTCAAGAAGAAGAAGAGAAAGAAGAAGTAGAAACAGAGTCTTTAGAAGCTAGGGTAGAAACAGAGAAAAAAAAGGCTGTTGATGACAATGATGAAGCAGAAGGATCATTCATGTCTGTTGATGCTGCGGAAAAAAGGAATGTTAAAAGCTCAGATCTTAAATTAGACGAAACTGTAGAAGACATTCAAGAAGATGAATTTACATGTACTATTTGTTTCTTGGTACTAAAAAATACACAGTTAGCTAAACCACGAGCAAAGGTTTGTCACGACTGTGCATGAAAAAAAATTTCAAGATTTTGGAATAGATTTTGAAATAGAGCAACAAGAAAACTCACCAGTTGCACTTCAAAATTTATTTAACAAAGAAATTCAAAATATTGATAGTGTTTTATTTGATTATTATCAAAAAATATCAGAAAACTTTGATTCGTACTATTTTGTTTTAAAAACTTCTCAAAAGGGTAATTCCAATATTGTTGGCTATGCAAGAATTATAGAGGCTGATTTCTATTGGAATGTATATGAGTTGTTTATTAAAGATAATTTTAGAGAACTTGGATTAGGTACAAAACTTTTTGAATACATTGCTGATAATGCAAATATGAAAAATTTGGAAGTTAGATCATTTGCCTTACCAAGTGATAGACAAGCAAAAAATTTTTATGAAAGTAATGCAATTACAGCGAAAGTTTTAATAATGGAAAAGAAACGTGAAAATAATCGCTACAGACCTTGATGGAACTATTTATCTTCAATCAAAAATTATTCCTGGAGTAAAAGATTCTATTCACGAAGCTAAAAATAATAATTTTAAATTTATTTTTATAACAAACAACAGTTCAGAGACTCCCTATCAAATAAAAAATAAATTAGAAAATATGCTTTCAAATGAAATAAATCTTAATGATATTGTTAGCCCTCTAGTAATTTTAAAAGACTATCTAAAGAATTTTGATAAAAAAATTTATGTGCATGGTTCATACAATTTACAAAAATATGTAAAGACGATTACAACTGAACTCTTTCCAATTGATAAATCAGAAATTATCCTCATAGGAAGAACAGATTCATTTTCACGACATGACGTCGAAAGTATTGCGGATGCTTTTAACAGAGGAGTTGATGTTATTGCTATGAATAAAGATCTTACTTTTCCAATAAACGATCATGAATTTAAAGACGGCAATGGTGCGATAGTACGGGAAATTGAAAGCTTAGTTGGATTAAGTATTAACTCTTTTGGAAAGCCAGATTCCTTTTATTCAGAGTATTTGTTGAAACAATTCCCTAAAATTTTTGCTGTTATTGGAGATAGAGTTGATACAGATATATTACTTGCAAAAGATATTGATGCTAAATCTTATCTCGTTGACTCTTCAATAAAAAACTATTTGGATGAAGATATAGCAGATTTTAAGTTCGATACTTTTTCACAGAGTGTATCTTCTATAATTAAAAATTCTAAGAACTAAGTATCCAATTAAAAATCCTCCAATATGGGCTTCCCATGAAATATTATTATTTTGTAAAGCTATAACAATTTGAGAAAAAAACCAAAAAATCATAAAGAATTTTGCTCTTATTGTTGTTGGAAATAAAAATCCAAATGGAACCAGAACAAGTAATTGAGCATTTGGAAATAAATACACATAAGCACCCATTAATGCCGATACTATACCTGATGCTCCAACAATTGGATTAATATCATTAAAATTTAAAATAACGTGAGCAAACATACTGAACAATCCAGTCATAAAAAGAAATATAATAAATCTAGTTCTTCCTAAAACATCTTCTATGTTGTTTCCAAATATCCAAAAACTCCAAAGGTTTCCTAATATGTGTATAAAGTTTGCATGGAAAATATTGGATAGGATTAGGCTTAAAAAAATATTTTTATTTTCGAAAACAATATTACTAGTTAGAGCAGAACAATCATTGTTATAGTACTGATCTATTGATAACGGTTTATTGTTAAATATCTCACAGGGTATCGCAGCAAATTCATAAAAAAAATTAAAAAGCTCACTAGGATTTTTTGGTTGGATAAGTAAGTAAACAATTATTGATGCAATAATAAAAATTCTTGAAATAATTGGATTACTTTTTGCTGGATTAATATCTGAAATTGGTATCACTTTGTACTCCTAAGAAGATACGTATAATATATCCTAGTGAAGAATTTATTAATAATTTCATCTAAAAAGTATCTATCAAAAAAAATATCTGATGACATTTTTAAAACTGTAGAGAAAAATAATTTAAAATACGATGTATTTGACGTCGAATCAGATTCAAAAGGATTAAATAAGATTGACCCCGACTTAATTATAAGCATTGGTGGTGACGGTACAGCTCTAAAAGCAATGCGTGCTGCATGGGAAAAAAATACTTCTTTAATCACGATTGGTCCTGGAAGATTAGGTTATTTAGTTTCGTCTTCTGAAAATCTTGAAAATATTCTTAAGTCTTGGAAAAATGAGGATTACGATGTTGTTAAAAGAAAAGCAATAATTCAAAATAATGACCTTAGCCTCCCTGCTTTCAATGAAGTCGTTATTATTAAAAATTCTCCTACCAGGATTCTTGATCTGGAATTATCAATGTATGGTCAAAAAGTAAAATTACGTGCTGACGGGCTAATTCTATCAACTTCACTTGGCTCTACCGCATACAATTACTCTGCTGGCGGTCCAATTATTCAAAATAATCTAGATGTTATATCTATTACACCAATCTCTCCATTTTCAAAGTTTCCAAGATCTATAGTCATAGATAAAAATAGTTTGATTGAAGTATCAATAAATAAGAATCAAAATTATGCCATTCAGTTTGATGGTGTTGTTGAAGTTCAAGAAAAAAGTGATCAGAATCTGAAGTATGGTTATGGCTTATCAGATAAATCTATAAACATACTTGGCACAGATAATGATCCAAAGTTAGATTTATTTTTAAATCAAATTTTAAGATAGTCCTTTTATTTAATTCTTTATATGCTAAAGTTTCAATGTGACCAAATACATTTTTGTCACCGGTGGTGTTGTCTCTGGTCTTGGTAAAGGGATTACATCTGCGTCTCTTGGAAACCTTCTCAAAGCTCGTGGAATAAGCGTTATAAATCAAAAATTAGATCCTTATATTAATGTTGATCCGGATACAATGAATCCTTTTCAACATGGTGAAGTTTTTGTAACTGAAGATGGAGCAACAACTGATTTAGATCTTGGTCATTATGAAAGGTTTACAGGTGTTAATTTAAGAAAAGACTCCAACGTTACCACAGGAAGTATTTATAGAAAAGTAATTGAAAGTGAGAGAAAAGGAGATTACTTAGGTGCAACTGTTCAAGTTATTCCCCATATTACTGATGAAATAAAAAGAAGAATTAAGGGAATTTCAAATGATGTAGATGTTCAAATCACAGAAATTGGCGGAACCGTTGGAGATATTGAAATTCTTCCATTTCTTGAAGCTGCAAGACAAATAAGAAAAGAATTAGGAACTGAAAACGTAATGTTTATTCATGTCACATTGGTACCTTTTATCGGTCCAAGTACCGAATTAAAAACAAAACCTACTCAACATTCTGTATCTTTGTTAAGAGCAGCAGGTATCTCTCCAGATTTAATTGTTTTGAGATCAGATAGAGAACTTAATGATGAGATAAAGAGCAAAGTTTCATTATTTTGCGATGTTGCAGTAAATAATGTAATTAATGCTCCAGATTTAGATGATATCTATGCCGTTCCTTTAAGGATGCGTGATGAAGGACTCGATAAAGCAGTGGATGAGAGATTGAATCTACAAACTAATGAACCGTCATTAGAAGAATGGAAGACAATGGTAAATCTAAAACTTGAAGCAAATGATTCAGTTAAGATTGCAATCCTCGGAAAATATTTTGGATTGCCAGATAGCTACCTCTCCGTTGTAGAGTCACTTAATCATGCATGTCTTCATAATAAAGTAAAACTTGATCTTCACTGGATAGATGCAGATAATTTTGAAGTAGAAAACCTACAAGATATGGACGGAGTTATTGTTCCAGGAGGATTTGGATACAGGGGGATAGAAGGAAAGATTTCAGCAATAGAGTACATTAGAAAAAATAACATTCCATTTTTAGGTATATGTTTAGGATTACAATGTGCTGTAATCGAATTTGCAAGAAATGTTTGTGGAATTGATGATGCAAACTCTTCAGAATTTTCAAAAAATACAAAAAATTATGTTATTGATTTGCTACCAAATCAAGATTTAGAAAAAGATGATGTCGGTGCATCTATGAGACTTGGTACGTACCCATGTAAATTAAATGATGATTCATTAGCTGCACAAATTTATAGTGATGAAGTAATTTATGAAAGACATAGGCATAGATATGAAGTGAATAATAAATATAGAGATATATTAGTAGAAAAAGGTCTAAAAATTGGGGGAGTTTCCCCAGACAATAATTTAGTTGAAATGATAGAAATTCCAGACCACCCGTTTTTTATAGCTTCGCAATTTCATCCTGAATTTAAATCAAGGCCATGGGACCCAGCTCCTTTATTCAAAGAATTTGTACTTGCTTCAATTAAAAATATATCAATAAAATCAGAAAACATTGTCTCAGAAACAATCAAAGAAAAGTAACAAAGATTTAGTCCTAGAGTTTACAAATTTTTTAAAATTTAAAAAAGGGCTATCAGAAAACACTATAAGCGCATACGAATCAGATATTACTCAATTTTTAGAATTTATCGGTGAAAATATAATAAATGATGATCTTATTGAGCTATTCATAACTTCAGAACTAAATGACAAATCTGATAATTCAAAGATAAGAAAAATTTCATCTATAAACCAATATATTGATTGGTTTAATTTAGATAATAAGAAATATCAGATTGTTATTGAGAAAGTTAGTTTAAAAAAGGGCTCATATCTACCTGAAACCATATCAGTATCAGACATAAATAGATTAATAAACATCTATGATCACACAAACTATATGAATTCCAGGAATTTAACGTTGATTGATTTTATGTACTCAACTGCCTGTAGAGTTTCGGAACTATGTGACGTAAGAGTATCAGATTTAGATTTTGAAGAAGATTTTGTAAAGCTATTTGGAAAAGGTTCTAAACAGAGAATTGTTCCAATAGGTTCTGAATTAAAAATTAATTTATCAAAGTACTTAAAATTTCGTGATGAATTAAATACTCAAGAACCTTACTTATTTTTATCAAAAAACATGAATCAGCTCGATAGATCAGCAATTTTTAGAATTATTAAAAAGTCTGCAATACTTTCGGATAATGCATTATCAGTTCATCCACACACATTGAGACATAGTGCAGCTACACATATGCTTGAGGCAGGATGTGACTTGAGAACACTACAAGAATTATTAGGACATACATCAGTTTCTACAACAAAGATTTATACTAAATTAACCAAGGAATTTTTGTCAGAAATATTTAAAGAGAGTCATCCAAGAGCATGAAATTATATTTAAAAATCAAACGAGCAATTAGGTTTTTGTTTTATAAACATCTTCCAGTTGAAGATCAGATTAAAGTGATGCAACAACTAAACGACGATAATCTTCTAAGATTATTTTGGCAACTCTCAATGCAAGACAGGCATCATTCTGTAGAAGTTCTTGAGCGCACAATAGATATGTCTTTTGATAATGAATCACTAACTATTAAAGAATTGGAGTCGTTAAATAATTTATTTACTCTTTCTCTTATTCATGACATTGGAAAATCAATATCACATTTTTCATGGATATTTAGGATATTTTCTGAATTGAAAATTGTAAACAATGATAAATCTCGTTTATATCTTGATCATGAAATAAACGGCTTAACTGAATTAGAAAAATATTCAGTTAATGATGACATTATTCAATACTATAAAAAAGAACTATTACAGAATAAACACTTCATATTGGATAAAACTGATTATTAATGGATTTAAATGACTTAATTTCAAATCTTAAATCATTACTTATCGATTTTTCTGATAATAAAAATGAAAATTTAAACACAAACCTATTAAATCTCTTCTCGTCTTTAAATGTCGAAAATGTTAGAAAAGATATTGATAGTTTTTCAGAGATTGTTTTGCTAGTTGCCTCATTATTTGAATTGAAAGCTAAAAGTTTACTTCCCCAAAATGAAGATGTTGATTGGATTGACGAAATTCAATTGATTAAGGACAAAGATTTGGCATTTGCAAGATTATTACAGTTTAAAGCTTTTTCAGAAGTTGGAATTGCTCTTGCCTCAAGAATACGCGAAAATGAAATGTCTATAAGTGCTTTTAAATATTATCAGACTTTAAATCTATTTAATAAACCTGATATTGAAATAACTATTGATAAAAAAATATTTCAAGAAACAGCAGAAGAAGTTTTTATTAGATATAAATCAATTAAAGGCTTTGATCATATCGAGTACGATTTACCTGACATAGATGAAGCGATTAATTCTTTATTGTCTAATGTAGACAAAAGATTAAATACTTCTTTTGAAGAGCTTGCCTCTGAAGTTGAGACTTCTGAACAAGCAGTTGCAATTTTTTTAGCTTTACTTGAAGCAATACGTTGGGGATTTGTAAAAGCAGAACAAGTTAATAATAATGAGCTTATTAAGATTGAAAAAAATTATGAAGAATAAGAAAATCATAACAGCAACTCTTTTGGTAAGTGATGGGCCTGTGCAAAACTCCTATTTTGAAGAACTTTTAGAGATAGATGGAAATAAACTATTTAAATTATTTGATGAAATTAATAACGACTTAACCAATCTTGGTTTTGGATTCTATTTACGATTTGATTCAACGAAATCTGATTTAGTGACTGTAAATGATATACCAAAATATTTAGATTCAGTAAAGCCTCCCTCAGTTTTAAAAGGCTTATCAACGCCAGCTTTAGAAACTCTTGCGATAATTGCATATGAACAACCAGTTACAAAGTTAAAAATTTCTGAGATCAGGGGAGTAGAATCTGAATCATCTATAAAGACTCTTGAATCCCGAGGTCTTGTATACAAGTCAGGGGAGCTGGATGTTCCTGGTAGTCCTATTTTATATTCAACAACAGATGAGTTTTTAGAGAAAACAGGCTTTGAAAGTTTAAATGATTTACCTACTATCGGTGAATATTTCTCATCGCCGTCTGAAGAAGAATAATTGAGAATAAATAAATATTTAGCTCTTCACCTAAATACATCAAGAAGAAATGCTGATGAATTAATTAAAGCAAAAAAAATAACTGTCAATAATAAACTTGCAGTTATAGGGCAAGATATTATGACTACAGATGTAATCACATATCAAAACAAAATTTTGTCATCAAAGATTGTGTATAAATATTTCAAATTTTATAAACCGATAGGATATGTCTGCTCTACAAAAGCACAAGGAAAATCTAAGACTATATATGAAATAGTTGATAATTCACTTAAATATAGTGGAAGACTTGATAAAGATTCAGAAGGGTTGATGCTATTAAGCAATGATGGAGATTGGCTGAACAATATTAATCATCCCTCAAAGGGCTATGAAAAAGAATACATAGTAACCGTTTCACAACCAATTGTTCTTAACTCTTTTAAAAGAGTTGTAATTGATAAAAACGAAAAACTTG